>JAVEQI010000016.1:0-11394 GCA_034007745.1 Desulfobacterium sp.
CTTAGTACCAATATTCAGGATAACGCCTGTTTTTTGCAAGGTTATTCACCACAAGGGCAACAAACAGCATAATGGCGACACCCAGGGCTACTGGAACCAGGACATACATAAATCCTAGAGCATGGACGTTCTCGCCCCCGATAACGGCGATCAATGCCGTGGCTCCGCCCGGGGGATGCAGAGTCCCTGTAGCATGCATTAATGCAATGGCAGTTGCAACTGCAAATGCTGCGGCAAACCAGGGAAAAGGATAAAAAAGCTTATAGGATAGAACGCCAATAAAGGCAGATAATATATGCCCTCCCACCAGATTTCTCGGCTGGGCCAGGGGACTTCTCACCGCACCGTATATCAATACGGCCGAAGCTCCAAAGGACCCGACAATAAACACAAGGTCGCTGTCGTAAAAAAAGCAGGAATTTATTAACGCAACAGGGGTTATCCCCAAAAAAGCACCAATCCACGACCAGGCAATTTCTGAATACCCCACCCTTGAAGGACCTCTCTTGCCGCCCCCCTTCATTTTTTGAAAAAATACCATTGAAACACCCTTCTTTGTTTTTACCCATAACCCACACCCACTATCCACTATCCACTCAAAAAGAACACAAAGTCTGAACAAGATCAGACCTGGCAATAATACCCACAAGCCTCAACTGGTTATCAACCACAGGGACCCTGTTGATATTGTTTTTGTCCATTAAGTCGGCGACTTCCAGTATCGGTGTCTGTACAGAAATATTAATAGCCGGGGATGACATGATGTCCCTGGCTGCAAGATTTTTAAAATCTGCAGCAATGCAGCCCCTGGTCTCAAGACATTGTAAGACGACACGCATGAAAGAGGGTTTTTTGTCATCGTTCATTCTTTTTAAAAAATCTTTTTCCGAGATCACACCTGCGACTGTTCCATCCTCTTTTAAGACCGGAAGCCCTGTAATTTCATTGTCAGCCATTTTATGTACGACCTCCACAAGGGGAGTATCTTCATTAACAGTTATGACCTGTTTCGTCATGATCTGATCCGCCTTTATGGCATTTTTCAAGGTTGACATGGCGTGGTCAAAGGCAGCACGATACAGTTCCATACTGTCTGAGGGCGTGATATCCAGGTATCCGGGTATCTTTTTCATAGCCTCGTAGATATCATCCTCTGTGATGGATTGCCTGCACTCGTTGAGCAAACTGAACTTCATTTTTTCTTCCAAAAGAGCTCCCCCCTGAAAGTTGCATATGGTTTAAACAAAACATTTTCTCAAATGAATGAAACATTGTAAAATAAACTTGCAACTTTTAGGTATCACATTTTATGAGTAGATGGGGAAAATTTTTCCATCGTTAATGGTATCATTCCGCCCCTTTGGTTACCCAAACATCGGGGGGGGTATTTGAACCAAAATTCGGCGCTATTTCTGTCCCATTTATTTAATCTGCGGTCCTAAAACGAAAATGAGAGCAGCTGCCGCAGCCAGAAGAGGCTTTTCTTTTCTTCAAAATTTGAATATGCTGAGGCTCTTTGAGTATATAGTGGGTGACCGAAAACCCGTGTTTGGATGAAAACTTGCCCAGATGCAAGGCGCGAGCAAAGCTGAAACCGGAGCGTACTGTTGTACGTGAGGATTTTAGCTTTGTGAAGCAACGCAGCAGGTGGATGAGTTTTCGTTCAAACACTATCTAACACAGGAGGTAAAAATGGATAAACGTGTGGTACTGGTGGCATTCAACGGAGAGGCGATGTGTTTCATCCATGTGCTGCTGAATGCCCTTGATATGGAAGCAAAAGGGTATAAGGTAAAGGTGGTGATCGAGGGGAGCGCGACCAAACTTGTGGAAACCCTGGGTGATACGTCCCATCCCCTTTCCCAGCCCTACCTTGAGGTCAGGGAAAAGGGAATGATAGATTGCGTCTGCTATGCCTGCGCCACAAAGATGGAGGCGGTTGGGGCGGCCAGGGCCCAGGGATTACCCCTTTGCAAGGATATGAAGGGGCACCCCAGCATTGCAGACTATATGGACGAGGGATACAAAGTCATAACCTTTTAAAGACCGCAGATTAAACAAATTTAGCTTTTAGCTCTTAGCTCTTAGCTTTTAGCTCTTAGCTAACAGCTAAAAGCTAATCGCTAACCGCTATCGTGTTTCATTGTTCGTTGTGTCCGTGAGGACATGTGGGGTTATAAAAAACTCCCGCCGAAACATCACTGTGCAAGTCTCGATTTTACAGACCGCTTTGGTTTTCCTGACCGGAACGTTCAAAACAGTCAAGGGCAATTCATGAATCGCCTCTACACCCCGCTACCCATCAAGGTTCAATACATCCCCTGGAAACTATTTTGCAAGAAATTTATAATCCTGCTTTAACAAATTAAATAAAAGTAATATTGTTATAAAATTTACCAGGTAACAGATAACGATCAAATAGGAGCAAAATCCATGAGACCATGTCCATGCTGTTCAAATTTACCCTTCGACCAGTGCTGCGAACCCCTTATCCGGGGAACGATTGCGGCAACCACGGCAGAACAGGTTATGAGATCAAGATATACAGCCTATACCGAGGGTGAGATTGCTTACCTTAAAACCACCACACATCCGGATGGGCTTGCCGATTTTGACGAGCAGGCAACCCGATCCTGGTCTGAAGGTTCCCTGTGGAAGGGACTTGAGATCATTGCCACAGAGGGCGGCGGTCCCGGGGACGACCAGGGAATCGTGGAGTTTCTAGCACGCTTTACACAGAAGGATGTCGAACATAAGCACCATGAAAGGGCAATTTTTAAGCGTGAAGGCCGGGAATGGCTCTTCCTGGACGGCAACCCGGTAAAGCCGAAACCTGTGAAGAACAGTTCGCCCAAGGTCGGCAGAAACGACCCCTGCCCGTGCAACAGCGGAAAAAAGTATAAAAAATGCTGCGGTGCCTAGAAAAGGAGGAAACCATGTACCTTGTTACAGCAAAACAGATGCAGGCCATGGACAGGGAGACCATCCAGGAGTTTGGCCTTCCCGGAAGGGTTTTGATGGAAAACGCCGGAAGGGGTGCCTTTGACTTTTTAAAAGAGCTGTTTCCAGATCTTGAATCAAAAAGAGCAGCTGTGCTTGCAGGCCCCGGCAACAACGGGGGTGACGGTTTTGTGGTGGCAAGGTATCTCATGCAGATGGGGGTGAGAACCGATGTATTTCTTTTTGCCCCGAAGGAAAGGATTGCTGGGGACGCCCTTTCCAACCTCAAACTCCTGGAGACCCTTGTCAAGGTGTGCCCCCAGGGATCTTTGACTGAAATTTCAGACATGGAGAGCCTCAACCGGATAAACGATAATCTTGCCCGGGCCGATCTCATGGTTGACGCCCTCCTTGGCACGGGCCTTACCTCAGATGTCAGGGGTGTTTTAAAGACGGCAATTGACCGGGTGAACGCCCTTGACTGCAAGGTTTTGAGCATAGATATCCCCTCCGGCCTGAACGCCGACACGGGCTCTGCCCAGGGCACTGCCATCAAGGCCTTTGCAACGGCAACCTTTGCCTTTGCAAAGGCGGGGCACTTCCTGTTTCCGGGAAAAACCCTCACCGGCAGGCTAAGGATAGTTGATATCGGAATTCCCCCTTTTGTCCGGGAAAAGTTCAACCCCGGGTTAAGGGTTGTACAACACCGGGAGGTTGCACGGCTGTTTCCCCCGCGGGAACCGGACGCCCACAAGGGAAACTACGGACACCTCCTCGTGGTGGCTGGCTCAACCGGCAAAACCGGGGCCGCAGCCCTTACGGCCAATGGAGCCATGGCCATGGGTGCAGGCCTTGTCACCGTTGGAATTCCCGCAAGCCTCAATCCGATCATGGAGATCAAGGTAACCGAGGCCATGACCTTTCCCCTGGAAGAGAGTGTCAAGGGCCACCTTTCGGACACCTGTTTTGACACCTTAAAAACCCTTGCACAGCAGAAAAGCGCCATGGCCATCGGGCCCGGCCTCGGAACCGATCGAGCCACCCAGGCCCTTGTCCGACGGGTGATAACCGAGCTGACCATTCCCCTTGTAATTGATGCAGACGGCCTTAACGCCCTGGCCGATGATCCAGACATCCTTAAAAAAGCCCGCTCGCCCATCATACTGACCCCCCACCCCGGTGAAATGGCAAGGCTCTGCCAGACCACCACGGAAAAAATTCAGGCAAGCCGCCTGGAATGGGCGACTGATTTTGCCGGAAAATTCAACCTGATTGTGGTTCTCAAGGGAGCTCCCACCCTCCTGGCTCTTCCCGACGGGCGAACCTGCCTTTGCCCCACGGGCAATCCAGGAATGGCAACGGCCGGTACGGGCGATGTTCTCACCGGCATGATCGCAGCCCTTGCGGCCCGGGGATTTCCCCTGGAAAAAGCCGCCCTGGCCGGTGTTTTTCTCCACGGACTTGCCGGGGACATCCTTGCCCATCAATACGGGGGGCCGGGATTTACAGCTTCGGATATGATCTGCACAATTCCAGCTGCAGTCAACGGTGAGCCTCCATGGAACTGACTCTGATCTCCCAGTCGGGCAGACAAACCTTTGGAATGGGTGAACATCTAGGTAAACTCCTGGACCGTGGTGTAGTCATTGCCCTTACAGGGGAACTTGGCGCAGGCAAAACGACCTTTGTAAAGGGCCTGGCAAAGGGCCTTGGCGTGCCAGACACCTTGTACGTCACAAGCCCCACCTACACGATCATGAACGAATATCCGGGAAGGATTGATCTTTGCCACATGGATCTTTACCGCCTGGGCACAAGTGACGAGCTTGACTACATCGGATTTTATGAAATGATCACACCGGACCGGGTGGTCGTGATAGAATGGCCGGAAATAATTGAACGTGGAACCGTTGTTTTTGACATCAGAATCGCCATTTCCACGGACAGGGAAATGAACCGGAAAATATCCTTTACAGCATCTGGACATGGAGCATCAAAAGTGCTAAGAGATCTATTTGTGTAAAAATTCAACCTTTCAAAGCAGGAGCCGTCATGGCATTGATAGTGCAAAAATTCGGAGGCAGTTCCGTTGCCGATATTCAACGGATACGAAATGTTGCCCAAAGGGTGGCAAAGGCCCATGACAGGGGGGATCAACTCGTGGTTGTCCTCTCGGCCATGTCAGGGGTAACCGACAAACTCATATCCCTGGCCCGGGAGGCGTCAGAATCCCCTGACAAACGAGAGCTTGACGTTCTACTCGCCACGGGGGAACAGACAACGGCAGCCCTTCTTGCCATGATACTTAAATCCATGGGGTACCTGTCAAAATCCCTGCTCGGCTTCCAGGCCGGAATAAAGACCGACCAGAGTTCCGGCAAGGCAAGAATACTCGACATCGAGGCCAAACGTATCAAGGGGCTCCTTGATACCGGGCACATCGTTGTTGTGGCAGGCTTCCAGGGAAGCGACATGAACGGCGACATCACCACCCTTGGCAGGGGCGGTTCAGACACCTCGGCCGTTGCCATTGCCTCGGCTCTTTCCGCCGATATGTGTGAAATTTATACGGATGTGGACGGAGTTTACACAACCGATCCAAGGATCTGCTCCAAGGCCAGAAAGATCAACATAATCAGCTACGAAGAAATGCTTGAGATGGCAGTGCTTGGTGCCAAGGTTCTCCAGATCCGATCTGTTGAATTCGCAAAAAAATTTAATGTACCCATTCATGTCAGATCATCATTCAGCGAAGAGGAGGGAACCATGGTTGTCAATGAAATCAACGATATGGAAAGCGTTGTCGTGTCGGGAATCACCTGCGACTTGAACGAAACAAGAATAACCCTTAAACGAGTACCGGACCAGCCTGGGATTTCAGCCAAGATTTTCACCCCCCTTGCAGAGGCTGAGATCATGGTGGATATGATCATCCAGAACACCCGGTCAGGCGGCCAGACTGACGTCACCTTTACTGTGCCCAAGACTGATTTTAAACGTGCCAGGGAGATCTCGGAAAAGGTGGGAAAGGAGATCGGCGCAGGAGAAGTCGTTACGGCCGAAGATATTGCCAAGATTTCGGTGATCGGCCTTGGAATGAAAAGTCACTCCGGGGTTGCCGCCACAATGTTTTCAACCCTTGCCGCTGAAAACATCAATATCCGCCTCATTGCCACCTCGGAGATACGCATCTCCTGCGTGATCAAAGCTAAATATGCTGAACTTGCCGTCAGGGTTCTTCACACGGCCTTTGGCCTCGATAAGCCTGATTCGGAATAAGATAGCTGTTAGCGGTTAGCGGTTAGCTGTTAGCTAAGAGCTAAAAGCTGTTTCTTATAGACCCCCATGTCCTGGCGAACACAACAAAGAGTGAAACTCGACAGCACAAGGGAGTCAGGATCTTGTTTCTTGTTTCTTGTTTCAAGTTTCTTGCAAGGCCTCCTCTATTTCTTCTGCTATCAAGTCGGCGGCAGCACCAGGATCGGGGGCCGTGCGGATGGGTCGGCCCACCACAATAAAATCAGCCCCCTGCCCGATGGCCATGGCAGGGGTCGTGATCCGTTCCTGGTCATCATTTTCAACCCTTGACCAGGCAGGTCTGATTCCCGGGGTAACCGCAAGAAATTCGTCGCCAAAGACTCTCTTTACCAAAGCCGCCTCCTGCCCGGAACAGACGACCCCGGCACAACCTGCCCCATGGGCAAGTCCGGCCCGCTGCAGAACAAGCCGGTCGGTATGGTCTACAAACTCGTCCCTGAATCCGCAGGCCTTAACCACGGAGGCATCATTGTCGGTGAGCAAAGTAACACCAAGCACCCGGGTCTTTGCCCTGCCGCCCTGGACAGCCATTTCGAGCATCTTGCGGGAGGATGAGGCATGAACAGTCACAAGATCCGCCCCTGTTCTTACGGCACTTGCCATGGCCTTCTTGACGGTTGTCGAAATATCGTGGAGCTTGAGGTCAAGAAATATGCCTGCACGACTCAAGGCCCTTATTTTTTTGACTATGGATGGCCCCTGGTCAATAAAAAGTTCAAGGCCGATCTTGAACATGCCCACCTTTCCATCGAGCAACCTAACGAGTTCTTCTGCCTCGGCTGCTGAATCCACATCAAGGGCAAAGATAATACGCTGATTTCCTTTTTTCATTAAAAGCTCCTTTGGGCTTGAAAATTTGACTGTATCAATGGTAATAAATATAGTTCATCCGGTCAATATTATTGTCTCCTGAATGTGAGAGGGTTTTAACATGGAGTTGTTGAGAAAACTTCCGGTCATCATAGATTCAATTCCCATTGTCGTGCTTAACCCAAAGGGGCGGCTATCTTGAAAACCAAGGAACCTGCCATGAAACCTGCAGACAAACAGGATCTTCTTCGACAACTTCCCGGAGTCGACTCTCTTCTGACCCTTGCCGAAACAGACACCACAGCCCGTGATCTACCCGCAAAGGTTCTCAAATCGGCCCTGCGAGACACTCTTACAGCCCTTAGAGCCGGCATCCTTGCGGACGAAACCCCGGCCATTACACCCGGGGAGTGCCTTGCCAGGGCCGTTGCCGCTGCAACGGAAGCCATGCGACCAAGACTTGTTCCCACAATCAACGCAACCGGAGTGGTTCTCCACACCAACCTCGGCCGGTCGATTCTTTGCAACGACGCCCTTGAAAACATCCAGACCATAGCATCCGGCTATTCAAACCTTGAATTCAACATTGCAACAGGCAAGAGGGGCATCCGCTATTCGACCGTGGAAGGCATCCTGTGCGAACTCACCGGGGCAAAGGCCGCAATGGTCGTCAACAACAATGCAGGTGCGGTTCTGCTCTGCCTTGACACCCTTGCCGCCGGCCGTGAGGTCATCGTTTCAAGGGGCGAGCTGGTCGAAATCGGCGGTTCATTCAGGATCCCCGATGTCATGACCAAGAGCAGGGCCATTTTAAGGGAAATAGGAACCACCAACCGGACCCATTTGTGGGACTATGAAACGGCAATATCCGAACAGACAGCTTTGCTGCTCAAGGTACACACGAGCAACTACAGGATTGAGGGGTTCACAAAAAGCGTGCCCACCTCAGAACTTGCAGCCCTTGGCGAAAAACGGGGGATAAGGGTCATGGAGGATCTAGGTTCGGGCTCCCTGATCGACTTTTCAAAATATGGGCTTCCCAGGGAACCAACGGTTCAGGATGCAGTGGCTGCAGGAAGCGACATTGTAACCTTCAGCGGAGACAAGCTCCTCGGCGGTCCCCAGGCAGGCATTATACTCGGTGAACCATCGGCCATCGAAGAGATCCGGGCCAACCCCCTTACAAGGGCCCTGCGCATTGACAAGCTCACCCTTGGGGCCCTTGAATCAACCCTCAGGCTTTACAGGGATGAGGCCTGTGCCGTTAAAAACATCCCCACCCTTAGAATGCTTACCATGGATTTTGATCAAACAGCAAAGCTTGCAGAACCCATACTCGCCGGGTTAAACGAACGCCTCCATTCGAAGGCTGTTGCAGTTTTTGCAGACCTTGAATCCAGAACGGGCGGTGGTGCCTTTCCAGAGCTTGCCCTTCCAAGCAGGTGCGTCGCAGTAACCCCGCTTACCATGTCGGTTGCCCAACTGGAAAAAAGAATGCGCAGGGCAACCCCGGCCATCATCGGCAGAATCGACACCGGCAGATTCATCATTGACCCGAGAACATTGCAAAGAGATGAGGCACAAACCGTTGTCGACACCCTGTGCGCCATCCTGATCGAGACATGCGAATGACAAAAAAAAATGCCCCCGTTAAAATGAAAAGAGCCTTCCTGTCAAAGGAGATCAACTTTCTAAAGTTTGATTCCGAACCTGAAAAACAGACCGATCCTATGCCCGACGAGTATCTTTCGGACAGGATCAGATCCCAGAAACCATGGATGGAAGATTTTACGGACAGACTTGAAAAAAGCGACATCCCCGGCAGCGCCTTTGTATGCGCTGTGGTAAATCTTCCCCTGGGAACAGCCCCCTTGGCCATTCCCCCTGTTGATCCAGCCGCAGATTCAGACCAGGAGCAGACCAGGGAAGAAGGCCAGGTGCCGGATGGACTTCCAGACCTTGGCCCGGACCAGGGACTGATACAGAGGATCGACCACCGCTATATTGTTCTAGCCCTGTGGAACCAGGACCAGCTTGATCCGATTCTTTCCAGAATCCGAGAAAGCTGCTGTTCTGGAGCAGAATCTGACCCCATAGTTGGAACAGCTGTTTTTCCGTTCATGGATTTTTCAAGGAAAGAGACCTTTTACAATGCTGTCAAAGCCATAGACCACGCAGCTTTTCTGGGACCTGGAAGCAAGGCTGCCTTTGGAGATATTTCCCTCAACATCAGCGGAGACAGGCTATACCAATTGGGGTTCATGGACGAAGCAGCCCTGGAGTACCAACGGGGAATCAGCATTAATCCGGATAATATCAACCTCATGAACAGCCTGGGGGTCTGCCACGCCATGAACAATGATTCTGAACAGGCAAAAAAAGCATTTGAGACAGCGCTTTTAAAAGACCCGATGGAGGTGATGGTAGTATACAACCTGGGGCTTGTGTGCAACATCCTTGACCAGGGGGAACAGGCACTTTTGTACCTGGAAAAGGCAAGCCGGATAGACAGTTCGATCTTTGAAATTGAGTTGACAACGGGAAGCCTCCACCTGAAAGAGGGCAGGCTCCATGCGGCCCTGCCCCACCTTACCCGGGCAAAGGAATTAAACACCTGTGCGGCTCTTCCCTATCGACTCCTTGGCGAGTACTATCTTGGAAGCGAAAAAATCCCAGGTCCCATGGAAAAATCCCCCATCAAAAAAGCCATTGTAGAATTCAAACAGGCCGTGAAGTTAAACCCCATGGACGCCGTGTCCCTGTCCGGCCTTGCCCACGCCTTTTATCTAACGAATAAAAATCTCCAGATTGCCATCACCCTTGCAGAGGAGAGCATAAGGATTGATCCGGACACACCCCTTTTTCATTCACGCCTTGGGAATCTCTACCTTGAGACAGGGCAGAAAGAATTGGCCCAGAGGGCTTTTGCCATGGCCGAAAAAATCCCTGGGGCCATCCCCTCCTATTTTCAAAATACCCAGACCCTGCCCCGGGAAGAAGCCCTAAGTATGACCATGACCCGGAAGACCAATAAAAAGAGAATTGCCTGAAATGGCCCTGAACCCTCCTGGAGACACTATGAAACAACACATACTTGAGACGCTTGAAGAGAGCCTGCTTGTAAAAAAACGGTTCATCTCGACCCACACAGGCCTTATTGAAAAAGCCGCCCTGGCCCTTGCTTATGCCCTGGAAAAAGGCAACAAACTCCTTATTTTCGGCAACGGAGGTTCTGCCGCCGACGCCCAGCACATTGCGGCAGAATTTGTCAACCGTTTCCAGATGGAGCGCCCTCCCCTTGCAGCCCTGGCCCTTACCTGCGACACCTCGATCATCACAAGCATCGGCAATGACTACTCGTTTGACGACATTTTTGCAAAACAGATCCAGGCCCTTGGCCGGCCCGGGGACATTGCCATGGCCATATCCACCAGCGGCAATTCACCCAACGTGATCAAGGCGGTGCAGACGGCAATCCCCATGGGGATAACAATCATGGGCCTGTCCGGCCCCCTGGGACGTCTTAAAAACCTGTCAAATTTTCCCTTTGCCGTTGATGGGACATCCACCGCAAGAATCCAGGAGACCCATATCACCCTTGCCCATATTCTATGCGACTTAACGGAAAGGAGGCTCTTCAATGACTATCCCGGTTAATCCCGTAACACCCTTAGACCTCACCGGAATAACCACCTACAGTGTCATGGACAGAAAGAGCAAGGTGAGCCGGGATGATTTTTCTGAACCATGGATTCCCGGCGGCAGTTTTGCCAGGTTTCTCACCACCCTGCCATCCATTCTTGCCGGCAAAGACCTTCTAGAGGTCATTGAGGCCCTGACCCTGGCAAAAAAAAACGAGGCGCCCATCTGCCTTGCCATGGGTGCCCATGTAATCAAGGTTGGGCTCAACCCCATCCTCATCGACCTCATGGAGCGGGGACTCATCTCCATGCTCTCCATGAACGGTGCCGGGATAATCCACGATCTTGAGGTCGCCTTGACGGGAAAGACCTCGGAGGATGTTGCTGCAGCCATCGGAGACGGCGGGTTCGGCATGGCAGAAGAGACATCTGTCCTTCTCGGCCGGGCAATACAAGAAGCCGCCGAACAGGAAAAAGGACTTGGCCGGGCCGTGGGAGATCTCATCAACAACGAAGAAATGCCCTTCAGAGCTCAAAGCCTGACGGCGGCCGGTGCCCGCCTCGGTATTCCAGTCACCATCCATGTGGCCATCGGGACAGACATCATTCATATGCATCCGGCATTTGACCCCGCAGCCTGCGGTGCCGCCTCCCACCTTGACTTCAGAATCTTTGCCGCAATGGT
>JAVEQI010000016.1:11494-52121 GCA_034007745.1 Desulfobacterium sp.
GGCAGTGGGTGTTAGGTATTGGGTTGTTAATTTTCCCTGTCTTGCAAAGCAGGGATAAAACCTGTATAGTACTTTTCTTGTTCAGAATACTTGTTCAGAATAAAATAATACTTAAGGTAAATCGAGGTTAAAATATGCCAATATATGAGTACAAATGCAACAATTGTGATAACAACTTTGAGATGTTAGTCCTTGGCGGTGACAAACCCGCCTGCCCGTCGTGCAAGAGCCTTGACCTGTCAAGGCTGATCTCCAAGTGCGGTTTTGTCTCAAAATCCACCGATTCGTCGGGCCAGTCAACCGTGACGGCTTCGCCCGCATCTGCGTGCAGCGGGTGCGCCGCAACCAGCTGCTCCTCATGCACCAGCAGTTAAACCCATGGAAAAGACAATCAAAATTGGAACCCGGGGAAGCAAGCTGGCCCTGTGGCAGGCCAACTATGTAAAGGCGGAAATCGAACGGTTGTTCCCACTTGTTTCGGTGGAGATCACGGTCATCAAGACAACCGGTGACATGATCGTTGACCGGCCCCTGTCCATGGTCGGCGGCAAGGGGCTGTTTGTCAAAGAAATCGAAAGGGCCCTGCTTGAATCGACGATTGATATCGCCGTTCACAGCATGAAGGACATGCCCGGAGAAATGCCCCCGGGCCTTGTAATCGGCGCAATTCCTGAAAGGGAAAACCCCTTTGACGTTCTCATCTCAAACAACAACCTGACCCTTGACGAGCTTCCCAAAGGGGCAAAGGTCGGGACCAGCAGTCTGAGAAGGGCCTCCCAGATCAAGCATGTCCGGCCCGACGTGGAGATAGCCTCCATACGCGGCAACCTTCAAACAAGGCTCAAGAAACTTGCATCCGGCGAATTTGACGCAACCCTCCTTGCCGCAGCCGGTCTTATCCGCCTTGGCATGAAGGACGTCATCACCCAGTACTTTGACGAGAATATCATGCTGCCAGCCGTTGGCCAGGGTGCACTGTGCATCCAGTCAAGGAAGGGTGACGGGGAAATTGCCCCGATACTTGAGGCCCTTGACCACGAGGACACACATACGGTTGTAGCGGGTGAACGCGCCTTTTTAAGACGCCTGGAGGGAAGCTGCCACATCCCGGTTGCCTGCTTTGGAAGGCTCGCCGACCGCCAGCTGACCCTCACGGGCCTTGTGGCCGCTGAAGACGGCAGCACAATACTCAAAGAGTCGGTCTCGTACACAGCCGACGACCCCCAACGGGCAGGAATAGACCTTGCCGAGGCCCTCCTTTTGAGGGGAGCCGACAAACTTCTGGAGAATTTAAACAGGTGACAGCTAAAAAAAGAGGCAAAGTATATCTGATCGGTGCAGGCCCGGGAGATCCCGGACTGCTGACAATCAAGGGCATGGAAACCATAGGGCTTGCCGATGCGATAGTATACGACTACCTTGCATCCCCTGCACTTTTAAAATATGCAAGACCAGACGCTGAGATCATCTACGTTGGGAAAAAGGGCGGAGACCATACCCTTACCCAGGATAAGATCAGCGAGCTTATTGCAGACCTTGGCAAACAGGGAAAAACGGTTGCAAGGCTCAAGGGAGGAGACCCCTTTATCTTTGGCAGGGGCGGTGAAGAGGCAGAGGTCCTGATCGACGCAGGGGTGGAGTTTGAAATCGTCCCGGGCGTAACTTCGGCCATTGCGGCCCCGGCCTATGCCGGTATACCCCTGACCCACAGGGAGCACGCATCCTCAGTATCCATAATCACCGGCCATGAGGACCCCCTCAAGCAGGAGAGCAGCATTCAATGGGAGTGCCTCGCCCGAAGCGACTCCACCCTGGTCTTTCTCATGGGGGTTAAAAATCTTTCCAGCATCACAGGCAACCTCATTGCGGCAGGCAAGGCGGCCACCACTCCCGTGGCCCTGGTCCGCTGGGGAACAACCGCCCTTCAGCAGACGGTGACAGGAACCCTTGACACCATTGTGGATGATGTTAAAAAAGCCGGCTTAAAGTCCCCGGCCATCATTGTGGTGGGCAGCGTAGTTGGGCTGAGGGAAAAGATGAGCTGGTTTGAATCAAGACCCCTCCTCGGTAAAACCATAGTGGTTACAAGGGCAAGGGTCCAGGCAAGCGAGCTTGTGGAACAGCTGACAGCCCTTGGGGCCAGGTGCATTGAAATCCCCTCCATAAAGGTAGTTCCACCCAGGGACACTGCACCATTGATCAATGCCGTTAACAGCCTGAACAACTTTGACTGGGTGGTATTCACCTCTGTCAACGGGGTAAAACATTTTTTCACCACCCTGTACAATGCGAGAATGGATGTAAGGGCCCTGGGACACCTTAAATTTGCCTCCATCGGCCCTGCAACCAAGGCCGAACTAAGGCTTCACGGCATTGTTTCAGATATCCTTCCAAGCACCTATGTGGCAGAATCGGTAGTGGAGGCTTTCAGCCGGGTTGAGATCAAGGGGAAACGGGTTCTTCTGCCAAGGGCAAAGCAGGCCAGAACAATTCTTCCTGAAGAGCTTGACAAAATGGGGGCCCTGGTAACCGAGGTAACGGCCTACGAGACCGTTGACGAACACCTTGACGAGGAGATACTTGCAAGGCTCCTTGCCGAATCCAAGGTGGACATGGTGACCTTTACGAGCTCCTCAACGGTCAGGAACTTCAAGCGCCTTGTGGACGAAACAGAAATCCTCAAGTTAGAACCGGGAACCATTGCCGCCTGCATCGGACCCATCACCGCAGACACTGCAGCCGACCTTGGAATAACCCCGGACATTGTTGCAGCGGAATTCACCATTCCAGGTCTTGTCTCTGCCATTGTTGACCATGTCAGGAAGAATCAAAGGATCACCCAATGAGCTTCAGCTCCAAGGTAAACTACCTTCGTATTTCTGTCACAGACCGGTGTAACCTTGCCTGCTGCTATTGCGTGCCCAAGGATCAGATATCCCTGCTCACCCACAGGGATATTGCGCGTTATGAGGAGATCCTGAGGATCGTCAGGGCCTCCTGCCGACTTGGCATCACCAAGGTGCGGATCACAGGAGGTGAGCCCCTTGTCAGAAAGGGGATTGTGGATTTCATCCAAAGCATAGCGGCAATGCCCGAAATCCAGGATCTGTCCATCACCACAAACGGGGTGCTCCTTGAAAAAAATGCCCTGGCCTTGAAGGAATCCGGGCTCAAGCGAATCAATATAAGCCTGGATACCCTCATTCCCGACCGATTCAGACAGATTACAGGCAAGGACCTGTTCCTTCAGGTATGGAAGGGGATCATGGCGGTAATGGACCAGGGATTCTCCCCGATCAAGCTCAATACCGTGGTAATGCGGGGAGTCAACGACGACGAGATCGAGGCCCTGGCAGAACTGAGTCTCAAATATCCCGTCCATATGAGATTTATCGAATACATGCCCATGGGCAATTCCGCTGTCGACTCAGCGCAGCAGATTCTCATCCCCGAAATAAAACGTCGGATCGAACAAAGAGCAGGTGAACTTATTCCAGTTGAACGGGGCATGAATGACGGTCCTGCACGACGGTTTAAACTTCCCGACGCCCTGGGAGAAGTGGGGTTTATCTCACCCGTGAGTTCCCATTTCTGCCATGAGTGCAACCGCCTGAGACTCACCTCAACCGGGACCCTCAGACCCTGCCTTCTCAACAACCTTGAGTATGATATACTCACCCCCCTGAGAAAGGGTGCGACCGACCGGGAAATTGAAGCTTTAATAATGAAAAGCATCAGGAACAAACCCGAATCCCACCACCTGGGAATGGTCAACTCAGAGAGAATAGAGAGTCAGATGTTTTCCATCGGAGGCTGATTTTTTTATATGAAACTCCCGTCGAAACATCACATAGCAAGTACCGACTTCAGAGCCCGCGGAAAGACAATAGTGTCCCTCCAGGCTCCAGGAAGTGTGGGTTAGAAGGTACAAAAAAAGACCCCGCCAGGTAAGCATACCTGGCGGGGTCTTTTTTTTAGAGGATGTGATCTAACCGATTACTCTGATCGATCCGATTGCTCCAGGGTATGAAAATTACATCATGCTCGGGAAATTTTAAACATCGTCACATATCAGTTCGATGGTGGTCATGGGGGCTGCATCACCGGATCTGAGTCCGAGTTTGGTGATTCTTGTGTAGCCGCCCTGTCTTGAGGAAAACTTTGACGCTGCATCGTTAAAAAGCTGATGCACTACATCCTTTTCTCTGATTATGGAAAAGGCCTGACGGCGGGCATGAAGGTCACCTTTTTTTGCAAGGGTTACGATCCTGTCTGCGAGTTTTCTGAGTTCTTTGGCCTTGGCCTCGGTTGTCTTGATGCTGCTGTGCTTAAAAAGAGAAGTGACCATATTTCTGAACATGGCCTTTCTGTGGCTTGATGTGCGGTTTAATTTCGCACCTGATTTTCTATGTCTCATGGGGAATTTTATTCTCCTTCCTTAATTTGATCCTCTTCGGGAGGTTCAAATCCTTCCAGATCCATGCCCAGGGTTAAATCCATGGAAGAGAGTACCTCTTTGATCTCATTTAAGGATTTTCTTCCGAAGTTTTTAGTTTTGAGCATTTCATTGTCTGTTTTCTGAACAAGCTGATAGATCTTGAGAATCTGAGCGTTTTTAAGGCAATTTGAGCTTCTTACTGACAGCTCCAGCTCATCCACACTTCGGTACAGGTTTTCGTTGAAACTCCTGGCTGCCCCGTCGTGTTCCTTTTCAACCTGCTCAGGCTCGATATCCTCATCAAAGTTGATAAAAGGATTCATCTGCTCTTTCAGAATTTTAGCCGCATATGCAACAGAATCTTCAGGAGTGACACTGCCATCGGTCCAGATTTCCATGGTAAGCTTGTCATAATCGGTTTTCTGACCTATCCTGGAGGCACCCACAACATACTTGACCCGCTTTATCGGTGTAAAGATACTGTCAATGGGTATAGTTCCAACAGGTGCTTCAGGATCCTTGTTGGCAGCTGCCAGGGCATAGCCTTTTCCTGTTTTAACAAGCATGGTCATCATCAATTCGCCGCCCTTGGAAACAGTTGCAATATGCTGCTCCGGGTTAAGAATTTCGACCCTGCCGTCCTTGCTTACAATATCGGCAGCCGTGACCACCTTTTCACCCTTGACATTGATCGTCAGAACCTTGTCTCCAGGAGTATCAAGCTTAAGCTTGACCTCTTTAAGGTTCATGATGATTTCAGAAACATCCTCCCTCACATCTGAAATCACGCTGTACTCATGGAGAGCTTCGCTGAATTTAACAGAAACAATGGCTGCCCCGTAAAGTGAAGAGAGGATAATTCTTCTGAGGGAATTACCGATTGTAATTCCATACCCTTTTTCAAGGGGCTCACATACAAATTTGCCGTATGTGGAGGTTGTGGTGAGTGCAACCTTTTCGGGCATGATCATCTCACGCCAGTTCATATATACAAGTTCATCTGATGACATTGTTTATCTCCTGGTATAATCTTACGGCCAAACTTCATCCACCGTTATTTGGAGTAAAGCTCTACGATCAGCTGTTCCTGTATGGGCATAGTGATATCCTCCCTGGCAGGTATCCCCTTTACAACGCCTTTAAAACCGTCCTTGTCGAGCTCCAGCCACTGGGGAACACCCCTGCGGACAACAGTATCCAGAGAATCAGTAATAACCTGGACCTTCTTGCTTTTTTCCTTTAGCTCAATCACATCCCCAGCCTTGATAAGATACGAGGGAATGTTGACCTTTTTACCGTTCACGGTAAAATGGTTGTGCCGGACGAAATGACGGCCCTGGGTTCTGCTGCTTGTAAAGCCAAGCCTGAAAACCACATTGTCGAGACGGCGTTCGAGCATACTCAACAGGGTTTCACCGGTTATGCCCTTTTCGGCGTCAGCCCTGGCAAAGATGAGGCGGAACTGTTTTTCACCAATTCCATAAATTCGTCTCACCTTCTGCTTTTCACGCAGCTGAATGCCGTAATCGGAATGCTTCATTCGCCTTTGACCGTGCTGGCCAGGGGGATAGCCCCTTCTGTCAAAACTGCACTTGTCTGAAAAGCAGCGATCACCCTTTAAAAACAGTTTCATATTTTCGCGTCTGCACTGTCGGCAGACAGATCCTCTATAACGTGACAACGTCTTCTCCTCCTTTAAAATCTTTTCACACTATCCCCAAGAGGCCTGTTACCGAGCCCGGGGATCGGAAATAAACGAACGATCAGACCCGTCTTCTTTTCGGGGGTCGACATCCGTTGTGAGCAACAGGGGTAACATCTTTTATAAAGGAGATATTGAATCCCTGGGCATGGAGGGCTCTCAGGGCTGATTCTCTACCTGCACCCGGACCCTTGACATAGACACTGACATTTTTCATTCCGTGCTCCATTGCCTTTGCACCGGCATCTTCTGCGGCAAGCTTTGCCGCAAACGGAGTACTCTTTCTTGAACCCTTAAAGCCCTGAATTCCGGAACTTGACCAGGAAACTGTGTTTCCTATCTCATCGGTGATCGTAACAATAGTGTTGTTAAACGTGCTCTGGATGTGAACTACTCCAGACGATATATTTTTCTTTACCCGTTTTTTGGTAACGGTTTTTTTGGTTTTTTTTGCCATTACTTAGCAATGCCTCCTGATTGGTAGGGCTAAAATTAACCCGGATTATCCCTACTTCTTCTTAGTGACAGCAGCCCGTTTGGGACCTTTCCTTGTCCTTGCATTGGTGCTGGTTCGCTGACCCCGGCAAGGCAGAGATTTCCTATGACGAAGGCCGCGGTAGCATCCCAGATCCATCAATCTTTTGATATTCATGGAAATCTGAGTTCTTAATTCACCTTCGACCTTTAATTCGCTGTCAATGACCTTTCTGATATCGTTGACCTGCGCTTCTGTCAGGGCATCGGATTTGAGTGTCGGATTTATCCCAACCTTTTCAAGTATCTGCTGGGATCGGGTTCTGCCGATGCCGTAGATATAGGTTAGAGCGATTTCCACGTGTTTGTTTCTTGGTAAGTCTACGCCTGCAATTCTTGCCACGCTGTTCCCCCCTATCCCTGCCTCTGATTATGACGTTTAGTGATACAGATCACCCGGATAACACCCTTCCTGCGGATGATCTTGCAATCTTTACAAATTTTTTTTACAGATGCTCTGACTTTCATCTTATAATACTCCTGGGTTTACTCCCGATGGTTTTGGGAGACCTTGGTTCTATTTATAACGGTATGTAATCCTGCCACGACTGAGATCATAGGGTGACATTTCAACTGTAACCTTGTCACCCGGCAGGATCTTGATAAAGTGCATTCTCATCTTACCCGAAATATGTGCTAAAAGCTGATGCTTGTTCTCAAGCTCAACCTTGAACATAGCATTGGGCAGAGTTTCAAGCACCGTTCCTTCAACCTTTATGGGTTCTTCCTTTGCCATTTTTAAATTTCCTTTGTGTATCTATTGTTTGTCGCCATGTCAATTGCCATATCCATCAATGATAGATCTAACGCCTTGACTTGACAGTGCCAGATTTTCCCAGGAACCCTTCGTAGTTTCTAGTGATGAGGTGGGATTCAATCTGGGAAACCGTATCAATGGATACACCAACAACAATGAGAAGTGCGGTCCCACCAAAATAAAAGGGCACGTTAAATTTTGTCATCAGCATGGTGGGAAGGACACACACAAGGGATACATAAATTGCTCCGCCTGTTGTAATCCTGGTCAATACCCGGTCAATATACTCCGCCGTTCGTTTGCCCGGACGGATACCTGGAATATACCCACCATTTTTCTTCATGTTTTCGGCCACATCATCGGGATTAAAGGTAACAGCCGTGTAAAAGAAGCAGAAAAAAATGATAAACCCGACAAATATCAAATTATAGAAAATACTGCCGGGGTCCATGGCTGCTGCCACAGTCTTCATAATCGGAAGATCTATGAAGTTTGCAATGGTCGCCGGAAACATAATAATGGACGATGCAAATATGGGCGGTATCACACCTGCCGTATTAATCTTCAACGGAAGATGGGAAGTCTGGCCCCCGTACATTTTCCTGCCCACCACCCGTTTTGCATACTGAACCGGTATTCTTCTCTGGGCTGTTTCAAAGAATATGATGGCAGCCACAACCGCAACCATGAGAACCACCAGAATAATCAGGGAAAAAATCCCCATCTCCCCGGTTGTTACAAGTCGAAGAGTGTTGGCAATGGCAATGGGCATCCTTGCAACAATACCGGCAAAGATTATCAGCGAGATGCCGTTTCCAATACCCCGTTCAGTGATCTGCTCACCAAGCCACATGATAAAGGAAGTACCTGCGGTAAGTGTGATCACCGTCATCAGCCGAAACTCCCAGCCGGGGTACATCACAATCGGGGCTCCTGACGGAGACGCCATGCTCTCAAGTCCTACGCTTATTCCAAATCCCTGGATCAAACTCAGCACAACAGTTCCGTACCGGGTGTACTGGGTTATTTTTTTGCGACCCTGGGCACCCTCCTTGGATAATTGTTCGAGGTGTGGAACAACGACCGTCATCAGCTGGAGAATAATTGAAGCACTGATATAGGGCATGATTCCCAGGGCAAACACGGATAGCCTGTCCAGAGCTCCTCCTGAAAACATGTTGAACATCGCAAAAAGCGTTCCCTGGGCATTGTCAAAAAAAGAGGCCAGGGCTGCTCCATCAATCCCGGGTGTGGGAACGTGAACCCCCACCCGGTAGACAAACAGCAAGGCAAATGTAATCAAAAGCTTCCGTTTAAGCTCTGGAAGTTTGAATATGTTCTGGTATCCGCGCTCAATCATTTATAGGGCCTCAGATTCGATTATGATTCAGATTATAATTCATCGTTATGACTCAATGGACCCGCCGGCAGCCTCAATCTTCTCCCTGGCGGTCTTGCTGACAAGACATTGCTTCAGGCTGAAGGATTTGGTGATCTCGCCATTGCCCAATACCTTGATCTTATCATACATACCCTTGATCAGCCCCTTCTCCTTAAGGGCAGCTCCATCGATGGTCGCCTTATCCTCAAACCTGTCAAGGTCGGAGACATTCACAATAAGGACACGTTTCGCAAGGGTATTTTTAAATCCACGTTTTGGCAGACGACGGTAAAGGGGCATCTGACCGCCTTCAAATCCTGGTGGAACGCTGCCGCCGGACCGCTGTTTAAGGCCCTTGTTACCACGGGTTGAGGTACCACCCATGCCGGAACCAGGTCCCCTTCCCACACGTTTTCTATTCTTTCGGCTCCCCTCTGAGGGTGAGAGTTCATGAAGCTTCATTTAAACCTCCTCCACGGTAACCAGATGAGGTATCTTCTTAACCATGCCCATAATTGCAGGGTTATTAGTATGCTCAACCGTCATATGCATTCTTTTTAAACCAAGGGCCCGGACGATTCTGCGATGTTTTTCCGTTCGGCCCACAAGGCTTCTGATCTGTGTAATCTTTATTTTACCTGACATCTCAAGCCCCTTTCCTAAATGTCTTCAGGACGAAGGCCGCGCCGTCTGGCTACCTCATCCCTGGTTTCAAGTGACTTTAGTCCGGCCATGGTCGCCCTGACAACATTGTGCATGTTGTTGGTGCCGATGCATTTGGTCAGGATGTCTGTAACACCGGCTGCCTCAAGAACCGCACGAACGCCTCCACCTGCTATAACACCGGTACCGGGGGAAGCAGGTTTCAGCATTACTCTGCCTGCTCCCGCCCTTCCAAGCGTCTCAAAGGGAATCGTCCCGTCAAGTATGGAAAATTTAGTCATTGCCTTCTTGGCCTTTTCAAGGCCTTTTCTGATTGCCTCGGGTACTTCTCCAGCCTTGCCAAGGCCGTAGCCGACGCTTCCGGCACCATCGCCCACTACAACCAAAGCGCTGAAGCTGAAATTTCTACCGCCCTTTACAACCTTTGCGACCCTGTTGATCTTTACAACCTTATCGATCAAAAGGCTTTCTTCCGTCTTATTTTGTGCCAAGGGAACTCCTCCTTATTAGAAATTCAGCCCGGCTTCCCGAGCTCCGTCTGAAAGTGCTTTTATCCGTCCATGATAGAGGAATCCGTTTCTGTCAAAGACAACCTTTGAAATTCCCCTCTCAAGAGCCCTTGCACCGACCAAACGTCCGATGGCCGTGGCCGCATCCTTTCCAGCCGACTTTTCATTGTTTTCTTTAAAATCTTTGTCCAGTGTCGACGCACATGCCAGGGTTGACCCTGTAACGTCGTCAATGACCTGGGCGTAGATATGGGCCGAGCTTCTGAATACGCAGAGTCTTGGTCGCTCTGTAGTCCCGGTGATCCGCTTCCTGATCCTCTTTTGTCTTTTAAGCCTTGAAACAAGCCTTGTGGATATTTTTGCCATATTAGTCTATTCCTGATTTCGTTATTTAGCTGCAGCCTTACCGGCCTTTTTAATGATACGCTCGTCTGAATACATGATCCCCTTGCCCTTGTACGGCTCAGGCGGTCTTATCCTTCGGATTCTTGCTGCAGTCTCACCCACAATCTCCTTGTCGATTCCCGACAGAGAAATAGTTGTATTTTTTTCAACGAGTGCGGAAATACCCTGGGGCAGATCAAAATTCACAGGATTTGAATAACCCACGTTGAGCACGACGGAATTGCCCTTGACCTCGGCCCTGTATCCAATACCGCTCAAAAGGAGCTTTTTCTCGTACCCGACAGAAACACCCATGAGCATGTTTGACACAAGCGACCGGTAAAGTCCCTGGATGGCTACCAGATCTCTATCGCTCTCATCGATAACCGAAACATTGATCTCACCATCTTCTATAGCCAGTTTAACCGCCGGATGCAGACCACGGGCAAGGGACCCCTTGGGACCTTTGACCGAAAGTTGATCTCCCTTGAGATTCACTTCGACCTTTTCAGGAATCTGGATCGGCTTTTTACCTATTCGTGACATTTATCCCTCCAATGTTACCAGATATTGCAGAGGACTTCGCCGCCCACATTCTCTTGTTTAGCCTGCTTGTCCGTCATCAAACCTCTGGATGTGGACAGTATCGATATGCCGAGGCCGTTTAAGACCGATTTAATTTCTCTTGATTTAGTGTACATCCTGCGACCGGGTTTGCTCACCCGTTCAAGACCGTAAATAACCGGCTTGTCATCCATGTACTTGAGATAAACTCGAAGGATACCCTGTTTGCCGTCTTCGACAAACTTATAATTCTTAATGTAGCCTTGTTCTTTCAGCACCCGGGCAAGCTCCAACTTCAGCTTTGACCCGGGGATATCCACCTTGGCAAACTCTGCTTTAGCACCATTTCTTATTCTGGTGAGCATGTCCGCAACTGGATCACTCATTGCCATAATTTTCTCCTGAACTTTACCTTTTATTCCAACAGGAATCTATCCTTGAAAAAAGGCTGTGCCTGTTTTACCAGCTTGATTTAGTAACTCCGGGAAGCTTACCGGCAGATGCCAGACCCCGGAAACAAATTCTACATAAACCCGCTTTTCTGATAAATCCACGGGGTCGTCCGCAAATTGGGCATCGATTGTAAGCCCGAACACCAAATTTTGGAGTTCTTGCCGCTTTTGCGATAAGACTTTTTTTAGCCAAATCACCCTCCTTAAAGTGCTAACAATAGGCAACTTCGAGGCTGGATAAAAAAAGCCAACCCCGGTTGCATTGAGTCAAAAACCATCAGTTTTTAAAGGGCATCCCAAACAATCTCAAAAGTTCTTTGCCCTCTTTATCGGTTTTGGCCGTGGTGACAATAGATACATTCAATCCCTTGATAGCGTCGGTCTTGTCAAAATCGATCTCGGGAAAAATAATCTGCTCGCGAATACCAAGGCTGTAGTTGCCGCGGCCATCAAAGGCCTTACCGGAAACTCCCCTGAAATCCCTGACACGGGGAAGAGCAATGTTAACCAGCTTCTGGAGAAAATCATACATCTTCTCCCTTCTAAGGGTTACCATGCAGCCGATGGGCATACCTTCTCTAAGCTTAAAAGCGGCAATGGACTTCTTTGCCTTGGTGATAACCGGCTTCTGACCTGCGATCAAGGCAAGGTCCCCGGCAGCTGAGTCAAGCAGTTTTATATTGTTGATGGCTTCACCAAGTCCAATGTTGAGAACAATCTTGGTAATCTTTGGCACTTCCATGGGATTTTTATAACCAAAGGTTTCCCTGAGGCCGGGTACTATTTCTTTGTCATACATCTCTTTAAGAGTTGTCATTTTACTCCTCCGGGTAGACTAGGCATCAATCTGCTCATTACATTTAGTGCAGACTCTCACCCGTTTCCCGTCCTCCAGCTGCTTGATGCCAACCCTGACGGGTTTAACGCAGCTGTTGCACATGATCATGAGATTCGAACAGTCCACAGGCATGGGTTTGTCTACAATTCCGCCCTGGGGATTTGCCTGGGTCGGCCTCTGATGGATTTTTGCCACATTTATATTTTCCACAAGGGCACGGTTTTTCTTTCTAAGCACCTTGAGGACCTTACCGATCTTTCCCTTGTCTTTGCCGGTAAGTACCTTGACTTTATCTTCTTTTTTAATTCTTATCTTGATATTTTCCATAGGTTTCTCCAAAAACCGAGCAGTTAAAGCACCTCGGGGGCAAGGGAAATAATCTTCATGAACTTTTTAGCTCGAAGTTCCCTGGCTACAGGCCCGAAAATTCGGGTTCCAATGGGCTCGTTGGAAGCGTTGAGAATAACGGCTGAATTATCGTCAAACCGAATCATGGAACCATCGGGTCTTGCAATCTCTTTTCTGGTTCGCACGATCACAGCCTTGACCACATCGCCCTTTTTCACCTTGGCATTGGGAATGGCCTCTTTGACAGACACTACAATAATGTCTCCAATGCCGGCATAACGCCGCTTTGAGCCACCAAGGACTTTAATGCAATACAGTTCCTTGGCACCTGAGTTGTCTGCTACAGTTAGTCTTGTCTCGGTCTGAATCATTTTTCAACTCCTCTCAAATCAAACTGCCTTTTTGACAATCTCACTGACGCGAAATCTCTTGGTTTTGCTCAAAGGTCTTGACTCGGTTATCTTGACCATATCGCCGATCTGACACAGTTTGGCCTCGTCATGGGCTGCATATTTTTTATGACTTCGGATATATTTCTTATATACCTTATGCTGAACAAGACGCTCCACCTGGACTACGACGGACTTATCCATTTTGTTAGATACGACTGTACCTAAAAGTACTCTTTTTCTTCCTCTTTCATTCATGGCAGCAACTTTTCTCAAATTAGCTAATGTTTAAATTCATTTCCCGGCAGACGGTCATAAGCCTTGCAATATCCTTGCGGATGGTTGGGAGAATGGCTGTATTCTCAAGCTGACCAACACCATGCTGAAAGCGCAGATTAAAGAACTCTTTTTTCAGCTCAGTCAATTTATCCAGGATCTCCTGGGCGCTCATCTCTCTAATGTCTTTTGTCTTCATCTGCCTATCTCCTTTCCACGAATCTGGTTTTTACGGAAAGTTTATGGGCTGCAAGACGGAGAGCCTCCTGGGCAAGTTCCCTTGGAACTCCCTCCATTTCGTAGAGGATTCTGCCGGGTTTAATGGCCGCAACCCATGCATCAGTCGGACCTTTACCCTTACCCATCCTGACTTCAGCAGGCTTTTTGGTGACCGGCTTGTCCGGAAAAAATCTGATCCAGGTTTTTCCGGTTCTCTTGATCTTACGGGTCATGGCAATACGAGCTGCTTCTATCTGACGTGCATTTATATATCCGCATTCGACGGCCTGAAGTCCGAAATCACCAAAGGTGAGGTCAGTCCCCTGGGAGGGTTTGCCCTTGAGGCGCCCCCGCATTCGTTTGCGGTATTTCATTTTTTTAGGACTCAGCATTTATTTATCTCCTGACTGACTCATTTACGCTTTCACGTTTCGTTCCACATTCAGAACTTCACCCTTGAAGATAAAGGTCTTGATACCAATGGCACCATAGCTGGTCCTGGCCTCTGTAAAACCATAATCAACATCTGCTCTAAGGGTGTGCAGTGGAATTCTACCCTCTTTGTACCATTCGGTTCTTGCCATCTCGGCACCGCCCAGACGTCCGGCACAGATGATCTTGATACCCTGGGCACCAAAACGCATGGCCGAAGAAACGCTTCTCTTCATGGCCCGCCTGAAGGCTATTCGACGTTCAAGCTGGGCTGAGATGTTCTCAGCTACAAGCTGTGCATCAATCTCAGGACGACGAACCTCCTGGATATCTATCAGTACTTCAGGAGTGATCATCTGCTCTATTTCTTTCTTTAAAAGGGCGATCTCGCTGCCCTTTTTACCGATGATGATACCGGGTCTTGCGGCAAAAACCCTGATCCTGATCCTTTTTGTAAAACGCTCAATCTCGATCTTTGAAATGCCAGCATGGAAAAGCTTCTTTTTCAGAAACTCTCTGAGTTTAAAGTCTTCAAGCACGAAATCTGCGTAGTTTTTATCTGCGTACCACCTGGAATCCCAGGTTTTAACGATGTTTAATCTTAATCCGATTGGATTTACTTTCTGACCCAAGCCTTTGCCCTCCCTTTAGTAGACCGTTGTATCGACAATTACAGTGAGGTGGCTGGATCTTTTCAGAATCCTAGCTCCCCGTCCCCTGGCCCTGGGCCTGAAACGTTTGAGCGTCGGACCCTGGTCAACAATAATGTTCTTAACCCTGAGATCGTCAACATCCATCTCATGGTTGTGCTCGGCATTTGCAACCGCCGAACCTAGGGCTTTTGCGATAATTTCTGCGGCCTTTAAAGGCATGAACTTAAGCATGTTCAATGCGTCTTCAACTTTTTGTCCCTTGATCACGTCCACCGGGCCACGTAACTTCTGCGGTGAGATACGGACATATTTAGTAACTGATTTAACTTCCATTTGAATATCCTTTAGCTTTTAAACCCGCCGGGTTATCTCATCTTGGTTTTTTTGTCACCGGCGTGCCCGTAAAAGGTACGGGTGGGTGAAAATTCACCGAGTTTATGCCCAACCATGTTTTCAGTTACAAAAACCGGGACGAATTTTTTACCATTATGCACAGCAAGGGTAAGTCCTACCATATCTGGAAATATGGTTGATCTCCTTGACCAGGTTTTGATCACTTTTTTGCTTCTTATTTCCTGTGCAGCCAGCACCTTTTGTAAAAGCTCCTGGGCGATGTACGGGCCTTTTTTTAACGATCTTGGCATATCAGATCACCTATTATTTCCTTTTAGTTCTTTTTTTAACGATGTACTGATCAGATCTCTTGTTCGTCCGGGTGTTGTAGCCCTTTGTGAGAATACCCCACGGGCTGCATGGATGTCTGCCACCTGAAGATCTACCCTCACCACCACCCATGGGATGATCCACGGGGTTCATTGCAACACCTCTGACTGAAGGACGACGACCGAGCCATCTTGACCGACCTGCCTTGCCAAGCTTTAGATCTGCGTGTTTTTCATTGCCGACCCTGCCTATGGTTGCCTTACACTTTATGTGAATCATACGAACTTCACCCGAAGGAAGAAGCACTTGGGCGTATTTACCCTCTTTGGCCATGAGACGGGCAAAGGCACCGGCACTTCTAACGACCTGACCGCCCTTTTCCATCTTCAGCTCTATATTATGAATTCGAGTTCCCAGGGGAATATTCTCCAGGGGAAGGCAGTTGCCGGGTTTTATATCGGCATTGGGGCCTGTCTCGATTGTATCTCCTACATTGATCTCCCTTGGTGCAAGAATATATCTCTTCTCACCGTCGGCATAAACAAGAAGGGCAATGCGTGCGCTTCTGTTGGGATCATATTCGATGGCTGAAACCTTTGCCGGAATTCCATCCTTGTCCCGTTTAAAATCAATGATACGATAGTGGCGTTTTGCTCCGCCGCCCCTGTGTCTGCTGGTTATTCTACCGTGTGCGTTACGACCACCCGTTTTTTTAAGCCGTGCGAGAAGACTCTTTTCCGGCTGGGTCTTTGTGATCTCCTCAAAGGAATGGTATTCCTGAGCTCTTCTTCCGGGTGATGTCGGTTTAGTCTTTAATATTGACATGTCTACCTCTTTTTAAACACCTTCAAAAAAATCAATTCTCTGCCCAGGCATAAGCTTGACAATGGCTTTTTTCCAATTGCGTCTCTTGCCGACAATCCTGCCACGCTGTTTGACCTTTCCCTTAATCTGCATGGTTTTCACTGCCTGAACCCTGGTATTGAAAATTTTTTCAATTGCGTTTTTAATGTCTACCCGGTTTGCGTCTCTTGCGACCTCAAAAGAGATCTGGTTGTATGTCTCTTTCTGCAGAGTGGTCTTCTCTGTATTGATGGGACGTCTTATGATGTCAAACTCTCTCATCTTGTAAACCTCCCCTCAATTTCTTTGATTGCCGACTCAAGCAAAAGAAGATTGTCATACTTCAGGATATCATACACGTTGAGCCCCTCTGTGGGGATAACCTTTACATCTGGAACGTTTCTGGCAGACAGGACAAGGTTTTTATCCTTTCCGTTAATAACGATCAGCGTATTTTTAAGGCCAAGGCGATCGATAATGGAATCGAACTCCTTTGTCTTGATGGTATCCATTGCAAATGTGTCGATGACAGAGAGTTCGTTTGCGGCAAACTTTGCACTCAACGCCATTTTAAGGGCCAGGGCCCTTACCTTCTTGGGAATAGAGTACTCGTAGGACCGTGGAGATGGTCCAAAAATAACCCCGCCGCCCCTTCTAAGGGGTGATTTAACAGAGCCGGCACGTGCGTTGCCGGTTCCCTTTTGCCTGTAAAGTTTTCTTGTGCTCCCGGAGACATCGGAACGTCCTTTGGTCTGGGCCGTTCCACTCCTTCTCTTTGCCAGCTGCATCCTTACCACATCGTGCAGCACACTCTTCTTTACAGGAATGCTGAATACCTCGTCGGATAGAGTAGTCTCAGAGACCTTTTCACCCGACCTGTTCAATACATCTACAGCAGCCATATCCTTCCTCATCTTACTTTAGCGGCCGTGCTTCACTGCGATAATCGTTGCAATACCCACGGCCGCATTTATAAATCGTATTAAACCCCGGGGGGGCAATACAAACTTGTCTACCGGATTCTGGTTGAACCGGTTTAATTCATGCCCTTTGTCACCCATGAACTCAGGCATTATGCCGTTAAAACTATACGGCCTTCCGGATCTCAAGGACCCCTGTTTTCCAGCCTGGGACGGGGCCTTTGATCATCACAAGATTTTCATCCGGACGGATATCGATGATCTCAAGATTCTTAACAGTCTTTCTGTCAACTCCCATGTGACCGGGCATTTTTTTACCCTTTACAACCCTTGCAGGCCAGGCAGAGCAGCCGATGGAACCGGGTTTACGATGATTCCTGGAACCGTGGGTCTCAGGACCCCTTGAAAACCCGTAGCGCTTAATGGTTCCGGCAAAACCACGACCCTTTGTAGTCCCTGACACATTGACCTTATCACCAATGGCAAAGTTCTCGAGCCCGATGGTCTGGCCGACTTCAAACTCGTCCGGACTGTCCACATGAAATTCTCTGACAACGTTGAATCCCGTGGAACCGCTCTTGGAGAAGTGACCGGTTTTGGGTCGGTTGCACTTTGAAAGAGGCCGCTCATCAAACCCGAGCTGAAGGGCATTGTAACCGTCGGTCTGGCTTGCCTTGACCTGGGTAACCACACAGGGGCCAAGCTTTACAACGGTCACGGGGACAAGCGTTCCATCTGCTGTGTACACGCTTGTCATGCCGATTTTTTTCCCTAATATTCCTTTAAACATGATAACTTCCTGATCTCTTGGCTATAGTTTTATCTCAACATCAACACCTGGTGAAAGATCAAGCTTCATAAGCGCATCCACGGTCTGTTGGGTGGGTTCCATGATATCCATCAGACGTTTATGGGTTCTGATCTCAAACTGCTCCCTTGATTTCTTGTTAACATGGGGAGAACGCAGAACACAGAACTTGTTGATCTCTGTGGGCAAAGGGATAGGTCCTACCACCTTTGCACCAGTTTTTCTTGCGGTGTCAACAATATCAATGGATGACTGGTCAAGGAGCTTATGATCATACGCCTTTAGCCTGATCCTGATTTTGGTCTTTATCATAACAGTCTCGTTCTCTCGCCTATTCGATTATTTCACCGATAACACCGGCACCGACGGTACGTCCGCCTTCTCTTATCGCAAACCGGAGCTCTTTTTCCATGGCAATGGGAGCAATGAGTTCAGCTTCGATGGCCGCATTATCACCAGGCATGATCATCTCAACACCTTCGGGCAGGGTAAGAACTCCTGTCACGTCCGTGGTCCTGAAGAAAAACTGGGGTCTGTAACCGCTGAAAAAAGGTGTGTGCCGTCCGCCCTCTTCCTTGCTCAGGCAGTAAATCTCAGCCTTGAACTTGGTATGGGGAGTAATTGTTCCGGGTTTAGCAACAACCTGGCCACGCTCAACGGCCTCACGTTTGGTACCCCTGAGAAGAAGTCCAACGTTATCGCCTGCCCTTCCCTCATCAAGAAGCTTGCGGAACATCTCGACACCCGTGCAGATGGTTTTGGTGGTCTCACGAATACCAACAAGCTCAACCTCTTCACCGGTCTTGATGATGCCTCGGTCGATCCTGCCTGTCACAACGGTTCCACGACCTGAGATGGAAAAGACATCTTCAATGGGCATGAGGAAGTCCTTATCCGTGTCACGAATTGGCTCCTTCACATACTCATCAAGAACCTTCAACAGCTCATGAATGGGTTTTGCTGCAGGATCATCCGATGTCTCGGCCTCAAGAGCCCTGAGTGCTGAGCCTCTGATAATGGGTGTATCGTCTCCGGGGAACTCGTACTTGGTCAAAAGCTCCTGGAGCTCCATCTCGACAAGCTCAATGAGCTCTTCGTCATCAACCATGTCACATTTGTTGAGGAAAACAACAATGCTTGGAACACCAACCTGACGGGCAAGCAGGATATGCTCACGGGTCTGGGGCATGGGACCGTCATCTGCAGATACAACCAGAATGGCGCCATCCATCTGGGCAGCTCCCGTGATCATGTTTTTAATGTAGTCAGCATGGCCCGGGCAGTCCACATGGGCGTAATGACGGTTTTCAGTCTCGTACTCCACATGGGAGGTAGAGATGGTGATTCCCCTCTCTCTCTCTTCCGGGGCCTTGTCAATGTCGTCAAAGGCGACAAGGGTGCCGTGGCCCAGAAGTGAAGCATGCTTTGTGATTGCAGCGGTAAGTGTAGTCTTGCCATGGTCGATATGACCGATGGTACCAATGTTAACGTGGGGCTTAGTTCGATCAAATTTTTCTTTAGCCATCTTAAACTCTCCCTCCCTGATATATCAACAGGATATTCTTTTTTGCTGTTTTACCAACGAAAGTGGGCAAAAGCCTTGTTGGCCTCTGCCATCTTATGTGTATCTTCTTTTTTCTTCACCGCACCGCCCCTCTCATTGTAGGCATCGAGGAGTTCTGCTGCGAGTTTGTTGGACAATCCCTTTTCAGAACGGGTTTTGCTGAATCGAAGCAACCATCTGAAGGCAAGGGCAGTCTGCCTGGAGGATTTAACTTCAGTAGGCACCTGGTAGGTTGACCCGCCGACCCTTCTGGACTTGACCTCAACCGAAGGACGGATGTTACCGATGGCTTTTTCAAAAACCTTGAGCGATGATTCGCCGAGTTTTTCCTCGACAATACCCATGGCTTCACTGAACACCTTCTCAGCAACACTTTTTTTGCCATCCCGCATAATACAGTTAACGAACTTCACCGAGATGTGTTCGTCCTTGTTAACGGCATTTTTTAAATGCCCCGATACTATTTTTTTTCTCGCCATGTATCCACCAATTCCTAATCTTGATTCAAAAACATCCGGGCATTATCCCATGCCGAACATTTTGATTATTTGGGCCGTTTTGCTCCATACTTGGACCTGCCCTGTTTTCTATCTTCAACGCCAAGGGTATCCAGGGTGCCCCTCACTATATGATACCGGACACCGGGAAGATCCTTTACCCTCCCGCCCCTGACAAGGACAACCGAGTGCTCCTGAAGGTTGTGGCCCATGCCTGGGATATAAGCAGCCACTTCAAGACCCGTTGTCAATCTCACCCTTGCAACTTTTCGAAGAGCCGAGTTGGGTTTCTTGGGTGTGGATGTATAAACCCTGGTGCACACACCTCGTTTTTGAGGACCGCCCTTAAGTGCAGGGGTACTGATCTTGTCTCCTGCATTGGTCTTTTTTCTACTTTTTCTAACCAGCTGATTAATGGTTGGCATACCGTAATAACGCTCCTTATCGAATATTTTCGAATCATCCTGTGCGACAAAATGTAAGATTATTATACATAACCATACATTTTGTCAAGTTTTTTGTTTTTTATATGAAAAAGCAGATACTGGGTATTGGGTATTGGGTTTTTACCCAACACCCAACACCCAACACCCACTAAACAGCTACACCCTCTCCAGCCTCAATGGCAATATCCTTATAAGCCCCATAACCCGTTCCAGCCGGAATCAGCCGTCCCATGATCACGTTTTCCTTCAAACCCTTGAGTTCATCCAGGCGGCCCTGCATGCTGGCCTCGGTCAGAACCTTGGTCGTCTCCTGGAAGGAAGCCGCTGAAATAAAGCTGTCCGTTGCAAGGGACGCTTTGGTGATACCGAGGATCAGGGGCTCACCCCTTGCAGGCTCGCCGCCCTTTTGAACAACGGCCCTGTTGGCTGCGGCAAATCTTGCCCGGTCCACCTGCTCGTCCGGGATAAAATCTGTGTCTCCAACATCGATCACCTTGACCCTGCGCATCATCTGACCGATAACCACCTCGATGTGCTTGTCGTTGATCCTTACTCCCTGGAGACGGTAAACCTCCTGCACCTCATCCACCAGATAGCGGGCCAGGGCAACCTCACCCTTGATATTCAAGATGTCCTGGGGGTTGGCACTGCCGCCGATCAGCTGTTCACCGGCCTTGACATAATCACCGTCGTAAACTGATACATGGCGGCCCTTGGGAATCATATACTCCCTTTTTTCACCGACATCCGTGGGCGTTACCGTTACCTTCTGCTTGCCCTTGGTTCCCTTAGACACGGTGATGTACCCGTCGATCTCGGTCAGGACCGTAGGTTCCTTGGGCTTTCTCACCTCAAAAAGCTCGGCCACCCTGGGAAGACCTCCGGTAATATCCTTGGTCTTTGATGTTGCCCTGGGAAGCTTTGCAATGATGTCACCGGCCATGACCTGATCGTCCTCGTCCACCATTAGAATGGCATTGACAGGAAGAAAGTAGCGAACCACTGCACTTCCACCGGGTAATTTTACTCCCTTACCCTCCTGGTCCCTGAAGGTGATCCTGGGCCTTACATCTGCGAGTTTACTCTCGATGATGGTCCGGCTCACCTTGCCCGTCACCTGGTCGATCTTTTCCTGAACAGTTGCACCGGCCTCAATGTCGGCATACCTGACCCTGCCGCTCACCTCCGTGATGATGGGAGTTGTAAAGGGATCCCATTCGGCAATTCTGTCACCTACCTCAACCTCCTGACCCTCTTTAACAAGCAGGGTGGCGCCGTAGATGATGTCGTCTTTGGCACGTTCCCTTCCCTCGGGGCCGACAATGGAAAATCCGCCGCCCTTACGGTTCATGACAATCTGCTTGTCCTCTGCCGTTGTAACGATCTGAATGTTTTCGTTGAGCTTTATGATTCCTGCGACCCTTGCCTTGATCTCGGCAACCTCGACCTTTCTGCTTGCAGTACCGCCTATATGAAAGGTTCTCATGGTCAGCTGGGTTCCGGGCTCGCCAATGGACTGGGCCGCCATGATGCCGACGGCCTGGCCGATATCCACGGTCTTGCCATAGGCAAGGTCACGGCCATAGCACCGGGCGCACACACCGGTCTTGGCCTTGCAGGTCAAAACGCTCCTGATCTTGACGCTTGTAACACCAGCGGCCTCAATACGCTCGACCATGGTCTCATCAAGTTCAACATTCCTCTCAACAATGATCTCGTCCTTGTAAAGGTCCCTTACTTCATCCTGGGTTACCCGGCCAAGAATACGCTCTCCAAGACTCTGGATCACCTCACCACCCTCCAGAAGGGACTCAACCTCGACTCCCATCAGGGTTCCACAGTCCTCCTCGGAAACGGTGCAGTCCTGGGCAACGTCGGCGAGCCTTCTTGTAAGATAACCTGAGTTGGCCGTCTTCAGCGCTGTATCGGCAAGGCCCTTTCTGGCACCATGGGTGGAAATAAAGTACTGGAGAACAGTCAGACCCTCTCGGAAACATGCGGTGATGGGATTCTCGATGATCTCCCCTGAGGGCTTGGCCATCAAGCCTCGCATACCTGCAAGCTGACGCATCTGGTCCTTGCTGCCCCTGGCGCCTGAGTCAGCCATCATATAAACGGCGTTGAGGATATCTCCCTTGGGTCCCTTGTAGTTCTTGGAACTTGCGGGATTTTTCATCACCTCCATCATGGCATCGGCAATATCATCGGTGCTCTTGGCCCAGATATCCACCACCTTATTGTACTTTTCACCCTGGGTGATCAGACCCTCGGAATACTGATCTTTGATGTCGATCACGTTTTTTTGCGCCTCTTCGATGATCTCCCATTTATTGTCCGGGATGATCATGTCATCAATGCAGATGGACAGCCCCCCAAGGGTCGAATATTTATATCCTATATCCTTGAGCCTGTCGGCCAGAACCACTGTCTCCTTGATGCCGATGTTCCGGTAGGCGTAATCCACAAGTTCCCTGATCGCAGATTTGGTCATAAGCCTGTTCACCAGATGGAAGGGAATGGTGGTCTCCCGCTGATCCACCCGGAAAATGTTGTAAAATCCGCCGGATTCGATCACGTCGGAAAACTGACCTTTGGTTAATCCGTATAGCTGCTCTGCCTTGATCTCGGAAACCTGAAAAATATTCTTAAACTCCTTACGGGTAAGAATACCGGTAACCGCCTTTGCACCGGCTGACTTGTCAGAGTATTGATCTGAGACACTGTCAAAGGGTTTTCCGCCTTTAAGTTCCTGAAGGGCCTCAGCTGCTATTGCTCGATCTGACACCCTGATCCTGCTCATGTTGAGGAGGGTGTCACCGGGGATGATCTCCCACAGAAGTATCCTGCCGCAGGTGGTGTCGTGCATCTTACCGTCAATACGAACCTTAATATTGGCGTTAAGATCAATGGCCTTTGCATCAAAGGCAGACCTCACCTCGGCTGTATTGGCAAAACTGCTGCCCTCACCGGGCATATCAGGCACACCCCGGGTCATATAATAGATGCCGAGGACAATATCCTGGGTGGGAACAATCACGGGCTGACCATTGGCCGGCGACAGAATGTTATTGCTGGCCAGCATCAGTATCCTTGCCTCGAGCTGGGCTTCAAGGGAAAGGGGAACATGAACGGCCATCTGATCACCGTCAAAGTCGGCATTGAACGCAGGACACACAAGGGGATGGAGCTGAATCGCCTTTCCCTCGATGAGAATCGGCTCAAAGGCCTGGATGCCGAGGCGATGGAGGGTCGGGGCGCGGTTGAGCATTATGGGATACTCCCTGACCACATGGTCGAGTGCATCCCAGACCTCCACCTCTTCCCGCTCTACCATTTTTTTGGCGCTTTTAACGGTTGACACAAGACCCTTCTGCTCCAGATAATGGTAGATAAAGGGTTTGAACAACTCGAGTGCCATTTTTTTTGGCAACCCGCACTGGTGCAGCCTAAGATCCGGCCCAACGGTAATGACCGTACGGCCAGAATAATCAACCCGCTTTCCAAGCAGGTTCTGGCGGAACCTTCCCTGTTTACCCTTGAGGGTATCGCTCAGGGACTTCAAGGGCCGCTTGTTGGTTCCAGTAACCACCCTGCCGTGGCGTCCGTTGTCAAACAGGACATCCACAGCCTCCTGGAGCATTCGTTTCTCGTTCCTGACAATGATATCAGGAGCGTTCAGGTCCACCAGGCGTTTAAGCCGGTTGTTCCGGTTGATCACCCTTCGATAGAGATCGTTGAGATCACTTGTGGCAAAACGACCGCCCTCAAGGGGAACAAGGGGCCTTAGATCCGGCGGCAGAACCGGAAGAGCCGTCATGATCATCTTTGTGGGACTCTGTTTCGAGCTTCTGAAGGCGTCGACCACCTTGAGCCGTTTTGCCATTTTCTGACGCTTGGCAACGGATTTGGTGGTTCCAATCTCCTCCCTCAGCTCCTTGTAGACAGCCTCGAGATCCACCCCTTCAAGCAGGGTAAGAATCGCTTCGGCCCCCATACCCGCATCAAACGACCCGAACCCGTAGAGTTCGATAGCCTCGTGGTATTTTTCATCGGACAGGAGCTGGAGCTTGGCAAGGCCTGTCTCCTTGGGATCGATGACCACATAGGAGTCAAAGTAAAGCACCTTTTCAAGGTTCTTAAGGGTAATGTCAAGAAGGTTCCCGATTTTACTGGGAAGGCTCTTCAAAAACCAGATGTGGGAAACGGGACAGGCAAGCTCGATATGGGCCATGCGCTCCCTTCGCACCTTGGACTGAATCACCTCAACCCCGCACTTCTCGCAGATTACGCCCCGGTGTTTCATGCGCTTGTACTTTCCGCAGTTACACTCGTAATCCTTGGTGGGACCGAACACCTTGGCACAGAACAGGCCGTCACGTTCGGGCTTGAAGGTCCTGTAATTTATGGTTTCAGGTTTTTTGATCTCGCCAAAAGACCACTCTCTTATCTGGTCTGAAGATGCAATTCCTATTTGAACACCCGTGTAAATCTTTGGATCTTTGGGCTTGGCAAAGAAGTCGTATATGGTTTCCAATATCTTCTCCTTATTTTTTCCCCTCTAAAAGGTTTATATCCAGGCCCAGACTCTGGAGCTCTTTGGTAAGAACCCTGAAAGATTCAGGCATTCCAGGTTCAAGGACATTCTGTCCTTTCACGATCTTCTCGTACATGCGTGTCCTTCCCGTCATATCATCGGATTTTACTGTAATAAACTCCTGGAGGGCATGGGCTGCGCCATAGGCCTCCATGGCCCACACCTCCATCTCGCCCAGGCGCTGGCCTCCAAACTGAGCCTTGCCGCCAAGGGGCTGCTGGGTCACAAGGGAATAGGGGCCTATGGACCGTGCATGGATTTTGTCATCCACAAGATGGTGGAGCTTGAGCATATACATGATGCCGACGGTAATAGGCTTATCAAAGGGCTCACCCGTTCGGCCGTCATAGAGAATCGACTGACCAGACTCATCAAGCCCTGCATAGCTGATCAGCGACTTGATTTCACTTTCTTCAGCCCCGTCAAAAACAGGGGTTGCCATGTGAACTCCGTTTTTATACCGGGCGGCAAACTTCATGAATTCCGTGTCATTCATCTGATCTATTGCATTGATAAATTCGACCTCTTCCTCGTTGGTCCTCTTTTCCAGGGGCCCGTCAACAGTGTAGTGGGCGTCAAAATCGTAGTGGGTCTTGTCCTTGACCGCCTTGACACCCGGCCGTCCAAGGGGAGTTGTAAAAATCCTCTTGATCCTGGACCTGAGCTCGTCGATCTTTTTCTCGTATAAAAGATCATCGATCTGCCGGCCAAGACCCCTTGCGGCACACCCGAGGTGAATCTCGAGGATCTGACCGACGTTCATCCTGGATGGAACACCAAGGGGGTTAAGCACCATATCAACGGAGCGTCCGTCTTCAAAATAGGGAAGATCCGCAACAGGAAGGATTCTGGAAACAACACCCTTGTTGCCGTGGCGGCCCGCCATCTTGTCGCCCACGGAAAGAACCCGTTTCATGGCAACGTTGATCTTTATAAGCTTGAGCACGCCCGGAGGCAGATCATCTCCCTTTTCAAAGCGGGATACCAGTGTGTTGAAGTTTTCCCTGGCCCTTTTAATCTCCTGCTCGCCCTTTTCAAGGGTAAGATGGACCGTTTCCGTAAGTTCCGCATCTTCAACGGTCAGGCTCATAAGGTCACTTAAGGCAATTCCGGCAAGGAGACCTTTAACGACCTCAGTGCTGGCCGGGATAACTACCTTCTTTCCCCTTTTGACCGGTGTCAGAACCTGATGCCCCTTCAGGAGATCCTCTATACGCTCGTGAATGGTTGTCGTGATGATCTTTATCTCGTCATCCCGGTCCTTTTCAAGCCTTTCAATCTCAAGGTCTTCTATCTGACGTGTACGGTCATCCTTGGGGAGCCCTCGACGGGAAAACACCTTTGCAGCGATCACTACCCCCTCAACTCCCGGGGGAACCCTGAGCGAAGTATCCTTGACATCTCCTGCTTTTTCACCAAAAATTGCCCGCAGGAGTTTTTCCTCGGGACTTAACTGGGTCTCACCCTTGGGGGTAATCTTGCCCACAAGGATGTCCCCGGGTTTGACCTCGGCCCCAAGGCGAATGATACCGCTGTCGTCCAGATCCTTTAACGCCTCTTCACCGGCATTGGGGATATCCCTTGTGATCTCTTCCTTGCCAAGCTTTGTGTCCCTTGCAACCACCTCAAATTCTTCCACATGGACCGAGGTGTAAACCCCCTCTTTTACCAGCCGTTCGCTCACAAGGATTGAATCCTCGTAGTTGTAACCGCCCCAGGGCATGAAGGCCACTGTGACATTCTTTCCAAGGGCAAGCTCACCCATCTCTGTTGAAGGCCCGTCGGCTATGACATCGCCCCGCCTTACACGGTCACCGATTTTAACGATGGGCCGATGGTTGAAGCAGGTGTTCTGGTTGGTCCGGACAAACTTGGATGCCGTGTAGATGGACACTGTGCCGTCTTCAGCACCAGCCTCGCCTTTACTGTTTTTGACAACAATACGCCGGGCATCCACATCAACCACAATGCCGTCATTTTCAGCCACAATGGCAACACCCGAATCCCTTGCCACCACACCTTCAATACCCGTGCCCACCAGGGGAGCTTCGCTTTTGATCAGCGGAACGGCCTGGCGCTGCATGTTAGAACCCATGAGGGCCCGGTTGGCATCGTCGTTTTCAAGAAAGGGGATCAACGACGCAGAAACGGAGACAAGCTGGTTCGGGGAGACATCCATGAACTCTATGTCGCCGCGGTTGACCATCTCAAATTCACCCCCCACTCTTGAGGTGACAAGATCATTGACAAGGTTGCCCTCACTGTCGAGGACCGCATTTGCCTGGGCAATGGGGTGTTCTTTTTCCTCAAACGCAGAAAGATGGGTAATATTATTTGAAACCACACCGTCCTTTGCAATCCGGTAGGGTGTCTCTATAAAGCCGAAGTCATTGACCCTGGCATAGGTACACAGGGATACAATCAGCCCGATGTTTGGTCCCTCAGGTGTTTCAATGGGACAGATCCTGCCGTAATGGGAGGGGTGAACATCCCTTACCTCAAAGCCTGCCCGCTCCCGGGTGAGTCCGCCCGGCCCAAGGGCCGAGAGCCTACGCTTGTGGGTTGTCTCGGACAGGGGATTGGTCTGGTCCATGAACTGGGAAAGCTGGCTTGTGCCGAAAAATTCCCGGACAACGGCCGAAACAGGTTTAGGGTTCACAAGATCGTGGGGCATCATGGCATCAACCTCCTGCATGCTCATGCGCTCCTTGATTGCCCTTTCCATTCTCACAAGACCGATGCGATACTGGTTCTCCAGAAGCTCGCCAACGGCCCTTACCCTGCGGTTACCCAAATGATCAATATCGTCAACAGCACCCTGGGTATCTTTCAGCTCCACAAGGGTCGCAGCCGTCAACAGGATATCCTCCCTGCGAAGGGTCCTCACGTCAATTCCCGTTGACATACCCAGCCTGTGGTTCATCTTCAGGCGGCCTACGTTGGAAAGGTCGTAATAGGCAGGCTTGAAAAACAGGTTGTCGATGAAATCCTGGGCAACCTCGGGGGTTGCAGGATTTCCAGGCCTCAGCCTTCTGTATATCTCGATCAGGGCCTCGGAGCGGCCGACGACCTTGTCCACGGCAAGGGTCTTGCGCATGGAATCCGAACTGTAGGAATCGACGTAAAGAATGCTGAACTCGGTGATTCCAGCCCCGTTGATTGCCTCATACACCTCTTCATCGATAAGAGCCCCTGCCCTGACAATGATCTCCTCGGTAGCAGGATCAACAATTGTTGAGGCAACACCCCTGCCGATGATATCCTCCTCATCTATGGGAATATAGGTAAGACCGGCCGCCTGGAGCTGCTTTAAAGCACGCATGGTAAAGAGGCGTCCCTTTCTTACAACCACCTCGCCCGTGGAAGGATCGAGGATGTCAAAACTTGCCCGGTTTCGTTTAAGGTTATCCGGGGTAAAAGCCTTGAACCAGATGCCATCTTTTTTTACAATATGCTCCCGCTTGTAAAAAAAGCTTAAAATATCTTCGTTGGTGTAACCAAATGCCTTGAAAAGGATGGTCACTGGAAATTTTCGACGGCGATCAATGCGGATATTCACAATATCCTTGGGATCGATTTCCATATCGATCCAGGACCCCCTGACAGGAATAATTCGAGCGGTATAAATTATTTTCCCGCTGGAATGGCTCTTTCCCTTATCATGGTCAAAAAATACACCTGAGGATCTGTGAAGCTGGCTGACAACAGCGCGCTCAGTACCATTAATTATAAAAGTACCGCGTTTGGTCATCAACGGAATCGTACCGAAATAGATCTCCTGTTCCTTGATGTCCCGGATGGAGGTCACACCAGCATCCTTGTCAACATCGTAAACAACGAGTCTGACGGTTATATTTACGGGAATTTCATAGGTCATTCCTCGGCTGATGCACTCTTTCACAGAATGCTTTGTCTCACCAAAGGAATAGGAAACATACTCTAGTGATGAAGTACCTGTAAAATCCTTGATGGGAAGAACAGATTTGAATACCAGGTGTATCCCGACATCCTCCCTGTCCTCGGGCAATACATCCCTCTGAAGGAAACGTTCAAAAGAGGTACGCTGCATCCCTATGAGATCTGGAATGTCAACTACCCTGCTCTTACTGCCAAATTCTTTTCGTATGCGCTTGTTTGCCAAAAGGCTCCCGGTCATGGTATCTCCAAATATGGCTTTAGTATAACCGTGAAAGCGGAGACATGGCCGAATAGGCCGTGCCCCCGCGTCGAGTTAGTACAACTTCAAATTTTTTCAATAGTTTGGCATTCCACCAACTATTTTATTGTAACCTGGGCACCGGCTGCTTCGAGCTGCTCCTTGATCTTATCTGCCTCTTCTTTTACGATTCCTTCCTTAACGGGCTTGGGTGCTTCGTCAACAAGGGCCTTTGCCTCTTTGAGTCCCAGACCTGTGATGGCCCGAACCTCTTTGATTACCCCGATCTTCTTGTCGCCGGCAGCCTCGAGAATAACGTCGAACTCGGTCTGCTCTTCAGCGGCAGGACCAGCCTCAGCTCCCGGACCTGCTGCCATCATGGCAACGGGTGCTGCTGCAGAAACACCAAATTTTTCCTCAAGCTCCTTCACCATCTCAGAGAGCTCAAGAACACTCATATTTGCTATAAATTCAACTACATCGTCCTTTGTGATATCAGCCATTACTATCTCCTTAAAAAAAACCCTGTAAAGAGTTATACATCGTTATTTTAATCGTTGTCTGGTCTTTGCTGGTGTTCAGGCTGCTTCTTTCTGTTCACCAATAGCATTGAGAACGGTCATAAAACCTCTTGGTACGCCGGAAAGCACCCTTACCAACGCGGTGGGAACACCATTCATGGCGGACAGGAGCTGGGCGAGAAGAACCTCTCTGGATGGCATTTTTGCAAGTGCCTTAATATCCTCAGCCGTCAGGATCTTGCCATTCATGACTCCAGCCTTGATCTCGAGCTTGCTGTTAGTCTCGGCAAATTTGACAAGAATTCTTGCAGGTGCTACAGGATCATCCGCGCATGTTGCAATTGCATTGGGGCCTTTGAAGAAGTCCTTGAGCAGAGCGGTATCAGTTCCTTCGGATGCCATTCCAAGCAGTGTATTCTTGACAACGGCCAAGCGCACACCTTCTTTTCTCAATTCAGCCCGAAGCTGGGTCATGGACTCAACGTTGAGCCCCTTGTAATCCACAAGAATTGAGATCTGGGTTTCCCTGAGATAACCCGCGAATTCAGCTACTAATTCTTTTTTATTAGATAATTTCAATAAACTACACCTCCTTTCCAGATAGAACATTTTTGTCAGAGGTGCCAACAATGCCAGAACAGATTTCTGTCTAGGCAGGCCGGCATCGCCGATTATACACATACAGGATGTGCACCTACTGTCTTGGACAGACAATTAATACCTATGTTTCCATGTCCTTCTTACGCTGCTCTTAGCTCTTAGCTTTTAGCTCTTAGTTAACCGCTAACGGCTAACAGCTAACAGCTTTAAAACATGAAACAATCGGTAAAAGGCTTATCGCCTTACTTAGTTATAACAGGGTCTATTTTTACGCCGGGACCCATGGTTGTTGAGACCGTGATGTTTTGAAGATAGATCCCCTTGCTTGAAGCAGGCTTGAGGGCTATGATTGTAGAGATGAAAGCCTTGATATTTTCCACCAGCTTTTCTACACCAAAGGAGACTTTTCCAACGGGTGCATGGACTATTCCCGCCTTTTCAACCCTGAACTCGATTTTACCTGCCTTGAGTTCCTCAACAGCCCTTGCAACATCAAAGGTAACTGTACCGGTTTTTGCGTTGGGCATCAACCCGCGGGGTCCCAGGGCTCGCCCAAGCTTACCCACGGTTCCCATCATGTCGGGGGTTGCGATTGCCTTGTCAAACCCGAACCATCCGTCCTGAATCTTTGCTACAGTCTCTTCATCTGCAATGAAATCTGCGCCTGCATCCAGGGCCTCTTTTTCCTTCTCACCCTTTGCAAACACCAGGACTTTTACCTCTTTACCAAGCCCATTGGGAAGGGATACTGTTCCCCTTACCATCTGATCTGCATGCCTTGGATCAACCCCGAGCCTGACTGCGATATCAACCGTTTCATCAAATTTTGCATAGGATGAAGCAAGTGTGAGCTCTAGAGCCTCGTTGTAATCATAGCGGGTCTGCTTGTCGATCTTTTTAGACATTTCCGTATATTTTTTACCGTGTTTCGGCATTTTATATCACTCACTCCTTTAACGGTTAAACTACTTCGATACCCATACTTCTGGCCGTACCGGCAATTGTTTCCAACGCTGCCTCAAGACTGGCAGCATTTAAATCCTGCATCTTGAGGGTAGCAATTTCAACCAGCTGGTCCTTTGTCACCGTTCCAATTTTATCACGGTTTGGAATGGGTGAACCTTTGGCGATCTTTGCCGCTTTTTTCAAGAGCATTGAAGCCGGTGGGGTCTTGGTGATAAAGGTAAATGATCGGTCCTGGAATACGGTAATTACAACCGGAATTATGGAGCCTGCATCATTGGCGGTCCTGGCATTAAAAGCCTTGCAGAAATCCATGATGTTTACCCCGTGCTGACCAAGTGCAGGTCCAATCGGCGGTGATGGATTTGCCTTACCAGCCTCTACCTGAAGTTTGATCAGCGCCATTACTTTTTTTGCCATCTTATTTACTCCTGACACTCACTTTAAAGTTTTGAAATTTATTCCTTAGATCTTTGTAACCTGGACAAAGTCAAGCTCTACAGGTGTTGCCCGTCCGAAGATGCTGACATGTACCCTTACCTTTCCCTTGTCTGGATCTGACGTTTCAACCGTTCCATTAAAATTGGTAAATGGCCCGTCCGTCACCCGCACATCATCTCCCGGCTCAAAATAATATTTAGGCTGAGGCTTGTTTTTGCCCTGCTCCATTCTTTCGATAATGGCAGCGGCCTCGGCATCTGAAATTGGGGCAGGTTTATTTTTACCGCCCAGAAAACCCGTGACCTTTGGTGTATTGGTGACAATGTGCCAGGTCTCATCGTTGAGGTCCATGCGGAGCAGAATGTACCCCGGATAAAACTTGCGTGAAGACTCCCTCTTTTTCCCATTTACGAGCTCAATAACATGCTCCGTGGGAACAAGAACCTGATCAAAAAGGTCTGCAGATCCAGAGTTCGCAATTTTATCTTCCAGGGCAAGCTTAACCTTCTGCTCGTACCCGGAATAAACATGAACCACATACCATTTAAAAGACACTGTCAACTCCCTATCCTAAGCCAGGACAATCTGAACTAATTTTGAAAGCCCAAAGTCTACCAGGCCCAAAAATGAAGCGATAATAAAAACGAGAACAATGACCACCACGGTTGAGCCGGCAGTCTGCTTTCGATTTGGCCAGGTAACCTTTTTAAGCTCAACACGAACCTCGCGGAGAAAACGCATGGCTTTATGATAAAAATTCTCATTGCCGGGTGCAGGGCCAGCTGAAGGAGCTGGCTTTGGCTTTACAGCCTGGAAGACCGGTTTTACACGGCGTTCAGGACCCTTAACCCCGTCTGTCGGGGTCAGCGCCTGCCCTTCATTCACCTTTGCCTTACTCTTTTCTGATGCCGACTTCTTTTTTTGCAACCGTGCCATATTTCTCCTGGTTCTGCCTACCCTAAGTTCGACCCGAAGGCCAGGTTTAAAAATGATGGCAGGTCAGGAGGGAGTCGAACCCCCAGCATCCGGATTTGGAGTCCGGCGCTCTACCAATTAGAGCTACTGACCTGCATCAAAAACCGCAGACATTACATGGGCAGCCTGCCCCTACGATCTTTACTTACGTGTCTCTTTATGGGTCACGTGCCGCTTGCAAAATCTGCAGTATTTTTCAAACTCAAGCTTATCAGTAGTTATTCGCTTATTCTTCGTCGTTGTATAGTTCCTTCTTTTGCACTCTGTACATGCAAGAGTCACGTTTACTCTGGGCACTTGAAACTCCTTGATTTATTATTCTATCAGAATGGCGCCATCCATCTGGGCTGCACCTGTAATCATGCTTAAAATATCTCTTGCCACAAAAAAAGTGGAGCCCATGAACGGATTCGAACCGTTGAACCTCTTCCTTACCAAGGAAGCGCTCTACCTGCTGAGCTACATGGGCCTTGACTTTAAACAGTAAAACATTTATCTCTTGATTGCATAGAAGGGGATGGAGCGGGAGACGAGGCTCGAACTCGCGACATTCAGCTTGGAAGGCTGAAGCTCTACCAACTGAGCTACTCCCGCTCATCTTAAAGGGGAACATGCACGGTTCGCACCTTTATATGAAGCTTCCATTCTATGCAGTACGCGACCTTGTTTCTTTATCAGGCAAGATCTCCTACATGAACTTTTTATGGTGGTGGGGGGAGGATTTGAACCTCCGAAGGCTCTGCCGTCAGATTTACAGTCTGATCCCTTTGACCGCTCGGGAACCCCACCATTTCTTTGTACTGGAGCCGATACCCCGAATCGAACGGAGGACATTCTCATTACAAGTGAGATGCTCTACCTACTGAGCTATATCGGCTTACCGTGCCGCAAAACAAACCCTTTCACGACAAGACCGGCGAATAGTATCAGAGGAATTTGTGTTTATCAACCCCGGAAAAAACCAGCCAGGGCCGATTAAAAGAATTAAAAACGTCAATATCGCCCTTTAGCTAGTTTTTAAGCCCGTTTCCTTCTAATTTCTATATCCATCACCATTTCAAACAAAACCAAGCCCAAACATTCTCATTTTATCCTTTAATTTGGAAGATATATGCTTGACACCCCCCGGTTAATTCTATATTCATGTGTCGTTGAACAGTTTTTATAACCTCAACCCTAATCCCAGGAACGATAATTCTCCATGAAAAAAATTCAATCCCTCATAATAATACCCTTTGTCATCATGGGCTGCCAGTCAGCAATTAAGAACGGCCCTTCAACTGTCAATCCAGAAACCGGGAAAATCGAACAGTCTGCTCCATCTAAGCGGTCCCCTTCCTCCTACGGCCCTGCCCTGAAAACCTCCTCGACCGATGCTCCAGGAAAAAAGGCCGGTTCAAACACTAAATCTGCGAAGCAAACTGCCAAAAGGGACATTACCCAGGAAAAAATCGACCAGGCTCTGGAAATCTGCAACTCAGCCCAGGAGCTTTGGGAAAAGGGGGAGCTCGATAGCGCCCTGTCTGAGCTGGATCTTGCCTACTCAACCATACTTGACCTGGACACCAGCACCCATCCCCTCTGCAACCAGCAGAAGGAGGATCTGAGGTACATGATCTCCAAACGGATACTGGAAATATATGCGTCCAGAAACATCGTTGTCACGGGTACCCACGACGCAATCCCCATAACCCTGAATGATTATGTCCAGAAAGAGATCGACCTCCTGACCGGCCAGGAACGAAACTTCTTCACTCAATCCATTGAGAGGGCAGGCAGTTATCAGCCGTTTATCGCCCTTGAGCTGAAAAAAGCAGGCATCCCCGAAGAGCTCTCCTGGCTTCCCCTCATTGAAAGCGGATTCAAAATCAGGGCTCTTTCACCGGCGCGGGCCCTGGGCCTGTGGCAGTTCATTCCCTCCACCGGCTATAAGTTCGGCCTCAAGCGCAACTACTATGTTGACGAACGCCTCGACCCTGTCAAATCGACCCACGCCGCCATTGCCTACCTAAAGGAACTCCACGGCATGTTCGGAGACTGGGCCACCGTGCTTGCGGCCTATAACTGCGGAGAAGGCAGGGTCCTAAGGACAATAAGAAAACAGAACATCAACTACCTCGACAACTTCTGGGATCTCTACGAGCAGCTGCCGAGGGAGACAGCCAGATACGTCCCCCGCTTCCTTGCAACCATCCACATCCTGAGGAACCTGGAAAAGTACCAGATCCAGCCAACTGCGATAGCACAGCCCTTCGAATATACAACCTGCACCATGAACAAGCAGATACAGCTCAAGGATATTGCACGGGAGATCCAGGTAGACCCCACCCTGCTCAAGGATCTCAACCCGGAACTCAGGTACGCCCTTGTGCCCCCTGAAGAGTATGAGATTAGAATTCCATCTGAAAAGGCAAATCTGTTCCTTGCAAAGATAGACGGGATAAACTCCTCATACACCCCGCCGACAACAACCTACGCCTACCACAAGATCCGCCGGGGAGAAACCCTGTCGGCAATTGCCACACGCTACAACACCTCTATCAAGACCCTTGCGGCAACCAACAACATCACGAAAAAAAGCGTCATTGTTGCGGGAAGTGTTCTAAAGGTTCCAACCTCAGGCACCGACTCCCTGCCGCCTGACGCAAAGGGAAAAGTCCCCGCCGTGACGGCTAAGCCGGTCAACTATCAGGTAAAACAAGGAGATAACCTCTGGATCATTGCCGGGCGCTACAAGACCACCACCAAAGCCATAATGGCGGCAAACAACCTCAAGGGCTCTACCCTTTACATCGGACAAAATCTTAAAATTCCTGGCAAGGCGGCCGTCATCCAAAAGACTTCCACCCATTTTGTAAAATCCGGAGATAACCCCTTTACAATCGCCCAAAAATATAATATGACTCTCCATCGTCTGCTCGCGTTGAACCATCTTTCTGCCAGCAGCAAGATATACCCGGGCCAGAAACTTCTTGTCGAGTAGATACCAGGAACGCCCCCGTAGCTCAGTGGATAGAGCATTGGATTCCTAATCCATGTGCGCAAGTTCGATTCTTGCCGGGGGCACCACACAAGGAACTTGAGACTTGAAACAAGAGACAAGATATGCCCTCAAGAGACTTGAAACAGAAGACAAGGGGCGGCCCTGTTCAAATTTCAACCATGAAGAAACCAGAGCTCCTCGCCCCTGCAGGCGACCTTGAAAAGCTTGAAATTGCCGTTGAGTTCGGGGCCGACGCCGTGTATCTTGCGGGCAAAGAGTTCAGCCTCAGAAACTTTTCAGGCAACTTTACCGACCAGGATCTGACCCGGGGAATCGAACTTGCCCACAGTGCCGGTGTCAAGGTGTACCTTGCCTGCAACATCTATTCACGCAGCCCCGAGCAGACCGCCATCGCCCGTTATCTCGAACGGCTGGGACACCTCAACCCGGACGCCGTCATCATTGCCGACCCCGGCATCATCGACCTTGCCGCGAACATCATTCCCCAGATCCCCATTCATTTAAGCACCCAGGCAAACACGACCAACTACAACGCTGTCAACTTCTGGGCAAAGGCGGGGGTCAGGCGGGTCAACCTTGCCAGGGAACTGAACCTGGAAGAGATAGCAGAGATAAAGAGACGCACGGACCTTGAAATCGAGACCTTTGTCCATGGGGCCATGTGCATCTCCTACTCCGGGCGCTGTCTGCTGAGTAATTTCCTTTCAGGCCGGGACAGCAATCAGGGGTTGTGCAGCCACCCCTGCCGGTGGAACTACTCCGTGGTCGAAGAGCTCAGACCCGGCAATTTTCATTCAATCATGGAGGATGACCGGGGATCATACCTGTTCAACTCAAAGGATCTGTGCATGATCGATCACATCCCCGAACTTGTCGAGGCTGGAATTGATTCCCTCAAGATCGAAGGCCGTATGAAGGGGATAAGCTACCTCGCCTCCGTGGTAAAGGCCTATCGAACGGCCATTGACACCTATACGGCTGACCCTGACCATTTCGCCCCTGCCCCGGAATGGAGACAGGAACTCGCCCAGCTCTACCATCGCGGATATTGCACGGGCTTTTACTTCAACGATCCTGACCAGACTCTTCCCAACTACGAAAATGTAAAGCTGGGAATGATCCATGGCTTTATCGGAAGGATTCTTGACTCGCCCGGGGAAAAACAGATAAGAGTTGAAATCAAAAACAAGGTATCCCCAGGCGACACCATCGAAATCCTCACCCCCAGGGGTAAAAACCCGCAAACCACAGTCACCCAGGTCTTGAACAAAAACATGGTGGCTGTTGACCATGCCCAGCCAAACACCTGTTCAACCCTGGTGCTTGAAATGGATGTGCCTTGCCGGGGGATTGTTAGAAAAACAATAGCACGATCTTTCAGCTCTGCTGCTGCCCGGAATAAATAATCTTGACAGAAATGGGAGCATGTTTCCAAACGTTCGGCTTGGGAAGGATCTGCTCCTCGGACACGGTGAGCCAGTTTATGTCAAACTTCAACTCCCGCATGCGGCCGCCCTCCGAGGGAAGGGCATGGGGGGTATAGGCATAAACAACGTTAAAGATGCACACAGCTAGCCTGCCCTCCTTTGCCACCACATAGTTCCTGGTGAAACTTGCCTGGGAAATGCCGGCAGACTTTGATATTTCGGCCACCTCTTCCCTGGTAAAACGCATGAGAATGGACTTTGAGATTCCTTGTTCATCGATCCTCAAAAGAGCCCTTGACTCGCTACTGCCGACATAAACCGTCGTTATGCCCTGGATCTTTCTGAAATACTGAGCCGCAACAATGGCGGCAGTTCTTCTGCCGCCTGCAAGCACGGGCATGCCATAATATTCGAAAAACTTCTTCTGGAGATTCTCCGCATATTTATCCCCCTTTTCGTAAAGATCCTTGGAGATATAGCGCAGATCCCGGGCCAGATCCTCTGCTGCATCGGCAATGGGCCAGTCGATCCTGACGTGAAAATGGGTCAGGGCATAACGGTCAAGGGTTCCAGTGCGCAATTCCCTCTGGATCAAGAGGGCATAGTCCACGGGAAGAAGGGTCTTCATAAAATCGAAAAAACCCTTGGTATCCATGAACTTGAGATTCCGGTGGTAGGACTCTTCCTCTTGAAAATCCAGATACTCCATGAGGTTGGTCTTGGTGGTTTTATTGACGTCGAAATAGCGGATATACTTTTTATGGATTTGATCCACAACCGCCTCTGAAAAAAGCACAAGAAAAGAGTTCTGAAGCTCAAACTCGACGGACGGGATTCTGGCCCTGGGTTTTAGTTCCCTTATTTCCACAAAGGGATAATCAACCTTTTCCCGGGAAAAATTTTTATAGGAATCCACCAGTGCATACCCGAGGATAAACTGATCCAGCTCATCCCTCAAAAGCTCGTAATAGGATCGCCTGAGTTTATCCTTTCGGCTTAGCCTGTGTCGTGCGCAACAGAACATATCTATCCTTTTATTTTTTATCCAGAGCCACGACTCCCGGAAGTTTTTTCCCCTCCATGAGATGGAGAAAAGCACCGCCCCCCGTGGAAACATAGCTGATTTTATCCGCAACCCCGCACATGTTCACAGCAAGCCCCGTATCTCCGCCGCCCACAACGGAAAAAGCCTTGGAATCTGCAATGGCATCGGCCATTTTCTGGGTCCCTGCCCTGAAGGGCTCCATCTCAAACACCCCCATGGGTCCGTTCCAGACAATAGTTCCGGCTGCCTTGACGGCCGCCTCAAAAAGCCTGGCTGTTTCAGGACCTATGTCAAGGGCCATCCAGCCCTGGGGAACTTCTGCAGCCTCCACTGTCCGGATTCCAGCATCAGCTTTAAACTCATCTGCAACCACGAGATCCACAGGCAGAATCAGCTGGACTCCCCTCTTCTCTGCCGTTTCAACAATGCGCGCAGCTGTTTCAATAAGCTCCTCTTCCACCATGGAGGCACCCACCTCACTGCCCTGGCTCTTCAGAAAAGTATTGGCCATGGCACCGCCGATCAAAAGGGTGTTTACATGGTTAAGCATGTTCTCAAGGGCCGCAAGCTTGCTCGACACCTTGGCTCCGCCGATCACAGCCACAAGGGGTCGAACTGGATTCTCAACGGAATCAGTGAAGCACTTCACCTCTTTTTCCAGCAGAAAACCGGCACAGGCCTCATCCACAAACTCGGTGATGGCAACAATGGATGCCGCACTTCTGTGGCTCACGGCAAAGGCATCGTTCACATACACCTGGCAGAGATCGGCAAGGGACCGGGCAAATTCCGGGTCATTTTCCCCCTCCCCCGGGTAAAACCTCAGATTCTCCAGCACAAGCACCTGGCCCGGCTCAAGGCCTGCAACCCGCGCCTTCACCTCAGGCCCGATGCAGTCATCAATAAAATCCACAGAAGTGCCCGGGGGCAGAAGCTCTGCCAGCCTCTTTGCGGCGGGTTCAAGGGAAAGGGCCGCCACCCGTTTTCCCTTTGGCCGCCCCATATGGGAGGCAATCACAATCTTAGCCCCCTTTTCCACAAGAAAATTAATCAGGGGAAGGGTAGCCTGTATGCGGTTATCATCGGCAATTTTGCCGTCTTCATCCATGGGCAGATTATAATCCACACGCACCAGAACGGTCTTCGAAGTAAAATCTAAATCCATAACTGTTTGCATTAAAACCTCCTTGAGGCTTTCTATAAGAAACAGCTTTTAGCTCTTAGCTAACAGCTATCGTGTTTCAATATTCGTTGTGGCCGGATGCCTCTCGCTCCGGCCGTGCCGGTTTATATGAAACTCCGCTGTCCGAGTCTCGACTATACAGCCCTCTTTGGTTACCCTGACCGGAACATGGTAAACCAAAGGGTTTAGGATTTTTGCCCTTTCAGGCGTTAAGAAGCGCAGGCTGTTTGAGGACTTTAGCCCGCAGTTCCTGCGCTTTAGGCTGGAAGGGCAAAAATCCTCCCGACGTTTACCGTTCCGGTCAGGGTAACCAAAGGGGGCGGAATGAAACTACTATCTCTAAGCTAAAACCTAACAGCTAAACAACCCTCTTTGACAGAAGCTTCTTACGCGACCACCGCCCAAAAAATCCAATCATCCCAGCCTGCTCACTCCTCTCAATAAGCTCCTCCTGAACCGGAACCCCCTGGGCACCTCCCATGGCACTCCTCAAGCAGGCAGTCTTGCAGGGACAATAATACATACACTCATCCGGTGTTTCACGCAAACCCCGATCGGTCATGGGAAAAACCTTATCAAGGGTCCCGAAACAATCGGGCCTTGAATCCCCGGAATTTGTCTGAGCCCCCTGGGCCCCCTGGATTTTTTTATCCATGTTGAATCTCAAACTCCCTTTTATACTCTGCAATCAAACCCTGGTCAGCGAAGCTGTAAAACCCCTCTCCACCGGTGATCAGGTGTTCATGAACGGTTATTCCGGCATGGGCCAGGGCAAAAAAAAGTCGTCGGGTGATGGCAAGGTCCTCCGGCGAGGGAGTGGCCACCCCGGACGGATGATTATGGGCAAAGATCAGGGCAGCAGCCCTGTGCTCCAGAGCCTTTGCAATAACCTCCCTGGGATAGACGGCCGACGAGGAGAGGCTTCCCTGGAAAAGGATCTCGCTTGCGAGCACCCGGTTCTTTGCATCAAGAAAGATTCCCACAAAAACTTCAGTTGGCCGATGGCCGATGAACTGCTCAAGAAAGTTCCAGAGGTCCCGGGAATTTTTAAGCACTGTTTTGGATCGAATCCTGTGCTCAAGATACCGGTCAGAAACCTCCTTCACGAGCTTTATGCCCAGGGAATTTGAAGGCCCCACCCCTTTAACCCGGCTGAGTTCCTCGATACTTGCCTCAAACACTCCCTGGAGAGTCTTGAACCTGGTCAACAGTTCTTTTGCGCTGGGCTTGCAATCCCTTCTCGGCGTGTTGAGGATCAAGAGAAGTTCAATCACCTCATAGTCAAGAAAACCTGCAAGCCCATTGGCGAGGAACCGCTGCTTAAGACGCTGGCGATGCCCCTTATTCTGATCCTGCTTCTGGCTCCTCTGGGTGGTCGTCTGGTTCATGGCTCCTCCCGGAATCTGAGGGATCCTGTGAATCCTGCGGTGTATCCTCT
>JAVEQI010000016.1:52221-64738 GCA_034007745.1 Desulfobacterium sp.
TCCTCTTCCTTGTCCTTGTCCTTGTCCTCGGGAAGCCTTGCCGCGCCAATGAGTTTCTCGCCGGGACTCAGGTTGATGAGCTTTACACCCTGGGTGTTCCGGCTGATGACCGAGATATCCTCAATCCCGGTTCTGATCAGCTTGCCCCCGTCGGTCACGAGCATGAGCTCATCCTCGTCATCCACCAGAAGCAGGGCGACCATCTTGCCGTTACGTTCGGATGTCCGGATGGAAAAGACTCCCTTACCGCCGCGAATCTGGGATCGATACTCCTCAATAAGGGTCCGCTTGCCATAGCCGTTTTCCGTAACGGTGAGCAGAGTTCGACCGTGGTTGAAAACCTCCATGCCGACAACACACGAACCATCGTCCATTCGCATGCCGATTACACCCATGGAACCCCTGCCCGTTGTTCTGGCATCGTTTTCATTGAACCGGATCACCTTGCCGCCTTCGCTGCCAAGGAAAATATCACTGTCGCCATCGGTTATGCCTGCGGCGATAAGCTCGTCGTCATCGGCAAGTCGAATGCCGATGAGGCCGCCGGATCTCGGCCTTGAATAGGCCATGAGGTCGGTCTTCTTGATCCTGCCGAGCTTTGTGGCCATGACCACATAGCGGTCCTTAACAAATTCCGGAACGGTCAGAACAGTTGCAAGCTTTTCACCCTCTTCAAAGTTGAGCAGGTTCACAATGGCCTTGCCAAGGCTTGTCCTGCCGGCCATGGGAAGCTCGTACACCTTGGACTGGTAAACCTTGCCGAAGTTTGTGATAAACAAAAAGGTGTGGTGGGTGGATGCGACAAACAGATGCTCCACAAAGTCCTCATCCTTTGTGCCCATGGCGGTCTTGCCCTTGCCGCCCCGGTGCTGGCTCGCATAGAGGGACACGGGGTTCCGCTTGATGTAGCCGCTTCTTGTGACCGTCACCACCATGTCCTCTTCGGCAATGAGATCCTCGATATTTATCTCGCCCGTGGCCTCCACGATCTCGGTTCTGCGGGCATCCTGGTACTCAGCCTTGAGCTCCAGGAGTTCATCTTTGATGATCTGCCTTACAACATGATCGCTGTCCAGAATCTCCTGGTACCAGGCAAGATCCTTTAACAGCTGGGCATACTCGTCGTTGATCTTGTCCCGCTCAAGCCCTGTGAGGCGCTGGAGGCGCAGGTCAAGAATGGCCTGGGCCTGGATCGGGGAAAGTTCAAAGCGATCAACAAGACCTGTCTTGGCTTCGTCGGGCGATCTTGAAGCCCGGATGAGCGCCACCACCTCGTCCAGGTGATCCAGGGCCGTGATCAGGCCCTCAAGGATGTGGGCCCGCTCCCTTGCCTTTCTCTGGTCAAACAGGGTACGCCGGACGATCACCGTCCGCCTGTGGTTGATAAACTGCTCCAGCATTTCCTTCAGGGTAAAGAGCTCGGGCCGGTTGTTCACAACGGCAAGAAAGATGATGCCGAAGCTTGTGTGAAGATTGGTGTGCTTGTACAGCTGGTTGATCACCACCTCGGCATACTGGTCCCGGCGGAGGCCTATGGCTATTCTCATGCCCTGGCGGTCGGACTCATCCCGGACATAGGCGGCACCCTCGATCACCTTGGCCCGCATGAGCTCGGCTATCTTCTCCACAAGCTTTGCCTTGTTCACCTGGTAGGGAAGCTCGGTCACCACGATGGTTTCGGCCTTTGTCTTGGAGTTGACCTCCACCTCCACCTTTGCCCGGACCGTTATGATTCCCCTTCCCGTGGTGTAGGCTTCATGGATACCCTTTCGGCCGTAGATCATTCCGTAGGTGGGGAAATCCGGGCCGGGTATGTGCTCCATGAGTTCCTCGATGGTGATATCCGAGTTTTCAAGCAGCGCAATGAGCCCGTCAACCACCTCTCCTATGTTATGGGGAGGAATGTTGGTGGTCATGCCCACGGCAATGCCCGATGATCCGTTGACCAGAAGGGCTGGAAATTTTGTTGGAAGCACGGATGGTTCATCCATGGTCTCATCGTAGTTGGGAATGAAATCCACGGTCTCTTTGTCAAGATCGGCCAGCATCTCGTGGGCGATCTTCTTCATCCTTACCTCTGTGTACCTCATGGCGGCCGGTGAATCACCGTCCACGGACCCGAAGTTGCCCTGGCCGTCCACAAGGATGTATCTGAGGGAAAACTCCTGGGCCATGCGGACCATGGTGTCATACACGGCCGAATCGCCGTGGGGGTGGTACTTACCAATGACATCACCCACAATACGGGCCGATTTTTTATGGGGTTTATTCCAGTCGTTTCTGAGCTCACGCATGGCAAAAAGAACCCGCCGGTGAACCGGCTTTAACCCGTCCCTTACATCGGGCAGCGCCCTTCCTATGATTACACTCATGGCGTACTCGAGGTAGGATTTTTTCATCTCCGTCTCGATGCTGATCGTATTGATGGTATCTTGATTAAGCATGAACTATCCTTCTTACCTCAAAATTTTTAGTTCCTAGCATTTCCTTTAACTCGGTCAGGTTCCACAATGGCCTGAAAATTTGCAAAATAGATGTCGGCCAGGGTCATAAACAAGGTTATGATCAGGGGGCCGTAGATGATCCCCAGTATCCCGTAAATCTGCAACCCCCCGATAACGGAAAAAAACACAATCAGGGGATGCATCTTTACCCTCTCCCCGACAATCTTTGGTTTAAAAACGTACTCAACCCCCCAGGAGAGAATGGCGTAGAGGACCAGAACAAAAATCCCGGCCGCCACCCTTTGTTTGAGCATGAGCATAATGCCCGTGGGGATCAAAACAACGCCTATTCCCAGAATAGGCAGAAAGGCCAGAAACGCCATGACCACCCCCCATAGAAAAGGAGATGCAAGGCCCAGTATGTAAAAGGTCCCGCCGCCTGCAACACCCTGGATTAACCCGCCAAGTCCGTTGCCCACAAGCACTGCCCCGGACATTTCCTTGAATTTGCAGTAGAGCTTTTCGTTGTCCCCATCTGCAAGGGGTGAAATCTCATAGATGTAATCGACGAACCTGGCTCCGTCGATGAACAGGTAAAAAACAACAATGATCATAAGACAAAAGTAGAAAATGATCTTAAACACATTGGAGGCTATGAAGCTTGCCTGCTGGAACATATAAAGACCAACAACCCTGCCAAGCTCTGAAACCGGCTTAACAAGCTCCTCCCAGGAAAAAGAGATGTTGAACCCCATGGTGAGAAACAGCTGATTTACCCGGTCAAGGACCCGGGTGTTCTCAAGAACCTGCTTTAGCTGGTTGCCCAGCACAGCACTCTTTGCCTCCTGGTAAAGGTCATAGGCCTCCTTGGAGAGAACCCCCACAAAGAAGAGCACGGGCACCAGGACCACAAAAAATATAACAATGCAGGTTACCATGGAGGAGTAGGCCGGTTTTAAGCGTCTCCCAAGAAGCCTGTTGACAGGGGCAAAAACCCCCGCCACAACCAGGGCCATGACAATGGTGGCAAAAAAAGGAGAAAAAAGCCAGCCGACAAGAATCAGGGAGGCGGCGAACAGCACCAGAAAAAAGAAGAACACGCCCCGTTCAAAGGGCATCTGGCAGCTGGAATCACCCTGGACGTTATTTGTCCCCCCGGATTCCTCAGATTCCATGGATTATTTTCCCAGAAACCCTATGGCTGCAAGAAGAAGAAGCCCCTCATAGACAATGACCGGCGTAAAACTGCCAAAAAAATGATATACAATCCCGCCTCCTATGATGGCAGGCACTGCCGTGAAAACCATGATGCCTATTTTTCTGCTGATGTCCATTTTTTAATATCCCCTGTATTTATGTAAAACAGCTGTTAGCGGTTAGCTGTTAGCTAATCACTAACAGCTAATCGCTAATCACTAATCATTAATCGCTAACGGCTAACATGTTTCATGCTTCGTTGTGCCAGCCAGGACCTGTGTGTCATAACCTGTGTGTCATAAAAAACTCAGGCTATTTTTACCACTTGAACGACCCCAAGTAAAGCAAAAGTTCAGCTGAAACAGCAATTCTAATTGTTACCGTTCGATGATCATGGCCATGCCCATGCCGCCGCCGATGCACATGGAGATGAGCCCCGTGCCATATCCTTTTCTCTTCATCTGGTTGATGGCCGTAACCATCTGACGGGCACCGGTGCACCCTATGGGGTGACCAAGGGAGATACCGCTTCCAAGTTCGTTGGGCTTTTCAACGTCAAGTCCAAGTTCCCTCATGCACCCGATGGCCTGGGCTGCAAAGGCCTCGTTAAGCTCTATCATATCAATATCAGTAATGGCCATGGAGGTTCTCTTCAACAGTTTCCGCACGGCAGGAACAGGTCCAAGCCCCATGTAGGCAGGATCAAGACCGCCTGCTGCAAAACCCTTGATCGAGGCAAGAACCTCAAGCCCCATCTCCCCGGCCTTTTCCCGGCTCATCAGGAGCACGGCTGCGGCACCGTCATTGATTCCCGAAGCATTGCCCGCCGTGACGCTGCCGTCTTTCTTGAACGCGGGTCTGAGGCCGGCAAGCTTTTCAAGGGTTGTCTCCATGGGCCGCTCATCCGTGTCCACAAGGGTATCCTTGCGCCTGACCTTCACGGGAACAGGAACGATCTCCTGGGCAAAGGTGCCGTCCTTGATGGCGGCAAGTGCCCTCATGTGGCTCATATATGCAAGCTCATCCTGCTCCAGGCGGGAGATCCCGTATTTTGCGACAATGTTCTCGGCCGTCAACCCCATGTGGTAGCCATAGAAGATCTCGTAAAGGCCGTCAAACACCATGAGATCAGTCACCTCGCCCTTGCCCGTGAGCTCCATGCGATGGCCCCACCGGGCCTTGGGAAGGGCCATGGGCGCGTTGCTCATGCTCTCCTGGCCGCCCGCCACAACCACATCTGCCTCTCCGGACATGATGGCCTGGGCACCAAGGGCAATGGCCTTGAGGCCGGACCCGCAGATCTTGTTCACGGTAAAGGCCGTTGTCTGGCGGGGCATACCTGCGGCTATCATTGCCTGGCGTGCCGTATTCTGGCCCTGGCCCGCCTGGAGGACATTACCCATGATCACCTCGTCAACCACAAGGGGCTTCAGGGTATCGTCATAGTCATATCCCTTTTTCTCAAGATCGATCATTCCCTGGCCGTCCAGGGCATCGGGTCCGAAGTTTTCCCCTGCAACGGGTCTTACCCCGCAGCGTTTTAAAAGGGCCTTCATGACAAGGGACCCAAGTTCAACAACAGACACGCTCTTTAACGAACCGCCAAAGGAACCAACGGGTGTTCTCACACCCCCTACGATCACAACATCTTTCATTTTAGCCTCCTGGTCGTTGACAATTTACGAAATTTACCATAGTTTAATAGCAAAGATAAATTTCAAATACAAGGGATTAACACGATGGGCCTTATCGTTGCCCCAGGATCATATATATTTAAATTGACTTGTCCAATACCTGTTGTTATATTTTAGCATTTTCTATACCTTAAGGTTAAACATTTTCCTATCAGGAAGCAATATCGAGCAGAAAACATGATGATAGACACCCACTCACATATCTTGCCGGAACTGGACGATGGCTCTGAAAGCATGGAGCAATCCATGGAGATGATCGCCCAGGCAGTGGACCAGGGTGTTAAAGTGATCTTTGCGACTCCCCACAGCTGGGATGGGGTGTATGATTGTAAAAAAGAAGACATCCTTGCTGCCTGGGAGGATCTGTGCCAGGCCGTGGACCAGGCCGGCCTTGACATCAAAATCATCCCTGGTGCGGAAATCCGTGTCAATCACGATCTTGTCACCCGTTTCGACGACGGTGATCTGCTTACCCTGGGAGACGGGGGTGAGTATCTTCTGCTGGAACTGCCGCCCATGTTTATACTGAACGGGGTCCTCAGGATGTTTCAACAGCTCAGGGACCGGGGGGTCACCCCCATCATTGCCCATGCCGAGCGCAACCCCATGATTATGGCCCAGCCTGAACTTGCAGCAGATCTGATTTTTACCGGTGCCCGGCTTCAGATTACGGCGGGCAGCCTGACTGGTGACTTTGGCCGGGCTCCCCGTAAAACTGCGGGAATACTGGTCCAGAACGATCAGGTGTTCTGCCTGGGATCAGATATCCATCCCGGCCGGAAGTACCGGATGAAGGCGGCGGCAAAATCCCTCCATAAAATCGGAGGCAGAAAGCAGACAGCAAAGATCGTTAAGGAAAACCCGGAAAAGATTCTTAAGGGCTGTGTTGATCTGTTTACGGATGCCGGGCTGAAAATCCGGGATACTGTTCCAATTTATTAACGATCATGATATATAAATGTCATTTAGGGACTTGGAAGCAAAGGTTAATTGGTTAATTCAGTATAAGAAAGGAGGAGGAACTATCATGAGGGTATTGAATAGAAAAATCCATTTGACGGCTCTGGCTTTGGCAGTCATTGCTTTGGTCTGCATGGGCGCAGGACAGGCGTTTGCCCAGCTGACCGACCAGGAGAAGACAGAGATTCAGGCAGCAGCAGCCAGCGGAGACACAGCAGCAGTCGAAGCGGCGATTAAAAAACTGATGAAACGGGCAATGGCTGACGGAGAATATCCTGATACAATCGCCAGGCAAGCTTCGTCGGCAGCTATTTTAGCTGCTATCGAGGCAGGACAGGATTTTGCTGCAATAGCCACAGCTGCAAGTATAGGTGCGACATCCGGTGCCATAGAGGCGGCAACGGATATGAATCAGGATGTTGTTGCCGCAGCCGAAGCCGCAAGTTTCGGTGCCAGGACCGGTGCAGTTCAGGCTGCCCAGAGAACAGGTCAGGATGTGGCCGCATTGGAACAGGCATCCCTCCAGGGGAGCCAGCCGTTAGTAGAGTGGGCTAAGCAGGAGTTTGCCATAGAGACACCGGAATTTGAGCCTCAGCCCGAGCCGGAAGAACCCATGACTGAGGATACTCAGGATCCAAGCCCCTCGGCTTAACTCTTTATTATAACTGACACGTTTCCAGGGACACAACGAACAATGAAACACGATAGCTTTTAGCTATTAACTAAAAGCTAATCGCTAAAAGCTGTTTCTCATAAACTCCCATGTCCTGAAGGACACAACCACTAAACTTGGAGATTATTCATGAAGTCAAACCTACCCCACTATATCCTAGTCAGCGTCCTGGCGGCCCTATGCCTGATCCTGACAGGCAGCCAGGCCTTTGCCCAGCGTCTGGTAGTCAAACCCCATATTCAGGGAGACTGGCAGTATGACAGCAACTTCCACAAGGCTGAAAACAAAGAAAAAACTGTTCACACCTACACAGTACAACCGGGGCTGGACTTTGGATACACAACTGACAAAACCCGGATGACCCTGGATTACACCCTTAAGCGGTTCATGTACGACGACAAAGATAAAAACATGATCGGCCAGAGGAATGCGGATGATTATGACTACACCGGTCACAATGCCGATTTTCGTTTCATTACCCAGCCCACCCAGCGCATAGAGCTGGGACTGGACAACACCTTCATGAAGACCCGAGATTCCGCAGCTGCCTATGACAACGACAACAGCATAGAGCGACACAAGTACACCCTGAACCGATTTTCTCCCCATATGCTTTACAGGTTCGGAGAAAAGTTTAGCCTTGGTCTCAAATACACAAACCTGCTTACCGATTATTCAGATGACGGCCCTGGACAAGGCGAAGACTCCGTGGAAAACCGAGGCGGGCTCACCTGGACATACAACCTTACCACCAGAACTTCCCTAGACCTCGATTATCAGATCTGGGAAAGGGACTATGACAAAAATTCATCAGACTATACCTCAAACCAGGTTATGGTTAACGCCAAACACCAGGTAAATTACCTGACCTTCGGCGCCGGAGTCGGTTATCACAACAGGGATTTTGACAAAGACGTTACTTCCGGAGACATTGATAAATTTGTATGGAAAGTGTCTGTGCTGGGTCAGAATCCGCCGGATGCCCGCTCCATTCCCAAACACTCGGTTTACCTCGCCCTTGGCTCCAACCTGAACGATTCAGGTACTGGGGACACCTACTATGAGTCCATACGTCTGGATGCCCGGCTTACCTATCTGGCCATGGAAAGACTCAACTGCATCCTTTCCGGTTTTTACCAGAATTCCGACTATGAAACCTCTAACCGTGATGATGACCGGTGGCTGGTTTCTCTAGGTGCCGACTACCTCATCAACCCCTTCTTCACCATTGGGCTTTCCGGCGGATATGAGGAGAGGGACTCCAACTATGCTGGAAAAAGTTTTGATAACCACTATGTGATGCTCAAGGCTAACTTCAATTACGATCTGGCATACTAATAAACATATTATCTAAGCTGAAAGATAATGGTATGAAAGAAGATTTTTATACCATTATTTTTTTGCTGATTAACAAGCGGGAAAATAATGCAGCAATTTTCAAAGTTAAGATGGACAGCTCTATTAGTGTGCCTGGTGTGGCTGGCATTGATACCCTGTCCGGAATCGGCAGCATCTGATGATGCCGTCTACCGCCTGGGTGTCGGGGATGTGGTGAAGGTCTCCATTCTGGCCGGCGGCCAGGAGCAGGTGGCCAAAGAGATGGTGGTGGGCGATACCGGGGATGTCACGGTCCCGTTCATCGGGAAGCTTTTGGCAGCCGGTCTCACCATCAACGAGCTGGAAAAAAAGATAGTTCATCCTCTGGCCCGGGATTTTTTTGTAAACCCCCAGGTCCACCTGCAGATAAAGGAGTACCGCAGCCTCCAGTTTTTCATTTCAGGAGCGGTAAAAGACCCCGGGGTGTTTTCCCTGGATTTCATGCCCACCATCATGGACCTGATCGCCAAAGCAGGCGGTGTTACCCTGGAACGGGGCAACCTGGCCTATGTGCTCCGGGGCATGAAAGATCCGGTGCGAATGGCCCGGGACAAGATCCTGGAAGGGCTGGATGCGGAGGTGCCCACCCAGTCCATTGCCGGAACCAAACCCATTATCGTGGACCTGCAGCGGCTTCTGGATGAGGGTGACATGACGGAAAACATCCGCCTTGCCACCGGAGACACCGTGTACATCCCGCCCGGTACCAAGCTTGACCAGGCCGCCACCAAAATCTACGTTCAGGGCAAGGTAAAAAAGCCCGGGGTGTTTGATTATCAACCCGGGATGACCGCCCTGGCCGCCTGCATCATGGCCGGCGGGTTTGACACATTTGCAGCCCCCAACCGGGCCCGGATCATCCGCCAGTCCGATGGGAAAAGAATAGTCCTGACCATCAATCTTAAAAAGGTCCAGACCGGGGATGCCCCAGACCTGCCCCTCCAGCCCGGCGACCGGATACATATTCCTGAATCATGGCTGTAACACAAGGAGACCCCATGCAAGACACCCCTTCGGAATCTTTTTTTCAGGAAAAGGAAATTCACCTGTCCGAGTACCTGATGGTGCTGATGAAGCGCCGGATCCTGATCATTTTGATGTTTGTTCTCACGGCTCTGACCGCGGCATTTTACAGCTATTCCGTGGCCCCGGTGTATGAATCTTCCGCCCGACTGATCCTTGACAGGGAAGGTTCGAGCTCGCCCATCACCGGCGAACGCACCGACTATGAGTCCTACCAGTCCCAGACCATGACCACCAACACCTCCATCAAAATGATCGAATCCAGCCCCGTAATCAAGGAAGTAATCGAGGCATTGAACCTGGATGCAGAGGACAAGGATCTGGAGGTCAGCTTTATCCGCCAGTGGCTGTCCAACCTCAAGTCCAACGTAAAGCAGCTCCTTGTCAAAAATGTCAAAAAAGATGACACCCTGAACCTGCTCTCTCCAGAAGAAATTCAGAACCGGAAGATGCAGGCATTGATCGCCCAGGTTCAGGGAAAAATCACGGTGGAGCAGATAAGAGACACCCGGCTGCTCAACGTATCGGCCAAAGACAAGGACCCTGAACTTGCGGCTGCCATTGCCAATACCCTGACGGCCAAATTCATGGAATTCAACCTTACCAACAAGATGGATGCCTCCAAGAAGACCCTTGTCTGGCTGAACCAGGAGCTTTACGACCTTCGCAAAAAACTTGAGGATGACGAGGCTAAGTTTTTCGAGTACAAAAAGGAGAGTCAGCTCTTCTCCATCGAGGGAAAGCAGAAGCTTGCGGAACAGAAAATCCAGGAGTTCAACACCCGATATCTGGAAACCCGGAACAAGCGTCTTGAGCTCGATGCCAAGATCAATGAGCTGGATAAAAACCTCGGCTCCCTCAAGGGTGTGGCCAATGTACGCTCGTTGATCAACAACCCCATCATCGAGAGCATCTATGCCAAGGTCGTGGATCTCGAGATCGAGCTGTCAAGGCTTTCCAAGACCTTCAAGGGCATGCATCCCAATATTGTCCAGACCCAGACTGAACTTGAAAAAACCAGGAACAGCCTGGCCCAGGAGATTTCCAAGGAGAAAGAAAACCTCAAATCCGAACGAAAGGTGCTGTTTGCCCGGGAAAAGACCCTGGAAAGCACCCTGACCGAGTTTGAGAAAGAGGCCCTGGACACCTCTTCAAAAGAGTTGAAATACACCATTCTCCAGCGAAATGTAGATACCTCGAGAAACCTGTATGACCTTATGGTTTCCCGGATCAAGGAGTCCAATATCCTCCAGACCGCCAACACCTCCAATATCCGGCTGGTGGAAGCAGCCCAGGTTCCCATCTCCCCTGTATCCCCCAACAAGCAGCGCAATATACTGCTCGGCATGGTACTCGGGATCTTTTTCGGATGCGGCCTGGCGTTTTTCCTTGAGTACATGGACCAGACCGTGCGCACGGAAGAGGATGTTCATCAGCATTTTGACCTGCCCGTGCTCTCCGTGATCCCCAAGGCAGATAAATCCATCGCCCATGGAGGCAACTATTGATTTTCAGAAATAAAAAAAAGAGGTCCAGGGAAACCGACAGAGACATACTGCTGTTCAACTTACCTCAAAACTCCCGATTCGCAGAATCCTACCGGACCCTTCGCACCAACCTGTTTTTTTCAGACATGGACGATGAGGTAAAGTCCGTTGTGGTGACAAGCTCGGTGGAAAAAGAGGGCAAAACCACCACTGCCATTAACCTTGCCCATACCATCGCCCAGACCGACCGTCAGGTACTGCTCCTGGACTGTGACCTGCGGCGCCCGTTTCTTACGACGCTTGTGACGGATAATCCAGAGCTTGGCGTAACAGAACTTATCACCGAGGTATTTGGAGTTCATCTCACCAAAGGCAGCCTGGACGAGTTTACCATTGCCGATCTGATCCAGCTGACCCAGCTGCAGAAGCGCTCGGCCCGCCTGGAGCTTACGAACAAGGAGACCCGGGCCGCCATTGTGTTTGACAGGGGAAAGATGACCGATATCTCCTGGATAAACCGGCCGGAATCCAAGCAGCTGGCCAACATCCTTATCCGGGAAAACCTTATTACTGAAGAACAGGCCCGCCTCGCCCTGAGCAGTCAGAAAACATCAGACCGCTATCTGGGCTCTGTTCTGCACACCATGGGTCTTGTTTCCAAAAAAGATCTGGCCCAGGCTTTGTCGCTCCACACCATTCAAGCCATCCGGGCAGTATCGGCCATGAAATCCGGTTCTTTTGAATTTTCACCGCCTCCCAAGGATGCGGCAGAGCTTGCCAGACATCAGACCATGGATATTGAAAAGCTGTTTGAAGAGTTCAACGACGGTGAAAACACCCTGAGATACTGCAGCACAGCCATTAATAGGGCAATTCTTCCCACGGATGTGGAAAACCTGTTTATCATGCCCGCAGGCAAGACCCCGCCCAACCCCTCCGAGGTGGTGGGATCAAGCCGCATGGCGTTTCTCATCGAAACGCTGAAATCCAGGTTTGACTTCATCATCATTGACACCCCGCCCGTGACCCCGGCGACCGATGCTCTGCTCATCGCGCCCATGGTAGACGGTGCCGTGCTGGTGGTAAAATCCGGGAACACGGACCGCAAAATCATCCAGGATGCCATTGATCAGTTCAAGGCTGTTAAGCAGCCCATCCTCGGCATAGTGCTCAACCAGGTGGATATGAAAAAAGAGGGGTATTACAAGTACTACCAGAAGTATTATACATCCTACTATGGCAATAAATAACCGCCGGATTCTGCACTACCTGATCTTCGTTGTTCTTGGGCTGTTTCTGGTCTCCTGCCTGATCATGATCCTTCCAAGGTTCCTGGCCCGGCAGGGGATCAAGGCAATGGCGACCGGGGATCATGCCCGGGCCGTGTCATCGTTTGAACAGGCAGATGCGGCACTGCCCTCCATACTTAGGAACACAATCTTCACCGCGGCCGACCGTTTTCATCAGGACACGAACCACGGCCAGGCCCTGTTTAAAGGGGCCGCAGAGGCCTGGCGCACCACCGGCCTGACCCAGGAGGTCTTTGACCGGATGGCTGAGGCCAGAATCAAGCTCCAGGCGGCCCGGGCAATTGAACCCGGTGATTATCTCACCGCATTCTGGCTTGCCCGCACCGAACATTCCCTGGAACGGCTTCATCCC
>JAVEQI010000046.1:0-14538 GCA_034007745.1 Desulfobacterium sp.
GAGCCGCCATGGTACCCGGCTCCCTGTTTGACCCGGTAAGGCCCATGCCGGCCAGTATTGCCGCTGAAATGGCTGAAGCCCCCTTTGGCAGCGAACACTACCATGCCCTTTTTGCAACCGGTCTGGTTCTCTTTGTCTTTACCTTTATCTTTAACCTGATTGCCGATTATATCTCGTCCCGGTACCGTCAGGTCGGGGAGGCATCTCTATAACCGGCACGGCCGGGTTGAGAAAGAGTTTGTGTGGACATAAAAAACATAAAAACTCCGCCAATAGTGGCGGTTCGATGGGAAGCTCATATAAATGAATACAAGAAAGATCGTTCAAGGGGCTGGATTTATGGGTTTGAGACTCGCAGCCTTGGTCAACGGGGCAGCCCTTGCCATCATCGTATGGTTCATGGTCTCCCGGGGGTGGCGGGCCATTTCCTGGTCGTTTTTGACAACCCCTCCCACGAATTCCATGACCCAGGGGGGGATTCTTCCCTGCATCATTGGCACCCTCTGCCTCATGGGAGTCGCCCTGATGGTGGCCCTTCCTGTTGGGGTGGTGTCGGCCATTTACCTCAACGAGTATGCCACCCAGGGCAAATTTGTGAGAATCATTCGCCTGGGCATCAACAACCTTGCAGGTGTGCCGTCCGTGGTCTTTGGCCTGTTTGGCCTGGCCTTTTTCTGCATTGTTCTGAACATGGGGGTCTCTGTACTTGCCGGAGGGCTTACCCTGGGGATCATGACACTTCCCGTGATCATCGGCACCTCGGAAGAGGCCTTAAGGTCCGTACCCCAAAACTATCGGGAGGCATCCCTGGGGCTTGGCGCAACTAAATGGCAGACCATTTACCGGGTTGTTCTTCCGTCTGCCTTACCCGGCATCATCACCGGCGGAATTCTTGGTTTAAGCCGGGCCGCAGGGGAAACGGCCCCCATCATGTACACAGGCGCTGTTTTTTTTACGCCGGATCTTCCCGGGTCTCTGTTTGATGAGGTCATGGCCCTTCCCTACCACATTTATGTGCTTGCAACGGCAGGAACAAACATCGCCACCACCCGGCCCCTTCAGTATGGCACTGCCCTGGTGCTCATTGCCCTGATTTTTGGAATGAACCTCGGGGCCATACTCCTGCGCACAAGAATGAGAAAAAAAATGAGGTTATAATGGACCAACCGATTAAAATGTACACAAAGGGGCTGGATTTCTTTTACAGCGGTTCCCAGGCCCTGTATAATATCAACCTTGAATTTTTCGAAAAAAAGGTTACGGCCCTGATCGGGCCATCCGGGTGTGGCAAAAGCACCTTTCTGCGCTGCCTCAACCGGATGAATGACCTCATCCCCGGGACCCGGAGCCGTGGAGAGATCCTGCTGGAAGGCATGAACGTCTCTGATCCTTCCCTGGATGTAGTCTCCCTCCGGCGAAGGGTGGGAATGGTGTTCCAGAAACCCAACCCCTTTCCAAAGACCATCTTTGAAAACATCGCCTACGGCATGCGGATCAACGGCGTCAAGGACAAGGCCCTGATGACTGAACGGGTGGAAACCAGCCTGCAACAGGCCGCCATCTGGGACGAGGTCAAGGACAGGCTTAACGAATCGGCCCTGGGCCTTTCAGGCGGCCAGCAACAGCGCCTGTGCATTGCCAGGGCCCTTGCAGTGGAGCCCGAGGTGCTGCTCATGGACGAACCTGCTTCGGCCCTTGACCCCATTGCTACCCAGAAGATCGAAGAACTCATCACCCGCCTGTCCAGTGAACTCACCATTATCATTGTAACCCACAACATGCAGCAGGCCGCAAGGGTGTCGGACATTACAGCTTTTTTCTACATGGGAAAATTGATCGAGGTAAACAAAACAGACACCCTTTTTACTAAACCGGAATTAAAACAGACCGAACAATACATCACCGGCCGATTCGGCTAAAGGAGTCACCATGGCAGGTAATTTACAAAAAGAAATCGAAAAGATCAAAAAGGAAATCCTCTCCCTGGGTGCCATGGTCGAGGACAGATTTAAAAAGGCCGTCAATGCCGTCAGAACAAACGATACCCTCCTTGCCAGGGATATCATTGCCTCGGATATCGAGATTGATGAGCTTGAGGTGGAGGTGGAAGAGGAGTGTCTCAAGATCCTTGCCCTGTACCAGCCCGTCGCCATTGACCTTCGATTCCTCATCGCCGTTGTCAAGATCAACAATGACCTTGAACGGGTAGCCGATCTTGCCGCAAACATTGCCCAGCGGATAAAAACCGTTTCAGGATCAACATCCAACCCCTTTTGCTATGACTATTCGTCCATGGCTGAAAAAACAGGGCTTATGCTCAAGATGAGCCTCGACGCCCTGGTGGGAATGGATTCAGACATGGCAGACCAGGTCATCCGCATGGACAAGGATGTCAATGCCATGCGCAACAGGGCCTATGAGGCGATGAAAACAGCCATTATAAAGGCACCAGACCTGGTGGGCCAGACCATTAACCGTTATCTCATTTCACGTCATCTGGAACGAATCGGAGACCATGCAACCAACATTGCCGAGGAGGTCATTCATCTGGTCGATGGAAAAATTGTGCGCCATGGCATATGACTATATGGAATTTAAGGATGTACTGCTATTCTGTGAAAATATCGATAGTAAACCAAAGGAGCGAAATGATACCATATGATCAAAAACTAAAAAAGCTTGATCATGGAGTAGAGGGGAAAAAATGGCCAAAGAGAAAATACTGATCGTTGATGATGAGCGTGATATTGTCGAGCTTGTTCGATTCAACCTGGAAAGGGAGGGGTATGAAACCCTTGTGGCCTTTTCCGGGGAAAAGGCCCTGTCCAAGGCAAATAAAGAGATGCCCGACCTCATCGTATTGGACCTCATGCTTCCCGGAATCGACGGCCTTGAGGTTACTCGTCAGATACGGGGCAAACAAGAAACCATGAAAATTCCCATTGTCATGCTCACGGCCAAGGGAGAGGAAAGCGATATCGTGACCGGCCTGGAACTTGGGGCCAACGACTATATTTCAAAGCCCTTCAGCCCCAGGGAGCTTGTGGCAAGAATCAGGGGAATTCTCAGGAGAAGGGCTAACGTGGAAAAAGCCATATTCGAACCTACCGTTGTTGCAGGCCCCCTTTCCATCGACCATGGTCGCCATCGGGTAATGGTGGAAAAAACACCCCTGGAACTCACCCATTCGGAATTCCAGGTTCTCTCATTTCTTGTGGTAAAAAAGGGATGGGTCTTTACCCGGGGACAGATCGTGAATGCTGTACACGGTGAGAACTACGCAGTCACAGAAAGAAGCGTTGACGTGACCATTGCAGGGTTGCGAAAGAAACTGGGGACCTGTGCCGAATTGATCGAGACGGTACGGGGAGTGGGTTACCGTTTCAAGGAAGACGAAGATGCCTGACATAAAAAGAAAACTCCTTTGGAGGATATTTCCCTCGTTTTTCATCATAACGGTGGTTTCCCTTGCTGCAGTTACCTACTTCTCCACGGGATTTTTCAAACGCTACTTTCTGACCAGCAGCGAAAACCAGCTGACAACCCAGATCCGACTGATCCAAAGGGAGATATCCAACAAAACACCAGACCAGGTCAATGAGATCTGCCTTGCCATTGGAAGGGCTATCGGCACAAGGGTGACTGTCGTTCTTTCATCGGGCCGGGTGATCGGCGATTCCCTTGGGGATGTTCAGGAAATGGAAGACCACAGTATTCGACCTGAAATTGTTTCAGCCCTCCATGGCAACAAGGGTGTATCCGTGAGGTACAGCGGCACCCTTGGCCAGAACATGATGTACGTGGCCCTTCCCGTGGAAACTGACGGTGCCGTTTCCACGGTGGTGAGAACGGCCCTTTCGGTTTCGGCAATTGACGTTGAAATCACCAGGGTCCAGGCCAACCTTATGGCTGCCCTATTACTTACCGTGCTTGCCGCTGCAGGTGCAAGCCTCTTTGTTTCGAGAAGGATCACCCGGCCCCTTGAGGAGATGAAGAACAGCGCCGGAGACCTGGCCCGGGGGGATTTAACCCAGAGGCTGGCCGTGCCTGATACAGAAGAACTCTCTGAGCTTGCCTTGACCATAAACCATATGGCAGAAAGACTTGACGAAAAAATCAAAAACGCACAAGAACGTACCATGGAGCTTGAGGCGGTTCTTTCCAGTATGGGAGAAGGGGTCATTGCCCTAGATCTCAACGAACGAATTCTCATAGCCAACAGGGCTGTTGCAGCCATATTCGACCACCCCGTTGAAAAAATGACCTCCCGGAACATCCACGAGATCGCCCGAAATTATGATCTCCATAAGTTCATCAACCAGGCCCTTGCCTCCCCAGATTCCATTGAGGAGAATATCTCCCTTACGGGCAGGGAAAAAAACTTGTTCAACGTCCATTCCACGGTTCTTTCCAATGTCCAGGCAAAGCGCATGGGAACCCTGATCATTTTCCACGACATCACCCGGATGAACCGGCTCGAAAACATGCACAAGGACTTTGCCGCAAACGTCTCCCATGAACTCAAAACTCCGCTTACCTCCATAAAGGGGTTTATCGAAACTCTCCAGGGCCTTGACGAATCTGAGGCACTGCCCAAACGGGGAGAATTCTTGACCATTATCGAAAAAAACGTCAACCGGCTTATTTCCCTGGTTGACGACCTCATGGCCCTTTCAAAGCTTGAAAGACAGGAGGGAATTCGGACTGTTTTTGAGCCCCATGATCTTTGCGTTGTTATCCATGCGGCCCTTGACGCCACAAGGACAAGGGCCGCATCAAGAAAGGTGCCCGTCAAGAGCGATCTTTCCGACTCCCTGTTCATACCCATGGATACCCTTTTGGTGGAGCAGGCCCTGGTCAATCTTCTTGACAACGCAATCAAGTACAGTGAACCTGGAGGAGAGGTGATTATTCGGGTAGTTGAGGAAAAAGAAAAGGCCCTGGTTCGGGTGAGGGATTCAGGCCCCGGCATCGCTCAGGAACACCTGTCCCGAATCTTTGAACGATTTTACAGGGTGGACAGCGCCCGGAGCCTGGAAATGGGGGGTACGGGTCTGGGGCTTGCCATCGTCAAGCACATCGTTCAATACCATAACGGAACCATCCGTGTGGAGAGCAGCCCAGAAGACGGCACCATGTTTGAGATCAGCCTACCCCTTGCCTGAACGGATCAGGGCTGCTTTTAAAACATAACCAAATAGCTCAGATAGACCAGCCTTACAATGGTGAAAAAGACCACACCCAGAAAAACCGGGCGGATAAAACCGGCCCCCCTTTTAATGACAGGCCCTACCCCGGCACTGGCTCAAATAATTGTTGAACATCCAAGGATAGTTGTAATCCTTAAAAAGATCTGGAGATACCTTATTTTATGGTTCCGCAGTTGAGGATGCAAATCAACTTTTCAAGATTATCAATCAACATCAAGAACTACAGCAAAACAATTAAATATGGCCCAAACCTGGTCACCTCTCTTAAGGTCAAGGCGTTGGGCACCTTCCGTGGAAATTACTGCGCACACTTCTGTCCCGTCTGGGATACGGACAGTATATTCCGTATTCACCTTCCCTTTATTGATCCGTTCGATTATCCCATTAAATCTATTCTCGGCGCTGGATTTGGGTTCTTCTTTCCCGCTGTGCAAGATAACCCAAGGCGCCTTGACTTCTGCCGTAATCAGCATCCCCTTTTTTAATGAGAGCTGTTCTGCACTGTCGTTGGTGATAACTGTGGTAACTGAATAACCGCTGATAGATGTTAAAATGACCCGGGTTTGAATATCCCCCTTTTGAAGCACTTGAATTTTACCGAAAAATGAATTCCGGGCACTGGTTTTGCGTGACGCCTCTCTTTCGATGAAAAGTTTAGTCACCCGTTGAATATCATCAACGGAAAAAGATACGTAGGAGCCGGTGGGATTCAGCGTTGAGTGACCCAGCATTTTTTGGACTGCCGGCAAGGGCATGTTTCCCTGCATCAACTCTACTGCACGGGATTTTCTTATCATCTCAGGACCGCCAAGATTTTTGGGAAATCCGCAGGCTTCAGCGCGTTCATAAAACTTGCGTCGAACAAAGCCAGGATCAACATCAAACCTATTTTTTAAAAAACTCCTAAAAAAAGGATCTGTAAGAATCTCTTGAATCTCGGAAGAAAGCATTTTGGAGATCTGAACCCTTCGTGGATCGTTTTTAGTCTCTGAATCTTCCCTGCCGAAAACAACCGCATGTTGTTTGAAATCAATATCCTTACAAGGATTAAGGGAGAGAACTTCATTCAACTTTGCACCGGTATACCGTATCAATAAGAAAATGACTAAAATGCGTCGGCGGGCCAAGCGGACATCTGCACGGGGGGAATCTTCCGACCATTTTCGAAATGATTGCTCTACCTGATCGAGTTGGGCAGAATTCAGACATAGACCTTCCTCGGGAATTGAGGCAATACGTCCCTGTTTCATACCTTTCTGCAATGCCACATGCTGACCGGGCAAGGGGGATCAATTGTAATTCTTGAATCCATTTATTCTTTTCACCAGCTCCTTAAAGTGTTCTCTTTTATTTTTCATTTTTATAAGAAACTCCCGCCGAAGCGTTGTTATTGGTGATGTTTCAATATTCGTTGTCGCCGGATGCCTCTCTCGCTCCGGCCATGCCTATTATACCACATTTGAGAATTGAAGCCATCAGATAAAATCTTCTTGACATCATAATATTAACACTCCAAACTGACACGAACACAAACTAAATCGTGTTGGTTGTAAAATCTTTTGTATGGAGGTTAAAATGATTTTCCCTACTGCTGGAATTGAAGTTGCACTTTGGATTCCACCGTTGGTGGCGTTCGTGATTTCTTTTTTTACTTCCATGGGCGGTGTGTCTGGTGCTTTCCTTCTCCTGCCATTCCAAATGTCATTTCTCGGGTATACAAATCCTTCAGTCAGCGCCACTAATCAATTATTTAACATTGTAGCCATTCCAAGCGGAGTGTACCGCTATTGCAAAGAAGGCAGAATGGTATGGCCGCTTACCTGGGTTGTTGTGATCGGTACACTGCCAGGAGTGTTCCTAGGTGCCTTCGTACGAGTTGCTTATCTTCCGAATCCGACTCATTTCAAGCTTTTTGCCGCTGCAGTCCTGTTTTATATCGGACTTAGAATGGTGCGGGATTTATTAAAGAAAAACAGAGGCAATTCCAACAAGGCCGGCAGCGAACAACAATTTCAAGATATGGTGCGCCGGTATCGAGATAAGGCAGCAGGTCAGGGAATGGATGAAGGTACTGCTTTAAAAAAGGTAAAAGTCACCCACTTTAATTTAAAACGGATAGGTTATACCTTCTATGATGAAGCATTTGATGTGTCTTTTTGGGGTGTTTTCACCCTTAGCTTTATTGTTGGCATTGTGGGCGGCATTTATGGCATCGGCGGCGGCTCCATCATCGCCCCTTTTTTCGTGACTTTTTTTGGACTGCCGGTTTATACAGTGGCTGGCGCCGCCCTAATGGGAACCTTCATAACCTCTGTGGCTGGCGTAGCTTTCTACCAGTTAATCGCACCTTTTTATCCAGACATATCAGTGGCACCTGATTGGATGTTGGGCATTTTGTTTGGACTCGGTGGGATGGGAGGAATGTATCTTGGGGCTTACTGCCAAAAATTCGTCCCGGCCAAGGTGATCAAATGGATGTTAGCAGGTATTATAGTGTTTACAGCAACAAAATATATTGTTGCATTTTTTGGTTGTTAATCCAGTATGAAAGATAGAATATTAATTTTCCAATAAACCCACATCTCCTTATGGACACAACGAAGAATGAAACACGATGATACAGGGCAGGCATTTGCGGTAAATGATTACACTTGCATGCCCGGCATCTTGCATTGCATATCCAGCCAGCTACGAATACATTGGTGGATCGTCACGATAAGAAGTTTTTCATGGTGACCGATCACCATTAATCAGCTGTCATGGCATCAAGCTCTTCCTCCTGCAACTTTCCATGCCCCATCAATTGATGGATGTCTTCGATCATCATATACAGGCAGGGCACCAGAATCAGTGTAATCACAGTGGCGAAAAGGATGCCGAAACCCAGGGACAGGGCCATGGGAATCATGAAACGGGCCTGGCGGGAGGTTTCAAAAATCATCGGTGCCAGACCTCCAAAGGTGGTTAGGGTGGTCAGAATAATGGGCCGGAAACGACGCTGCCCGGAAATACGGATTGCCTCTAGAGGATTCACTCCTTCACTCCGCTGCTGGTTGGCGTAATCAATGAGTATCAGCGAGCCGTTGACCACCACCCCGGACAGGGCCACGATCCCCATCATGCTCATCACGCTCAGGTTGTATCCCATGATAAGATGACCGATTACCGCCCCGACAATGCCGAAGGGAATGGCTATCATGACTATCAAAGGCTGGCTGTAGCTGCGGAAGGGAATCGCCAGCAAAAAGTAAATGGCCATTATTGCAAGGATAAACCCGCTGATAAGGTTCTGCATGCTCTCTTTCATGTCAGCCTGCCGTCCCTGATAGCCATAGGCCAGTCCTGGGTGTTTACGGATAAGTTCAGGCAGGATGGTGCTGTTAAGAGCGGCCTGCACCTGGCCGGTTTCTCCAATGGGCTCTACGTTGGCGCTTACAGTCACCGTACGTCGGGCGTCCCTCCGGCTGATGCTGGTATAGGCCCGGTTTCGTTCAACACTGGCAATCTCAGTCAGCGGCACAAATACTCCGGTGGGTGTATGGATCATTAAATGTTCCACATGGTATTCGCTGGTACGTTCATTTTCAGGCAGACGCACCCGGACCGTCACCTCGTTGCGACCCCGCTGCTGCTTGAGAGCCTGGGCCCCGGAAAATGCGTTGCGAACCTGACGGGCCACCTCGGCGGATGTCAGGCCCAGGCTCTGTCCTTCGGGCTTGATGGAAAAGTCAATCTGCTGTTTTCCCGGTGTGTAGCCGTCGTCAATATCCTTGACGTTGGAAAACCCGGCCAGAGATTCGGCAAGATCTTCACTTGCCTGGTCAAGGACATCTATATCTGAATGGGTTAGCTCAACGGTCAAAGCTGCCCCGGAGCCGGGTCCTCCCCTGTCAGACTCAAAACGCAAAGATTCAAGGCCGACGAGGGTCCCAAGTTTTTCCCTCCACAGCCGGGTCACTTCGCCGGTATTCAGGGGACGTACCCCGACTTCGGTCAGATAGGCTCTCATTTCCACCTGATTTTCATTGATCTTGGCAAAGATCCCCTTGAGCAACTGCTCTTCACCGTTTTCAGCCGCCACAGCCCTCATGGCATCTGACAGCTTCTTCTCCACAGCCCTGATCTTGTCCATGGGACTGCCAACGGGAAGAACTGCGGTCACCAGGGCAGAGTCCGATTCAACCCTGGGCATCATGATAAAGCCGATGCGTCCGCTTAAGGCATAACAGATCACCACCATCAGTAGGGTAACACCAAGGGCCACGGTCAGTGCCCGCCAGCGGATGCACATATCCAGAAAGGGGGCGTAGACCCCGTTGATGAAACAGGTCATCTGCCGGGAGAAACTTTGCTGCAAACGGTGCAGGCCCTGGGCTGGCCGGCCGGTCGATCGGGTCTTGATGTGTGCCAGGTGGCCCGGCAGGATCAGCAGGGCTTCAACCAGGGAGATGAGAAAAACCGTAATTACCACCAGGGGAACTACCTTCCAGATCTTTCCTGTGGTTCCGGGAATAAACAAAAGAGGTAAAAAAGCTACCACGTTTGTCAATATGGAAAAAGTGATGGGTACGGCCACATCCCGGGCGCCAAGGATTGCGGCTTTAATAAAACCCATGCCCTGCTCCTGATACTCGTAGATATTTTCACCTGCAACAATAGCGCTGTCCACCACGATGCCCAGGGCCACGGTAAAGGCAAACATGGACATCATATTTATGGATACACCCATGGCCGGCAGAAAAAGCAGGCTGCCGACAAAGGCCGTGGGAATATTCATGGTGACCCAGAAGGCCAGCCTTAATTCCAGAAACAATCCAAGGACAACAATAACCAGAACCAACCCCATGATGGCGTTTTTCCTCAACAGTTCCAGACGCTGTTGGTAGACTTCAGACGCATCCCGGCCGATACTCCACTGGATGCCTTCGGGCAGATCCCGTTCGATTTCGGCCATGGCTATTTTTGCGGCGCTGGCTATCTCAATGGGAGTTTGATCCCCGACCCGATATACATCAATGCCTATGGCTCGACTTCCATCGTAGGTGGCAAACCTGTCCGTGTCTTCAAAGCCCTCCGAAACCGTTGCAATTTCTTCCAGATACACCACACTGCCGCCTGCTGTGGTCACCAGGGGAATCCTGGCGAACTCATCGGCCCAGTCCCGGCGGTCTTTTATTCGCAGCAGGATATCACCGCCGGCAGTATCCAGGGAACCGCCGGGAATGTCGATGGAGGCGCTGTAAATGGCCCGGGCGATCCCGGCCAGGGTCAGGCCATAGGCCCGCAAACGCTCCCGGGGCACTTCAACCATTATTTCATAGTCCCTTATCCCGGAAAGATCGACCTGGGTAATCCGGGGGTTTTGAAGCAGCCGGTCCCGCACCTGATCCGCCGTTTCCCGCAGGGCCATTTCCGACACATCACCGTAAAGATTAAGGGCAAGTACCTCCCGGAGATGGGTGACAAGGGAGACTTCTGGTTCATCGGCATCGTCGGGAAAGGTGGTAATCCGATCGATCTCCTGTCGAATCTCCTGGTATATTTTTTGACGATCAGCCCCTTCTTCCAGTTCGGCCCTGACCGTTCCCTTTCCTTCGGCTGCGGTTGCCGTCAGTTCTTTAACCCCGTCAAGACCCCGGATGACCTCTTCCACGACCAGGATTATTCCCTGTTCAACCTCCTCGGGACTTGCTCCGGTATAGCTGACACTGACCGTCACCAGGTCCAGGTCAAACTCCGGGAAAACCTCCTGTTTGATACGGGTGGCCGTGAACAACCCCCCCAGGATCAGGAAAATCATGAGCAGGTTGGGGGTAACCCGGTTATGGACCATCCAGGCTATGGGGCCGCGAGGCTGTGAAATGATCTGTTCCCGGCTCATGATTGATCTCCCTGACCGCCGGCCTGACCTGTTGTCGTCTGGCCTGGGTTGTTATCCAGGGTTTTGATGGCCATTCCTTCAACGGGTGCAGCCAGGTCGGTTATGATAAGCTGCTCCCCTGATTCTATCCCTCCGGTGATCAGCAGCCGATCAGCCCCCCGGAAGGCAATATCAACCGGGCGGACTGCAAGTTTTCCTTCAGGTGTCATCACCCAGACGCTGCTGCCGTTGCGGATGAACTCACGTTCAACAGCCATGGCAGAATCCAAGGCATTACCCTCTATTTCCACCCGCACATAGGAGCCCATCAGCATCCGGGGCTTGCTCCGGTTGTCCTGGGTAAGGCTCAAAGGATCCTCCACCTGGATCAGCAGCCTTGCCATGCGGCCTTCGGACTCCAGGTCCGATTTCAGGCGAATCACCCTGCCCTGGCGATGGACCCCGCCGCCCCAGGCAGCCGTGTCGTAAATCCGTACAAGGGCTCCCTTATCCCCGCTGGTTCTCGGTATCTTTATCCAGCTCAACTGGCTCACCTGTACCGAAACTTCCACCCAGAAGATATCGGTGCCCACCAGGGTAGCAAGCGCAGATGACTGGCTGGCCTGGGTGCCAAGGTTTACCTTGCGTGAGAGTACCACTGCGTTGAAGGGTGCCGTAAGTTCAGTGCGCGCAAGATCAACCTTGGCCTTGTCTAACTTGGCCCGGGCCGCCTCAAGGGCTGCCTGGAGATTTCCCAGCTGGGGCCGGCGCAGCATTAGAGCCTTTTCCTGGTCGGTGACCATTTCCCCCAACAGGCTGTATTCCTTTTGGGCGATGAGCTGATTACCCTGTTCAAGGTGCAGGTCTGATTCGGCTTTAGCCACATCTGCAGCACGTTCCCTAACCGTCAGTCGGTAGTCTGTCGGGTCGATCTTAAGCAGTGTTTCACCTTTTTGTAAATAGCCGCCCGGCACCAGGTTGGGACTTAATTTAATGATTCTGCCGCTGACCTGGGGGATTATTTCCACATTACTGGCGGCGGTAACAGTTCCCATGCCGGAAATAACCGTCTGCTGGGATGTGTAATCAACGGTCCTGACCTCCACCAGGGTTGCATTGCGTTTCTGGGGCTGGGTTTTTGCCTGGGGAGCAGTCTTCATAAGCCAGACAGAAATAAAACTGCCTGCCAGGATTACTGCCAGGGGGAGAAGTCCGCCAAAAACAATATACTTCCAGATCCGTCGATGACGGTTTTCCCCCTTTGAAAAGGGGGTGTCAGGTTTGCTGGAAATTGATACCTCTTGCTTTGACAACATCTGTTTCACCTTTAATTTTTCACCTTGTTTTTTTGCTCTGAAATCCCTGACTCTTTGGAGTTATCCTGTTCTGTCGGCAGCTTCTGTGTCCAGCCTGTGCCAAGGGCAAGACATAGATCAATGCGGTACTGCACCAGGTTCTTCCTGGCGGTCAGCAGGCTGCGCTGCAGTTTCTGGAGGGATAGCAGTGCATCAAGAACCCGCAGATAATCCACAGTTCCCTGAAGGTATCTTTCCCGCAGTCGTTCAATGACCTGCCCGGCCAGGGTCAGCTGTCTGTCGATGCTTACAATGAAGCTACGCTGGCGCTGTTCCTGAATAAGGGCGTTTTCCACCTCCCCCAGGGCCTCAAGAATGGTCTGGCCGTATGCGTGCAATGCTTCGGCTGCAGCGGCACGGGTCCGGTCTACTTCGGCCCTGCGCAGCCCGCCGTCAACCAGGGGGACCGTCAGGTTGGCGGCCAGGGTTGCCAGCCAGTTGCTGAACAGTTCACCTGTACTCACACCTGTGGTATTTAAGCCGGAGGTAAGGCTCAGCCGGGGAAAACGATCGGCAATGGCCCCTGCAAGGTCGCTGTCGGCCGCTTTGACACGGAACAGGAAGCTGAGGATGTCCGGACGATTTTGTATCAATTCGGCCGGTAAACCCAACTGCGGCAGGGAGGGAAGGTCTATCAACTCGGCAACCCGGGGCGCAACATTCTGCAGGGGGGGATATCCGAGCAAGATTGCCAGTTGGTGTTCCAAAACCCCGGCCCGGGCCAGGGTCAAATCCCGTTCTCCCTGGTTGGACTCGATGAGCTGCTGCTGCTGAAGCATATCTGCGATGCCGACCTTGCCGGTACGCACCTGCAGGGTTACAAGTTCAAGAATCTTTTTATTGGTGTCAATCTGCCCGTTCAGTATATCCAGTTGACCGTACTGTTCAACCAGCTGATACCAGGTGCCGGCGACCTGGGCCGAGAGGGTCAGGGCTGCGGCTTTCAGGTCCTGGGCGCTTGCCTGTGCTTCAAATGTGGCAGCATCCCGGCTGGATTGGATGCGTCCCCAAATATCCACCTCGTAACTTGCGGCAAACCCCAGGGAATAACTGTGGCTTTCCGTGCTTTTCCCGTCTTCAAAAAAGAGGTCCCGATGGTGCTTGACCCCGGTATCCAGGCCTGGAAATAGATCTGCTCCGGCTTTTTTTGCCAGGGCTTTTGCCTGGTTGAGTCGATACCATGCGGTTTTCAAACTGAAGTTGTTCTCCAGGGCATGATCCATGAGCCCGCTGAGTACCGGATCTTCAAACGACAACCACCATTGATCCGGCAGGGGTGAATGGCCGGATTCGGAAAACTGAACCGGAACGGACAGCGGCATCTTGATATCGTGAGTTTTCGCTGTGCAGCCTGAAATCAGGACCGCCAACATCATTAACACCATGAACACCAGGGCCCGGGGGAGCAGGCATCCTGTTTGCTGGAGGACGCCCTTAAGCGGGATCTCGTTTTGGATGGTCATCTTTTTTCCCTTTGTTTTCCTAACACAGAACTAAGATCCGGTTTTCAGGTGTCCTGCCACAGGATTTTGACACCAGTCCCTTCTATGCATGAGCCTAACAATCAGATTACTTGTCACAATTTTGACAGATTAAAACCCAATCCTCAACGGACAGGGCCATGAAACGGCGGCAGGGCACGGAAAAAAAGAATCGGTCATATTGATTGATGAGCAGCCCCGCCCGTTTAAAAACCTCATCAATGGCCGGCCTGGAGAGATGCATGAGGGTGGCAATGGAAAAGATGTCGTCAAAAGGACCGGAGAGCTGTGACATCGAACCCCTGTGCCAGCTCATCCACAAGGGTTCCCAGGACCAGGACAATTTGTCCATGCACACTATAAGGCCTGGAAGCCAGATATCTAAACATTGCCCGAATCATTTACACCAGATACTCCAGGTGGCGATTGCCCTCGTTCACTGCACTTGCCTCAAATGCAGGAATCCCCAGGAGACTGTTCAGGTCCCTTTGTAGAACTTCTGAACAAAGAATGGGAGTGTTGGTTTTTTTCAAGGCTTGGTAATTGTATTTCCGCCTATATCCATGTAGATCACATGATCAATCCCTTCCGCAATCAAATGGGTTTCAATCCCATGGTCTATAGCATGTAAT
>JAVEQI010000059.1:0-3096 GCA_034007745.1 Desulfobacterium sp.
CATCAATGTTAATACCAGCCTCATCTGCATGACAAATGTCGGATTCGATTAATTTTGATTTCACAATACCTTCAAAGACTTCCAGCCTTTCATAGGCGTCTTGGTTAAAGTTGTAAATAGAACCGGCACTTATTGGGATTCCAACCTGGTCTTGAAAGTTCTCTTCAACCCGATTATATGGGATCAATTGGTACTGAGACATATACACAAAATGAACCTTCACATTGATCCCATACTGAACAGGTCGGCTGACACCTTCAGGGAATGGTGCTGTGTAACGCTTCCCATTAACACCCTCAAGAACCTGGGCCCGGTATTCTGTTACAATTCGTGAGAAGTCAATATCAACGATTTGTCTGGATTCATAGCCAACATCTTTATAAACACCTTCAGGAAGAGTTGCTTTATCAACCGGTATCTTCTCGATAACATCAGGGTCACTAAACTTTTGTAGGGTAGTACCATTATGACCCTTTTGCCCACCTGGTTTTTTTTCGCTGGGAATCTTGATTTTCTTCTTGCGGTTCGGGTCAGTTGATGGCGGTTTGCTGCTGTTGCCGCTATTGACTCCTAACCGGTTCAGCAATAATGTTACCAGCAAAAGCAGGAGTTCAATTGAACTTTTCAAGGCAAGAGAGACACCCGGATCTTCAGCAAGCAATCTCCTGGTGTTCTCAATGGTCTCTTCAACATTTATTGCTTCTATCTTCATTCGTTTCCTTAATAAATATCGTTTTGAATGAAGACATTATAACACAGGTTTTTAAGGTCGAATTTTTCGATCGACGTTTGTTTTTGACGCGGTTTTAAAAATTGGTTATGGTGGACCATTAGGCCCTAATTAAATCTATTCCAAGACGACGTTAAGGAGCTGAAAGTCTATCAATACAAGGGGTCTTGAAACTCGCTTTAAAAAAACATTTTTTCACAAGAACCCTTGTCAAGTAAAAAATGACATTCGATGCATTTTTTTTACTGAATAGTTACTCCTTTACAAATAAAACGGCCCTGGAAAATTCCAGAGCCGTTTCTGTTATCTTAAATGTAAACTCTTTATAAACTTCATCTTCTCAGCCAAGACCCGTTACGCAGCTTTAGGAGAGAGTAGGACTGAAACGGCTTCAGATATGAAAAAATCAGCCTCCAAGAGTTCCCGCTCCAATATCTGACCATGCCCTGTCAACACTGCTTCCCACGGTTCCGAAAAGATCATCCAGTTCATTTTTTAACGGTGACCAGTCTGATGGACATTCCTTGTTTAACTGGTCAACACGTGCCTGGGCAGCTGTAACTTCCTGATTAAGCTGACCTATCAACGGGAGCACTTTTTCTTTCTTAGCAGAACCATAAGAATCAGCCGTTTTTTTCATCGCCTCTAATTTTTCCTTCCAGGCGCTAACCTCTGCCAGCATTGCTTTACAATAATCTTTTACTTCCATGATAACTCCTTGTAAATTAGGGTTAATAAAGTAAGCGATCAACCAATCAACAAATAAATTTCATTTGTTTTTTTCATTGCGTGGTAAGATTCAGAGTGCTATTTCTGTTTTTAACAGTAACGAAAACACAACTTAACCAACGACGAAACCTCGTTAAAGGGAATGGTAAAAAAGTTAAATAGATTTAAAAATTCCAACTCTTTACAAAAAGCATCCGGAAAATTACAAATGTAAAATTTATTTTGACAGAGAAAGAATATAACAGCTATTATAACTTATGTAAACCTTTTTTAACCTAAAAGTTGCATTCATGGTTTAATAAAAAGGGCCGCAGCTTTAGCTGCGGTCCTAAATACTATCATATCAGCCGTTTTTCTGATTTTATGCAAACAGTTACGCATTCATTCAAAGTCCAACGATAAGCTCATTTTTCTCCTGGTTTTTCAGGAGAGAAATAATCTCATGGGGGGTAGGAGGACATCCAGGAACAAAGGAAGAACACCCAACAAGGCAATCTCCCACCCCCAGCCCATCAAAAGTTTTTTTCTTAAAACCCTGCCCTATGCTTACCTTTCCAGGCATGGGCAAGCCTTGTTCCTGCATCTGTTTCAACGCCTGTATCAGGGAAGCGAAACAGGCACTGCAGGCCCCTTTCTCATGGATATGACCTGAGAGTGAAGCCGCCAGCGGCGAACGCTGGAGATTGCCCAATCCCTCTCCCTTGTTAAGGGCATGCAGCGTTCCTGAAGAGAACTCCGCAGTTCCCACTCCCAGAAGCGCTGCTTTTTTAATATAAGGGACATCTGATGTTTTCAGTCCCAAAATAGAACAGGCGTAACTGTCCAGAAGAACCGGATCCAGAGCAGCCATAAAAAGGTTGAGCGTAAAAGGGTTTCCGCCTTCTTCGAAATTTGGATCGCCCTGCAGTGCATCCACCAGGATTAAATCAGGTCGAAGGATTTCATTCAGGTCTGCAATAGGCTGAAAAAGACCTTCCCGGTGATATCGTTTTTTTTCACTATTGGGAATACAGCCTTTAAGATTTTTCAGCGCACAGGTCATGGCGGTCTGGCAATGGCCTTTCAGCACAGGGATGTTTATGAGCCGGTCCAATTCCAGAATAGATCGGCATATTCGATATTCACCGTTGGATCCTTTGCAGAGAACAGATGAATCTCGCTGAAGGTCCACCAGGGGAACAGCGTATTTTTTAGAAAGATTCGAATAGCCGCAGACGTTAAACGCTTGTTCTGTTTTGTCGCCCACCCAGGAACCCTCCAGGATGCTGATCTTGTCAAACCCATTTTTCTGGAGGAAAGTAATGATTCCTGCGCAGAACTCAGGGTGAGTTGTTGCCCCGGAGGATGCCTTTTTAGAGACCACCAGATTTGGCTTAAGTCCGATATGATCAGAAAGGGACCAATTTTTCCATATTCCTGAAGATTCCATCAGGGCTTTTCCGGCTTCAAAGGGGTCTTTCCCATACCAGCACAGGATCTTATCTTTTTTCATAAGCTTTTCCATTTTCAATCAGTAGTGTCCGGTTAGGTTTTTGCATGTTGTTCTGAAAACTCTTGGTCTTTGACAATGCGTGAACTTTTAAAATTCCCAGAGGCTCGTAGTTCATTTTGAATTTTGATCCGTAGTTCTCTAACCC
>JAVEQI010000017.1:0-38057 GCA_034007745.1 Desulfobacterium sp.
CCATTGTTCTATCAGTTTGTAGATTTTTGTTTTTATTTCCTGGAAATTTTGGCAGTCTGCAGAAAGAAAGCCGTTTTGCTCGAGCATATGTTGAAGTTCGGAACCTGGATGGGTTAAGCCCAGGACAGGTCGCTTGACCAGCATGTAGTCATACAGCTTTGACGGAATATATTCATTGCATAGAACAACATCATCGCCATGGACAAGCAGCAGCACATCCATTTTTTTCATAGCTTCGAGTACCTGTTCTCTTCCCGTTTTTCCGGTGACGGGATCATGTTCAAGCCTGCCATGCACGGTTACGATTTCGTTCATGGAATATTGGGCGAGTGCCTTACTGGTTATTGGGTCAAGTTTTGTTCCATATATGTCAATGGCAATCTGTTGTGACAACTCAGGGTGTTCTTGGAACAGGGTATGGAAGGCCTTAAAAATATCCTTTAGGTTTCGTCTGGATGCCAGGGAACCAAAATAACCAAAATGGATTTTTTCTTGCTGCTCATAGTGTTGACTCCAGTTTTCAAAAGGGGATGCACCGGGACGAATAATGACCCATTTGTCTGTGAAGCCGGGGTTTCTTTTCTGGGCATTGTCCCCGGCATTTTTGGTAAAGTATATTATCTTGCTGGCATTCTTGAATATTAATTTTTCAAGATGTTTGTGAAAAAAATATTTGTGCCATTTTTCTTTTTCATTGTCATAAATCAGCGGATCATGGAGCTCGGCAATCCAGGGCAGTTTAAAGATCTTACTCAGGATATAGCCAGCATAATGGGTTGAAGAAGGTCCTGCTGTTGAGTATATCAGTTCCGGACGATGTTTTGGAACTATGAACAGTCCCCGCAGCGAGGCAGATAAAAACCATGACCAATGGCTGTCTAATTGAATTACGGATTTTTCTATTAGAAAGAAGGGTAATATAAATATCGTCACCAGCAGTTTTGCAACTTTACTGGAAAGGGTGTTTTGGAGACGTTTGCTTCCCACATGACGTAGCTCAAATTTTATGCCCGACGGGGCCGGTGAAAAAATTTGATAGTGGGGGAATTTCTCTTCTTTCCGTCCTGTTGGTGCACTCATTACAATGGGAAGAACACCTTGATCCAGAAGAAAGGGGATGCGGTCTGTTATGGTCTGGCTTGCAGCTCTGCCATCCATATTGTAGCAGTGTGCAAGGATTAACCATTTTTTTTGCGTTGATGATTTCATCGGGCGATAATCCTTTCAATCCTTTCTATGTCTTCGGGAAGATCCACCTCGGGAGAATCGTGCTCAGTAACCACCACCTTGATTCTGTAGCCATGCTCCAAAACCCTTAGCTGTTCAAGTTTTTCTATATCTTCAAGTTCTGAAACAGGAAGGGCAGAAATGGTGTCAAGGAATCCTTTTGCGTAGGCGTAAAACCCCAGGTGTTTGTATGTGGGGACCTCTTTTTCCCCGTCCCTGGGATAGGGGATTTGAGACCTTGAAAAGTAAAGGGCAAACCCCTTTCGGTCAAAGCACACCTTCACATCCTTGGGGTCTGTCAGCTCCCGCTGGTCTGTGATTTGATATGCCAGGGTAGACATCTGAAGGCCTGGATCATGGGTAAACGGGGCCAGAAGTTCATCAAGGCATGCGGGATTGAAAATGGGTTGATCACCCTGGACATTGACCACAATGTCGTCGGGTGACAGTCCCAGGATCTCGGCCGCATTTGCCACCCGGTCAGTGCCGGATTTTAGTCTGTCCGAGGTCATGACCACCTCACCGCCAAAGGCTTTTACAGCCGCTTCGATTCGAAGGTCATCGGTTGCCACAACGACCTTTGTAATATTTATTGCTTTTTCCGTCTGCTCATAGACCCTCTGGATCATGGACTTGCCTGCCAGAAGGGCCAGGGGTTTTCCTTCAAATCTGGATGATCCAAATCTGGATGGTATTATGGCTGTGCTCATATGGAGATACTCTACCTTTTTTGTGAAACTCGTTCCGATCCGGCAGGCGGGCATTCGGTTTTGTTGGAGCTGCCACAAAGGGGCACCCGCAAGGGGAGCCCCTACACTGGACCCGGCTTGTTTATCGAGTTTTGTGTTTCATTGTGTCTGCCAGGACATCTGGGGGTTACATCCTTTTGAAAAGTGATCTTGCCTTGTCCCTTGTCATTATGGTTTCCCAGTCAGGGCCAAGGCAGTTTTCCCACAGGGGTGCAAGCCCCAGGGCCACGGTGATCATGGTCTCCATCTGCTCATCGGTAAGATCTTTTGTAAGGTTTCTTGGGAGCTCGATCTTATGTCGTTCTGCCATCTGCCTGAATTCTTTAACCCCTTCAGGGTAGAATTCCTCGAGGTAGTCGAACACGATGGCGCAGCCGATGCCATGGTGGGTGCCAAGGATGTAGGATAGCCCGTAGGAGAGGGCGTGGCAGGCTCCTACCTGGGAATAGGCAATGCTCATTCCGCCGAAAAAAGAGGCCATCATGAGTTTGTCGTCCTTGTCTTGTGCAGTGTCGTCAAGGAAGACCTCACGACACAGCTCCAGGGCTTTTTCTCCGTAGGATTTGGAGAACTGGTTGAGGTAAGTGCCCTCCAGGGATTCGACGCAGTGGATATAGCAGTCCATGCCCGTGTAAAACCGCTGATTATGAGGGACATCCCGGATCAGCTCAGGGTCCAGGACCACCTGGTCAAACACCGTGTAGTCGGAGTTCATGCCAAGCTTTTTCTCAGGACCTGTGAGGACTGTAGTCCTTGACACCTCGGCTCCTGTGCCGGACAGGGTGGGGACGGCGGCATGGTAAACGGCAGGATTCTTGATCAGATCCCAACCCTGGTACTCCTGGGAGGATCCCGGGTTGGTGAGCATCAGTGAAATAGCCTTGGCAAGATCCATGCTTGAGCCTCCGCCGATTCCGATTACGCCGGAGGGCAGGGTGGTTGAAAATGCCTTTACCTTTTCGGTCAAAAGATCCACGTAGGAGGTCTTGGGCTCATCGTCAACATTTACCCATAGAAGCATGTCTTTATCATGGAGGGGAATTCGTCGTTCAATCTCTTTGCCCTGGAACACATCGTCGGTGACAAAGACCATCCAGGAGTCTTTGGTGGTCCGTTTTGCTTCAAGGATTTCATCAAGCTGGTTAAAGCAGCCCCTGCCGAATATAACGTTGGATATCATCTTGAAATTTCTAAATGTCATTTGTTTTTTTCCTTCTTTTTTAGAAACTCACCCCGATCAGGCGAGTATTAATTCTGAATGATGTTTTTTATGGATTTGATCCGTTGGTCGATCTCCTGGTCAGTCCAGCCAAGCTTGATCTGCATGGAGATGTTCCGTCCGATGATTCCATCGGACAGGGGTACTTGTACCTTTGAATAATCGGGCTTGTTTTCCAGGAGTTCCAGGGGCAGCTTTGCAGCACCTGAAAGATTTTTCAAGTGATGCCAATGCCGGAGATAGTGCCAGTTGTTGTCAAAGTAATAGGCGCATCCGTCAACACCTGCGGCTCCCAGGGCTTTGCTTACACTCCTGGCCCTTGCCTCATCTTCCAGGAAAAACGACAAAAAGGTGGCTGAGTCTCCTGCTGGATCAGGGATTTCCCTGAAGGTTATGCCCGAAAGGGTTGCCATCTCCTCCTTAATTGTCTGCTTGTTTTTGCGCTGAATTTTGATGATCCTGTCAAGCTTGTTCAGCTGGGCAAGGCCAACAGCTGCGTTGAGCTCGCTGATCCTGAAGTTTGTTCCAAGGATGGGGTGGTCGTCGGCCCCACGGTCGCTGCCTCCAAGGTGATCGTGGCCGTGGTCCGCATATTGGTCGGCCCTTTGGTATAGCTCTTTCTGGTCGGTGATCACGCCGCCGCCCTCGCCGCAGGTAATGGTCTTTACTGAGTCAAACGAGAAACATCCCATGCTGCCGAATGTGCCAAGATGTCTGCCCTTGAATGAGCCGCCAAGGGCCTGGCATGCATCCTCTATTAATATCAGCCCTTTTGCGTCGCAGAACTCTTTGATCCTGTCGATCTTTGCCATGGCACCGCACATGTGAACCGGAACCACAGCCCTTGTCCTGTCGGTGAGAGCGGCATCAAGTTTGTCCGGGTCAAGGCACAGGGTCTCATCAATTTCGGCAAATACAGGTACGGCACCGGCATTTATGATGGCTTCAAAGGTCGCTACAAAGGTGAAGGGAGGTATTATCACCTCGTCGCCTGCACCTATTCCACAGCTTGCAAGGGCAATGGAAAGGGCCGCTGTGCCGCTTGAGCAGAGAAGGGCATGGGCTGAACCGGTTATCCCACAGAGTTTGTTTTCAAATTCCTTTGCCTTCCAATGGCCTTTTCTTGTCCCTTCAAATCCATACCTGAAAAGAACCCCGGTCTCAAGAACGTCCATAACCTCTTTTCTTTCTTCGTCTCCAAATATTTCAAAACCTGGCATATTGCCTCCTTATATGTTTTTTGCAAGGACAAACTGTAAAATAGTTTTCATGTAATAAGTTAACATTGGAACAATTACCACACTTGGTCATGTGCAGGCAAGATCGAGTTTTATAGGGTTGGGAAAAGGGGTGTGTGAAATAATGATTTGCAGATAAATAATTGAAATGATATGAAGTGTCAAGTCAATTGTAAGAATGGTATTGGCAATGCTTATTATTTGAGGATGGGTCAGACTTGTGTTAGAATCTTGCCTTGATTTATGCAGTTTTATAAGAAACAGCTTTTAGCTAATCGCTAACGGCTATCGTGTTTCATCGTTCGTTGTGACAGAATAATCTGTCATGTGGGTTTATATGAAAAGAAAAACAATCCTGGTGACCGGGGCAGGGGGTTTTATTGGCAGCCATATGGTGGCTATGTTTCATAAAGACAGGGTCATTGCCTGTGGCCCTTCTTTTAAAAGCAGGATAGATCTGGGTCAGAATCATGTCTGGGAACGCCTTGATATTACAAAAAAAGAAGATCTGAACAATCTTTTTAAGAAGTACAGGCCGGATGTGGTGATACATTGTGCTGGCATTGCACATCAGAAAATGACTGCCATGTCGACAGCCGACTATTTTGGTATCAACAGCACAGCAACACAACGACTAGCTGAACATGCAATCTGCGCCAATCCGGATGTTCACCTTATCTTTTTGTCATCCATCAGTGTATATGGCGAGAAGTATGGTCATAAAGTTGTTCAGGAAAGAGATGTCTGCCGTCCGTCCAGCGATTATGCAGACAGTAAGCTGGATGCTGAAAATAGATTGGTTAAATTATATACTAATGGACAGTTGAAAAAGCTGGATCTGTTGCGGCTGGCACCGGTGTATGACCGGAGCTGGAGCCTGAACATAGAAAAAAGAGTGTATGCCCCTAAAAAAATGTTTTTTTTACGGTTTGGCTCGGGCGAACAGCGCTTGTCCATGCTTTCCCGGCAAAACTTGGTAGAGTTTGTCCGCTTTCGGGTCAATACAGCCGGAACCACGGATGAGTTCTGTGAGTGGTTTAATGTGTGTGATGCCAGTCCCTATACCTTCAATGAAATTATCGCTATTTTTCAAAAATCTAAGTATCAGCCGAACCGGTTGTGTTTGAGAGTCCCCTTAAGCATTGTCAAGGGGATCGTTACTCTTGCCGAAAACATCCTGAATGTCAGATCCACCTGGTTAATTTCCTGTTATGACAAGCTTTCCAGCGATCTAATATTTGATAACAGAAAAATGCTGGGCACGGGATTTGTTCCTGAGTATTCGCTGGCATCGGTTTTTGGTGTGGATGATTTTGATAAGGTTTTAGGTTCGTGCTAGTGCTTTATTCATATTTTATTGTGCCTCTCGTAAAATGAGGAGTATCCTATGACCGAATACGTCGGCGCCGTTGACCAGGGAACCACAAGCACCCGGTTTATCATTTTTGATCACGATGGAGATATCGTTGGAAAGGATCAAAAGGAGCACCGGCAAATATTTGCAAAGCCAGGGTGGGTGGAGCATGACCCAATGGAGATCTGGGCGAACACCAGAGAGGTGATTCAGGGTGCCCTTAGGAAAACAGGTCTTCCAGGCAGCAGCATCAAGGCTGTTGGCATAGCCAACCAGCGGGAGACCGTTGTTGTGTGGGATCGAAACACAGGTCTGCCGTTCTTTAACGCAGTTGCTTGGCAGTGCGCAAGAACCGACGATATCTGCCGGGATCTCATCCGGGACGGGGCGGAAGAGGGGGGCCAGGACCGATTCAGGAAGACCACTGGACTTCCCATTGCAACCTATTTTTCCGGCCCCAAGATTCGCTGGATACTCGACAATGTGCCAGGGGCAAAAAAGGCGGCTTTGTCGGGGGATGCCATGTTCGGAACCATGGAGACCTGGGTCATATGGAACCTTACCGGAGGCGTTCATGGAGGAGCCCATGTAACGGATGTGACCAATGCCAGCCGAACCCTTCTCATGGACATCAATACCCTTGCCTGGGATCAAGAAATTCTTTCCATCCTTGATATTCCCCGATCAGGTCTTCCTGCTATTCGGCCTTCATCCGATTCTGAGTTTTATGGAAAAACAACCGCTGACGGCCCATTTAAGGCTCGGATTCCCGTGTGTGCGGCCCTTGGGGATCAGCAGGCCGCTTTGTTCGGCCAGACCTGCTTTGAGCCGGGGGAAGCTAAAAATACCTATGGAACAGGCTGTTTCCTTTTGTTGAATACTGGAAGTCGACCTGTCACCTCCGCCAACGGACTGATCACAACCCCGGCGTACAAGCTTGGAAAAGAGCCTGTGGTGTATGCCCTGGAGGGTTCAATTGCCAATGCAGGTGCCCTTGTCCAGTGGGTCCGCGATAATCTGAGGCTTATTCAGAGTGCGGACGAGATTGAGGCCCTTGCTTCCCTTGTGGAGGATAATGGGGATGTTTACTGTGTGCCTGCCTTTTCAGGGCTTTTTGCCCCATATTGGAGATCTGATGCCAGGGGTGTCATTGCCGGTCTTACCGGTTTTGCAAACCGTTCCCATATTGCCCGGGCCGTGCTCGAGGCAACGGCCTTTCAGACCCTTGACATTGTGAATGCCATGAATCTTGATTCAGGAGTTTTTTTGACAAACCTCAAGGTGGACGGAGGCATGGTGATGAATCGTCTTCTCATGCAGTTCCAGGCAGATCTTCTCAAGGTGGAGGTGATCGTTCCAAGAATAACCGAGATAACTGCCCTTGGGGCCGCCTATGCGGCCGGTCTTGCCGTGGGGTTCTGGTCCGGGACAGAGGAGCTCAAGGCCAAGTGGGCGATTGCGACCACCTTTCAACCGGCCATGGACGAGGCGCTGCACAAAAAAGGGTGTGCTGGCTGGAAAAAGGCCGTCCAGCGAACCCTGAACTGGGTTGATTGATCGCCTATCTAATACATGTCATACCTTACAAGCCGTCCGTCAAGTCCGCCCGCCTTCAACGGTCTTTTCCAGGTGGCTTTGAGCCCCATGTGGCTCGCATAGATGGGATCGCCAAAGTAGATGTAGGCGGATGAACCCTTGCATTTCTGTTTTAGAAAATCTCCAAATTCCCTGTGGAACGCCTTGAGGTCACTCTCCTTTCCCATGCGGATGCCATAGGGGGGATTTGCGACAATGGTGGTGTCCTCTAAAATTTCGATATCCCTGAAGTCCTGTGTGAAAATTGGCACCTGGCCCCCGTGATGGATTCCCATGAGGTTTGTCCTTGCGGCATTTACCGATTCCGGGGCAATGTCACTTCCTGCTATGAGTCCCTTTTCAATGGGGATGATTTTTGCGTCCGCCCCTTTTTTCACCTGATCCCAGAGCTCCGGGTTAAAATCTGGCAGGATTTCAAACCCGAAGCGTTGCCTGAAAATACCCGCAGGGATACGACACTGGTGCATCAGGGCCTCGCAGAGCAGGGTTCCTGAGCCGCACATGGGGTCGTAGAGGGGGCGTGTTCCGTCCCACTTTGAAAGGTTGATTATTGCTGCGGCAATGGTCTCCTGCATGGGAGCTGTAATTGATTCTTCCCTGTATCCCCGTCGGTGAAGGGCACCACCTGAGGCATCGATGCTGATGTCGGCAGTTTCCTTTCTGATGTGCAGGTTTATCATCACGTCCGGGTTAAGGGTATTTACATCCGGGCGTTTACCAGTCCTTTCCCTGAAGTAGTCTGCAATGGCGTCCTTGAGCCTTAAGCCGGCGTACTGGGAGTGGGTGATTTCTTCGCTGTCCGACACGTTCGAGGTGATGGCAAAGGTGCTTTTCTTCTTGAACAGGTTTTCCCATTTGATTTTTTTTGCCTCCCTGTAAAGAATGTCGGTATCCTTGCAGGTGAAGCTTGTCAGAGGTGCAAGAATCCGTGAAAAGAGCCTTGTCTGATAATTAATGCGGTAGAAAACATCCTTTTCAGCCTTAAAGAAGATGCCCCGGAAGGATGGGGTCACATCTAAGGCTCCAAGTTCTTTAAGTTCAACCTCCCCCTCTTTGATTAAATCGTTTGCGATTTGGGCAAAGAAGGTTGGGTCCTGCTGGTACTTGAATCCGGTGGCGTAGCGTTTGTGCTGACCTGGTCGTTTCCTGATAACGTTGCTTTTGATTGTCTTTATTGGTTCCATTTTTGTCTCTGTAGTGATCGGGTTATTTGGTTTGCGGCAATTCTTGTCCCGCCCTGGTGTGCCTGGATAAAGTTTTGTGCCTGTTCTTCCTGCACGCCCCTCCTAGGACCGTTAACAAGGCTTTCTATCATAAAATCCGCCACCTGCTGCCAGTTATTTGCCCTGTGTACAATTTTTTTTCTGAAGATTTCTTCGCCCACCCATAGAAAGTCCTTTAAATGAGGCCCTGTAACCGTTGCCGCACCTGCCATGGCGGGCTCCATGAAGTTCTGACCTCCAAGGGGCAGGAGGCTGCCCCCCACAAAGGCTGTGGTAGCAATCGAACAGGCCTGTTTAAGTTCACCAAATGTATCCCACAGGATTATACTCCCCGGCTCAACGGTTTTAAGGTCTGATCGCTGGCTCCTGAGGCACCAGTTATAGTCTGCCCGACTCAGGTTCTTTTCCCAAGATCGGATTCTTTCCATGTGTCGGGGGAAAATTGCAACAACCTGGTTGGGGAATTCTTTGAGGATGCGGGTCAGAATCTTTTGGGCCATTTCTTCCTCCTCCCTTCGTATGGATGCCAGAATTGAGACTGGAATTTTCGGGTTGAGCTGATTTTTGTTGGAGTATGTTCCTGCGTTGGTTAGAGCACCGTTCGTGGTTGCAAGGGCGTCAAATTTTATGTTGGGCATCACCTTAACAGTGGCCTCTGTAAAAAGTACGGCAAACCTTTCTGCCTCCCGGTCAGATGTTGCAAGAATGGTGTCTGGGGCAAGGTGCCGCCAGACAAATGCCGTTTGTCGGTAACTCTTGAAGCTCTTTTCAGAAAGCCTTGCATTGACCATGATAATTTCTGTACCCCGCTTTTTGAGGCAGGAGAGAAGTCCCGGCCAGAGTTCAGTTTCGAGGAGCACCATGACAGCCGGGTCTATGCGCTTTACCACTCTCTCCATGAGACTGGGCATGTCAAAGGGAAACCAGGCAAGCACAACCTCAATCGACGGGTCCAAAAATTGGATTGGTTTTTGTTCGAAGTTTTGATTTTGCGGCTGATCTGGTGAATTACCGGATGAATGGTTCGGTAACCCTTGGACAAGTTCTTTCTCCAGGATTTCCATTCCCTGGACTGTTATGGTGGAAACCAGAACCCGGGTCTTTGCCTGGAAGCGCATGGATTTTACCAGGGAGCAGGCAAGGTATGCTTCGCCTGCCGAGGCAGCCTGTATCCAGATGTCGCATTTTGAAAAATGAGCGGCCGATGTTCGTCGGCTGAATCCAGTTTTGAGGCGCTGGTGGGTTTTCAGAAGGGGCAGAACCGCCTGCCATGCAAAGTTGTAAACTGCCAGCAGGCCCGTCGTAACTATCTCTGTCTTCATCTAAATGTATATCCTGTACGCTTTAAGATTGACAAATTCAGGCATTGTATCACATAATAAAAAGCTTATGGAAAATATATACAAAAAAACAAACAGGGTCAGAATAACTGATGTTTTGCATATTGTTCTTGCCCATTGGAAGAAACTGGCCATTGCCATGGTGTGCATGGTCGTGGTTGCCGGTGCCACCGCAGCTTCAGCCTATCTTGTAAAACCCATGCTTGATGACATCTTTATCAACAGAGACAAGACAAAGCTGCTGCTGATTCCAGGGGCCGCTATCCTGGTGTTTTTCCTCAAGGGTGCAGGCTCCTATGGTCAGGGCTATCTGATGAACTACGTGGGTGAACAGATCATCAAGCATTTCAGAATTTCCCTTTACGATAAAATTATCGATCTTCCCCTTGCTTTTTTTTACAGGGAAAAGACAGGGGTTCTGATGTCCAGGATCACCAACGACGTCAACATTGTAAAGGGCATGGTTTCCACGGCTGTGACCAGTCTTTTGCGGGATGCCTTTACCGTGGTGGCCCTCACCTTTGTGGTGCTTTACATGGACTGGAAGCTTGCCCTCGGGGCTTTCCTGGTTTTGCCGGCAGCCTTTTACCCCATCGTCCTGTTCGGCCGAAGGGTGAGGAGATTCAGCACCGGCAGCCAGGAGGCCATGGCCGACTTGAACGTCTTTCTCCACGAGACTTTTACCGGAACAAAGGTGGTAAAAATTTTCTCCATGGAGTCTTTTGAACGGCAGCGGTTCCGGAAAAGGGCCGAGACCCTGTTTCGCTTAGGGATGAAAACCACCATCGCAAAATCACTTTCATCACCTGTTATGGAGTTCCTGGGCGGTATCGGCATTGCCTTTATCATCTGGTTCGGCGGATCAAGAGTGATCAGCGGTGCCTCCACGCCGGGCACTTTTTTTTCGTTCTTAACTGCGGTGATGATGCTCTACGATCCGATTAAGAAATTGAGCACCCTCAACAACACTATACAGGAAGGAATTGCGGCTTTGACCAGGATCTATGATGTGCTTGAACGCCCTTCTGAAATTGAGGATCCAATCAATCCAGCTCAATTTGAATCTAACCTGCAGTCAGGAGGGGCTGGCAAAGATCCAGGTGGGGTCAGGTTCGAAAACGTTACCTTCTCCTACAACCCGGATGAGGAACCGGTTTTAAGGGATGTTTCGCTTCGGGTTGATCCGGGTGAGGTTCTGGCCCTTGTGGGCATGAGCGGCGGTGGAAAGACCTCCCTTGTCAACCTGGTGCCAAGGTTTTATGACGTTACCAAGGGAAGGGTCCTGGTCAATGGCCTGGATGTGAGGCAGTGTTCGCTCAAGGATTTAAGAAGCCGTATATCCATTGTCACCCAGGAGCCTATTCTCTTTAACGCTACGGTCCGGGACAACATTCGCTACGGCTGCATGGACGCAACCGACGAAGCCATTGAACAGGCTGCAAGGGCCGCCTATGCCCACGGATTTATCATGGGCTTTCCTAATGGGTATGATACACCTATAGGTGAGCTTGGCAGCAGGCTCTCCGGGGGGGAAAAGCAGCGGCTATGCATTGCAAGGGCTATGATCAAGGATGCGCCGATTCTCATCCTTGACGAGGCCACCTCGGCCCTGGATGCCGAGGCCGAAGGTGTGGTACAAAAGGCCCTTGCCAACCTGATGAAGGGCAGAACTACCCTGGTGATCGCCCACAGGCTTTCAACCATTGACCATGCAGACAAAATTGCTCTGATAAAAGAAGGCCGGGTGGTGGAGCAGGGAACCCATGCCGAACTCATGGATCAAAAGGGAGAATACTTTAAGCTGCAAACCATGCAGTCCCCGAGGGCTGTGATTAATTAGCTGTTAGCCGTTAGCTAAAAGCTAAAAGCTGTTTCTTTTATAAAAAAATGAGGAGATCTTATAATGGCTGTTTCCAAGGAACTGCTTGAAATACTCGCCTGCCCCAAATGCAAGGGCGAGGTGACGCTTACCCCGGATAAAGATGGGCTCGTGTGTGAGCCGTGTGGTCTTGTGTACGAGATAAGGGATGATATCCCCATCATGCTTGTTGAAGAGGCAAAACCCCTTATAAAATGAGTATACCCAGACAACCCGATCCGGCAAAGCTCGTCATAGGCCTGTTCATGAACGATCAGGCCATTTTTCAGGAGTTGCTCGAATCCCTTGAAAAGAAATTCGGGACCATTGACATGGTTAGCCCCTGGTTTGATTTTGATTATACAGACTACTACAACAGGGAGATGGGATCTTCTCTTTTCCGGCGGGTGGCCGTGTTTAAGGATCTTGTCGAGCAGGGAGATCTGGCAGATATCAAGATTGCGACCAACGAAATTGAAGCCGCATGGACGAATAATGGGAAAAGAGCCGTGAACATAGATCCCGGCTACCTTGTCAAATCAAGGTTTATCCTTGCAACCGGCAAGGATTTTGCCCACAGGGTCTACATCGGCAGGGGAATATATGCGGATTTGACCCTGATGTATAAAAAGGGAAAGTTCACAGATCTTGACTGGACCTATCCCGATTACAGGGGGGACGACATCAAGGGCTTCCTTGAAATTGCCCGGTCAAAATACTGCCTTGATTTTAAAAAAAAGAGAGAAACCTTAGATGATTAAGAGCATGACGGCCTATTCAGAGGCCGCACATACCCAAAATAATATCAGAGCCGAGGTGGAGATTCGTTCCTACAACAGCAAGAATCTTGATGTGGCACTCTATCTGCCACCATTTTGCCGTCGATTTGAAGATGGCTTAAAAAAGATGGTTGCAGAGCATCTCTCCAGGGGGCGGGTGGAAATGAGACTCGCCGTAAAGGATGAGTCTGAATCCTCAATAGATTTTCTGGTTGATGAACAAAGGGCCCTTGCCTACTTTAAGGCTCTGTCCCATATTAAAGACCGCCTTGCCCTTTCCGGAGACATAACCCTTGATCAGGTTCTTTCCGGCCGGGACATGATTCAAGACGGGGAAAAAGAGCCTGATTCCGATCTGTTGTGGCAGGTCGTCTCAGCATCGGTTACCGATGCCCTTGGGCTGCTTGAAGCCATGAGAAGCGCTGAGGGGGCGAATCTTGCAGCCGATCTTGAGGGCAGAATGGCGTTTATAGAGACCGAAATTGCGACCATTGAGACTGATGCCCTTGGACTTCCTGAAATTTATCGGCAAAAATTAATGGAGCGGCTCTCTAATCTGACGGCGGGCATGGAAGCCCTTGATCCTGTGCGCCTCAGCCAGGAAGTGGCCATCCTTGCCGACAAGAGTGATATCTCCGAAGAGATAGTCAGGGCACAAAGCCACATCCGCCTGTTCAGGCAGATTCTGTCGTCCGGCGAACCTGCAGGCAGAAAGCTCAACTTCTTGATCCAGGAGTTCAACCGGGAGTTCAACACAATGGGGTCAAAGTCCAGCCAGGCAGATCTCTCCCACAGGGTTGTCAATTTAAAGTCTGAACTTGAGAAGATAAGGGAGCAGGTTCAAAATATAGAATAACCGGCACGGTCGGAGTGAGGGATGATATTCGGCTACAACGAAGAACGAAACACGATAATAGTTAGCTTTTAGCTAAAAGCTGTTTTTTGTAACAAATCAGGAGATCAAATGGAACAGGTTCTTTTGAACATAGGGTTTGGCAATACCGTTGTTGCGGAAAAGGTGGTGGCCATCCTCACCCCGAATTCGTCGCCCATGAAACGGTTAAAGGATGAGGCTAAAAGTGATAACCGACTGATCGACGTAACCCACGGTAGAAAAACAAGGGCGGTGATCGTGACCGAAAGCAATCATGTTATTCTATCTTCCATACAGGCGGAGACCATTTCCCAGCGGTTTTCAGTTTTGAAGGAAAATGAGTAGCAGGTGAAAAATTTTAAAGAGAGCAAAAAACCGGGAAAACTATTCGTTCTGTCAGCCCCTTCAGGTGCAGGCAAGACAACCCTTTGTAAAGAGATGCTTGAAAGATTTTCACAGCTTTCTTTTTCTGTCTCCCACACCACAAGGGCCCCCCGAAAGGGTGAGGTCCATGGCCGGGATTATTTTTTTATAGATCGCCAAAGCTTTGAGTCCGGAATTGAAAGGGCTCTCTGGGTTGAGTGGGCATTGGTCCACGGCAACTATTATGGTACAAGTCGCAGTTTCGTTAACTCTACCCTGGAAAAGGGTGGAAGTCTTATTCTGGATATTGATGTCCAGGGTGCAAAACAGATAGTCGCGGCCTTTCCAGGGGCTGTGACTGTTTTCATCATGGCCCCTGATTTAGTGACCCTTGAACGTCGTTTAAGAGGTCGGGGTACAGATTCAGAAGAGGTGATCCGCCAGCGTCTGGAAAATGCTGAACAGGAGATCATGCAGCGGGATTGGTACACCCATGTTATAGTTAATGATGACCTTGCCATAAGCATCGAAACTTTAAAAGCCATCTTTGAGGGGGAGCTTGCATGAGTAAAATTAAACCGACGGAAGAGATTCTTTGCGGGATTCATCCGGTTCGTGAAGCCCTGCGGGCAGGTAAGAGAAAGGTTTACGCCATACTCGTTTCAAAGGAACGCTCAAAGCCAAGGCTTGCCGAAATTTTAGAGTGTGCACGGGAACGTGCAATCCCTGTGGAGATCACCGATGCTGATAGCCTTGATTCCATAACTGAAAATGCACGCCACCAGGGAGTGGCGGCAAGGGTCTCGTCGTTTGCAATGGTCCGGGCCGAGGGCATTGTCAAGGAGATGCCGGAGGGAGTTTCCGATCGTTTCGTTCTGGTGATTGAAACCCTTGAAGATCCCCAAAACCTGGGGGCATTGATCCGGACCGCAGTCTGTGCGGGTGTTGATTATATCATGATACCAAAGGAGAGGAGCGCTTCACCCTCTCCAGCGGTTTCCCGGGCCTCGGCAGGTGCTATGGAGCATGCCGATATTTCACTTATTACCAACACAGCCAGTCTCCTGCGGCAGTTAAAGACACTTGGTTTCTGGGTCGCAGGCCTGGATGGCCAGGGTGAAACCCCGCTTTTTGAGGCAGATCTTAAAGGCAACCTTGTACTTGTGGTGGGGGGCGAACACAGGGGTATTCGGCCCCTGGTGAAAAAAGAGTGTGATTTTCTCGTTTCCCTGCCCATAAAGGCAGGTGTGACATCCCTTAATGCATCGGTTGCAGGCGGAATAGCCATGTATGAGGCCCTTCGCCAGCGTCAGCTGAATTGATAAACCTTAGGAGTTTGCATGACCAACTTTATTTCCATTGATGATGATTCTGTGCTTCATGTGCCGGATGTAGTTGAGATTCCCTTTATCGAGGGGGACGGCATCGGCCCCGATATCTGGCGGGCGGCACAGCCCGTATTTGATGCGGCCGTCAAAAGGGCCTATAACGGTGAAAAAAAGATTCTATGGTTAAACCTTCCTGCGGGAATCAAGGGTTTTAATGAGACTGGTGAATGGCTCTCAGACGAAACCCTCAACACCATTGAGGCCCATAGGGTGGCCATCAAGGGCCCCCTTGCAACCCCTGTGGGCAGGGGCATGAGAAGCCTGAACGTCAAGATCCGCCAGCATCTGGATCTCTACGCCTGCATCCGGCCGATCCGTTATTTTCCCCCGATTCAAAGCCCGGTAAAGCATCCTGAGCGTGTCAATATTACCGTGTTCCGGGAGAATACCGAGGACCTCTATGCCGGTATCGAGTGGGCGTCCAATTCCAGTGAGGCAGAAAAACTCATACGGTTCTTGAACCAGGAGATGGGAGCTGATGTCTGCCCGACCGCAGCCATAGGCATAAAACCCATCTGTCCTGAAAAGACCAAGCGCCTCGTGAGAAGGGCTGTGGCCTATGCCTTGGATAATGGCCTTAAGAGCGTGACCCTCATGCACAAGGGCAATATTATGAAGTTTACCGAGGGAGGGTTCAGGCAATGGGGATATGAGGCGGCCCAGGAGTATTTTGGAGATCGGGTGATAACTGAACAGGCACTGTTTGAAAAACATGACGGCATTCTTCCTCCAGGGAAGGTTCTTATTCGGGACAGGATCGCCGACATGGTCTTTGCCGAGGTGCTGTTAAAACCTGAGGATTTCGATGTCATAGCGGCCCCGAATCTCAACGGGGATTACATCTCAGATGCCCTGGCGGCCCAGGTGGGGGGCCTTGGAATCGCTCCGGGTGCCAATGTGGGGGATCGCTGTGCAGTTTTCGAGGCAACCCACGGAACTGCCCCGGATCTTGCAGGAAAAGATGCGGCAAATCCCTGCTCGATAATCCTTTCCGGAGCCATGATGTTCGATCACATGGGCTGGAACAGGGCCGCAGATCTGGTCCGACGCTCGGTTGCCCACACCCTTGGTGCAGGACGTGCCACGCCGGATCTTGCCCGGGGAATGGAAGGCTGCATGGAGGTGCCATGTTCAACCTTTGGCCAAATTATCTGCGAAAATATTTCCAGGATCGAGATGCCCTGATTTGTTGTCTGACAGTTGGCACTCTGGCTCGTTCTTATGCACGTCTGGGAAGGGGAATATTAGGCGCCTTTTTCCCTGACAAGTGCCTGGTATGCGGGGTTTATATCCGCCAGACCCTGGACGCCCCACCTGATTTTGACGATGTAAAGATTTTTTTTAATACGTCCCTTGCCAGGTTAGTCTGTCCAAAGTGTCTTGAAAAGGGGTTTACACCGATTCACCCGCCCTTTTGTATCAGCTGCGGCAAGTCCTTCACCACTTCTGACTGTGAGAACCATCTTTGCTCCGACTGCATTCTGGCGGCCGAAAAGGGTCGTCCCACAGTCGGAAGGGTCAGGGCCTTTGGCTGCCATGAGCTGCTTTTAAGGGATCTGGTTCATCAGTTCAAGTACGGAAAAAAAATCTGCCTGGCACGACCCCTGGGACGGCTGATGTTCCACACCTTTATGGAGCATTTTTCTTCCCCTTCACCGCCGCCCCTTGATATCATCATTCCCGTGCCCCTGCACACCCGCAGGCTCAGGCAGAGGGGGTTCAATCAGGCCTATCTCCTGGTCAGGGATTTTCCAGGGATGTGGTCCGCTGCAATCGGAAGAAGTCCCGGTTGGTCGATTTCAAATACGATTCTCTTAAGATCAAAAAACACCCCTTCCCAGACAGGATTTGACCGGAAGGATAGGTTAAAAAATCTCAGGGACGCCTTTACCGTAAAGGGATCTGAAAAAATCAAGGGGAAACGCATCCTTCTCATCGACGATGTGTACACCACCGGAGCTACGTCAGGGGAGGCTGCTTCCACTCTTCTTAACGCCGGTGCCCTGTCGGTTGATCTGCTGGTCCTTGTGAGGGCTTAGATATCCGTTATCCGGTGAAGCGTTGATCAGCCAAGATTGCGCAAAGCCCCTGTTCGAGAGTCTCAATACATTTTTTTTCGGTTATTCCGAGTCGTTGACGATTGCTGATGTCCACTACGTTGTCTTTTATTTCTGTCTTTTCCCCGTGGGTGCCTCGGATCTGGAGCTGATATTTGTCGGCTGTTTCGGTGATCTCTTTTTCCCAGGTTTTAAAGCCGGGCAGACAAATGTGAACGCCGGCCCTCATCCCCGTGCCAAGGTTGGATGGGCAAGATGTGAGGTATCCAAGAAGGGGGTCTCTGGCAAATTTTAAATTCTGTTCAAGGTGGGCCATGGCCCGTGCAAGGCGGTTGTAAGTCTTTGTTATGCCGACCGTTGTCCGGGGCGTGCCGGTCCTGTCCAGGGAAATTATTCTTAGGTGGTCCTCCTCATTGATCCAGACGGCAAATCGATGGTCGTCGGATATAAATATTCCCCTTGAGGCTGGCCAGTTCCTGTTGATTCCTGCGGCCTCCATAAATCTGTCTCCACGACCAAATAGCAGGTGCTCTGCGGCAAGGGTAACCCTTTGGGATTTGGTTAATTCACCAAGGGGTATATAGCTTCCCTTGAGGTCGCCTTTTAGCTTTAACAGTGCGTTTACCGCAAGCTCTTCAACCCCTGCACGATCCATATCATCCATGAGCGTTGGGAATGCAAAGCGTTTAAGGTTCCTTGCAATGCGGATTCTGTAGGAGACAATTGCGTGGTTCAATGTAGCAGTTGGACGATCATCCATGGGGTTAAGGTCCGATGGATGTATCTGGTCAATTGAAATCTTGTGGTAGGTCTCAATGACGGGTTTGAAGATTTTAAAAAAAAGCCTGTAGGATTCGGCATCACCGGCATAGATTCCGATGGTTGAATCTGGGTTTTTAAGACCGGATTCAATAGCCTGGTTCAGTGAGAATCCGGTTTTTGTCTGTAAGTATTTTAGCTCGTTGAATATTTCAGGGGTTAGATACCGGTTCAAAAGGGACGTGTTTGCCTGGGCTGGAAAAGAGGACATTATTTGTACACACCTTTTAACGGAAGGTAGATCTCTGGCAGGAGATTCCACGGGCGAGAAGGGTTCGCAACTTGTCAAGCAGCTTACAATCCTCCTGGCATTCCGGAAGGTTTTTGCTTTTCTTGCAGGTCAGACAGGGGCTTTGTTGGATGTATCCCAGTTCAAAGTCAAAAACATTCCTTTTTTTGGGGTCATCGTTCATTGGATTTCATCCTTAAATTAAGCATATTTTTTCTCTTTAATGCGTCTGAAACATATCAGTTTTCCCATTAGTCTGTCAATAATTCAAAAGTGGCACCAGCGATTCTTCTTGAGGATAACCGACCACGTTATTGTCATTCTCTGGTATTAGACGGGTCGACCGGTGTGGCGGCCAGTTTTTTGTTGTTACTAAACAAAAAGAGTGATAGGTGTTCTATTAAAATATCGTTATTCTTGGTTTAGAACCTAAAACCTGATCATCATCTAAGAGATGCAAGAGGGTTTCAATGAGCACAGAATCCAGGTTTGCAGAACTAAAGGAGAGGGAGCGGGCAGCCAGAAGGCAGATCATTATTGAATCTGCCCTGGCTCTTTTTGTAAAAAAACCGTTTTACGAAGTTGGAATGCGGGATGTGGCTGATGGGGCGGGTGTTTCTCCGGCAACCCTTTATCGATATTTCCCAAGCCAGGAAAGCCTTTTTATCGAGGCTTTTCTCCAGGATATATCCTCGGTCAGCAGCCAGTTCAAGGCCCTGGTAAAGGGGGATAAACCCGTAACCATAGAAGATTTTGCAGTAATGTTTGTGGAGCATCTTTTTGAGAACGAATCAACCTTTCAAATGATGACCTATCTTATGCTCAAGGATAACCTTGCAAACCCTGCCATGGGCAAGTTTGACTCGGTAACCAAGATTTTTTTTGACGGTTTTGCCGATTTCCTTGTGCGTCTTGGGGTAAAGGAAAATGCAAGGATTTATTCCCAATGTTTTGTTGCCTCCATAACCGGCATTATCATGACCTTTAGAAATCATCCCTTCAAGAAAAAAGATTTAATCCGGGAGCATATCATCAAGCTGACAAGAATTACGGCTAATCTTTATACCCGTCAGCTTCTGGGGTAAAGCGGGAAAAAAAGGTTGCCAGGAGAAAAGCATCCTTTAAAGACAATCCACCCAAGGAGAATTCTTGTCCTAGCCCCGGATCGATCGGCAGTGGTGTAAGGCAGGGGCGTTTTAAACTTCCTTGACACCTGTAGAACCGTTGATATATTTATATTTTTAAAAATTACAAAGCAGGGAAAACTGCCTATATCATCAGGGATTGTGGAGTATGGAACGTCTTAACAACGAGATTCAAGAGCAGCATTTATACATCAATCGAATACGACAGGAGATGGCAAAAAAAATCGTTGGCCAGACCGAACTTGTGGACGGGCTTCTGGCGGGGATTTTATCTAACGGCCATATCCTCATCGAGGGAGTTCCGGGCCTTGCCAAGACAAGTGCGGTAAAGGCCCTTGCCTCAACCATCCAGGCCCAGTTCAAACGCATCCAGTTTACGCCGGATCTTTTGCCGGCAGACCTCATCGGTACGGAGATTTACAGACCTAAAACCGGAGACTTTGTCACGAGAAAGGGTCCTCTCTTTAACAACATCATCCTTGCGGATGAGATCAACAGGGCGCCCTCAAAGGTTCAGTCAGCCCTTTTAGAGGCCATGCAGGAAAATCAGGTCACCATTGGGGACATCACCTACATGCTCCCCAGGCCTTTTCTGGTTCTTGCCACCCAGAACCCCATTGAGCAGGAGGGGACATATCAGCTTCCAGAAGCCCAGGTGGACAGGTTCATGCTTAAAATTATAATCAACTATCCAGACAGGAACCAGGAGCTTGAGATCCTTAACAAATCGGGCTTTATGGAGGAAGATTCGGTTGAGGCGGTAATGGATCCGGCCCGCATCAAACTTATGGCGGATCTGGTAAGGCAGATATACGTTGATGATAAGCTTAAAGAGTATATCGTCGATCTTGTTCTTGCCACGAGAGAGCCTAAAAAATACGGGATGAGTATAGGCGATTACGTTGAATTCGGAGCATCCCCCAGGGCCACTATTTTTCTGGCCCAGGCAGCAAGGGTAAGGGCCTTTCTCCAGGGGAGGAGCTATGTGACTCCCCAGGATATCAAGATCGCAGCTCCCGACGTTCTTCGCCACAGGATCATTCTTTCATTTGAGGCCGAGGCCGAGGATGTCACAACCGATGAAATCATAAAGACGGTCTTTGATTTTGTTGAGGTTCCGTAAGTTTCCATGATTCCAGGTGAGATAATAAAAAAGATACGTCGGATTCACATCAAGAGTCGACGTTCGGTGAATACGGCCATGGCCGGCCAGTATAGATCGGTTTTTCGGGGTTCGGGCATGGAATTTGAGGAGGTGAGGGAGTACACACCCGGGGATGAGATAAAATCCATTGACTGGAAGGTCTCTGCAAGGCTCGGACGTCCGTTTATCAAGCTTTACAGGGAAGAGCGTGAGAGTGTTGTGATGCTTCTCATTGACATGAGCGCCTCCCAGGGGTTTGGAACTTTTTTCGGCCTCAAGCTTGAAAAGGCCGCAGAGGCGGCCTCGGTTCTTGCCTTTTCTGCGATCAAGAACAACGACCGGGTGGGTGTTATTTTTTTTACAGACCGGGTTGAAAAGTACATTCCGCCCCAAAAGGGGACCGGCCATGTGTGGCGGCTGATCAAGGAGATCTTCACCTTTGTGCCAGAGGGCCGAGGGACAGACATTTCTTCGGCCCTGGATTTTTTCTCCAAAGTGGCAAGAAAAAGAACCACAGCCTTCATGATCTCGGATTTTCTTGACACTGGTTTTGATCGGAGCCTCAGACGGGCTGCCCGGCGCCACGAGCTGATTTCAATTCTCCTGTTTGATGACGGTGACTTTGAGCTGCCTTCCCGGGGAATCGTGACCCTGGCCTGTCTCGAAACCGGCAGGACAGTTCTTGTTGACGCGTTTGATAAAAAGACCAGGAACGCCTACAGGGAGCAGCGGCTTGCCATCCATGGGCGCAGCGTTGATAATCTCAGGCGGATCAAGGTTGACTGTATTGAGCTTAAAACCGATGCATCCGTGTCAGACACCCTTCAGCTCTACTTCAGGCGCAGGGAACGGAGAATGCGATAGATGCAGGATATCCACGATATACGGCCCCCGGTTCAGGTGGGGATGGACCCTGCACTCTTAAAAGCCGCACTGATTGTCCTTGCCCTTGTGGTGCTGGCGGCTGTCATTTTTTTTGCCCTGCGCTATTTCCGGTGTAAAAGGTCGACGCTGAAATCAAACTTTCCCATGCTTCCCCCGCCCCTGCCTCCCCTTGAAGCGGCCCTCAACGAGTTGAATCTCCTGGACGATCTTATGGCGGCAGAGCCAAGGCTTTTTTATTTCCGGCTGACTGAAATAATCAAACGGTTCCTTGGCAAAACATTTAACTTCAAGGCCCCTGAAATGAACACACAGGAGCTGATTCCAGCTCTCAAGGTTCTAATTGAACTTGACAGGGAACTGTTCGCCGATATGCGTGGATTTCTGCTCTTTTCAGACAGGATCAAGTACGCAGGAGAGGCGCCTTCATCCTCTGTCATGGAGGTTCATCTGTCCTTTGCCAGATCCTTTGTCACCCTTGTAGATCAAAATCTGTCCGGTGAAAACGGTGAGGAACAGAACAGGGAAAAGGGGAATCATAATAAAATGAAAGGGGAGGACCATGTTTAAGTTCGCCTCTCCGGGGTTTCTTACCCTGCTGCTCTTTATCCCTCTGGTTGTTCTTTTCCGGGCAGAACGATCGAGGCCGGCCGCTGTCAATAGTTCTGATCTAACCATGCTGAAGCCGCCCCCAACGACCCCGTTCCTGATCCTTTCAAGGGCGTTGCCCCTTGTGAAGTACTCTGCCCTCATCCTTTTGATCATTGCCTTGGCAAGGCCCCAGTTTGGAACAAGAAGCATGAACGTCAAGACCGATGGTATAAACATCATCCTTGCCCTGGATCTTTCCGGGAGCATGGCGGCCCTTGATTTCAAGCTTGAAGGATCCATTGTCAACCGCCTTGATGCGGTCAAGAGTGTCATAAAAGATTTTGTCATGGGGCGCAGCAATGACAGGATCGGCATGGTGGTGTTTGGATCGGAAGCATTTACCCAGCTGCCCCTGACCCGGGATTACGATACCCTCGCCTTTGTTCTGTCACGCCTCACCATCGGTGCGGCAGGGCCGCAGACGGCCATTGGAGATGCCATTGGTATCTCCCTTAAACGTCTCGAGGACGTTGAGAGTAAATCCAACGTTGTGATTCTGCTCACCGACGGTAAGAGCAACAGCGGTGAGATCACCCCGGAGGCTGCCTCACAGATTGCACGGGCCAGGGGGGTGAAGATCTATACAATCGGGGTTGGACAGAAGGGCAAGGCCCCGTTTCTTGTGAACGACCCTCTGTTTGGTGAGCGTTATGTCTACCAGATGGTGGATATGGATTATGATGCATTAAGGGAGATTTCCGCCATGACCGGGGGAGAGTTCTTTGAAGCCCGGGACACCGATTCCCTGAAACAAATCTATCGGATGATAGATTCCCTTGAAAAAACTGAGGTTGAGGTCAAGGCCTTTGCCGAGTATGATGACCTCTACCTCTGGTTTGCAGGGACGGCCCTTGCACTGCTCTCCCTATTAATTGTTCTTTCAAATACCAGACTTTTGAGGATTCCCTGAGATTTAACGATGAAGCTTTCAAATCCCCATATGCTCTATCTTGTCTGGGTCGTGGTTCTGCTTGTGGGAGTCATGATTTACGGCAACCTTAAAAGGACCGGAATTCTGGCCGGGTTTGCAGCCTCAAAGGCCCTTGAAATAATCGTTCCAGGCATAAATCCGAAACTCAGGTGGGCAAGGGTGTTTTTAATCAGTCTGGCCCTTTTCTGCCTTGTTGGAGCCATGGCAGGTCCCCTTGCAGGGTTTAGATGGCAGACGGTGGAACAAAAAGGGGTGGACCTGATGGTCTGCATTGACTGTTCAAGGAGTATGCTTGCCCAGGATATCAAACCCACCCGTCTTGAACGGGCCAAACGGGAGGTCATGGACCTCATGGGCATGATTCAATCTGACAGGGCAGGACTTGTAGCTTTTGCCGGCAAAGCCATCCTCCAATGCCCCCTGACCCTAGATCATGGGGCTTTTAATATTTTTTTAAACGTCCTTGACCCGGATTATCTTCCCGTGGGCGGTACCGATCTAGGTGGCGCCATTAAAACCGCCCTTGCAGGGTTTGAACAGGGGGTTGATTCGGAAAAGGCGATTATCCTTATCACCGACGGAGAGATCACCACGGGTGATGCCTTTGAAATGGCAAAAAAGGCGGCGGCCCAGGGTGTTAAAATTTTCTGCATGGGTGTTGGAAGTCCCGAGGGTGCACCGATTTCAGACAGTGACGGCGGATTTAAAAAGGATGAATCAGGCAAGATCATCATCTCCCGGGTGGATGAGCCCGGGCTCGAAAAATTAGCAGCCATGACCGGAGGCGTTTATGTTCGGTCTGTCCCGGGTGACATGGATATTGACAGAATCTATAATCAGGAAATCCAGGGGGGAATGGAGAAAAAGACCCTCAAGAGCGGCAGGCAAAAGGTGTGGTATAACCGTTACCAATGGCTCCTCCTTCCAGGGATTATACTCCTGATGATTGAGATGATGCTCGACCGCAACCCCAGGGGGATTTTCTTTTCTATTCTGCTTGTGCTGCCTCTTTTAACCCTGAGCCCCGGAGTTTGTGAGGCCCATGTTTCGTCAAGCGTTAAAAAGGGTATTCAAGCCTATGAGTCCGGTGATTATGAAGGTGCGGAAAAACATTTCATAGATGCCCAGCTGGACAGGCCGGAGATGGATGAACTCTACTACAACATAGGTGGCGCAGCCTATAAAAAGGGGGACTTTGATGCCGCTGTCAAGAATTTTACAAGGGCGAGACAGAGCGCTGATCCAGATCTCAAATCCAAGGCTATTTATAATCTCGGCAATGCCCTGTATCGTTTGGGTGATTTGAAAAGTTCCCTTGATGCATATGAGGAAATTGTAGAGCTTATGCCCGAAGACAAAGAGGCAAGGGAGAATCTTGAGTTTGTAAAGAAAAAACTTGAAGAGCAGGAGAAACAGGAGCAGGAGCAGGAAAAACAGAAGCAAGACCAGAAGAAAAATGATCAGGAGGAACAGGACCAGCAAGGCCAGGAGAATCAGAACAAGGAGGAGGGCCAGAACAAGGAGGAAGGCCAGAACCACGATTCGGAAGATAAAAAAAATCAGAACATAAATAAGGAAAACAAGGAGTCCCAGCCTCAAGATCAGCAGAATGAAAATCAAGATCAGGAAACCCAGCAAAATAACGAGCAGGAGAATAATGAGCAGGGGAGCGATCTCCAGGAGAATCAGGGCCAGGCAAATAAAGATGAAACTCCTGAACAAAACGGCAAGGGTTTCAATGACCCCATGCTGAACCGCCTCAAGGATAAACCGGGACGGGCCATGATGCCGGCTTACGGCAAAGGTAAGGTTCTCAAGGACTGGTAAACAAGGATTGTATGGAATGTTTCAGCCAATAAATAAAAACCGGTGCAGAATGAGTATAGGACAACAGCTTTTATTTGTTATGCTGCTGCTGATTGTTCCTGCCCCTGTGTTTGGGCTTTCTGCAGAGGCAAGGGTTGATAGGAACCGGATCTCCCTGGACCATTCTCTTTCCCTTACCGTGGTTGTCAAGGGAGGAGACGCCCTTGTGGATACCTCTGTGATAAAGGGGTGGGATGTCGTTCCAAGGGGGACCAGCACAAGCGTCAGCATCATCAACGGTGCGTATTCAAAGAGCGTGACCCATGAATACCTGCTCATGCCCGACCGCCCCGGACTTTTAACCATTCCCCCCCTTCCGGTCACCCTTGACGGGGAGATCGCCTACACCGGGGAGATAAGGGTTGAGGTCGTCGAGGGCCCGGTGGACAAGGATTCTGACAGGGACGTCTTTGCACGTGCCTCCCTCTCAGAGACAACCCTGGTGCCCGGCCAGCAGGCAATTTACACCTTCAGGCTCTACAGGGCCGTGCAGGTGACCAACCCCCAGCTCGCCCTTCCCAAGTTCAACGGATTTTCAGTCAAACAGGCCCCGGAGCAGGAGAGCTTCAGCGAAACCGTTAACGGGAGACCTTACACGGTTACGGAACTTTCCTATGTTCTGGTTGCTGAAAATCCAGGCGGGTTTGAATCTGGAACCAATGGGCCGGAAATCAATGAGGCCGGTATTATCGAACCGGGTATTATCGAGGTAGAACCTTCCATTGTCACCTGTGATATACCGGTTGGCGACTCCAACGCCTCGTTTGGCGATCCTTTCTTCGGCAATCGCCTCTTCTCCATGGGCCGCCATGAGACCCGGCGGTTTGCAACCGAGTCGTTTAAGGTAAAAATCAAGCCCCTGCCTGCCCTTGAACAGGGTGTGCGCTTTTCAGGGCTTGTGGGCCATTTCAGCCTTGGGGCCGGACTTGACCGTGAGTCTGTTAAGGCGGGTGATTCAGTCACCCTTACGGTGACTGTCTCTGGAACGGGAAATGTCATGGATGCTGCAATTCCTGAGGTGGATTTTCCAGGTTCTTTCAAGATTTATGAGGATACTCCCCAGGAGAAGATCACCCTTACCAGGGAGGGTTATAGGGGGGAGAGGACATTCAAGCGGGCTATTGTGCCAATGGAGCCGGGCGAGTTCTTTGTTGAGCCGCTTCAACTCACATATTTTAACACAGACACCCAAAACTATGAGACTCTTTCAGCACCCCGTCTCGCCCTTGCTGTTGAACCTTCTGCCAGGGAAAACGCCCCGGTAACTTATTCCCCTGAAGCTCAGGAAGAGGTTAAAAAGAAGGTTGTTGAAATGGTCAGTGATGATATTCTTGCCCTGAAAGAGGGGGCAGGGGTGCTTGTTGACCACCGTTCAATTGGTCCGGGGCTTTTTGTCCTGCTGCTCTGTCTGCCCTTTTTTTTCCTGTTTTTTGTCGGGGCTGCAAGGCATTTGTTCAAACGTGAGGAGTCTTTTGCCAGGCTCATGGAAAAAAGGGCAGGCCAGGCGCTTAAGGCTACCGGGAAGAGGAATCTGCCCGATCAGGAGCTGCTTCGAAATCTTTACACGGCCCTTGTTGCAAAGGTGAGGTCAAAGGGGAACATGCCAGGCGAGACCATCACTGCCGGGGAAATCAATGGGATTCTGTCAGAAGCAGGTTTTGGGGAGCAGCAGATCCAGGAGGCCGTTGCCATGCTCAACGAAATTGAATCTGCCCGGTACGGCAATGCACTGTTTGATTCAAGTCTGAAAAAGGATCTTGTTCGACGGGCGGAGCGTTTTATCCTTACCCTGTCTGTTGCTTTTTTATGTCTCTTTGCCGCCATGCCGGGTAAAGTCCGGGCCGATGATTCAGCCGATATTTCAGTTGAAGGGTCTGTGGAGGGGTTTCACGGGGCCATTACCCTTTACAGGGCGGGACAATTTCAGGATGCCGCAGCAAGGTTTGAACAGATCGCAGCAGAAGGAGTCAGGAACGGCGGATTGTACTACAATATCGGCAACTCTTTTCTCAAGGCGGGAGATCTTGGCAGGGCCATCCTCTGGTATGAGAGGGCACAGAAATTGATTCCCCGTGATCCTGACCTTAGATACAACTTTGACCATGCACTGGGCCTTGTCAAAGATGTCCCTGCGGAAAAAAATATTGAGATCCTGGAGATTGTCTTCTTCTGGGATAATTATCTGTCGCCGGGGACTGTGGAGTTTGCCGCTGTTTTCCTGTGGTTCTGCTTTGCCCTCCATGCCGGGGTTCGGATTTTTTTCAGAAAAAAGGTGTTTACCCTTGCGGGTTCCATCCTGTTTATTTTATCACTTGTGGTAATTGCCACAGCGGCATTCAACTACCATGACCGATATTCACAATCCCATGCGATTATCCTTGCCGACCAGGTTCCGGTAAGGTCTGGTTATTCGGTTGATTCAACCGAACTTTTTTTCCTCCACCCCGGAACAAAGGTGAGGGTGAAAAGAGCGGAGAAGGGATTCCTGAGAATTTCGTTTTCAAAGCATAAGGAGGGGTGGATCGAGGCCTCCATGGCTGGCATTATATAGAACCTGGCAGGATAAAACAAACGAGGAGAAGAATGGATACAGGCGTCGATATTGGTGGAGTACACCTTGAAAATCCCGTGATCACCGCATCCGGGACCTTTGGATATGCGGCAGAGTACAGGGACTTCATGGACCTTGATGCCCTTGGTGCCGTTGTGGTCAAGGGATTGTCTTTAAAACCGAGTGTCGGGAACCCCATGCCAAGGGTGGTTGAAACCCATGGCGGTCTGTTGAATGCTGTGGGACTTGAAAACGTGGGGGTTGAACGGTTCATAACTGATAAGCTTCCCTTTCTTCAGGGCTTAGCCTGTCCCGTATTTGTCAATATTTACGGAAAAACAGTCGAAGAGTATGCAGAGCTTGCCGCAGTCATCGACGGCCTTTCGGGTATAACTGGTGTTGAAGTTAACATCTCCTGTCCCAATGTCGCAGCAGGCGGGTCAGCCTTCGGGGTTGATCCTGAGGCTGCGTTTAAGGTTGTCCAGGGTGTCAGGCGATCCTTCTCAAGGCATGTGATGGTAAAGCTAAGCCCCAACGTTACCGACATCACAGCCATTGCCCTTGCCGTGGAAAGGGCCGGGGCCGATTCCATCTCATTGATCAACACCTTGACAGGGCTTGCCATTGACAGTGAAACTGCAGCTCCTATGCTTGCAAATGTCACGGGCGGTCTTTCAGGCCCCGCCATTAAGCCCGTTGCCTTGAGAATGGTGTGGCAGGTGGCAGGCGTTGTAAAGGTTCCGGTTATCGGAATCGGAGGCATAATGACTGCAAGCGATGCCCTTGAATTCATTATTGCAGGAGCGACCGCCGTTCAGGTGGGGACGGCAACCCTGGCCGATCCTGATGCTCCCCTGCGGATCGTAAGGGGGATCAGAAAGTTCATGGAACGGAAAAATATTGAGCGACTATCCCAAATCAGGGGAACTCTCAAGGTTTTATAAATCTGAGGAGGATATTATGTTTGAAATCGATCGTACAGTTTTGCTGCTCATTGACGTTCAGGGCAGGCTTGCCGAGATGATGCATGACAGGGACGAACTGTTCAAAAGTCTCCAGAATTTATTAAAGGCAGTAAAAATCCTCGACATACCGGTAATCTGGATGGAACAGATTCCGGAAAAGCTTGGCAGGACCACCCCGGAGATAGCAGAGATTATAGAGGGCACAAAGGGCCAGGCTCCCATAGCAAAAGAGACCTTCAGCGCCCTTTTGAATCCTGAATTTGCCGAGCGCTTTGAAGCCCTGGGCCGGGATCAGGTGCTTCTCACCGGTATAGAGTCCCATATCTGCGTGTACCAGACAGGCCGGGACATCATCCAACGGGGGTGTGAGGTTCAGATCGTTACAGATTGCGTATCTTCACGAACCAGGGCCAACAAGGAGCTTGGGATTCAACGTATTCTGGACGCAGGCGGCCTTGCAACCAGCTGTGAGATGATTCTGTTTGAGTTGATGAAAATGGCCAGGGGTGAGGCGTTCAGGGAAATTGTGAAAATTATAAAGTGATTTTGGGGCTTGTCATTTGCTGGTCAATTCTCTTGTGTATCGTCCTGTGTCGTTTGTGGAGATATGGCGGGAGGGGTTGATTTTTCCTCTTTAGAGACCTCGTCTGCCACGGGCAGCTCGGGCAGGTCCTTCACCGTTGGACGGCGTTTGCGGCGAACTTTTGCAGGGATAAGGACCCGCATGAGGTCTAACTTGCCAAAGCAGAGAATCCGGTCGCCTGCTTGAAACTGTCTGTTGGATCGAGGATTAGGGATGACGCTTGTTCCACGGTAGAGTGTCAGAACTGTGATGTCCTTATCCCGTATTCTGGATTCCTGGATGGTTTTGCCGATGTATTCAGATCCGCTTGGAATGTATATCTCTGCCACTCCATAACCCCGGCTTACGGTGAGCCTCTGGCGCAGATCTATTTCTGGAAAGTTTATCTGGGCTGCAATGTAGTCGATGATGGAGCCTGCAATGTCAAGCTGGGTGCATGCCTCGATTCCCTCAAGCCCGGGAGAAGAGTTGACCTCCACCACTTGGGGGCCGTCTTTCCCCTCGAGAAGATCAACGCCTGCCACCCTCAGTCCCATGATCTGGGCCGCCCGGACGGCGGTTTCACGGTACAGCGCATCCAGGGAGACGGGCTCGGTAAGGCCTCCCCGGTGGAGGTTGCTGCGAAACTCCTGGCCCTGGGCAATGCGGCGCATCGCACCCACTACCTGATCGCCTACCACAAAGGCCCTGATGTCCCTTCCCTTGCTTTCAGCTACAAATTTCTGGATCAGAACGCTCTGCTTCTGGCTCTGGAGAAGCTCAATGATAGCTTCGGCAGATGTCACCGATTCTGCCAGAAGGACCCCAATCCCCTGGGTTCCCTCGATGAGCTTGATAATGACCGGGGCTCCGCCAACCCTCTCAATCGCCGCAAGTACATCTCTTTTGTCTCGAACAAAGGTGGTCTGGGGGATGCCTATGTGGTGCCGGCTAAGGATCTGGAGGCTGCGAAGTTTGTCCCTGGAATTTGATATGCTTGCTGAAGAATTGGCGCAGAAAACATCCATCTGTTCAAACTGGCGAACTACTGCCGTTCCAAAATAGGTTATGGAGGCACCAATCCTTGGTAGCACCGCATCGTAGGTGGAGAGCCGTTTCTGGCGAAAGTAAAGGTCGGGTTTGCCCTGTTCAAGATCAATGGCAAACTTGAGGGTGTTTAGCACCTTGACGGTGTGTCGGCGTTGTTCGGCAGCCTCTTTCAGGCGGCGGGTGCTGTAACTGTTGGGGCTGCAAGATAGAATGGCAAGTTTCATGGCGTTTCTCGGGAAGTTTCCAGAAGTCCTTTATATGGTTTTCAGGCAGGTATCTAATTTACAGGAGTCTTATTTACAGATGTTGCTTTTAACCGATGTCCTGGTTATTTTTTTGGGTTTCCCACCGTAAAAAGATCTGCCCGCATCAACAAGGAAACGTCGTCGAAAAGCCTCCCGGCCAAGCAGCATTCTAAAGCCCATGGAGCATCGGTTGGCAAGGGTCAATTCCACTGGCCAGGTGATGCCGAGCAAAGTCACATGGGTTACAATGACGGGCCTGAGCTGTGCACAACCGCTTGAACTGCGGACAGATCGGAATTCAAGAACTCTTGCTGTAACATTTACACGCTGGTCGGTTTTGTTCTGAATCGGATTTACCTGAAAACTCACCCAGTTTTCACCGTCCTGCTCAAACGTTTTAAGGTCAAAGGCGTGCAGGGACGACGATCTTGCTCCTGTGTCTACTTTGACCTTAATTTGCTGAATACCAAGATCCGGCAGGCCCACCCATTCCCTCCAGCCTATTATGGACAATTCCGGTTTTCCTTGTTTTGCCATCGCTACTATCTGCTTTTCTTTTTTTCCCGTTTGGCTTCTTTTTTCTCTTTGGCTGTTTTCTGAGGTTTTTTCTTTGTTGCTTTTTTTGCATCTTCTGACTTTGCCATTGGGGCTCCTGTATAAAATCATTGACACCGGGTGGGTGGTGATTGTATGATTAAAAATTCGCATTATAGATGGGATAACTTCTATTTGAACCAATAATCTACACTGGCAGCCGGTAATATGCAAGGCTAATCTTTATTCAACCCTAATTCAAATATGATATATTTAAACACGGTATGGACCTGGTATTGATATGGATAGAACAGCAAAGATAGACAGAACGACCAAGGAGACAGCCATTGAGGCTGAGTTTAAAATTGACGGATCCGGTAAGGCCGATATCTCTACGGGCATTGGTTTTTTTGATCATATGCTTACGCTCTTGACCGTGCATGGCTTTTTTGATTTGACTCTCCGGGCCAGGGGGGATCTTGAGGTGGATTTCCACCACACTGTTGAAGATGTGGGGATTGTTATGGGCCAGCTCCTTGCCCAGGCCCTGGGAACAAGGGAGGGGATCTGTCGATACGGGTCGGGTTCCGTTCCCATGGACGAGGCCTTTTCTAGGGTTAATGTGGATCTTTCCAATCGACCCTATCTTGTGTATAACCTGCCGTCGACCATCCGTTCTAAAGGCCCTTTTGATGCATACCTTGCCAAGGAATTTTTCAGGGCATTCAGCGTTCACGGCGGGTTGAACCTTCACGTCAATGTTGATTATGGCGAAAACGAACATCATATTCTTGAGTCAGTTTTCAAGGCCCTTGGTCGGGCGTTGAATGCCGCCTGCATGCACCATGCAGGGTTGGGCGGTGTTCTTTCCAGCAAGGGAACTCTTTGATTCTCGGTTGACATTTTGCCGACCGTTATTATTTTAAGAATTTAAGATTAAGATTTACATCTGGTTGGAGTCTGCCCTTATTCCCATGCTTATTCCCAAGGATAAAATTTCAGAGATCGTTGGCGCTTCTGACATTGTGGATGTCGTATCAGAGGTGGTAATCCTTAAAAAATCAGGTCAAAATTATTTTGGCCTGTGTCCCTTTCACTCTGAAAAAAGTCCCTCATTTTCCGTGAGTCCGGAAAAACAGATTTTTTATTGCTTCGGGTGCGGAGTCGGGGGCAATGTGTTTGCATTTCTAATGCGCCACCACGGAATTTCTTTTCCAGAGGCAGTCAAAATGGCTGCCCGTCGCTACGGTATAGTGGTGGAAATGGGAAAGTTGGATCCTGAAAAAAAAAGGGCAATAGCCCTTAAAGAGGGGTTGTTAAGGCTCAACGCCCGGGTGATGGCTCACTATGGACAGATTCTCAAGGATGGCCCCGGTGGAAAGGCTGCAAGAGCATATTTAAAAGAGAGGGGCATAACTCCTGAAACCATAGATACCTTTTCCCTTGGCTTTGCAGAGGATCGCTGGGATGATATTGTTCTGTTTTTTCGGAAATTAAAGCTCGGCCAGAGGATGGCTGAGCAGTCAGGGCTCGTGCTTTTTAAAGATCAGGGCGGGGGTCGTAAGAAACGGTATTATGACCGTTTCAGAAACAGGATTATCTTTCCCATATTCGATGTGAGTATGCAGGTTGCGGGTTTTGGCGGGCGGGTAATGGATGACGCAATGCCAAAGTATCTTAACTCACCAGAGACACCTGTTTACAACAAGGGTCAAATTCTATACGGGCTCCATATCGCAAAGCAGCATTGCCGACGGGCAGATTGTGTTTATATTGTTGAAGGATACTTTGATTTTCTTTCCCTTTACCAGAACGGGATCAAAAATACGGTGGCAAGCCTTGGAACTGCATTGACGGTTGAGCATGTAAGGCGGCTTAAGGGGTATGCCTCAAAGGCCGTACTTGTGTTTGACTCGGATAATGCTGGTATCAATGCGGCAAAGAGAAGCATTACAACCTTTGTCGCAGAAGGGGTAGAGCTTAAAATCCTGGTTCTTCCAAAGGGACAGGATCCTGATTCCTTTGTGCAGAAAGAGGGTGCGGATGCGTTTAAGTTGGCTGCTGACAGGGCCATGTCTGTGATGGATTTTCTGACCGAAACGGCCATGAAAAAGTTTGGTACTTCTGTAGAGGGGCGCATAGCTGTTTTAGAAGAGATGATACATCCCATCGCCCAGATTGATGATAGTGCCGCAAGGTCCCTTTATGTGCGGGAGCTTGCCCAGCAGCTTGGGATCGACGAATCTGCGGTTCTCGAAAAGGTTCGAAATGCGGTTTCGGGCAGGGGAGCAGGGAAATTTTTAAAGGCGACCGGTAAAGGCCCTGTGTCCGGTAATAGTTCTTCAAGTGAGGAGCTTGAGTCCCACAGAAGGGAAGAGCAGATGCTTGCCCTGATGATTCAACATCCCGGGGTCAGGCAGGAAGCCGTAAAGCAGGGCATTCTGGATTGTTTCTACTGCGAACAGTTCAGGCGGGTCGGCAGGATTGTTGCAGGGTTTGAAGCAGACACCCAGGTGACGGCGGCAGGTATGATGGCAGCCATGGAGGACGATCAGGATCGACAGCTTGTGGCTACCCTTGCCATGATGGATAATGGTCATATAAATGATCAAAGCAGCGGCCGGAATAGAGATAGAGGTAATAATGTTCTGGAAAAATCTGTCTTTTTAATGAAGAGGATTGTCAAGGTGAGGGCTAGAACAGACAATACCCTGACAAACGAGATAAAAAGGGCGGAACAAGGCGGCGATTCCCAGCTTCCTTTTGAACTTTTAAAAAAGCGACAGATGGAAATTAGGAAATTGCATGGATATGAATAACAACAAAAAGCCTTCTGGAGGCATTTTTTATGGCAGCAGAATCGGTTGAAACACAGGAGAATATAGCTGTCTCTAAGGAAGTATTAAAAGGTCTGATTGCACGGGGGAAGAAAGAGGGTTCTCTCTCCTATGCCGAAATCAATGAGGCCATTTCAGACAATTTAAAATCTTCGGATCAGATTGATGACATAATGGTGATGTTCAAGGAGCTTGGAATAGAACTGATTGACACTGACAAGGGTGAACAGCCAAAGGGTAAGAAGGTTAAGGCGGCTGCTTCTAAGGCGGCTAAGGTAACTAAACCAGTTAAGGCGGCTAAACCGGTTGCTAAGCCAGCCAAGCCAGCTAAGGCGGTCATGGATGATGTCGGGGACAGTGATGACGGTGCTGATGATGATGATGATCAGGCCAATAGCCCCAGGAAGAAAGCCAAGTTTGGCAAGGCAACAGCCGCTGATATGGAGTTTGGGACGGTTACCGACCCTGTCAAGATGTATCTCAGGGAAATGGGAATGGTCACCCTGCTCAGTCGTGAAGGTGAGATAGAGATTGCAAAAAAAATCGAGGTGGGCGAACGGGAGGTCTTAAAGGGACTGCTGGCAAGTCCCATTGCCGTTGATCATCTTCTGGCTCTTGGAGGCAGGATGAAGGCCCAGCAGGCCAGGGGGGAGGACAGTCGCCTTCGGCCCAAACATATCTTAAGGGATGTGGACGAGGGTGATGGTGTGGTTGACGAGGTTGCCAAACTCGAAAAATTTCTATCCTGCCTGGATGAAATTAAGGAATTTCATCTTCTGAATCAAGAAAAAAGAACCCAAATTCTTGCAGGCGGCCTTGAACCCCATGAGGTCCGCAAGTTGAGGGATGATATTCGTAGCAAAAATGAAAAAATATACGAACTCCTCAAATGCTGGCGGTTTGAAAGCGGAGTCGTTGACAAGATCGAAAAGAGCATCCGCTCAAATATTCATTGGTTTGATACCATGGATGACCTTTTAAAGCGCTGCTCTGCATCTTTAAAGGCCAGAAGGGATGACATGGTCGAGATGCTTCAGGATAGGGAAGAGTTTGTCGCCTGGGTTATGGAGCGCTCTAACATGGAAGAGGAAAGGGCAATAATCCTGCATCAGGATCTGTCTGCCATAACCACCCAGATGGCCGTTCGAAGGGACAATGTTAAAGGGGACGCACTGGCCCTTAAAAAGATTATCAAAGGCATCGACAAGGGCAGGATGATGGCAAAGTATGCCAAAAGTGAGCTTGTCCGGGCAAATCTCAGGCTGGTCGTGAGCATAGCAAAAAAATATACCAACCGGGGTCTTCAGTTTCTTGATCTTATCCAGGAGGGAAATATCGGGCTGATGAAGGCTGTGGACAAGTTTGAATATCGTAGGGGTTATAAGTTCAGCACCTATGCAACCTGGTGGATACGACAGGCTATCACAAGGGCCATTGCCGACCAGGCAAGGACAATCAGGATTCCCGTTCACATGATCGAGACCATCAACAAGCTGATCAGAACATCCCGGTATCTTGTCCAGGAGATGGGCAAGGAACCTTCACCTGAGGAGATAGCCGAAAAAATGGAGATCCCCCTTGATAAGGTGAGGAGGGTACTGAAAATTGCCCGGGAGCCCATTTCCCTTGAGACCCCCATCGGAGAGGAAGAGGACAGTCACCTTGGGGATTTTATCGAAGATAAAAAGTTTTCCCTGCCGTCGGAGGCCGCCATTAACCTGAACCTTGCCGAGCAGACAAGGAAGGTGCTGGCAACCCTGACCCCAAGGGAAGAAAAAGTGCTTCGCATGCGGTTTGGAATCGGGGAAAAGGCCGACCACACCCTGGAAGAGGTGGGGCGCGACTTTACGGTGACAAGAGAAAGGATTCGACAGATCGAGGCCAAGGCTTTGAGAAAGTTGCGTCATCCTACCCGAAGTCGTAAATTAAAGAGCTTCATAGAGATTTAATGCTTGACATACCAATGTCAATCTATATAATACTCAAGTTTTGTTGATGGGTAATTGGGGCCCATAGCTCAGTTGGAAGAGCCACCGGCTCATAACCGGTCGGTCCCTGGTTCGAACCCAGGTGGGCCCACCATCACTACAATAATTGGGTAAAAATGCGTATAAGACAATGTCATTGAAGGTTTACTTTAAAAAAAGATGTTCTGATATAAAATACCCTGACCAAGATAGTATGGGAGCGTGGTACCTGATACCACGCTCTTTTTGCTTTTACTCATTTGGTCATCAGGTTGATCATGAAAAAAAGAGGCAGCATTGACACCCTCAATAGGGGATCTGCTCGATTTCATTGATCAAATGGCACCCTTTGCCCTTGCCGAGGCCTGGGATAATTCAGGGCTTCAGATAGGCAACAGGCAATGGCCCGGATCAAAGATTCTTGTGGCCCTTGATGTGACACCAGCCGTCTTGGCCGAGGCTGTATCCTGGGGAGCAGACCTTGTTCTCACCCACCATCCGTTGATAATGAATCCCCTCACTTCCATTGATTTTTCTTCCATTCCAGGTTCCATCATCTCCCTTTGCGCATGTCACAGGATTTCCGTTGTTTCTGTTCACACAAACCTTGACAAGGCAAACCCCGGTCTGAACGATTATTTTATACATAAAATCGGTTTGGTGTCAGTTGGCAGCCTTGAACCATTGATCCCGGAAAAACAGATGACATTTGCTGGAACCGGAAGGATCTTCACTCTTCAAAACCCTTGCACCCTTCGCAGTCTGAGCGATCAGGTTTGCTCAAGCCTACACATCTCCGGGGTGAGGTGTGTAGGGGACATGGATATGATGGTCGAGCGTGTTGCCGTATGCACGGGAAGCGGTGGTTCCCTTGTGAGGACCTTTCTGGAGTCGGGGGCTGACGTTTTTATCACGGGCGATGTCAAATACCATGAGGCAAGGGATGCTGAACAGGCAGGTGCAGGACTCCTTGACGTGGGACATTTTGCCTCCGAGCGAATGGTTGTGGACCTTTTTTATGAGCGCTTCACGCAATGGGCTCAATCATCGAAAGTTGAGATCAAAGTCAGAGTGTTTGACGGCGAGAGTGATCCTTTCAGGATTGTGGGTATTAGGTATTAGGTAACCAACACCCAAAACCCAGTACCTTCTTTTTAAAATATAAAAAGCAAGGCCTGGCATCGGAATATGGCTGCTAGGCCGGCACAGGGGAAGAAAAGATGCAGGAGATAACCAGGGAGGATATCGGTGTCCTTGTCAAGCTTCAAAAGGCCGAGACAGAGACTGTTCGTATTGAATCTTTTCTTAAAAAGATAGAAACGGAAAAGATCGGTGTTGAAAAAGAGCTGATTGCTTTTAAATCAGCCCTTGAAAATCACAAAGACGAACTGGCCAAGGCTGCGGCTCTTTGCCGGGATACCGAGGCTGAAGTTCAGATGCTTGGCGAACGTGTGGTTAGAAGCAATGAAAAATTAAGGCAGGTCAAGACCAACAAGGAGTATCAGGCTCTCCAGCGGGAGGTTGACGACAACCGAAAACGAAAGGAAGTCCTTGAAACGAGCTTTATTAAGTTCCTTGAAGACAAGGAGTCAAAGGAAACCTTTGTCTCCCAGCGGGAGGTCGAGCTTGCCCAGCTGACAGAAAAGATACGCACAGAGCAGGAGGAGATCGATAAAAAGGGGCAGAGCGATCGGGAGCTGCTCAATCAATACCGTCGCCAGCGGGAAGAGATCGGTGAAAAGCTTGAATCTTCACTTTATCGGCAGTTCAATCAGATATCTAATGCAAATGGCGGTCTTGCCGTGGTGGAGGTGAGGGAACGTCTGTGCAGGGGATGTTTCATGAGTATTCCCCACCAGCTTTATATTGAGGTTCAGCGTTGCAACAGCTTGATTTTGTGTCCCCAGTGTAATAGAATACTTTACTTTGCTCAACCCGAGGAGAGCACGGTTCAGGCAGACTGATGGGATATTAGGACCAGAGAGAATTTAGAGTTAAATAAAATTTAGAATAAGAAAAGTATACGGTCGGACCAGACTAAACGATCGCGGGATCGAAAGATCCGGAGGAAAGTCCGAACACCATAGGGCAGGACGCTCCATAACGTGGAGTCGCAGCAATGTGAAGGAAAGTGCAACAGAGAGTAGACCGCCTGACATTCCCTTGGGATGACAGGTAAGGGTGAAACGGTGCGGTAAGAGCGCACCAGTTTTCCAGGTGACTGGAAAAGCTTGGTAAACCCCGTCCGGTGCAAGACCAAATAGAGAAGCGTTTGAGGGCTGCCCGTCCGAGCTTCCGGGTAGGTTGCATGAGGTGCACGGCAACGTGCATCCTAGATGAATGATCGTTGCCTTAACATCGGGTAACCGTGTTGGGGAACAGGATTCGGCTTACTGGCTGATCCGGCCGTATTT
>JAVEQI010000017.1:38157-61298 GCA_034007745.1 Desulfobacterium sp.
CAGAACGTCAACCTCCATGTCCCCAGGGGAGAGACCCATATCCTGTTCGGGCCCAATGGGTCGGGCAAGACTTCCCTGATGATGACCATCATGGGCTTTTCCGGATACAAGGTGACCCGGGGACGGATTTTGTTCAAGGGTCAGGATATCACCATGATGCCCATCCACGAACGGGCAAGTCTTGGTATTGGGGTTCTTTTCCAGCGGCCCCCCACCATTAACGGGCTCTCCACCCGCCGCATGGTTGAAATTTGCGCCAGGGGAAGAAAGATCGATGTTGATGCCATGTCCGAGAGTCTTAACTTCAAGAGTTTTCTTGAAAGGGACGTGAACAGCAACCTGTCCGGTGGTGAGATCAAACGAAGCGAGCTTCTCCAGCTTGCTGCCCAGGCACCTGATCTTCTGCTCCTTGACGAGCCTGAATCGGGTGTGGACCTTGAGTCCATTGTTCTTCTCGGGGAAAGCATCAATGAGTTGCTCAACCGGGGAATAAAAAAACAACCCGCCTGCCACAGGCTTTCCATAAACGGTAACGCTAAATCAGCTCTGGTAATAACACACACCGGCCACATACTTGATTACATCACGGCCGACAGGGGCCAGGTGCTTAACAATGGTCAGCTCCGATGTTCGCGCAATGCCAGGGAGATTTTAAAGTGGATCAGGGAGTACGGATATGAGGAGTGTGTAAGATGTTCAGCTTGAATGACTCTAGGGATACTCCTGAGCTTAAACCCAAGGATGGCCCCGAAAATGACCCGAATGCCGTTGAGCTTTCGAGCTTCAGCCTCGAGGCCGGTGGGCATGCTTTCCAGGATAGACTTGACGGCATAGATCCTGAAGATGCCCGGGAGTTCATCAAGGTTGGTATTGAAAAACAGTCGTTGCTGAGGTCTGGTTCTTTTATTCAGAAGGATTCCTCTATAATTCATTGCGGTTGTTCAAGTGAGGGGGTTGAGATCTCGGGTATTGCCCAGGCCCTGGAAAAAGACCCGAGTCTTGAACATTACATGTGGACCCTGCTCGACCCTGGAAAGGATGATCTTGCAAAATTTGCCAAGGATGCACCTCTCCAGGGATTCTGCATTCAAACAAAGCCCAGGGTCAAGATAGAAAAACCCCTTCAGACCTGTCTTCACATTGCAAAGGATGGGTATGCCCAGAGGGTGCATAATCTCATCATCGTTGAAGAGGACTCTGAGGTTCACATCATTGCCGGATGTTCCACCGCAGGCCATGTTCAATATGGACTTCACCTGGGGCTCTCCGAGTTTTTCGTTAAAAAAGGGGCAACCCTCAAGTATACAATGATCCATGAATGGGGGAGGAAAATAGTTGTCCGCCCGAAAACAGCCGTGCATGTTGAGGAGGGCGGGGTTTTCATCTCCAACTACATCTCTCTCAAACCAGTCGGTTCCCTTGTATCTAATCCCGTTACCTATCTTGAAAAGAATGCCACGGCAAGGTTTAATTCAATTCTGGTGGCGGGTGAAGGAACCTACATGGACGTGGGGTCAGTTGTGGAGCTCAGAGCGCCCGGCGCAAGGGCCGAGATAATCTCAAGGGCCATTGTCGCAGGTGGCACCATCATCTCAAGGGGACACATGAAAAGTCTGGTGCCCGGGGTCAAGGGACATCTTGAGTGTAAAGGTTTGATCCTTAAAGATGGACTCCTCCATGCCATTCCGGAACTTTCAGGGTTTACCCCCGGGGTGGAACTTTCCCATGAGGCGGCCGTTGGAAAGATTGACCGACGTGAGATTGAGTACCTCATGGCAAGGGGGCTTAACGAGGAAGAGGCCATCTCCACCATTGTCAGGGGGTTTTTAAACGTGGATATCGATGGCCTTCCTGCCGAGTTAGCGGCCAGGATGGACAGGGCGGTTCAGGAGACTGAGCAGGACATGATGTGATTCCGGGTCTGGAGTTTTGATATTTTCCATGGCAAACTCGTGTACAATTTCATTCAGGGAAAAGGTAAACCTCTTTTCCTTTGAGTATTTAAAATGCGTCCTTTTTATAGAAAGTGTGGATTCAGAGGATTATATCCTCACCAAGAAGCTCTATTCAAAGCTGATAACAGCCTCCCATCTGTTGGAGGATTTTCTTGATTTCCACGGTGCAAAGAACAATCGTGAGTGGGTCTTTTACCGGGAGCTGTCGGCTGCAATGCGGCATCTTGCCCTTGCCGGTTACTCCCAGAAGCATATCCTAAACCGTATCGGGTTTTATGAGCTAAAGGACACCAGGAAGTTTAAACTGGAGTCTGCCGACACTCTTTTGATGATCCAGGACTCGTTAAAGCTCGCAGCTCCCATCATCCTTGCCGAGGCAAAAAAGCTTGGCATAGAGATTCCACCCATCGGCTATGACATACGTTTTTTTCCGGAAATAATGACCGGCGAGCAGCTCGAACATGACATCGACGACCTTGAGGACCGGGATCGACAGCAGCAGAATCTCACAAGCATTGCAAGCGATTTTCTGGATCTGATCAAAACCTTTGAGCCGCTTTCTTTCTATGAACGTCACACTAGTCAGACCATCAGGGAGCTTGTTCCATCCAAGGTTAACGAGGTGGGCATCCGTCGTTTTGAGATGCTGCTGCACAACCTTCAGAGTTCGTTTGATTCCTATGTGATCCATGGTGGTTTTTTCCACGGAAATAGAAGGCTCAAAGAGCTTCGAAGTCATTTTTCCATTGTGTTTCATATTCTCCAGGTGATTGGCCGTCTGCTTCACTTTTACGAACGCCACCTCTATGACGTTGAGTACAAGGACACATACAAGAGCGTGAGTGAATCCCTGGCCGATATCATCGATCCCGATCTCCTCCTGGACCGGGCCGTTAACTATGGCCTTTTTTACGCCTGGCAGTTTTTAAGCTCGGGCAGAGAAATTACACTGGATGTACTGAACCAATATATCGACCGCTCGTCGATCATTGTGGGAATTCCAAAGGAGAGGGGGTTTCACAGCCGGCCAAGCCTTCTTGTGGCAAAGATCGTCCAGCATTATGGCGGAGAGGTCACCATGGTCGTTGGTGAAGACAGTTTTGATGCCTCGAGCGTTCTTGACATGCAGTGGGCCGGGGGCAAGATAAAAAAAGAGGATGTGGAAGAGGTGGAATTCAGGGGGGATTCAAGGGCGCTTGCCGATCTTAAAGTGCTGGCCCGGGTCAACTACGGGGAGGATTCCATGGGCAAGGGGGTTCCTTTGCCGCCGGAACTTTCTTATTTGAGGTAGTAAATAGTGGATTGTGATATCTTTGCCATTATTGTCGCAGGCGGTCGGGGAGTTCGTATGGCATCAACCCTGCGCAAGCAATACCTTGATCTTGCAGGCATTCCAATTCTTGCCCGTACCCTGAAACAATTCATCGATTATAAAGGTATCAGGGCCGTTGTCGTAGTTGTACCGGACCAGGATATAGAGTTCTGCAATGACGAAATTTTTAAGCCCCATGGGCTTGAAGATAGGGTCTTACTGGTTGCGGGGGGCAAAGACCGCCAGGCGTCTGTCAGGAACGGGCTTTTAGCGATCATGAAATTGAAGGAAGCTGATAACCCTTGTCTGGTCATGATACACGACGGGGTCAGACCCTTTGTTGACGATGCCATTATTCAGCCCTGCCTTGAAGGAGCCCTCCGGCACGGGGCAGCCATTCCTGTTATTCCGGTAACAGATACCCTTGTAAGGGGGAATAAAGAGGGGTTTGCCCTAAGAAACGTTGACAGGAACGCATTGTTCCAGGCTCAGACCCCCCAGTGCTTTGACCTTGATCTTGTGTTGGCAGCCCATGAACATGCCCTAGAAACAAAATTTCTAGGAACCGATGATGCCTCCCTTGTAGAGCATTTGGGTCACCGGGTGTTCATGACCCCGGGAAGTTCGACAAACATTAAAATCACCACCCGGGACGACCTTACCCTTGCCCAGGTTCTGGTTACTCTGGAACGTTCAAAAGCGTAGTTTCCTCGCCCATGTAATTTCTCAATAGGTACTCCTTCTCAGTCTTTTCAACTAGATAATTGTCGTCCATCAGGGGAATCTTTCCGATATTTGTGGCAATCACGTGGGCCGGGCGGGCAAGGCCGGTTGTATGGCCCTGGAGTGCATTCCTGATAAGCTCAGATCCCTTTTCAATGCCCGTTCTGAAATGATCGATACCCGGTGCCGCCTCACACAAAAACAGGTAGTAGGGACGAATTCTCGTGTAAACAAGCTTCTGATGAAGTTCTCTAAAGGTTTTTACGTCGTCGTTGATCCCCTTGAGGAGCACTGCCTGGTTGCCTACGTTCACCCCGCACTTTAAAAGATTAAAAACGGCCCTGGCCGTCTGTTCGGTGATCTCTTTCGGGTGGTTGCACTGGGTGTTGATCCAGATGGGAACCTTGTGGAAATCGCCGAGGATCTCCATGAGATCCGGGGTTATTCTTTGGGGAAGGTTGATCACAGTTCTTGTGCCGAAGCGGATCATTTGTACATGGTCGATTCTTCTGAGCCGTGTGATAAGGTCACAGAGCACCCGGTCCGACAGGAGAAAAGGGTCTCCGCCGGTTACAAGGACATCCCTGATCCCCCTGTTTTTTATGATCCATTCGATTCCCCGGTCAATGTTGAATTCAAGCCTTAGACGCCGGTCAACCACCACTTCCCGCCTGAAACAGTGGCGGCAGTAGGAAGCACACGAGTCTGTGACGGTAAAGGCAACCCGGTCCCGGTACTGCCGGGCAATGGAGTCGGGGCGTTCAGGGTCAATGTTCCTGTTCTCGTGGAACACGAGGTAATCTTTAACTCCATATCTGCTTTCAAGCTCTTTCAGCGACGGGACTATCTGACGTCGAATGGGGCAGGAGGGATCGTCCCTGTCCATTAAAGAGGCAAAGTAAGGGGTGGCACCCCAACGGGTGTCAAGGGTATTGATGGCCGTCGTTTCTTCCGGGGTGAGGTTGATAATTCTGCCTAATTTGCCAGGGGTGTTGATCATCCCCTGGATCTGGGAAATCCAATCGTCCATTTTATGTTTGTCTCTTTTTTTTTAGTATGTAGGAGGACAGTTCCTACCAGGATTTGCCTGTCGTGTAAAGGTTCTGGTGGATTTCCTACAAAATGGTTGACACCTGAAGGGCTAACAGATATCCGTTCCTAGGGAGAAATAACGTTTAAACTCGTAATTTGATAAGGAGGATGTCTGTATGGTGGATTTTTCGTTGGAAGGCAAAATAGCGGTAATTACTGGGGCAAGCAGGGGCATTGGCCGGGCAATAGCCATGGCTTTTGCAGAGCATGGTGCCCTTTGTATTCTGGTGAGCAGGAAAATTGAACGCCTGGAAGAGGTGGTCAGTGAGATCCAGGCAAAGGGGTTCAAGGCCGAAGCTATTGCCTGTCACATGGGGTATGAGGATAGAATTGAGGCCCTGTTCAAGACCATTGAGGAGCGCCATGGCAGGGTGGATATCCTTGTGAACAATGCCGCCACCAACCCCCATTTCGGTAATATGCTCGATGCTGATGCAGGCATGTGGGACAAGATCATCGACGTGAATCTAAAGGGGCCTTTTTTCATGATAAAAAAGGCTGCACCCATGATGATAAAAAACGGGGGCGGGGCCATCTTGAACATTGCATCCATCAACGCCCGACGACCGGGTCTCATGCAGGGGGTTTATTCCGTGTCCAAGGCAGCCCTTGTCACTATGACCGAAGTGTTTGCAAAAGAGCTCGCACCCTTTAAGATCCGGGTTAATGCAATGCTTCCAGGGCTTACCGATACCGACTTTGCAAGTGCCCTGATCAAGAATCCAGATATTCATGATTTTGTGGTAAAGCAGATCCCCATGGGCCGCCATGCCCAGCCATCGGAAATGGCGGGAGCAGCCCTTTATCTTGTTTCGGATGCAGCTTCTTACACAACTGGAACCAGCCTTGCCTGTGACGGCGGTATTTTGATTTAGGAGAAGACAATGGGAACCATTGAATACAGAGTCGAGGGGGCCGTTGGGTATCTTACCCTTAACCGGCCGAAAAAGTATAATGCTGTGAATCATGATATGATGGAGACCCTCCATGCCTTCTGGCTCGAGCGTCGCACGGATGAGAATACCCGGGTCATTGTCCTTGATGGAGGCAATGCCAAGGGTTTTTGTGCAGGGCTTGACATGGAATCTTTGGGCCCTGCTATTTTTGAAATGACACGTATTCAGGCCTATGATTCCCAGGCCAGGCTGTCCAGGCTTCTTCTTGCCATGCGCACAGCTCCCCAGCCTATCATCTCCTGTGTCCATGGGGCTGCAGCCGGTCTTGGGTTTTCCTTTGCCATGGCTTCTGATCTTCGTATCATCACCGATGATGCCAGGTTTTCAGCCGCCTATATAAACATAGGCCTGGGCGGGGCAGACATGGCTTCCAGTTATTTTCTGCCAAGGTTAATAGGGTCGGGCAGGGCAAACGAGTTCCTGCTGACCGGCAATTGGATGAATGCAGATGATGCCATGGCCTTGGGATTTGCGAGCCGCAGGGTTAAGAGGGAGGACCTTATTTCAACGGCATCAGGGCTTGCCGAAACCATGGCGTCCAAAGATGCCCTTGGATTGCGCATGACCAAGGAGGCGTTGAACATCAATTTGGATGCAGGCGGCCTTGAGGCGGTGCTTCATATGGAGGATAGAAACCAGATGATGATTAATTTTTCACATCAAAAGAAGTAGGTAGTGGGTAGCGGGTAGTAGGTAATAGGCAGTGGGGCGTGGGCGCGGTTCGCTACACAAATTGCCCCTGCATCCCACTACCTGCTAACTTGTCGGAAGATTTGTCCCAGACAGTCTTGAGCTCAAGTCAGAGCCGTCTTCCCGGTTTTTCTTTTCGGCAAATGCAATGAACAAGGCTTCCACCATGCTGCCGATGCGATGCATGTGGTGTTGACGATCCCTGTCACTCCTTCCGGGATAGTTCCTAAAGGCAATGAGGATTCCGCTGAGGCTTGAAAAAAGGGTGTGGGCGAGAAGCCTTGTATCAGCCTTGAATCCCAGTCGCTTGAACAGGGTTTCTAAAAGATCCAGCACTTCCCTTGCCACCATGTCGAGTTTTTCAACCGAACCTGTTTCCCGGTTGCCGTGGAGGGCAAAGTGGGTGGTCATGCGCCACTGGGGTTCGTGTACGAGGTAATAGCCCAGAAAGAGGTCGATCACCCCCCTTATTGTTAGTTCCTCCTGTGCCCGGTCATTTATGTGATGGTCAAGAGTGTTGATGAAGTTTCGGGTGTCCCTGACGGTTATCTCCACATGGAGTTCCTCCTGATTTGTGAAATAGGTATATATGGAGGATTTAGAGATGCCGGCTTTCTGGGCGATTTCCGCCATGCTGACCTTGTCATAGGTTTTTTCTCCGAAAACAGCCCTGGCAGCTTCGATAATGAGGTTCTGCCTGAGTGTTCGTTCCTTTTCCTTTAATTGACCAAGCGTGGTTTTTTCCATTATGCTTTTAGTGTCTCCATGGAGGTTTAGGTAAAAATTTAGATCAAGATTATCATTAAAATAAATTTGTATCAAGTCATGGTTGACATGATGATCGCTGTTCAATATAAGAACCCATGGCCGGTTGATGATAAATGGGCAAAATACCTGATCAATGAGTATACGGGGAGTGTGCGGGACTGCCCGGAAACACCAGGAGGAAAAGAGTGGAAAGATTCAAACATTTTCATGAAGTTGCAGCCGCCCCCGGCGATTATGCCGGGCAATGGAAGAAAAAAACCGGGGGCAGAATCATGGCTTTTCTGTGCAGCTATGCCCCCGAAGAAATTCTGGTCGCCGCCAACATTCTTGGCTATAGACTCTTTGGTACTAAAGAGCCGATCATTCGGGCCGATGCCCATTTGCAGTCCTATTCGTGCACCCTTGTCCGGGGCGTCCTTGAGGAGGCCCTTGCACAAAGGCTTGACTTTATTGATGGGATTGTATTTCCCCATACATGTGATTCGATCCAGCGTCTTTCAGATATCTGGCGTATGAACCTGAAAGAAGAATGCCACATGGATCTTGTGCTGCCTGTGGATCTAACAACCCCGGCTTCCCTTGACTATATGACAACCATCATGGAGGGCTTTGCCCATGATCTTGAACAGCGGTTCGACATAAAGATCACCCAGAAGGATCTTGAACGGGCCGTTTCAACTTGCAATGCCATTCGACGGTCTGTGATGGAAATTTATGCCTTGAGAGCGAGGGTGCCAGAATCAATTGCCGGTGGTGATCTCCACGCCATGGTCAAGGCGGGCATGGTTATGGACAGGGAAGAATACCTGACCCTTGTTGGAGGACTGGCTGATGAGCTGACAGACAGATTCAACGTTCAAACTCAAACGCAGGATCAGGAGCCTGGATTTCGAGGCAAAAGAATTGTTTTGTCCGGAGGCCTCTGCAACATGCCCGATCTTTTTACGTTGATCGAAAATGCCGGGGGGGCAGTTGTCATGGATGATCTCTGCACGGGAACCCGGTTTTTTGAAGGAACTGTCGAGCTTGAAGAAAATATTTTCAGGGCCATTGCCCGGCGTTACCACGGCAGGATCGTATGTCCTTCAAAGCATACCGGGATAAGAACCAGGGGAGAGGCTCTAGTGAAAATGGTTAAACAGAGTAGTGCCCATGGGGTTATGTTTTTTTGCCTCAAGTTCTGCGATCCCTTTGGGTTTGACTATCCCTATATCAAAGAGCTCTTAGATAAGGAAGGGGTTCCGAGTATGCTTTTAGAGCTCGAGGATGCCCTTGTGGTTGACGGTCAACTTCAGACCCGGTGTGAAGCCTTCATGGAAATGCTGTAAGAGGAGAGAACTCGGATGAGTAATAAAAAAAATGGAAATGGTATGTCTCAAGGCCAAAACCCTGATAACCGCCCGTGGGAGCCGACAAAAATAAGGTGCATCAAGACCATGAAGGAGATCATGACCACCTATTATATCGATGCCAAGACCGCCCGGGAGAACAACAAAAAGGTGGCGTGGATAACCAGTGGAGGGCCGGTTGAGCCCCTGATTGCCATGGATGTGATTCCGGTATATCCGGAAAACCACGGCGCCATGATCGGAGCTTCAAAAATGGGGGCGGATCTTTGCGCCAGGGCCGAAGAGATGGGGTATTCCCGGGATCTTTGTTCCTATGCAAGGGCAGACATTGCCTGTGCAACCATGGACGGCGGCCCCATTGGCGGCCTTCCAAGGCCTGATATGCTGGTCTGCTGCAACAATATCTGCGGTACGGTCCTTAAGTGGTACGAGGTTCAGGCCCGTTTTTTTAACGTGCCGCTGTTCATACTTGATACCCCCATAATCCACACCACCTACTCCAGGGCCCAGCATCAATATGTGTCGGCCCAGTTTCACAATTATATAGCCTTTTTAGAAACCCACACAGGTGAAACTTTTGATTTCGATCGATTAAAGGAGGTGGGACAACTGTCGGTCAAGGGCCAGAAACTCTGGAAAAAGGTACTTGATACGACCATCAACCGGCCGGCCCCCATGAGTGCCTTTGACGCTTTTTTTCACCTTGCGCTGATTGTGACCCTGAGGGGTACAAAGATAGCCGTGGATTATTATGAGGCACTTTTAGCCGAGATGAACGAGCGGGTCAGCCTTGGTATCTCGGCCGTTCCCAGGGAAGATATCAGGCTTTTGTGGGACAATCTTCCCGTATGGTATCGTACTAAATGGCTCTCCAACACCTTTGCCTCCCATAACGCCTGCCTTGTGGCAGACACCTATACCTCGGCCTGGTGCAGTTCCCTTGCCTATCTTGACGAGAACGATTTTTTCAACTCCATGGTGGAGGGATATTCAAGGATTTATCTTAACCTCGGGGTGGATGCCATGGCCAAAGAGGTCCTTACCATGCTCGACCGTTACAAGGCCGACGGTTTAGTCATGCACTCCAATCGCAGCTGCAAGCCTTATTCCCTTGGACAGTACGATATCCAGCGGATAGTGCAGGAACAGGCAAAGGTGCCGGTACTTATCATGGAGGCGGATATGTGCGATTCCAGAAACTTTTCAGAGAGCCAGATCCAGACAAGGATTGAGGCCTTTATGGAGGTCGTTCGATCCGTCCGGTAACCATGATTTAAGGATCAAAAGACCATATTGCAGCTAAATCTTTATGGCAATTCTTATTTCGGTTTTACTCTATAGGCTGCCGCCTCTCCCTTAGGGATCTTCCAGGAAATAATATACGCATATCGTGCAGGACTTTTGTTCGTTTTCAAGACGTGATGACAGGAGCATAGTGAACTATGTGCCTGTCATCACAACGTAGAAAACGGACAAAAGGGCAAGCAGGATGCGTAGATTATTTTTTGGAAGTTCCCTTAATACTGGGTTCTATTTCGACTAAAGCAGGTTCTGTTGTAATCCCAGCATCAATACTGGCACCAAAAATTTTATCGGTGAATTTGACATACCAGGCCGCAGATTGCACCTGGACAATATAGGCAATGGCAACCACAAGGGCGGCACTTGTTCCCTCCTTTCCAAACGCATTGATGGCAATGGCAAGGGTAATGGAGAGGTTTCTCATGACCGATCCATACACCATGGCAATGGCGTCTTCACGCTTTAAAAAAAGCTTGCCGATAACGCTGCTCAGGAAGAAGTTAAATCCATAGATCAGGACGATGGGGATCAGGATGTAAAAGAGCATCCCCGGGGCAGCTGCAATGGACTTTGCCTTGAGGGCCATGGCAATGAAAACAATACCCATGACGCCAAGGGTTGAGATTGCCGGGAATTTCGGCCCGATGTTCTGTTTGAACTCCTTTTGTCCGTATCGCTTGATCAGCCCTTGGCGGGTGGCAAAGCCAGCAGCCATGGGTAGAAATACAATGATCACAATCTGCTGCATTACCTTGAAAAAATCGATTTCAATTTCCGCCCCCATGAGAAACTTAACATAAAACGGGGTGGCCAGGGAACCGAGGGTGAGGCCGATTACGGTCATCTTAACCGCCGCCTCAAGGTTTCCCTTTGCAAATCCGGTCCAGGAGATGGTCATGCCGCTTGTGGGCACTAGGCCTGCAAGGAGAAGTCCCAGGGCCATGTAGGGTTGTTCCCTAAAGAAAATCACTCCGGCAAAATAGGCAAGGAACGGGACAATACCGAAGTTGATGGTCTGGGTCAGCACCTGGGCCTTGAGATCCCCTCCTTCAAACACCTTTTTGATGTTGAGGTTGACCATCATTGGATAAACCATGAGAAAGGTAAAGGGAATGATCATACCTTTTAGAAGCTCTGCATGGAAAATAAGGCCAAAGGTAAACCCTGCAAGCATCATCACTGGAATTGTAACAATGAGATTTTTAGTGATTTTAGAGAGTAGTTTCCACATGATAAATTTTTGTTGTCTCCTATGTTAGCTGTTTACTGACTACTACCTACGCTTAGACCGTGCCGGTTTGTACTGCATTGGCATTTTTTTGAAACGCCCGCCATGGATGATGGGATCTCCCTTGTATCCAAGGGCTTTGAAGTTGATGTAGTCACTCTTGTCGATCAGGTGATCCACATCCCTTCCCTGGGATTTCATCTGGGCAAAGTCGGTTCCCTGGCTTGCCATCTCTTTAAAGTTAAGATCCCGGTTGTCCTGGTGGCAGCGGTTACAGGTCTTGTCCTGTTTGAGGCTGTCATGGCACTGGACGCAGGAGAGGGCCATATCGGCCGGCATAACCTCGTGTTCCAACCGCCAGTACATCCAGGTTTCCTTCCCACTTGAAGGCGCCGCTGTAGTCGAGCTTTGCAGCGTTCATTCCATCCACGATGGCCTTTTCCCAGTCAAGGTGTTTCCAGTAGGCAGTCGTGTCATTCTCGTCCCTGGGGGAAAGATGGGGAACGATGATGTACTCGTGCCCTGCATCCACGGGCTGGATGCCCTTCATTATCTTGAAGGGAGTTATCTTGGAACCGGGGTCATTGAAGGATCCCACGGGCTCGGTAAGGTTAATAACCGGGGCATTGGTATCCACCTTGTCACCGAGCAGAACCCGCCGCATATACCCCGAACTTCAGGCATAATCAGGAACCGAGGACTCTTCCCATTTGAACGCCCCCTTTTTTCAGTTATAATCTGGCTGGCCGTACTTGTCTTTCTTGGGTTTCCGGCTCTTGTCCCCTGCCTTGGACCAGTCCCACCAGGTCTTAGTGGGTTTGCATTTTGCAAACACGGGTGAATGACAGACGTTACAGTCCAGGGTTTTTACATGCTCGTTCAAGTGATGATCGAGCAGACTCCCACAGTAGTGGGGTGTTGACGAGTGGCAATCCTTGCAGGAGACATTCCCCTCGGAAACCGGGACCGACGAGCTTCGACCGCTGATCTTGTGTTTCTTGTCTTGTGGCATTCGGTGCAGGAAAAATCATACCCGCCCATGTGAACATCGCAGTTGCGATCGGGCTCAAGGAGCTGTCTTGACATGTCCGCATGTTTGATGGCGTCCCCGCCGCCGCCGTTAAAGTGACAGGCACCGCAGGTGGCCCGGCTTGAATGACCCACGTTTTCAGCCACAAGCTTCAGGTCCACATCTTTTTTCGGCATGCCCACTGCGGGCGGGTCTTTCTCATAGGTTCCAGTGGTGTCGTGGCAAATCAGGCAGTCTATTTTTGTCCGGTCGTTAAAGTCAAAAGAATCGTCCTTCCATCCGTATCCTGCATGGCAGCTTGTGCAACGAGCCTCGTTGCTGATGGGGCTGATTCAGTAGTTGTTCAGGGCTGTTGTACCCTTGCCGTGCATGATCTCCTTTTGATGGCCCTTTGTATAGGGAGACGGTCCCCTGACATCCCTTGCAGTCAACTGGACCCTTAGCCTCGGTTCTATGGCACTCCATACATTGCTGGTGGTAGGCGGCCTTCAGTCCGATTCGTTCCGGGTGGTCTGAATTAAAGGATTCCTGGTGGCAGGCTGAGCACCTTGTGGTTTCAAGGGCTGTTTCATCCTTTGGTTTTAAATGGTGGCATTGGAAACAATCCTGGGTCAGGGCTGCATGGCGCTTGTGGGCAAACCTGACGGGCTCGTAATGGTCTTCGCTCTTCTTGATGAACGGAACCACCTGTTTGGCCCTTTCCTTTGCCTGCTCCTGATCCGGCGCTGTCCATGCCCCTGGTGCAGCAAAAGCCACCCAGGCAAAGGCGGTTAAGACAAGGGCTGTCACTGCTGGCAGGATAATCTTTTTTATCATTTGCTTCATTTTTATCTTTGTCATTTTTTTTGTCATGAGGGCGCTCCTTTGGGTCCTTGCAACACGGGTAGGTAGGTCACAACAACTCGATAGATGAACATCAGGGTTGCCACAAGGCCTAAAGTGACGAGGATCTCGCCGGGGGCCGGGAAGTATGTGCTGTCTGTAATGGGGGATCTATATCCGACAATAAAGACGTTGATCCTGTTTAGCACCACTCCTCCCACAATCAGGGTTGCCGCCGTGAAGATCCCGGTTCTTGACTGGCGAACCCTTTTAAAGAGCAGCATGGCCCAGGGAATCATCACCCCGAAGAGCATCTCGACAATGAACGAATTGGTCTGGTGGGTTCCGTCAAGGAGGTACACGTAGGTGCCCCTGAAGAACATATCCTCTATTTTTAAAACCATGTAGGTGCCGATAAGGAAGGTTGTGATCCGGGTCAGGGGGAGAGGATGTTCATCTCAGGATCGAGGTTCAGGGACGATGAGACAAGGGTGGTTTCAAACACCACCATGGGATAGCCCACGGCAATGGCCGAGACGAGAAAGAGGAGCGGCAGGATGGGGGTGTACCAGAGAAGGTGAAGCTTGGTCGGCGCAATGAGCATGAGGGACCCCAGGCTTGACTGGTGCATCCACGAAAGAACCACCCCCAGGATGATCAGGATCCACATGGTCTTGTCAAGGATGGCGTCCCCCACCCTCAGGATGGTCTCCAGGATATTGTTCAACCGGGCAAAGATGCCGGGAAGGTTTACCCGGCCCTTAAACTGCTCGGCCACAATGGGGAAAAACTCCAGATAGAGAACGTTGAGATAGACCATCACACACATGGCAACCTCAAACAGAACCGAGTTGATGTTCCAGTAGATCATGGGTTTCCAGGGGTTTATTCAGGGGAGCAGGCTTCATTTTTCACCTCCAGGTTTGTCCGCTGGTCTGTCTGTTGGTTTTTTCCCTCCACCGTTGGCCTTATACATGACCGCTCCCAAAGCTCCAAAAAGAGCGATGGGGGACCACAGATAGCTGAACAGCGAGTGCTGGATGGTTTCGGCAAGTCTTGGTGACGGAGTGTCGTTAAGCACGGGCAGGCTTACCTGTTCAAACGGCACGGACGAGATGTAGAGCCAGGATGTTCCCCACGTCTCTTTTTCACCGTACACATGGTCAATATACTTCCCCGGGTTCTCCCTGAGTCTTTTTTTTGCAACGGTGAGAAGGTCGGATCTTCGGCCAAAGATTATGGCTTCGGTGGGGCAGATGGCGGCGCAACCGGGAACGCCTCCCTGTTTGGATATTATGTCATAGCAGAAGGTGCATTTCATAACCCTCGGGGTGATGGGATCATCGTACTCATAGGCCGGGATCTCAAAGGGACAGGCCACCATGCAGTAACGGCAGCCAACGCACCGGGTAATGTCTACCAGGCATCCATAGGGATCCGGGGGAGCCTTTGACTCCCATGCCCCGGCAGGGGAGGGCAGGGCAGTAGCCGTTGCCGTGGCTGCTCCCATGAATTTAAAGAAATTTCGTCTCGTCAGTTCCATTTTTCCTCCATGCTTTAGGTGAGAATATCCAGACCAGAACAAAACCAGCTAACAGTTGCAACGGGTGTACCGTCGGTGTAGTTTAAAAATAATAAATTGGTAAACTCATGTTTTTAAAGCTCAAATTGGCCGGATGGTTTACCCGCTTGACTGTAACGGGTTTTAATAGTATTTAAACATATGTTTAAACACTTAAATGACTGTTAAGGGTAAAAAATAATGAACGACCATGAGATGAGTGCCATCTGGAAAAAGATCGTCAACACCATAAATGACGGGCTCATGTTCATCAATCCCAAGGGCAGGATTATGATGGTCAACAGCGCCTTTGAGACCCTCACAGGATATACATCCAAAGAGGCCGTTGGCATGTCATGCACCATGCTCGGGTGCGAGGGATGTGAAAAGACCCTGCAGGCAGACAGTTCCTCGGCCTGGTGCAAGCTGTTTGAAAAGGGCGAACATGATATGAAAAAAATGCCGCTGCCTGCTTAAATGCAAGGATGGGCGGTTCTTGCCGGTGTTGAAGAATGCGTCTATTCTGTGGAACGAAACAAGGACCGAGCCCGTGGGGGTAGTTGAAACCCTGACCGATATTTCCGAGTTGACCCTGCTCGATGAAAAGATCCACATCCTTGCCAGACAGTACGACCGGGAAGGCGAGTTCCAGGGTCTCATCGGTCGATCGCCTGAAATGGAAAAGGTCTTTGAGATGATCCGAAAGGCGGCTCTAAGCAAGGCGCCTGTGATCATCCTTGGTGAAAGCGGTACGGGTAAAGAGCTTGTGGCAAATGCCATCCATATGTGTGGCGAACGAAAGAACGGCCCCTTTATCAAGCTCAACTGTGCGGCTCTGAATGAGGCAGTCCTTGAAAGCGAACTCTTTGGTCGTGCCAGGGGCGCATTTACAGGCGCCCACATGAGCCGTATCGGACGGTTTGAAGCCGCAGACCACGGGGATTTTTTCCTGGACGAGATCGGGGACATACCCATGTCAGTCCAGACCAAGCTTTTGAGGGTCCTTGAATCTGGACAGTTTGAAAGGGTGGGGGATATTTCTCCTGTCAGGGTTGACGTGCGGATAATAACAGCCACAAACAAAGATCTTGAAAGTCTGATCGATAATAATCAGTTTCGCCAGGATCTGTTCTTCAGGATCAACGTCATTCCCATCCATCTGCCTCCTTTAAGGGATAGAAAACAGGACATCCCTCTTCTGCTGGATTCGTTTATCCGGAATCTGAACATCAAGACCGGTAAGGGAGTCACAGGGTTGAGCCATGAAGCAATGGAAGTCGTTATGGACTACTCCTGGCCTGGCAATGTCCGGGAACTAAAAAATGCAATGGAGTATTCCTTTGTGACCGTTGAAGGGGGGGTGATCCAGCTTGAACATCTGCCCAAAAAGATAAGTTCGTTCAAAACTTCACGTCACTACCATCCGTTGGAGTTGGGATCGGCGGAACTCCAGTTCCTCTCAGGTGAAAAGGCTCGGTTGATCCATGCCCTTGAACAGACAAGGGGCAACCAGACAAAGGCGGCCGAACTTTTAAATATCAACAGGGTCACCGTGTGGAACCGTATGAAAAAATATGGTATTGACCTGAAAAAGGTTTTATCGGTATAATCCTCATGCTCTGGCGGGCATAACAAATAACATTAGGGAGCGAACAATGAAAAAAGTAGGAATAGTCGGTTGGCGGGGGATGGTCGGGTCTGTGCTCATGGAGAGGATGATGGCGGAGCAGGACTTCAAGCGTTTTACCCCGCTTTTTTTCACCACCTCCCAGGCTGGAATGAAGGCCCCCGATGTGGGTGTGGATGCGCCGCCCCTGGTGGATGCCCATGACATTGACGCCCTCATGGCAATGGATATCATTCTTTCCTGCCAGGGAGGAGATTATACCGAGGCTGTGCGGCCAAAGCTTGCAGAAGATGGCTGGAACGGGTATTGGATCGATGCCGCATCTACTCTTCGAATGAACGATAACAGCATCATCGTTCTGGATCCTGTTAACCGAAGGGTGATCGACCGGGCCCTTGAACGGGGCGTCAAGAATTATATCGGCGGTAACTGCACGGTATCCCTCATGCTCATGGCCCTTGGCGGCCTGTTTGAGAACAATTTGGTCGAATGGATTTCCTCCATGACCTACCAGGCCGCATCCGGGGCAGGGGCGAAAAACATGGAAGAACTGGTGGCACAGATGGGAACCATTGGCTCCCAGTCCGCCGATCTTATGGACAATCCCTCAGCCACCATACTCGATCTTGACCGGAGGGTTACCCAAACCATAAGATCAGCCTCGTTTCCAACGGCTAACTGGGGGGTCCCCCTTGCGGCAAGCCTGATTCCCTGGATTGACAGGGCCATGGAAAACGGCCAGACAAGGGAAGAGTGGAAAGGGTCTGTTGAGACCAACAAGATCCTGGATCGATCGGACAACCCCATACCCATAGACGGCCAATGTGTCAGAATAGGTTCCATGCGATGCCACAGCCAGGCATTTACCATCAAGCTGAACAAAAAGGTGTCTGTGCCCGAGATAGAGGCCATGCTTAAAGCCAACAATGACTGGGTCAAGGTGGTTCCCAACCTCAAAGAGCAGAGCGTCACCGACCTCACACCTGCCGCAGTTACAGGTACCCTTACCGTTCCAGTCGGCCGGATCCGGAAGATGAACCTTGGGGAAGATTACCTCACGGCTTTTTCCGTTGGAGATCAGCTCCTGTGGGGAGCTGCCGAACCATTGCGGCGAATTCTGAATATCATTCTTGATTAGAAAGACAAAACTGGTACCCCTGGGGCACTTTAGAGACGCCCGATCTGGGCGTCTCTAAAGGAAGCAAGGTGTGTCGGTAGCAATTCTAATTTTGGTATTACACTAGAGACAACAGTCGGTCGGTATCCCCTTGCTCTCAAATTCCAAACTATAATTGCTGGGGGTGGGTTTTACTGAAGCTGATTTGCTATCATCTCCTGAACCATTTTGGGATTGGCCTTGCCCCTGGATAGTTTCATGGCCTGTCCCACAAGAAACCCCATGGATTTTTTGTTCCCGTTTTTATAGTTCTCAACGGCAGAGGCATTATCGGCAAGGACAGTCTCAACTATCCTTGCAATCTCCGATGTATCCGAGACCTGCCTGAATCCGAATTGTTCAACAATCTCCAGGGCCGTTCCTTCGGTCTCAAAGAGTTTTTCCAGGATTGTTTTGGCCGAGTTTGAATTTATCTCATTCTTTTCGATTAGATGAATCAGGCCTGCAAACCGTTCCGCCGTGACCGTTGTGTCTGCCAGGGTCTGGCCATGGGTCTTTAATGCAGGAAGAAGCTGGGTGGCGATCCATCCGGCAGTCATGCGGGCCGGGACCCCAAAGGTGAGGACGGATTCAAAGAACTCGGAAAGTTCCCGGTCAGAGCCCATGAGCACGGCTTCATCCCTGGTCAGGGAATATTCTTCAACAAAGCGTTTGACCTTGTGATCGGGCAGTTCCGGGAGAAGGGACCTCATTTGGTCGATCCAGGCGTCGGTCAGCCTGACCACGGGGACTGATGGGTCAGGAATGCAGGGACCCTCAAACTTCTCCCGCATGGCAATGGTGATACGTTTCTCAGGATCCCATAGCCTGGTGTGATGTGTAATGGGTTTCTTGTTGCTGATGGCGTCGATCTGGCGCTTGATTTCAAAGGCAATGGCGTCGCCCACATGGTGGATGGAGTTCATGTTTTTAACCTCCACCTTTGTGTTGAGCTCCCGGCTGCCGACAGGGCGGATGGAGATGTTCGCATCGCACCTCATTGTGCCGGATTCCATACTGCATTCGGCACAACCCGAATACCTTACCTGGTTCCGTATGGCCTTGAGAAACTCCATGGCATCGTGGGGGCTTTTTAGCTCGGGTTCGGTGACCACTTCCATGAGGGGGGTGCCGGCCCGGTTGAAATCCACCAGACTGATGGGAGTTCTGCCTTCGGTTTCATGGATGAGCTTTGCCACATCCTCCTCCATATGAACATGGTGTAGTCTCAGTTTTTTGGGATTGCCATCTTCGTCCTTGATTTCCACCCAGCCTCCCTTTGCAAGGGGGTGGTGGACCTGGGAGAGCTGGAATCCCTTGGGAAGATCTGGATAGTAATAGACTTTCTGGTCAAAGGCACTTTCCCGCTGGATCTCACAGTTGAGACACAGGCAGGCAAGGGCTGCCTTTTCAAGGACCTGTTCGCTCAGCACAGGGAGTGCTCCCGGCATCCAGAGGCAGACAGGACAGATATTGGTGTTGGGATCATCCCCCGGCGTGTTTGCGCAGTCGCAGAAGAGCTTGGTAGCAGAATTAAGCTGGATATGAATTTCAAGACCGATTACCGCTTCATATTTCATTTTAAACCTCCCCTTTTAGAATGTCTGAAATCCTGGCTGCAAGGGAGAGCAGGCGGGCATCGCCAAATCGTTTGCCCAAGAGCTGAAGACCGGGTGCTCCGGGTATGAAAATCGCCGGGTTCCCGGTAAGGTTGGCAAGAACGGTGGATGCAAAGGCATCGTAGAGATCGGCCACCGAGTTCGCCTCGTCAAGGGTTGTCGGAGATTTATCAGCCGGGGGCAGGATGATCAGGTCCGCGGTTTCAAGGGCCTCGTCGACCTCCTGGATGAGCCTTGCCCTGGAGCGGCAGGCGTCCACAAAGGCGCTGTAGTTCTGGTACTGAAAATATCCTCCCTGGAAAAGATAGGCCTTGAGCAGAGGCCCGAACGCTTCCCCCCGGGAATTTATGTACATTTCGTTCCAGTTTTTTGTTGAAGCAGAACTACGGTGGCCGTAGCGCACGCTGTCGAATCTGCCCGCACTGGAAGAAGCCTCAACCGATCCGATGATATTGTGTATAGTGGGGGCAAGGGCCAGGTTTTTGATGGAAACCTGTTTGACATTGATGCCTGCTCCAGATAATTTTTCCACCGTTGTATTATCCTGTTCCCCGAGGATACCCAAAGTTATGGGACGAGCTTGGAATACCTGCCAATGTTCTAAATCCTGGAGGACCTTTTCAACGCCGGCTTTGTTTATGGAGGTATCCAGGGGATTGACACCCCCTGCACCACACCCGAGGGCCGTTGAAATGGTTTTGATCTCCCTTGCCATCATGCCGCAGCTCTCCATGGATGGTACGAGGCCAATAATGCCCGAACGGGAGACAAGGCCGTAGCTCGGTTTAAACCCAAAACAGCCGGAATTTGCAGCAGCCATGCGCACTTCCCCTGTGGTGTCAGTTTTCAGCACAAGATCCACAAGGCCGTTGCTGACGGCGGCACCGCCGGTATCCCTGTAAAGCCCCAGGCCGAGCTCGCCCATGGAGGTTCGACCCTCGAGGGTTGCCCCGGACTTGCGCAGTTTTTGAACAAGGGCGGCGTCTTCCAGTGCCACATAGTTTTCAAGGGCCTTGGAAAGGGCGGTTGTTGGCCAGTTCTCTACGGATATATTTGGGTCAATGGCCACAGAGGTTCCGGTCATGGGGCCGTCTGCCCCGGTCGGTTCCGATGTGTTCATATGGATGAAAATTTTAGATTCCATGGAAATCCTTTTGTATTTTCCGATTATTCGAGGATGCTTGCAACCTTGAAGTAGTCCCCCTTCACCGAAGGAGCATTTTTAAGCAGGTCGCCTGATTCAACAAAACGGGAGCGTACAGCCGTCCGGCCATCTCTCAGACAATTATCTGTGTTTGAGAGTGAAAAGGCGGGTTCATAATCCTGGAATTTTCCGGAGATGGTTTCGGCCATTTTCAGGGCGTCTTCAAGTGCATTTTCGATCATGGGCCGTTCTTGTTCGTTAAAACCGATTCTGGATACCCAGGCGATATGATCTATGAGCTTATTTTTCCGGTCTGAATCCGGCAGAGTCTCACCCTGGCCAAGATTGAGAAGCCCGAGCTCCACAAGCTGTTCGTGGGCTACGGTTGAAGGGGCCTGGGTCAGGGGGCAGAAGGCGTTCCGGTTTTTTGGAAAGGCTGTCACTTCGCGTATGGATGGTGTTTTCATGATCATGGCAACGACCCTGTCCATGCCGAGGGCAAGGCCCCCGTGGGGGGGAGGCCCGAAGGCAAGAGCCTTGAGGAAAAAGCCGAACTTCTCCTCTGCCTCCTCAGCCGATAGACCCAGGGCCTTGAACACCTTTTGCTGGGTTTCAGGGTCATGGATACGAATACTGCCTCCGCCAAGCTCTTCGCCGTTTACAACAATATCATAGGAGCGGGAGTGCAGAGACAGAAGATCCTCCTGATCCTCAGGATCAAAATCGGTTCGATCGGGTGCAGTAAAGGGATGATGGGTGGATGTCACCCCCTGGTCAGAGGCTTCAAACAGAGGGAAATCTGTAACCCAGATCGGTGAGAATTTATCCGGTGGAATCATTCCAAGACGTTCGGCAACATGGAGGCGGAGACGACCCAGGGCGGAATTGACCACCTCAAGGGAAGGATCGGCAATGATGAGGATCACATCACCGTCTTTGGCCCTGAACAGATCGATGATGGATCTTTGTTCCTCACCATTGAAGAACTGGACAATGTTTGAATCAAGCCCCTGTTCGGTCACCCGCATCCAGGTCATGCCCTTGGCGCCGAAGCCGGGAACGATCTGCTTTGCGTATTCGTTCTGAAGAACGTTTTTACTCAACCCATGGGAACCGTTTTTGACGTTTATTCCCTTGATCACCCCGCCCCGCTGGAGGATCTGCTTGAAAATTGTGTACTCTGTATCTTTGAATATCCCGGTTGCTTCGATGAAATGCATGTCAAACCGCATGTCCGGCCTATCCGATCCGGTCTTGTCCATGGCATCCTGCCAGGTCATACGGGGAAAGGGTCGTGCAAGGGTGGTTCCACCGACTTCAAACATCCGGCAGAGGAGCTCTTCCATGAGGTCAAAGATAAACTCCTCATCGATGAACGAAGCCTCAAGGTCAAGCTGGGTAAATTCGGGCTGACGGTTGGCCCTTAGATCCTCGTCCCTGAAGCATCGGGCGATCTGGTAGTATCGTTCAAAGCCTGCAACCATGAGGAGTTGCTTGAACAGCTGGGGGGACTGGGGCAGGGCATAGAAATTGCCGGGGTTGACCCTGCTGGGGACAAGGTAGTCCCGTGCGCCTTCGGGTGTGCTCCTGGTCAGGATGGGGGTTTCAACCTCAACAAATTCGTTCTGGTCAAGGAAGCTGCGAACGCAGGCGTTTATTTTGTGACGTTTGATGATAAAATCCTGCATGGCGGGTCGTCTCAGATCAAGATACCTGTACTGGAGTCTCAGATCTTCAGACACGGTTTCCTGGCTTATATCTTCGCCCCCGACCATTGCCTTTTCCGAAACGGGAAAGGGGAGGGTATCTGCCAGGCTGAGGATGGTCATTTCTGTGACCACTATTTCGATATCACCGGTCGCTAAGTGTGGATTTTCTGTCCCCTCGGCCCGCTGGATGATCTTACCCCGGGCTGAGATGCAGAACTCGTTTCGAAGAAGGGCCGATTGCCGGCACAAATCTTCAGGTGTAATCTCAGGGCTGAACACAAGTTGAACGATTCCGCTTCGGTCCCTGAGATGGGCGAAAAGCACCTCACCGTGGTCCCTTAGTGCATCTATCCACCCTGCAACGTGGATGGTTTTACCTATATCGGCCGACCCCAGCCGGCCGCAGTTAGTTCTGTCTTTAAAGAGCATACTGCAAGCTTCCTTTTTCCATGGAAAATGATTTTTAAAAATAGTCATACCCTGACTCCTATAGAAAGGAATGGCCATTTTGTAAAGGAAAATAAGTTTTTACCCCGTTCCCCAAACGGGTGTGGCCAAAAAACTAAAAGAAATGGATGTATCATCGCCTAATATTATACTTTTGAGGCTGATATAATAGCTTCATAATCTCTCTTCTGTTTTTGCCCGTTGTTGGTGTAGCTCCTCAATGGTTTTAAAAGCTATGTTAGTGCCTGACCGAAAACCCTATTGTGAGCTTGGCGGTTACCTAAAATTTTGTCTTGCCTGTCAAGTCCACCGATAATTATGAAGCAAGACGAATCTTTTTTGTTGTTCTTTGACAATCCTATCTGATTTTAGACCTGTTACTCCCTCCAGCTTGTCCTTATTTATTTGTTTTCTTGAACTTTTTATGCTGCTTTTTGTTCAGCCTGCTGAAACGCTATCAGCTCTTTTTGTTGAATATGATGTCCGATGATCTGGAGATTTCTTGCAAGAACAGCCAGACCTACATACCGTTTAAATCCATGGATTCCATTATCTGGGCACCGGTCCAAACCATGATTCTCTAAACCATTGATTGCAGACTCTACTGCTGAATGTTTCTTTTTAAAATGAATGAACTTTTCAGATGTTTCC
>JAVEQI010000018.1:0-61042 GCA_034007745.1 Desulfobacterium sp.
GCGTTCATTCTGAGCCAGAATCAAACTCTCCAGTTAAATTCTTTGAATATCTTTTGTGTGCTTTCACAGCACCCAAAAAACACGCTTCATCTCTTTTTTGTCACTAACCAGTTTTCAAAGATCAATAAATTGCATCCATAAAAAAAGCCTTTGCGGAAAACGCTGCAAACGCTTGCGTCTCACAAAGACTCAGGGATTCTACATGGATCTGAGCCGCTTGTCAAAGGTTATTTTCATTAAAGTGCATTTTTTTATTTTAAACCCGATTTCCATGACTGCAAAAACCACCTTAAAACCCTAAGTTAACATAGACAATAACAAATTAATTCTGTTTTGTAAAGATATCGACAAAAAACCTTCCCTTTGGTTACCCTGTCCAAAACATTGAAAACCAAAGGGATAGCACTATCCGTTTGCCGCCAAAACAACACTGCAATATGCTATTGTCTATTCTGCCCATCAAGTACAATGATCCACACAGGTCGCAAAACTTCATTATTTGTCTTGACCCCCGGTGCTCCCTATATTAACAACCAGGGACAACTCGCTCTTTCCGGACCTGTTCTCGTTGAAGATGCTGGGCAGAACCGAGGGGGCCAGACCTACTCCGAGCAGGAGATCATGGCAATACTAGAAAAAACCGGGATCTTTAACATCCGTTGCACATCCTTTCAGAGGGCCCACGAACTAAGGCATAATTATGGGACCGATACCCTTCACAACGAAGAATGAAAAAGCAGTTGCTGTTAACACCCAAAACCCAATTCCTTCTTCTATATATAACCCAGGAGGCAGCAAACATGGAATACCAAGAGATACTGTTCACCCAGGATGGACCCGTTGGTCACCTAACCCTGAACAACCCTTCAAAGATAAACGCCCTGTCCCGGCAGATGATCCAGGAGATCACCCATCTTCTGGTCGAAATCTCCACGGACGAAACCATCAAGGTGCTGGTGATCAAGGGGGCAGGCAAACATTTCTGTGCCGGTCATTACCTTGTCGAAATGGTCGATTCCGGGGTAAAAGAGTACCGGACCATCTTTGACCAGTGCACCCGCATGATGATGATGCTCCACGAGATTCCCCAGGTGGTAATAGCCCAGGTACAGGGCATTGCAACTGCAGCCGGGTGCCAGCTTGCTGCCTGGTGCGACCTGGTAGTTGCGGCGAACAATGCACGTTTTTCAACTCCGGGGGTGAAAATCGGACTCTTCTGCACCACCCCCATGGTGGCCATCACCCGGGCCATCGGCCGCAAGGCCGCCATGGAGATGCTGGTGACCGGCAGGGAATTTCCAGCACTGGAGGCAAAAGAACTTGGCCTTGTCAACCGGGTGGTCGTGCCTGCCGAGCTTGAAACCGAAACCAGCGAGCTTGCCCATGAAATAGCCCAGGCCAGCGGATTTGCCCTGTCCATAGGCAAACAGGGGTTTTACGCCCAGGCAGACATGACCGATGCCCAGGCGTTCCACTATGCCAAGCAGACCATTGTTATGAACAACTGCTCGGATGACGCTCAGAATGGTATCACTGCCTTTCTTGACAAAAAAACTCCAAAGTGGACGGGGAGGTGATAGTTTTTAGCTGTTAGCCGTTAGCTTTTAGCTAACATCTAACCGATAACCGATAACCGATAACCGCTAATAACTAATAGCTAATAGCTAATAGCTAATAGCTAATAGCTAAAGGAAGCCATGTTCAACAAAGAGATTTACCAGGATCGAAGGAAGCAGCTTAAAACCAGGGTAGGCAGGGGAATTATCCTGCTTATGGGCAATTCAGACAGCCCCGTTAACTTCAAGGACAACTGCTACCCCTTTCGCCAGGACAGCACCTTCCTATACTATGGGGGAATCCGCCACCCGGATCTTGCCCTTGTGCTGGACTGCGACACGGGCCATGAAATCTTGTTTGGCAACGACTGTACCATCGACCAGATCGTGTGGACGGGCCCCCAGCCTTTGATTGCTGAACGGGCCGCCCAAACCGGCGTTACAGACGTTCAGCCCCTTGACGACCTCAAACCTGTCCTGGATGCAGCCCTGAACCAGGGAAGACCCGTCCATTTTCTGCCGCCTTACCGGGATCAGCACAGAATCAGGTTGCTTGAACTCATGGGTGCACCCTTAAGATCCATGGACAACATGGCCTCCATTATCTTGATCCAGGCGGTAATAGCCCAGCGCATGTACAAGTCCGATATAGAGGTGGCCCAGATCGAACAGGCCGTGAACACCAGCGTGGGCATGCATGCAACCGCCATGACCATGGCCCTTCCCGGCATGACCGAGGCCCGAGTGGCAGCCGATGTGGAACGGGTGGCAAGGGCCTTTGACCACACACTTGCCTTTCCCATCATCGCCACTGTCAACGGTCAGACCCTTCACAACCATTGCCACAACAACACCCTCGAATCGGGCCAGCTTTTTCTGCTGGATGCCGGGGCGGAAAATGCCATGGGCTATGCCGGCGACCTTTCCAGCACCTTTCCCGTGGCCCCGACCTTTACCGAAAAGCAGCGCCAGGTCTATGGGACAGTCATTGCGGCCCAGGACAGGGCGGTGTCCATGCTTGCCCCGGGGGCTGCCTTCAAAGATATCCATCTTGCTGCAAGCCTTGAGATCGCCAGGGGCATGAAGGATCTGGGGCTGATGCGTGGAAACATGGAAGATGCCGTTACCCTGGGTGCCCACGCCATGTTTTTCCCCTGCGGTCTTGGTCACATGATGGGGCTCGATGTCCATGACATGGAAAACCTTGGCGAGGGCTTTGTGGGGTATGACGGCCTTGCCAAAAACAAACAGTTCGGCCTCAAATCCCTGCGCCTTGCAAGACCCCTTGAACCAGGTTTTGTGCTGACCGTGGAACCCGGAGTTTATTTCATACCGGAACTCATGGACCTCTGGAAAAAAGAAAACCGGTTCAGGGAATTCATCGATTATGAGAGGCTGGAAACCTATCGCAACTTTGGCGGCATCAGAAACGAGGAAAACTACCTGATCACAGACACGGGCCATAGAACCCTTGGCAAGCCAAAGCCCAGAACCATAAAAGAGGTGGAGAGCCTCAGGGCCGTCGCATTTGACTGAATCCTGTTGATTTTCAAAAGGAACAACGATATATATAAAAATTTTCAAGGAGATCCATCTTCCCCATGGCCCAGGATATTGAGACCCTGTTTCAGGCGCTGAAAAAGAGAAGCCCCATCATACGGAACGTCAAGGTCCCGGACAAAATCACCTTCAGGATCACCCCGGACGACCATGGTGTCTGCCTCGCCGTCATCAACGAAGGGGGAAAAGAGGTAGACACAGGGTATGAGTTTTACTCGGGCAATGAGAGAAGCATTCTCAAGGAAATCCACAGAATAAGGGAGCAGAAGGCTTTCTCTATAGATTGGGAAACTGAGGACGAGGCCCAGGAGAGCGGTCTTTACATTGACGGCAACGAATACCTGGTCTCCATGCTCCTTCTATCGGACCGCCTTGTGGACAGTGAGGGCCGGAAAATTGAGCTTGCCGAAGATACTGCCAGAGTCAGGCTCTCCATTCGAGAAAAAAAAGGCCCGGAGCATACAGAATTAGAGACAACCATGGGCCTGTGGCAGGGCCCGAGGCAGATCACCCCCATCATACCCGTCACCGAGACCCACATATTGTCGGGCACTACCATCTACAGGGTTAACCCCCTGGGCAAACATTTCAACACCCTTACCCTGTTTGAAACGACCCTTGACGTCGATCTTCTGGAACAATACCTGACCATGCTCTTTTCCAACCTCTCCAATGTGGAGATCGACTACTCGGGATTCAAACTGAGGCAGGGAAGCCCCAAGGCGACAAGACCCGCCCTGATATTTGACAGTGTCACCCCGGACCAGACCCTTCACCTGAGGGTATCGGCCACCTATGCGGGATTTTCCCCTGACTTTTTCGACAATTTTGACCTGGACAGGATCGTGTCTGTCAATGAGATGGAAAAGACCTTTACAGTGAGCCCCCTGGTCCACGGGGAGATTAGTGACTGCTTCCGGGAAATCCACACCATGCTCAAGCGACACTCCCGAACGCTTAAAGAGGACAACGGGCTCTATGTTGCGGACAACTTCATGGTGGTTGAACCGGCCCTTGCTGAAACCTTCATCACCCAGGAACTTGCAGGGCTTCTCGCAAACTATACGATTCTTGGTGCTGAAAAGCTTAAATCCTACCGGATAAAATATGTTCAGCCCAAGTTGAACTTACAGCTCAACCACGGAATTGATTTTCTTGAGGGAGAGGCCACCCTGGAGCTTGACGGTGAAAAGTTTTCCATTAACGACATCTTAAAACAGTATCAGAAGGACGCCTATGTGCGATTGAGCGACGGCACCAGCGCCCTTATCAACCCGGAATACATGCGCACCCTTGCCAGGATATTCAAGCGTCAGAAGTCCGGAATCAAGGTCTCTTTTTTTGATCTTCCCGTGGTGGAAGAGCTGATCGGGGAAAAAACCGCCAAAAAGGCATTCAAGCGCTCCAGGGATATTTTTCTTGGGTTCAACCGGCTAGAAACATCTAAAAAACGACTGCCGAAAATAAACGCAACCCTCAGGGATTACCAGAAACAGGGGGTGAGATGGGCCTCCTATCTCTACGAGCACAAACTCGGCGGATGCCTTGCCGACGACATGGGACTGGGAAAGACCATCCAGACTATCACTCTTCTTGCCTCCATCTATCCCCGGGAAAAAACCCCTACCCTGGTGGTGATGCCCAAGACCCTGTTGTTCAACTGGGCAAGCGAGCTTGAACGATTTGCACCCAACATCACCTTTACGACCTATTATGGTCCCTTGCGGGAGATCGGCACAGCCCGAAAGAGCAACATCATCCTCACCACCTATGCCGTGGTAAGAAACGACATCGAGACCTTAAAGGACGAATGTTTCCACGCCGTTGTCCTTGATGAATCCCAGCAGATCAAGAACCTCAACTCCAAGATATCCAAAGCGGTGATGCTTTTAAACACCGACCACCGCCTTGCCCTTAGCGGCACGCCCATCGAGAACAACCTTGGCGAGCTCTACTCCCTGTTTCGATTCCTGAACCCCTCCATGTTCGGCACCACTGCAGATTTTTCCCGCAACTACCTGAACCCCATCCAGAAGGACGACAACAAGACTGTGGCAAAGGAGCTTAAAAAAAAGATTTACCCGTTTATCCTGCGGCGGCTAAAGAACGAGGTGTTGAAAGATCTGCCCGACAAGATGGAGCAGACCCTTTATGTAGACATGAGCCCGGAACAGGAAAAGCTCTATCATCAGAGGCGTATCATGTACAAGAACGCTATTGGTGAAGAGATCGCAAAAAATGGGTTGAAACAATCCCAGCTCTTCGTTCTCCAGGCCCTGGGCGAGCTTCGCCAGATTGCCTCTATTCCCGAGGTAAAGAGCGACAACAGGATAATCTCGCCCAAGCGGGAGGTGCTCATGGACCATGTGACCGACGCCGTTGCCGGCAACCACAAGGTGCTCATATTTGCCAACTTTCTCCACTCCCTTGACTGCATCTCCCTTGACATGGAAAAGGCTGGCCTTGACCATCTTGTCATGACCGGCGCCACAAGGGACAGAAGTGCCATTGTCGAGAGATTCCAGACCGACGATTCCTGCGCAGCCCTGATGATGACTCTCAAAACAGGGGGCCTCGGCCTGAACCTGACGGCGGCGGATTATGTGTTCCTGTTTGACCCCTGGTGGAACGTTGCCGCAGAGAACCAGGCAATTGACCGGGCCCACAGGATGGGACAGAAGAACAAGGTTTTCAGCTATCGGCTCATCACCAGGAATACGATTGAAGAGAAGATCCTTAAACTCCAGGCCAAAAAAAAGAAGCTGTTTGACTCGCTTATCGCAGCGGACAACGCATCCATCAAGCAGATGGACGAGGCCGACATCGACTATGTGCTGGGAGAATAACCTTGAATTTACTCGATAAAATATCTCTATGAGCATGAAATCAACTAAAGGCGCGACAGGAATGAAAATAAAGGCTGGATCAACGACCAGAGCTGCGACCAGAAAAAAATCCCGGCCCAGCAACCCCATGGAAAATATTATACGGCGGGTTCTTGATCTTCCACTCCCCGGCAAGGTCTACGAGCGTTATCTTGCCCACATTCCCGACCTGCTCGATCCCGGGCAATACGACTCGGAGGAGATAGCAGGTTTAAAACAAAACACGCCAGAATCCCAGGTGCATCTCCTTGGGGCGGCCCTTGGCAGCAAGGCTCTTTTTGCCGGTATCGTAGAAAGACTGCCCGAACGGGCCGGGGATATGCTCTACTGCTGCGTGGGCTTTAGCTATGGCCTTGATCTTTATATGGCCGAGCTGAAATACATCCAGGCCACGGGGGAGGAGTTCCCAAAAAAGATCGATGAAGGAACGCTTTACAAGAATATCTCTAAAGATCCCGACTTTTTTCTCTTCAACTTCAACACAAACCTGTCCTATAGCCACCCCAGGGAATATAAATTTGAAATTGGTATCAACCGGGGTCTTCTTCCCTATATCCGCAAGGTTCTTCCCGACCCTGCCCGGCCCCTGCTGGCCCGGATCCAGGATGTGGAAAAAAAAACAGACCACATTTTTACTGACAACCAGGAGATCTTCAAGACACTTCCCGTTATTTTAAGCTTTATCTCCCAGGACAAGCTCAAATACGCAAAGAACAGCGATAAAATCCTTGCGAGTTCCCTGAAGAAAATGGCTGAGACCTGCACCATCGAAGAATTTTATGCCGATGGAGACAAGGATGTTCGAAACCTCAAGACAAGGCTGATTGCCGATTTTCTCACCAGCAGGTCCTTCTGGAACCTTAAAGAGCTAAACGATCTTCCACAGTTTATCAAAGCGGGCATCAATGACTATTTTAAATTTAAAGAGTTCAAAAGCCACCGATGCAGGGACACCTTTGAATACATTAAACGCCAGGAAAGAAGATTTGATACAAACACCCAGGAAAAGAGGATAAGGGAACACCTTGAAAAAATCCTGGAGCTAATTCCAGACAACCACTGGGTCTCAGTATGCGATCTTGCCATGATCGGTGAACACACACTATTAAATTTTTGTCCCTTTGCCGATGGTTATGAGTTACGGGATCTTTACATCCCCATGGACTCCAAGACTCCCTATAGAGACAGGGAGCAGGTGGGATACGCAGATCTCTTTTCCCTTGACTCAACCACCCTTCCCTTTCTCCGGCGGATGATGTTTCTCTTTGGTGCCCTTGGCATGCTGGATCTTGCCTATTCTGAGCCCACTAACCCCATTTACAGGGAGTGCAAAAAACCCTACCTAAGCCCCTTTGACGGCCTTAAATATGTTCGCATCACCGAGTTCGGGCGATATGTAATGGGCCGAACCAAACGCTTTACCACGGACATCTCGGCCCCTTCGGGTGAGATAATTGTGGATGCAAACAAGACCCTTCTCTCCATCCATGGCGAAGACCCCGTAAAAAAAATGGTCCTGGACGCCGTAGGCGAACAGATCACCCGGTCAAGCTACCGAGTGGATTTTAACTCGTTTCTCAAAGAGTGCGCCACGGCAGCAGATGTGAACGACAAGATCGCCTTTTTTCGGACAAATATTGCCGAAAATCCGCCGGCCGTGTGGGAGCGTTTTTTTGAACAGCTTGTTGCCAGGATAAACCCCATCAAATCGGTTCCATCCGTGTCTGTGTTCAAGGTAAAACCTGACCGGGAGCTTCTGTCGCTCCTCACCGGTGATACCGTACTCAAAAAATACGTGATGCGGGCCGAAAATCACCACATGGTCATCCAAAAGACCCACATTGCAAAGGTGAAAGAACGACTTGCCCGGTTTGGGTATTTTGTGGGCTGACCACCTTTTATGGGATCCTCTTAACAAGGGTTTTGATGCGGCCGGAATCCACGGCATCAAGAAAACTTTTCCCAAGGCTTTTACCCATGGAAACGGCGGTTTCCCAGAATTGTATCCGCTCGTTGTCCCGACGAAACAGGCGTAGGAAATCCCTTCTATCTGGAATCCTGCCAAACGGCAATTTTGCCACAAAGGACGGGGATGGAGACAGCATAAGCACGTCGGCAAGAAGTTGACCGTCTGCCATCCTCGATGGCCTGTTCTTGTCAAACCATCCAAGGGTGGCCCAGCTGTAAAAGTGGGGATAGAGAACGATACCGTCGGTTCCGTTCATAAAGTCAAAGGCCGGGTGGTAGTGGTACATCCCCCCGTCCCGGTAAACGCCCAAAGGTGCCCCGGGCACATCTTTAACCCCTTTCATCATATAGGGAATGGACCCACTCGCCAGAAGGGCAGTTCGAAGGTTATCCCGGTCAAGGGGTGCCAGGCCCCCAGGGAACTCACCGTTCAGGGCAAAGCAGGGCAGATCCCTTGGATCATGGAAAAGGGTCGGAAGGTATTGTCTTTGAACAAGCCTTCTCGACACCCAGTTCTTTGCCCAGGCAGAGACAAGGCTTGCCATTTGCGCCATGGGGTGATCCGATGAGAACGCTCCTGTTGATCTTACAGCCGAAAAGTTCAACCGGCAATAAGGGTGGGCCAGGATCTCATCCACCCGGTTCTGATCAAGATAGGCGTCCATGATGCGCTGGGACTCAAGATCTATGCGTTCAGGCGTGGCAGTTGTCCGGTAAATCTGATGGATATAGGCATGGGCAAGGTGGTCAAAGGCTTCAACTGGATCATTCTGGGCCGCTGCCGCCGACTTCCACGAGCCGATGGACGTTCCAAAAAGATGAAGCAGCTTTGTCCTTTTCCTGAACCACAACCCAAAAATTGCCGATTCAAGCTCTTTGAGAACAAGCCATTTCGCCGCACCAGATGCACCCACCACCATGGCGACATCGTCGGAAGAAAGTCCGTTGGTCATGATACGTTCATAGGCCCTGTGCCCTGCCAGAAACAATAAATCCTCTGTCATGTTCGAATCCCTCTATACCTGAAAGCAACATTGCTTTGTGTATATACAAATAATTTCTAATAACACAAATGTCCTGGCTGGTACAACGAAGAATAAAACACGATGGTACAGGTTGACACTAGTGTCATTTAGGCCCTTTGGTTATCCTGACCGGAACGCAAAACGAGGGTTATATACCAAGCTCCCGATTGATATTCTCCATCCATTCCGGGAACCTGAGATTGTCTTTTTTCATGTAGTGGGCGCTGTAGGGTTTGATATCAATGACAGGGCTCTGGTCCACCGCCTCAAAACCTCGTACAATCAACCTGGTTCCCTCCCGCTTCACCAATGGCACGGCCGATACCAGAACCGGGTTGGGCCGGGCCGGGCTGCATGTGGCAAAGATTCCCTGGAGGGGGATCTCTTTTCTTCCCATGGGGTGAACCTGCTGGAGGTTTCGCCGTTCAGGGTCAATCAGGTGGGGCCAGTAGATCACCAGAATGTGGGAAAAGGCCTCTATTCCCTTGAGCAGAGGCTCCCATGGTTGAAATACCTGAATCTCGCTCAGGATGTTTTCAATCTCCGCCTGCTTTTTTTTAAATGACTCTGCCGAATGATTATTCTCAAGGTTGTCGTCTGTGCTCCTCATGGTCGGTGTTTTAAGCTCGCTCTTGACAATGCCCACGGGTATCAGGTTCATCTCCGGCCAATTGTAAAGTTTTCGGTTTTTCTCCTGTTGATCTTGATCGATCATTTTTATCGCTCCTTTTTTCTTTTTTGTCTGGGTGAAAGTTCAGGCGGCATGTTCAACTCTTTCCCGGTTTTTCATATCTGCATCTCTCGCAACACTCCTAGGGTACTCCTGAACAGGAACCACAATGGGCAGTCCCCTGTGAAAGGTGATTTCCACCTCGACACCATAGACATCCTCGACCATTTCAGGGGTGATCTCCCGGATGCTTCCGGCCGAATAGATGGTGGTATCCTTTAAAAATATATATTTGTCCGCATAGCGCATGGCCGTGTTAAGGTCGTGCATGGTCATGATTGCCGACATTTTATGATCCTTTATGATATGGCGGATCAGGCCCAGAATATGGGTCTGGTTTTTCAGATCAAGGCTTGCCGTGGGCTCGTCAAGGAGCAGGAGATCTGTCTGCTGCACCAGAGCCCTTGCGATACAGACCTTTTGAAGCTCGCCTCCGCTCATCTGATCCAGATGCTTGAGGCTCATATCCGTGAGATTCAGATGGCGGATGACCGCATCCACCTTGATGAGATCCTTCTTTGTTACCCGGTAGTTGATGTGGGGTCGTCGTCCCATGAGAACGGCGTCAAACACGGTTATCCTGGCTGGCTCACTTTTTTGAGCCACATAGGCGATTTCCCTTGCGATCTGCCTCATGGTCATGTCCCGAGTGTCGTTTCCCTTCACAAGAATTCTACCACCCCTGGGGGAGAGGATGTTGTTCAGGCATTTTAAAAGGGTGGTCTTGCCCACCCCGTTGGGCCCCAGAATCACGGTGAGTTCACCTGGTTCAATGGAGAAATTTACTCCCTTTAGGGTATCGGTACTCTTGTAGGTAAAGGCCAGGTCGTTCACGCTAAGTATCATTTTGTGCTTCCTTTAATGATCAGGTAAATAAAAACAGGTGCTCCCATGAACGAGGTAAATATGGACACGGGCAGCACATGGGGCAGCAGTACCAGTCTTGCTGCGATATCGGCAGCGAGCAGGATCAAAGCCCCGGCAAGAATCGATGCGGGCATGAGAAAACGATGGTCGTCTCCAATCACCCTTCGAACGATGTGGGGGGCCACAAGCCCTATGAAACCGATGATCCCGGCAAAAGATATGATCACCGAGGTGACAAGGCAGGCCGCCATCATTCCGGTAAGCCGCACACGTTCCACCCTGACACCCAGCCCCTTGGCTGTTTCGTCACCAATGTCCATGGCGTTGTAGTTCCAGGCATTGGCCAGAAAATAAACCAGGATAACCACGGTCACCAGGGACAGGAAGGAAAGATCCTGCCAGTCGGTTCTGGCCACATCCCCGAAGGTCCAGAAGACCATGGCGGCAAGCTCAACATCATCGGCAAAAAACTGGAGCATCATGGTACCCGCCGTGAAAAGGGCCCCCAGGGCAACCCCGGTAAGCACCATAACCTCGGGGGCCGCTCCCCGCATCCTTGCAATGTAGGTGATGAGGCAGGCGGTTCCCATGGAAAAGGCAAAGGCCGAGATCAGGGTGAGCATGGGCCTTGTGATGGTGACAGCATCCCCAAGTGTGCTTGCCATGGTCCCCGATCCCAGAACCATTACAGAAAGGGCCGCTCCAAATGCGGCGGCGTGGGCAATGCCAAGGGTAAAGGGCGAGGCAAGGGGATTTCTCAGCACGGACTGCATGACAGTTCCTGCCCCGGCAAGACCTGCCCCTGCCACAACCGCCGTCAAGGTCTGGGGCAGACGAATATTCCAGATGATGAGATCAAACTGGGGTATAACATGGCTCTTTACCAGGGTTTTTACCACATCGACAAACCCGATGTGAACGGCCCCGGAAGAAATACTCAATATAACGGTCAAAACAAGGGCAGCGAACGTCAGGGCAATAAACAGAGACTTTCCCAGGGTATAACGCGTGTAGGCCCGGGGCAGCACGCCGTCGTCAAAATGCATGATTATTGTTCCTTGAGTTTGAGGTTTATCCGCTGGAACGCCATCTGGTTAAAGTTCTGATTCATAAGCTGGAACACGGGCCTGGACAGCAAAAAGGTGTAGATCTCATCGGCTTTTTTTTCAGGATCGATATCGGCAAACTCGTGGGGGTAGAGGACCTTTCCGACAAACCAGCTGTCGGCAATCACAGATCCGAAATTCTGGGCATACCAGTTATAGGGAAACACCCCAAACACCTCTCCCTTTTTAACTGCAGTCAGGCCCTGGTACACTGGATCGGTTTTAAGCTCATGGAGCCCGCCCTGGGCATCTCCCATCTGAAGGGTGGCAAGATCCAAAAAAAGCACCTCGGGATCCAGGGTCAGGATTTTTTCCTTGGAGAAATTGCTCTGACCGGGTTCCGGTCCATTATCGGCAGACCTGGCGATGTTCAGGGCATTTACAAACTCAAACGGCGGATACCTGGGTTCTGTGGACTGAAATCCATGGGGACCCTTGTAGGCGATGCCGCCAACAAAGCAGCTCTTCTTTTGGCCTTGGGGAATTTTACCCGTCCGGTCTGCCAGCTCCTGAATATGAGCGTCGAAAAAGGCGATCACCTCTTTGGCCCGTTCCTGTTTGTCAAGGGCATGGCCCAGGATGGTCAAGGCGTTGTAAAAATCCGGACGTTCATGGACAAGGTCGCCGTATTTCAGGGTGATGACCGGAATTCCGGTCTTTCTGGAAAGCTTTGCAGGGTCAATACCTGTTGACCCTTGGATTTTGAAAATCACCTGGGGCACCACAGGGAGACTGATGATCTTTTCAGGGGTGTCCCTGCCCCTGAAGCCTCCGAAGATGGGCAGGTCTTTGAACTGGGGATTTGCAAGGGAGTAGGGCCGGGCATTAAACTTAGTATCCCGATTTTCTATGTCGTCCACCCCCACGACAAGATCCTGGGCATTTAGATAAGTCACAAGCCTGAGACACCCGGAACCGGAACATATTATATGTTTCACCTCATTGGGAATTACAATGGTGCTGCCTGCTGCATCTACAACTTCTTTAATAGGCAAATTTCCTGCCCGGGTCTGGGTGGTTAAAATGAGCATCAAAAAAACGACAAAAAAGCCCATACCCGAACAAAATTTACCACCCATTCCAGCCTTCAACCGATTCATTATCCCTCCATAAACAAAAAAAGCCACAAAGGATCAAGTTCCCAAAAAAATGGGCCCCATTGGCCTTCGTGGCTTTATTCTTCTATTTTACATCTCTTGTATTTCTATTCTTTCTGCCTTCAGACAGACTTTATCCTTTAAAAGATCAAATTATATAGAACTTGTCAAGGAAATCAGCAATCAACCCTCAAACATCTCATCCCTGTTTGACATACAGCCTAAAAGTTATAACTTTAAGACTTACTTCAGCTGCTAAGGATAATAATCCACAATTCTTAAGACAGGCCTTACCTTCTGGAAGGGAGGGGCCAGTATTCTATAGGTATTAAACTTTAAACCAAGGAAAAAGCTATGGAAACCAGACAGGCACTATTAGACGACTACATGATGGGAGACCTTAAACTCAAAAACCGTGTGGCTATGGCTCCCATGACCCGGAGCAGGGCAGACAACCCCGGCAATGCAGCCACAGATCTTATGGCCGAGTATTATGCCCAGCGAGCCTCGGCAGGGCTTATTATATCCGAGGGTTCCCAAATTTCAAAACGGGCAGTTGGCTATATCAACACCCCTGGTATTTACTCTGATGAACAGGTGGAAGCATGGAAAAAAGTAACCCGGGCTGTCCATGCCAGGGGAGGAAAAATATTTATCCAGCTCTGGCATGTGGGCCGCATGTCCCATCCGGATTTTCACAACGGAGAGCTGCCCCTGTCGGCATCTGCCATGAATCCTGAATCCAAATCCTATACACCCCAGGGATTTAAAGATACCGTAACGGCCAAAGCCATGACGGTTGAGGAAATAAAAGAGACGATCAAAGATTACGGCAGGGCCGCAAAAAATGCCATGTCAGCAGAATTCGACGGGGTGGAGGTCCACGCCTCCAACGGTTATCTGCTCCATCAGTTTTTCAACAGAACATCCAACCTACGAACCGATGCCTATGGAGGATCAATCGAAAACAGGGCGAAGATCCTCTTTGAGGTGATGGACGAGGTGAAAAAATATGTGCCTGAAAACCGCATCGGAGTAAGGCTCAACCCTTCCCTTCACGGTGTATTCGGCATGACCCTTGATGGGGAGACCATTCCCACCTTTGACTATATTGTCAAACGACTCAACGATTATGAACTGGCTTATCTCCACCTTTCAGAACCATTTACAGATGTGACAGATGTCCCCGGAGCAGAACCCGAAATAGCGGTTCACTACAGGCCAAGGTATAAAGGAACGCTGATAATCAACACAGGATTTAACCGAGAGACGGGCAATAAAATTATTGAGGACGGCCTTGCCGATCTTGTGGCCTTTGGAAAACCATTTATCTCAAACCCCGACCTTGTCGAGAGGTTTGAAGCAAAGGCTGAAACTGCCCCATGGGACGAAAAAACCTTTTATACAACAGGCCCCGAGGGTTATACAGACTACCCTGTGCTTGGGCGGTCCTAGGACTATAAAGTCCCCTGTTCCCTCAGACCTGACTCTGTCCTTGACAATCTAAACATACTCCAGTAGGCATAAAGTTCATTTGTTCTTAATCAAACTTGAGGGGACAGGATCTGACAATGGGGTTTGAAGTAAAGCGACTTTTTTTTGATAAAAGAGATCTGGACCTTATCAGAATCGTCAATGCGGTTTATGATGAAGGTAATTCCCTCGGGTATACGGCAAAGCTGTTTTACCAGTATTTTCATCCGTTTGGCATAAAAGAACTGGCCGAGTCCAAGGGGCTTCGTATTGCAAACTCGGTTGTCCATCTTCTGCAATCCATGGAAAGGGGAGACGGGGAGTACAGACTCCAGGCTTTAAAGGGATTGAAGGACGAGATCCTGAACACTGCGGAAGGATCTCTTCCCAAAAACACGGCCAGGGTCCTTCTCCAGATCATGAAGGATCTGGTCAGGGCCAGGGGTGATAAGTTCAGGCAGCTTGAGCTTGCCCATGCCTTTAGAACGGCGGCCTCTGGAAAGCCAAGGATCATCCGGGGTCATCTAAAGGCCTATCACCTCCTTGAAATGCCCGAAGCCTGGAACCAGATTACCTTTGACGACCATGTCCACGATGCCAACACAAAGGGAAGAAAATCCCCCACACATCTGATCATGGATGCGTGGATCAAGGGAATAAGACGCCTGCGGGTGATTTATTACCACTATGTGGAGCCAAGATTTGTTTACGAACTCGTGGAGGCCGCAGAAATCATGGATATCGACCTTCGCATCGGCATCGAGTTTTCCGCAAGGTTCAGGGATCGATATATCACCTTTATCTGGGTTTCCAGGGGGCTGCCCGATATCCAGTCATTTCTCTGCTTTCTGGCCGAACCCCATGTGATAGAATTCATGGAAAAGGGCAAGGAAGCGTTGAAATTTCAGACCAGGTATATACTCAAGGTTCTTGAGGCATTCAACGACGATCAAAGACTCCTCCTGAACCGGACTTTTGGAATCCAACTTGCCCCTTTGGATACCGTGGAATTTCTTAAATTTGTAGGACCCGGCCAGGCGTCGATGCTCCACCTCGGTGAATATATTCATCTCCATCTTATGAGCCTGATGAAGCTGAAGGTCAAGGAGTTAAGCCGTACCTATGGAGCGGCAGACGACAGTGAAAAGGAAAAAATCAAGGTCCTTGTCAAGGCCATGGATGGACTCTCCACCGGCGACATTGTGGAGAGTTACCTGAAACCTGAAAACTTTCCAGATCTTCCCAACCCATGGACCATCAACGAACACAGTGACGATGAAGGGGTTCCTGACAGGCTAAGGTTGAGATTTGACCAGCTGCTCGAAGAGATCATCGAACTCCACCCAAGCTTCAGGATCACCCTGAACCTTGACAATCTCCGAGCTGAAGATGTTCTTGAGCTCCTCTATGATAGCGAAGGGTTGATCTCCCGGCTGGAGATTTTCAATCTCAAGGAATATGTAACGGGTAATTCTGACCACATCCCTGCCATAAGCGAACTCCAACAGGCCATTAACGAGGCAAGCATCTTAAAACTCAAAAGGGTGGTACGCCAGATAATAGGCCAGATGAAGAGCCAAAAATACAAGGATGAGGCTGACAGAACCCGGAAGCTCATCGGCATTCTCCACGATATTTACACCTTCAGGACCATGTACCGCACCACCCGCCTGCGGTCAAGAATCGGCAGCGATTCCACGGGCAGGTCGTTCCAGACTTACGGCATGGGCCTTGGCATTATTGAAACCCTCCCCCTCCAGGCCAGACGTGAAATAGGTAGGAAGAGCTGTACCAGGCTGATCATTCCCTTTAATATGCGGACCTGCCTCAGAGTCACCACCATTCCGTCAGAAACGGCCGGGACCCTTGTACGCTGGTTGAGAAAAATTCCAGGGCTGGAGCGCCTGGGGGCAAGGAAAAAATCAGACTGGATTGTGGAAGAACACACGGCCCGCATGACCCCCAAGGGCAATATTGTAACTTTGGGGGGCATTCAAAAGGATATTACCAATGGCCTGAGCCTTGACACTGAGACCACACACCAAGAAAAAGACTATGAGCGATCCTGGGAGAACCTGAACTCCAAACTCAAAAACACCCTCAAGGTGCTCATCGGGTTTATCCCGGCCTTTGCCTGCTTTGCCCTGACAAAGGACTGGTGGTTTCTGGCCTATTTCGGGGCGTTTATCTGGTTCGGCATCACGGGATTGAGAAACATTATCCAGTCCGTCCTCGGCGGAGGCGGCATCAATCGCTCCCACCTGCTTCGCTGGAACGACTATGTAAGCTGGGACAGGATGACCGATTCGCTTTTGTTTACGGGTTTTTCCGTGCCCCTTCTCGACTATTTTGTAAAGACCCTTCTCCTTGACAAGGGGTTCGGCATCAATGTGGCATCCAACCCTGCGGCCCTCTACAGCATCATGGCCCTTACCAACGGTATTTATCTTTCCACCCACAACGCCTTTCGAGGACTGCCCAGGGGGGCGATAATGGGTAATTTTTTCAGGAGTGTTATTTCCATACCCATTGCCATTCTCTTCAGTGCCATAACCGGCGGAATCCTCGGTGCAGCCGGAGTTGTGGGTGTTGAATCGGTGCTCCAGAAGTGGGCTGCAATCATCTCCAAAGCAGCATCTGATCTTGCGGCAGGGGTTATCGAGGGAAGTGCTGACAGGTTTCACAACGTGGCTCTCAGGACCCGGGACTACAAAAAGAAGTTCAAGGAGCTGTTTGACTCTTACTCCAGGCTGGAACTGCTGTTTCCAGATACCTGCGAACTGACCATTCTTGAAGAGCCTGAAAAACTGATCAAATCCACCAACGGTGAGGTGCGGGACCTTGTGACGGTGATCATCATCAACTCCCTTGACATGCTCTACTTCTGGATGTACCAGCCAAGGGCAAGAATCACGGCAATGGAGATGGTGGCAAGGTTCACCCCCGAAGAAAAAAGAATCTTCATGCTCTCCCAGAAAATTCTGGAGCAGGAGCAGCACATCAGCCGCCTGCTGGTGGACGGCATCCTTGGCCGAAATTTTTCAAAGCCCCTCTCATTTTATCTCATGGGATATCAGGAGTATCTTGTGGCAATAAAAAATCTTGAAGAATGACAGATGCTATTCCGGGTCCTGGATAGTGACGTCCAGACTCACCATGGTGTCGTTGTCAAAAATGAACCTGCCATCCATTTTTTTCCCCTTCAACACCTGGGGAAGCCAGTAGAAATCATCCTCCCACATGCGGTCAAGGGGCAGGCTGTTCACATGGCACCAGAAGGGATCTGCCTCGTCGGTTTCGACCATGATGCCGGTAAAGGCGGCTGCAGTATAGACAAACCCCTCCATGCGAAGGCCGTCCAGAAAATGAAAATAGAGTTTACCCCTTAGTTCAAGTCCCTTTGGAGTGAGGCCCACCTCCTCCTGGCACTCCCGGACTCCGGCCTGTCGGGGCGTTTCCCCCGGTTCTATGTGGCCCCCGGGAGCGTTGACCTTACCTGCCCCAAGCCCCCTTTTCTTGTGAATCAGCAGCACCTTGTCCCCATTACAGATGTAAACGATCACCGCCCTGACCGTTGGCACCCAGCCCTCCCAATCAATTTCTTTTACGCTTTTTATCGTTTCCATGATAAGTGTTTACGTCAATCCTGGATTTTGATCAAGCACTAAGGGAGTTTCCTAAAGAGGAATAAAATTGTTCTTGACGTGGAATATACCTGTTGGTAGTTTTTCAAGGCCGCCTGCCAACCCAGGAAACTGATAATATCCTAGAACCTAAGGAGAAGAAAATGATAGATCCCCTGCTATCCCCCATTACAATCAACCAGCTTGAAATAAAAAACAGAATCTACATGCCGGCCATGCACCTTGGCATGGCCGAGGATTACAAGGTAACTGACCAGCTATTGGAATTTTACCGGGAAAGGGCCGCAGGAGGGGCCGGTATGATCTGCGTCGGGTATGCAACGGTTGACGACAGGTCGGGGTCTACCCTGAACATCGGAGCCCACAGGGACGATTTTCTTCCCGGTCTCAAGCAACTTGCCTCAACCATCAAGGAAAACGGTGCCCGCTCATGCTGCCAGATCAACCATGCGGGCCGCTATAACTTCTCGTTCTTCATCGACGGAAAACAGCCCGTGGCACCATCTCCCATTGCATCAAAACTCACCAGGGAGACTCCCAAGGAGCTTGAAACCAAGGAAATTAAAGAAATAATTGCAAGCTTTGCAGAGGCTGCCAATCGTGTAAAGGCCGCAGGATTTGACGCGGTTGAAATTCTGAGCGGCACGGGCTATCTGATCAGCGAATTTCTTTCACCCCTCACCAACAAACGTAGGGATGAATATGGGGGCAGCCTGGAAAACCGCATGGGGTTCGGCCTGGGAGTCATGACGGCCATAAGGGCGGCTGTGGGCCCTGACTATCCCGTAATCGTGCGCATGAACGGCAACGATTTCATGCCCGGAGGCCAGGGACGTAAAGAGCTTCAGGAGTATGCAAAGACATTGGTTGAAAGGTGTAAGGTAGACGCCCTGTGCATAAACGTGGGCTGGCACGAGGCCAGAATACCCCAGATCACGGCCCAGGTGCCGAGGGGTGCCTTTGCCTATCTTGCCCGGGGCATAAAAGAGATGGTCAACGTTCCAGTGATCGCAAGCCACAGGATCAATGATCCAGAAACCGCAAGGGAGGCCATAAGCGACGGCATGTGCGACATGGTTGCCATGGGCCGGAGCCTGATCGCAGACCCTCTGCTGCCCCTGAAACTCGAACAGGGCAGGGATCGTGAAATAATTCACTGCATTGCCTGCGCCCAGGGCTGTTTTGACAACCTGTTCAAACTCAAACATGTTGAGTGCCTCTGCAACCCAAGGGCCGGCCACGAGCTGACCCATTCCATCAAAAAGGCCGATGCAGCCAAAAAGGTGATGGTGATCGGCGGAGGGCCTGCCGGTATGAACGCCGCAATAACGGCCTTTGACCGGGGACACAGCGTGGCACTCTATGAAAGTTCAGACAGGCTTGGCGGCCAGCTCTATCTTGCCGCAGCACCTCCGGGAAGGAAAGAATTTTCCGGGTTTGCCCGGGATCTCTCAGTCCAGGTCGAGATCCGCAACATCGATATTCACCTTAACACCACGGTGGACAAGGCTCTTATCGAAGCTTCTGCTCCCGATCATATCATCCTTGCAACGGGAGCGACACCCGTGACACCGCCCATCCCCGGAATCGAGCTTGCCCATGTTATAGACGCCTGGGATCTTTTACTGAACAGGGCCTATGCAGGACAAAGGGTTGTGGTGATAGGCGGCGGTGCCGTGGGGGTTGAAACAGCCCTTTTCCTTGCCGAAAAGGGAACCCTTGACCCTGAAGCGCTTAAATTCCTCCTGATCAACAAGGCCGAAACAGCCGAGGATCTTGTTGAAATGTGCATCAAAGGAACCAAAAAAATTACCATACTCGAGATGCTCGACAAAGTGGGCAAGGATTTTGGCAAGAGCACCAAATGGACCATGCTCCAGGATCTGACCCGGTTTGGTATTAAGTCAAGAACCGGTGCAAAGGCCCTTGAGATAACCCCAGCGGGCGTCAGGATCGAAACAGCCCAGGGGGTTGAAACCATTGAGGCTGACACGGTTGTCGTTGCGGCCGGGGCCCGGTCCAGGAACGACCTTGCCGCCATTATCCAGGGGACGGACATACCCTTTACCACCATCGGAGACGCACAACAGATCGGCATGGCCTTTGATGCGGTTCACCAGGGATTTGAGGCCGCCCAAAGCATATAGCCCACATGTCCTGCGGACACAACAAAGGTTGAAACTCGACAGCACAAGGGAGTCAGGATCTTGTCTCTTGTTTCAAGTTTCTTGTAGGCTGTTTCTTATAAAAATAAGGAAACAATATGACACTTTTTGAAAAGACCAAAATTAATTCGATGACTCTAAAAAATCGGTTTGTCCGATCGGCGACCTGGGAGGGCATGGCAGAGACAAACGGGTCTGTCACTCTGCAACTGATCAAGACAATGGAGGATCTTGCAGAGGGTGGGGTCGGCCTTATAATAACGGGTCACGCCAATGTGATGCCCCAGGGCCAGGCCGGGCCATGGCAGCTTGGGATCTATTCCGACGACCATATCGGCGGCCTTACAACCATGACAGACACCGTGCACAGGGCAGGTGGCAAAATCGTGGCCCAGCTTGCCCATGCGGGAAATTTTGCAGCAGAAAAACTCACCCAGATGCCCCCCTGCGTGCCGTCCATAATTGGCGGTCTTGGGAAAACACCCCGCCATGAGCTGACGGAACAGGATATCGAAGATATTGTCACGGCCTTTGCCAAAGGGGCTTTTAGGGCGAAACAATCGGGTTTTGACGGGGTTCAGATCCATTCGGCCCATGGCTATCTTTTCAGCCAGTTTCTCTCCCCGGCCTTTAACCGGCGAAGCGATAGATATGGGGGAAGTATCGAAAACAGATCACGAATTCACATGGAAACCCTTAAGGCTGTCCGTGAAAAAGTGGGCCGGGAATTCCCAATCCTGATCAAGATCAACTGCGAGGATTTTCAGGACAACGGATTGACCCTGGAAGACACCGTATGGGTATGTAAAAAGCTTGCCGAAAACGGCATGGACGCCATTGAACTGAGCGGCGGAATCCTTACCGGCGGCAAACTCTCCCCAAGCCGGGTGGGCATAAATTCAACGGACAGGGAGGCCTATTTCAAAGATCAGGCCTCGGCCGTTAAAAAGGCTATTAATATTCCCCTGATCCTGGTGGGCGGTATCCGTTCCCTTGAGGTGGCAAAGGCCCTTGTGGACGAAAAAAGGGCCGACTATCTCTCCATGTCCCGACCGCTGATTCGGGAGCCGGGTCTTGTCAAACGCTGGGAATCAGGTGATACACGGCCTGCAACCTGCCTGTCAGACAACCTCTGCTTCAGGCCTGCCATGGCTGGCAAGGGTGTCCATTGCGTTGTTGACGAACGGGAAGGGGAAAAAAATAAAGAAAAGGTCGATTAAGAGCGGAGGCAGGCAAGGGTTTTTTATATGAAACTGTGTCGAAAAGTCACAGTCGGAGGAGTTTGAATGTTCGTTGTGGCCGGATGCCTCTCTCGCTCCGGCCGTGCCGACTATATAAAACTTGCTTCAAACCGGCAGCCAGAAACGGGTCTTCCCCTTCTCTCATTCTCGCAGGCCGTCCATGGCCTGCTCCGAGGGAAATGGCAACTCCTTGGACCTCGTGTCCACCGTTGCCATTTAACCCGTTCAGGGCAACACCCATTTCTGTCTGCCTAGTGTTGTCGTATTTCATGCTTCGTTGTGTCCGCAGGACAATCCTACCGAAGTTGTCTTCCCTAAATCCTGTGGGACGGGACACAAGGTGTCGCAGGCCCTGCACTTTATGCACAGGGTTGTATCGATTGTGTGGAACCTCTCTTATCCATACAAAATTTATCCTTTTTTGATCTTTGATTGATCCAGGGGCGTTCCCTCCCAGGCCGCTTCAAGGACAAGCATGCAGTCGTCAAAATCAAGATCCTCTGGATTGTAAAAGATGGAACCGTCCCCAAGGGCCGTCTGGGCAATGGCCTCAAGATCCGACGACCCGCACACGGCAGGTCGGCCCTGGCCGTTTAACACCTGTTTAAAGGCCGTGCAGTGGCGTCCGCCTGTGAGGTCAAAAAGATCCTGGTTCATCCTGCGGATCAGGGCGATGACGGCCTTTGCCCGCTCCCGGGGAGGGGTTGATGCATAGACCCTGTCCCCGGCCAGGGGAAAGAGCAGCTCTGCGATTCGATCTTCCACCCTGTGCATGTTATACTCAAGGCCATAGGGCAGCAGGATTGCCATGCAGGTGCCGTGGGGCACATGGCAGACAGAGCCCACCGAGTGACCAAGGGTGTGAACCATGCCGACCATGGAGTTGGAAAAGGCGATGCCCGCAAGGGTTGCGGCAATTGCCAGGGCCAGGCGGCCCTCCCGGTCCTGGGGATTTTTGACGGTATTTAAAAGGTGGGTGGAGATCAGCTCGATGGCCTCAAAGGCATGGGCGTCACTCAGGGGATTTTTTGCAAGGCAGATATAGGCCTCCACCGCATGGGAAAGGGCATCCATGGCAGTGGGGGCCGTGATGTGGGGCGGGAGTGTCAGGGTCATCCTTGAATCGATGATTGCAGCATCAGGAAGGAGAAACAATGAGGTAAATAGCATTTTCCGCCGTTTCTCATGGTCGGCAATCACGGAAACTATTGTCACCTCGGAGCCCGTGCCCGCAGTGGTGGGAACTGCGATCAGGGGGTTAAGCCGCTTTTTCAAGGAGTTGGCACCGGTAAATGCCATGAGATCGTCCGATCCATGGGAGACAAGTATATTGATTGCCTTGGCCGTGTCAAGCACCGATCCCCCACCAATGGCAACAATGGAATCACACCCTTGTTCCTGAAATACCGAGGCAAGGCGGGTCACCACCTTAAGATCGGAATCAGGGGGAACATCGTCGGCCACCGGACCCAGGGCAATTTTTCCAGCCATGACCTCAACTACCGTATCAACAAGGCCTGCACCACTCACCCCTCGATCCGTGATGATCATGGGTTTTACAGCCCTCATGCTCGAAAGAAGGACCGGTAACTCCTCCAGGGCCTTATGGCCAGCAATGGTTTTCACGGCACAGCAGAATTCATAGTAATCAGGCAAATACATTATTCTCTCCCTGTTTGATGGGTTCGCCTGTATGGGCATGCTCCAGGATCATCCTCAATGCGTCATTGCCGGGCCCAAAGTCCCCTTTGTGGGACCATTGCGCCAAAACTTTTTCAAGTGTTCCAAGGGAAATGTCCGCATCCCCGATTGTCCGGGGAACAGCGCCCCTGGAATTGAGGAACAGCCTGTTCGTAAGCTGCCGGATCAAGGCCAAGGCCAGATCAGAGCGCTGGCCTTCAGGGGTTGCAGAAAAGATGTCAAGCCCTGCAAGGGGAAGCAAAAGCCTGCCCATGGCATCGCTCCTGGCTGCAGACCGTTTGATCCCACAATAGTCGATAACCGTGGGCAAAAGCGCTCCCATGAGAAGCCCCGGCAATGTTGAACAAAATTTGCCAAGGGTTCGCCCAAGCCTTACAGTGATGAGTTCGGGACAGTTGGACCAGATATAACCACTGAAAGCGGCTGCTGCTGCAAGGGCTGCAAGTTCAGCCCTATGGTCTGATTTTCGGCCTGATTTTCCATGGGGTAACCTTGAAAGAAAACCGCCGGGTTTTTCCTCTGTAAAAAGGGGTTTGAAGGCAGGTTCGATGTTTTCCATCACCAGGGTGATGCCCGTTGAAGCATATGCCCTGACCAGGGGATTGTTTGTGGTGTAATGGGCCTCTACACAGCAGGCAAGGCTTGCCATGGCCTGGGCAGCAAGGGCTGGAACAGAGTCTGCCGCCATGAGCCTTGGGTCGATGATTACCTTGTCAGGCATGAGAAACATGGATGAAAACTCCAGGGAGTCAACCAGGGCTTCCCCGGCGGTTTCAAAGCCTGAGCCAGTGCCAGCCGGAATATAAAACATGGGGTTCAGGGGTCGAGTGATCTGATTTCGTCCGGCAAGGGTTTTAAGATTTCCATGGGTTTCAGATACGGCAAGATTCAATACCTTTGACAGGTTGGCTGCAGATGAGCCGCCAAGGGCAAGAATGGCATCAAACCCCTTATCCTGGTAAAGTACGGCAAGTTCTTCCACCGTATCGATCCCGGACGAGCCAGTGACAGAATCCACAATACCAACGGTAATTCCTGACTCCTTAAAGGCGTTGATAAGATGTTTCGTTCCCTTTGAGGCGGAGATTGATCGATTGGTAATCACCAGGGGTTTTTTCGCACCAACTGCCGTAAGCTCAAGCGGGAGGTGCTCCAGGGCATGTTTTCCACAGCTGGTCATGGACCGGCATAAAAACTGGATATTCAAGGGGTTCATTTTTCCAGGGTCCTTTTTACTCGATGATCAAGTTTAAATAACCGACTATACTAATAACCGATCAGGGTACGAACATTGACCCAGGTACGATCTACAATATGCCGTTTCAGGGACCAGCGGGGATATCGCTTGATGGCAAGCTTTGCGATGAATTTCGGCAAAAGATAGACCTGGACAATGTCGAGGATTCTGACGACAGCACAGGCATGGGGAACCTCGCCCTCCACAAAGAGCCGGCCCCTTGCGTTTGAAACAGGGGTGCTCTCCTGGAAGCTGAACAGGAGAAACAGAGCATCCATGCTCTTTAAAGTCATGGAAAGATCGACCACCCTGTCCTTTACCTTTGCTCCCAGATATCTCACCCGGCCCATTTCGTCCTTTTGAACAACCATCCACGGACCGTTGGGAAAAGCACCAAGCCTGAAGGTAAAACCCAGGGGCAATGCTTGAAATTCGTTCCTGACTTGAGGATCAACCCTTGACGCTGCCTGGACGGCCCGGCCCACAAACCAGAGCATCAGGTTCAGATAAATGCGTTTAAAGGGATTGCCTCCGGACTTGATTTCCACAAAATCTTCCATGGAAGTCTCCTGTTTTGTATCTATGGTTATTGTATTTCGCTATGCTGGCCTTTGGCAAGGCCCGGACGGTCTTGTAGCAGATTTTCAGGTTAAAAACATTATGGTCCAATGTCAAGTCAAAACAAAAACGGCTGTAGTCTTAATAGAACATGATTTGCCCATGGGTACACTCTCTGCATACAAGTTTTTAACCATACGAGACAAGGATAGTGCTATATTGATGACTTCACCTATTCAGAAAAATTTGAAGGGATTCCCAAGCTTGCGGACATGCGGGAGAGCGGGACAGACACTGAAAAGTTGCCGATTGCCCCAGGGACACTCCATGGAAAAACTGGGAAAGAAAAGGGTGAGGGAGAGCAGTCAAACTGGCCTGTTTTCTATATATAAAAGGCTCAGGTTATGGTATACAGCCAATTACCATCAATTTAGCTTTGGGATTGTATTGGATGACAAGGAGATTAAATGGACATAAGATTGAAGAGATGGATTCTGATTAAATCAACGGCAGCCAGAACAATGGCAACCCTGTTAATCTTTTGTTGTTTGTTTCTTTTAGCCCAGTCTGTTTCTTTTGCCGGCCAAGGCCCTGTAAAACCCGTTACCAACAACGGGGCAAAATGGCGTGTTGCCCTTTACCAGGGCGGTGATTATGAGGACTATTCCAAGATCCTTATGGCCACCATAAAGGGACTTATGGAGATGGGATGGATTGAAACCGCAAGCATGCCTGAACAGAAGACAACCCCGAGCATGGAAAAAATCTGGTCGTGGCTTTCAACAGAGGTTAAAGGCGAATATATCGATTTTGTCCAGGATGGATTTTACGATGCAGATTGGGAAGAGGGCTTGAGGAACAATTTAAAAAAAGATCTCTTTACTAGAATTGAAACAAAACAGGATATCGACCTTATTCTTGCCCTGGGCACCTGGGCTGCCCAGGATGTCTCAAGGGCGAGGATCAAGGTTCCTGGTGTGGGAATTTCAATCAGTGATCCCGTGGCAGCGGGAATTATAAAAAGCGTTGAAGATTCCGGAAACGATTACTTTACCGTCCGGGTGGACCCCCTGCGGGACGAACAGCAGATTCGCATATTCCACGACATTGTGGGATTTAAACGACTGGGCGTTCCCCATGAGGATTCCGTTGAGGGCAGAAGCTATGCAGCAATGGATGTCATTGAACGACTTGCAAAGGAGCTCAACTTTGAGATTGTTTCCGAGTTTACCCAGGAGACAACTGCCAGCTCAAAGCAAATTGCCGTGGAGAGTCTTAAAACCGCATTGAAGAACCTGATAAAAACCTCGGACGCCATTTACATCCCAGTGGCTCCCAACGGCCTGACACCCGAGAGCATTTCAGACATGGTGGAAATAACCAACCGTGGAGGAATTCCCACATTTTCCCAATCAGGATCCCAGGAGGTGAAAAAGGGTTTCTTCATGAGTATTGCAGAATCGGAGTTCAAGTTTGTGGGCGAGTTTAACGCCAACACAATTGCCAGGATATTGAACGGGGCAAAGCCGGGGGAGCTGAACCAGCTGTTTGAGGCGCCGCCTAAAATTGCCATCAACCTAAAAACGGCTGAGGTGATTGGATTTGATCTTCCCGTGGATGTGCTGGTTGCGGCGGATGAAATATACCAGGAAATAGAAACCCCCTAAACAAAGGCTTTTTTTAAAATGAACAAAGATTCCATGCGCCAAAGAGCGATTATTCTGGCCCAGGACCGTTACGATTCTTTCTACGGAAAAACAGCCCACGGCCTGGTAAAGCTTTCAAACAGGTACGAAATAGCAGGGGTTATCGATTCCACCTTAACGGGCAGAGATGCGGGAGAAGAGCTTGACGGGATCCACAGGGATATCCCCTTTTTTTCATCCCTGACACATGCCCTGAAAAAAACCTCTAACATTGGAACATTGATAATAGGGGTTGCCAATGCCGGGGGGCGTCTTCCCCTGGATTATTATCCGATAATTCGTGACGCCATCACAAACAAGCTTGACATCGTGAACGGGTTGCACATGTTTTTATCCGATGATCCCGAACTTGCGGAGCTTGCCCTCAAATACAGGGTAAAGTTAATCGATGTGAGAAAGATTTTCAACGATCTCAGGATCTCGTTTTCAGGAAAAATAAGAGAAGTTACGGCAAAAAAGATTGCCGTTATTGGAACCGACGGCATAATCGGTAAAAGAACCACAGCCATTGACATATATGAATCTTTTCTTGCAAAAAAAATCAAAACCTCGTTTGTGGCCATGGGTCAGACCGGCTGGATGCAGGGCTTTGAACACGCCATTGTAATTGACTCGATCATTCTTGATTTTCTTACCGGAGCAATCGAAGACGCCGTGTGGAAAGCGTGGAAACAGGATGATCCTGAATTTATCGTCACCCACGGAGAGGGTGCCATGCTTCATCCCTCAGATCCCGGAGGTTTTGAACTCCTTGCCGCTGCAAGGCCCGAATATGTGATACTTCAATGTGCCCCGGAGCGTAAAACCTATTCACTTTTTCCCGATTTTCAAATGCCGACCCTTGACCGGGAACTCAAGGTAATCGAGGCCTTTTACGAAAAAAGACCCTTTGCCATAACCCTTTACACCAAGGATATGGAACGAGATCAGGCATTGAAAAAGGCGAGGCAGATCGAATCCGAATACAATATCTTAACCCGGGTTCCCCTTCACCAAGGTGTGGATGACATTGTGGCAAAAGTTTGCAAAAATTGACGACATTACGGCCGAACAGTAGCCAATCCATGAGCTGTCCCTATGCCTCGGCCAGTTAAGACTCCCTGCTAAATACTGCCCCCCACGGTCTCTTTTTGGGTGAACAGAAAAAATGCCAGAGCCGCAACGAGGTAAAGAGCCCCCATTAGGGGCAGTGCCCTGTCAATTCCGACAATAAACATCCAGCCAAAGATGAATGGCCCCAGGATCTGTCCAATCCGGCTGGTGGCCGAGATGATGCTCAGGGATTTGCCCTCGCCCAGGGCCTGGCTGATAGGAAGCTTTAAGAGGTAGGGATTTTGAGCGGCATACATCAGGCCTCCTGCAACGCCCAGGGCGACCACGGAAAAAAGGGTAACCATAAACCCCTGGAACAGGTAGTAGGCCAGAAATCCAACACCGGTTAAAATTGAACTCAGCATGAGAAAGCTCCGTTTGTTTGTGGAACGGTCCACAAATCGACTGATAAGCGGGGCAACATATACGAGGCAAATGCCGTGGAGCATGAATACCCGGCCGATGTTTGACTGGGACACGTGATGATCGTTCAGGTAAATGGGGATGCAGTAGTATAGAAAGCCGATCAGCGAAACAGAGGCCGGGATGGCGATGAGGGTAATAAGTCCCAGGACGTTTCGATTTAAGCAGAACTTGAACATCTCCTTGAGCGGGACCGGAGCAGGACGGTTTTCAGTTTTATGCTCGCCGCTCTTTTTTACTGCATCTCCCATAAAGAAAAAAACGTAACCCAGAATGGAGAGTATGAGAAGCCCCCCGATCAAAAATATAGGCTGGAACCCGAGCCTTTCGGCGAGCATGGCCCCTGCAGCCCCTCCGCAGATGCTTCCCGCATAGAGCCCTGCATATAGCTGGGTGAGGGAATGGGACTTCTGGTCGGCATTGGAGTATGAAATGGCAAAACCCTGGGCCGCCATGATCACAAAGCCGTAACCAAGCCCTGAAACGCCCCTGGATGCAATCAGGTGAAAGGCATTCGGAGCAAGCCAGGAATAGATCAACCCTGATCCTGTCAGCACCACCCCCCACAAAAAGGGCTCATGCCATCCCCTTCGGTCAAGCCAGCTGCCTGCCAGTAATATGGCAACCCCTTCGAACAGCATCTCAATGGAAATGGGAAGGGCGATGAAAATATCCCTGGGTATCCATTGGTTGGGAATGTAGAGCCGGTCCATATAAAGGGGTAAAAATGAGACACAGATGTCAATGCCAAATGCGAAGATAAACGCCGCAGGCCGCATGTCCATATAATGGGTCGTTCTGTTTTTAACGGTTTTACCCACCATTTGAAAGATAATGATCAGAAGTTCAAAGGAAAATAAAATTGCAATGACAAGCACGGTCAAGGCATCGAGACCAATAGCCTTGATCTGTTCCAGGGTTTTATCCTTTGAAATGGTCGTCACCAGACGCCCCTGGATCTCATCACCTTGAACCTCACCACCTCGGACAAGGGGGGTCTTCACAGAATAAAAGCCAGCCGGATCTATCCTGTCATAATTTTTATCTTTATTATTATCTATCCCGGAAGATTCGTTGCCGGTAAGGTTCACGACTCTGTGAAGAACCATGCCATCTTTAGTTTGAAGCTCGATCTTCTCAATTTCAGGAGATTGCTCGATCATTGCATAAAGAAGATCCTCAACCTTAAAAAGACCGTCGATCTCTAACCCTTTGCCCAGGAGAAATTCAATTTTATCCTTGAGTGCATGGTTGAGAAGGACAACCTTTTCCCTGTTTATCTCGAGATAGTAAGAGTAAAAGGCGTTTCTACCGTAAATTGAAAATGCAATCTGGCACAGAATGATAATGGCAAGGGTTGCCGTCATCAATCTTCGCCCGAACCGGCTCCCAGACCCCTTTGAACCTTTTTTTTGTCTATTTATGAAAAATTTCCACCAGGGTGTCGCAATCGGTAAAGACTCATTGTCAACAGCTTTGGATATAGACGCTCCGCTCCGGTTGCGGGGGGTTAATGGAATGGTGTTGTAAGCTATTACGAGCAGGATAAACCCGGCAAAGAGTATGACCCCCCCGATTTTAACGTATTCCCTGTGCACCGATTCCATGAGGCCGTCTACCTCTTCCTGGTCAAATCCAATGACCACAAAACCGGCAGTTTGTCTGCTCCTCTCCTGGATGGGAAGGAAAATCAGATGGGTCTTTCCCTGTTTCCGGACGAAAAGCTCCTCCTTTCCATGGACCGGGAAGGATTTATTATCAGGGGGCGTCAAAATGGTGCTGCCAGCCACAAGATCAGGAGAGGTGGAGTACCTTACAATGCCGTTAGCAAGTGCAATCGAGACATGGATTTTTGCAAAAGCCCGGGCATCTTTCTCCTTGGTCATCTGGTGGTGGGTGTTTTGCAGGAGGCGCTCCATACCCACAAATTTATCAATTTTCTTTCCATACCTCACAGATTTCTCCAGGCTTATCTGAAGATCCCTGCCAATGATTCCATAGGTTGAGGCAAGGCTCTTTATGTATAGTTTTTCCAGGGTTGCAGAGGTAAGAAAGGCGTTGAACGCCAGGGCCGCAAGGATCATCAGGGTGGTTGCAAGGATGAGTTTGCGCTTGAATACAGGAGTGAGGGTTGTGGCTTCCATCAGCCGTTGTAACGTATCATAAGCATAGCGATGTCATCGGACTGGGGAGCGGTTCCAGCATGCTCCTTCACCTTTGCCATTACATTTTCAATGGTTCTTTCAAGGCTGTCCAGGGGACCGTCCTGCATCGTCCCAAGGAGTTGTTCGTCGGAAAAGAGCTGCTGGTCAGGATCCATGGCCTCTGTCACCCCGTCCGTGTATAGGAAAAAGCTGTCCCCCGGCAAAAGGGAAACGGACAACTCCCGGTAGTCAAAACCTCCTATCACTCCCACCATGGGGCCGCTCTGGTCTGTTTTATAGTTTACCTCACCGTTTTTCCGTATCAGGATGGGGTGGTTGTGGCCTCCGCTTGCGTAGGTAAGCACCCCGGTGCGTATGTTCAACACTCCTATAATCAGAGTGACAAACATGGAGCTGGGGTTATCCGCCTCCAGGATATTGTTGATGTGGGACATGATTTTGGCGGGAGATTGTTCGTGTTCGGCCGTTGTCTTGATAAGGGTTCTGGTTATTACCATAAAAAGCGCCGCAGGCACACCCTTGCCCGAAACATCCCCCAAGGTCAGGCAGAGATGATCCTCGTCCATGAGGAAAAAATCGTAAAGATCACCGCCCACCTCCTTGGCAGGTTCGATGGTGGCAAAGAGATCAAACTGCTCCTGGTCGGGAAAGGTGGGAAAGGTCTTGGGGATGATGCCCATCTGAATCTCCCTTGCCACGTTCAGCTCCCCCTGAATTCTTTCCCTTGCCGCAGTAATCTCCATCAGGTTGTTTATATTGCCCTTAAGCTCGGTCTCCATGAATTCAAAGGACCGGGCAAGCTCGCCCACCTCGTCCCGGGAAAGGAGGACCCTCTTTTTTATGGTTATTCCGGTCGAGGATTCAGCGGTAAAATCCTGGTCTGGTAGTTTTTTTGCGTAGGCCGCCAGGGTTTTAAGGGGTGATGCGATTCTTGACACCATGAACCCCACCACCAGAAGTCCCAGGGCCAGCATCATGGCGGTGAGTACATTCTGGTGAACAACAAGCTCCCTTGCGGGTCGTCGAATCTCTTCCACGGGAGCTGTCACCCCGATATACCAGTCAAGGGGTTTAAAGTAGCTTATGCTGCTCACCATCTCTTTTCTGCCGGGATCAAGGGATGATACGTGGATAAATTTTTGTTCCTCACCCTGGTTTTTAATGCTTTCAGCATTTTTTTTGCTTCGGGTTGCTGCGGTCATCATGTCGTCCAGGATCAATCGATCGGTTCGGGTGTTGATACCGCCTGCAAGCTTTTCTTCAACTCCCTTTGAAGAAGAGACGACAAACTCCTTGTCCCCTGTGAACATAAATGAGTAACCGCCTTTTATCATGACAAGCTCCCTTGCGGTGCTCTCAAGGGCCTTGATGATTTCGGCAAGTTTAGCGGCCGCTTCGGCCTCTATGTCATCGATATCAAGAACCGTGGCAAGGGTGCACTGCCAGGCGGGAAAGGGAACAAAATAGGTTAAAATCCTGTTGGCCCCAAGCTTTACCACCGCATAGTCCCCCATGTCTGAAATCCGGTCCCAGGTCATTGCCCGGGCAAGGTCTCTGCCCTTGACATCGGTTAGAGATAGAATGGTATCGGAGGTAAATCTGGGAGTTGAGGCGGCGATCACCCGGGTGTTGCCGTCCAACAGGAGATAGTGAATATCTTTAGATGGTATGGTCTTTATCCATGTTTCAGCCGCATTTGTTCCAGATTTGCCCTCAAGCCGATCAAGGGAGTCAAGCACTGAAAGAGCCACAAGGGCAGTACTCTTAAGCGCTCCTCTTTTTTCCAGGGTCATGTCCATCTTGGCCCTTAAAAGAGAACGATACTTGTCCTCTGTATTGAGGCGGACATAGGAGACCATCTTTTCTGAGGCTTCCCTCTGGGATAAGAGCATGGCCCGGCCAACATCCCGGTGGGTAAAGTAAATGTTTGCCAGGGCCGTAACCGTCATGATAAAGGCTATGGATATGAGAATCTTAAACTTAATGGAAAAGAACATGGGTTTGCCTAGACGTTTTTGTTGAGGGTAAGGAAAAGTATATTTTCATTGTTCCGGCGTTCATAGTGGACCTCGTCCATGAGCTTTTTAACCATCATTATTCCAAGTCCGCCAATGGGTCGATCCAGGAGAGCCATTTCAACGTCGGGCTCGGCTGCTTCAAGGGGGTTGAATGCAAGACCCGTATCTGAGAGGGAAACAACAACAGCCTCTGCCTGGTCGTCAAACCCCACCAGGATATCCCCCTTGCCCGCCTGACCATAGGCGTGATTGATGATATTTACCACCACCTCTTCCAGGGCAACGGAGAGTTGAATCAAACGTTTTCCATTAATTCCAGACTTTTGTGCCAGATTTTCCACATACTCCTGGACAAGGGGAAGAGACTCTAATCTTGCCGGCCATGATACTCGTTCCAATTGAAAACTCTCCGCCATTCAGGATAAAATTTTTTGAGCCTTGATCCTAGAGCAACAGGGATTAGGCAGACAAAGCCTGGTCAAGGGTGTCATAAATCTTAAACAACGAATAAAAGCCCGATATGTCAAACACATCCTTTACATTGCCGGACAGGGCAGCAAATTCAAATTTTCGTCCTGCGGCATGGAGTTTTTTGGCAACCAGAAGAACCACCCTTAAACCTGCACTGCTGATATATTCAAGCTCCTCCATGGAGACAACTATGTTCCCATTACCCCCCTGGATGAGCTCTGTGAATTTTGCCTCAAGATCGCCTGCTGTCACAGCGTCCAGACGTCCCTTGATAAAAAGAACGACCACCCCTTCTCTTTTCTCTACCTTTAGATCCACGTTTTACTCCCCCCTGAAATCTATTCTATGAAACCAGGATCGGCACATTACAATCCTAAATGACTGCAAGTTCCAGTCCCATGAAAACAGAAGCATAGTAGGAGAATGCCATTTTAAAATCAATCCTTTTTGAAAGAAAAACAGGCAAAGGATGCAAAATCCATCCATACTCTGGTCCGTGATTTGCAAACCATTATTATAAAACACCTTGCTTGACAAACTAAGGAACGCAGATTAAATAAAAAACAATACAGGAAGCATTATGGAGGTAACGGTGGAAGGATTCCAAATACTGCTCAATGAAGTTGCAAAACTTACGGGCCTTAGTTCGTTAATGACCAATTCCAAGGGTGGATGCTCCATACAGCTGGAGCAATCTATCAACGATAAAATGGAAAATCAATGAATCAAATCAAAACACTCAACAAGATTGTGCTGGCAATCCTTTCCGCAAACTCCCATGAGGTCAAGGTTGCAGCGGGCCAGCGGTTGATCGACTATTCAATCAACCCTGAAATTTGTGAACTATTACAAGATCTTGCCGAGAACATCGCCATGCTGATGGTCCAGAAGGAGGGAAAAGAACTTCACCTGCTATTCATGGACTACGATCTTAAAAAGATCGGCAAGGCCCTTGAACATGCAAAACTTGACCCATTGACAGGTCTGGCCAATCGAGGTTTGTTCTATGAAATCCTGGACAGGGAGTTTGAGCGGTCAAAAAAAGAGAAAACAAAACTTGCCCTCATCCTTATCGATCTTGACAACTTCAAGCCGGTCAACGACACCCATGGCCATGATGCAGGAGACCGACTGATCCAGCAGGTTGCCTCAAGAATCAAGGTTTGCGTAAAAGAATCAGGGTTTGCCGCACGTCTTGGGGGAGACGAATTTATCGTACTCCTGCCCGATTTAACCAGGGTGAAGGAAGCCTGCACCCTTGCAAAAGCTATACTTTTAAGCCTTAAACAACCTTTTGACATTACTTCAGCCATTGTTTCCATTGATTCGACCATTGGGATCAGTTTTCTTGAACAAGACACACAGGGGTGTAGAGAGCTCTTAAAGGAGGCGGATCTTGCCATGTACGAGGCTAAAAGATCGGGCCGGGGCCAATACCTTATCTTTGACGATAACCTGTCCTCTACCGATCCCTGGGAGAACCATGGCCCTGACAAATGATCCCAGGATGAACTTTTAGATGTAATGGTCGGGCTTTACCATGCCATTGCCTTTGAAACGGGTTCAAAGACAACTCCCCAAAGAGATGTTCGGCATTGAAAATGGAGTTTCCACGGGTGTGATCAAACGAAAGGCTGTGAAGGTGGGTGGAAGAGCCCCCCTGGATGTTGATTTCAGACTTATCAGTACCACCAATGTGGTGGATCTTAAAAGAGCGGTTCAAGGGGGACAATTCAGGCAGAATCTCTTTTATCTGCTCAACGTAATATCCCTGACCCTGCCGCTTTTAAACGATCGCGGGGAAGATATTCTCATCCTGGACGAAAATTGGCTTAGTAAAAATGCAGCAAGTCTTGGCCGGTCCCCCTTGAGCCTTTCACCCGAGGCGAGGAAATGCCTCACTGCCTACGACTGGCCGGGAAATGTGCGTGGGCTGAACAATGAGTCCCTTCAGCTTATTCCAAGGATCAGTATCGGGGCGGTTTATTCGTCGCTTGGTAAGATTCTTTTCGAACTTGCAGCCTATGTGAGCGGCGTGATGATCGTGCTTGCGGCCCTGGACTATCTGTTCCAGCGCTGGCAGCACAAAATAAAACTGATTGACACGGGAAAGACACCTCTATATACGACTATATATCAAATTGATATATAACCACAGCTTAAAAAAGGAGAGGATTATGGGAGCCGATATTTATCAGCGTCTCCGGGAGCAGATGGACCAGTACTCAACTGGATTTCCGGCAAGTGAATCGGGTGTGGAGATTAAAATTCTTGAAAAAATTTATTCCGAGTCAGATGCTGAAATGTACCTGGAGCTTTCCATGCTGCTTGAATCCCCGGAATCCCTGGCCGAACGTACGGGAAAGCCTCCCCGGGAAACTGCTGAAAAATTGGAAGACATGGCAAAAAGAGGACTTCTCTTCCGCCATGTAAAGGATGGGCAGAAACGATACTCCGCGATTCCCTTTGTTATCGGCTCCTACGAGTTCCAGATTGGGCAGATGGACAAAGAGCTGGCTGAGCTTACCAATGCCTATATGGAGGAGGTCTTTCTCACTGGAATGGGTAAAAATGTGGCTCCCCTTAGGACCATTCCAGTGGGAAAATCCATTGATGTGGTCCATAAGGTGGCGGCCTACGAAGATGCCAAGGAGATCATCTCAGGCAAGAAGAAAATTGCCGTGGCGAACTGCATCTGCAGGACCCAGCAGGAACTTCTGGGCAAGGGGTGCGACAAGCCAAAAGAAGTCTGCCTCATGTTTGGTTCCCATGCCGATTACTATGTTGAGAACAAAATGGGTCGTTTCATCGATCAGAAAGAAGCCTTTGAGATTCTGGATCGATGCGAGGAGGCAGGGTTAGTCAACCAGCCGGCCAATATGGTGAATCCGGGGGGCATGTGCAATTGCTGCGGAGACTGCTGTGGTGTCCTGCGGGCCCTCAATCTCCTCCCCAACCCAGGAGAGCTGGTATACAACCGTTACTGGGCCGTTGTCGATGAAGAGGCGTGTACTGCCTGTGAAACCTGTCTGGATCGATGTCAGATGGACGCCATTAAAATCGGGGAAAATGAGACTGTACAGATTGACACGGCCCGGTGCATTGGGTGCGGCCTCTGCGTCACCACCTGTCCCACCGAGGCCATTCTTCTGGAGGAAAAACCCCGGGAACTTCAGGTGGCTCCCCCGGCCAGCGGCCAGGAACTCATGGCAATCACCGCGGAGAAAAGAGGCAAATCCCTGATTCCCCTTAAGATGCAGCAGCATCTACCCCAAGTTTAAGTTAGGTCCGGTCCGGTGTCATCGGCTGATAATGACGCATCGGGATTTTTTCCCGTCCACTTTAATAAGCATGGGCGTTGACAACCTGACATGACGTAAATATCGGGTTTCACAGACAGACTCACATTTGTCGAGCCAAGTCCAATCTATAAAATCTGGATTAGATTTCTGGGAGCCCCTGGTAAGCTCATTCACGGTGATATAGGGAATTCCCAGGGATGTGATATTGTGAAAAAAATGGGAGCCCTGGGAAGGGTCTGCATTGAGCTGTTTGTTTCTTAACTCGATGACAGCACCAGTACCGGAAATGTCATGCCATTTAACCGGTATCCCCAGCCACCTGTCAGATCCTCCCCAGCGTCCCGGACCAATTAGAAGATAACGGCGATCCGCTTCAACCATGCCGGCATTGATCTGACTGATCTCTTCTGCGATCTCAAGGGTTGCAGCCACGGAAAAAGCCTGGGGCATGACATAGACGATATCGGTAATGTCTTCTATAACCCCGTTGCCAAGGGCTGCGGAAGAGTAACATAAGGCAGAGTTGATATCCTGCTGGGAGATACTTGTTGTCTGTTGTTTATCTTGACCTGCCATGGAGCGTATCTGCAGAAAATGGAAATCGCTGGGCTGCTGTTGTCCCGGAAAAAGATTGACGGAAAATTCAATTTCAACAGGTCCACCGAATTCTTTACCGCCAAGGTCGAGAAGGTCGGAGAGCAGCGGGGCAAGGGGTGGGGAATCGTATTTCAGGACACTGGCAAAGGTCAATAGTTTCGGACCCACAGCACTCCAGGTGTCGCGAATGCGGTTTTCCTCGGGAACATAGGTGCTGGAGAGGACCTGCACCGGATAATCTTCCAGGGCTTCGTCAAGATTGCGTTTCTCAAGATTGGAATACCGGCCGAAATTGAGTTCATCCGAATAATCCTTTGTCTTCAACGCATAAAATGTTGTCTGGGCATTCTTCAGGATATCATCAACCAATGAAAACTGCGGCAGGATCTGGGGGTTCGCGGGAGAAAACCGCAAACATTTTTCACCGTCCACCACGGTCTTCCCGAGGCCCAGGGCAATATGGGCAATGCCATCTTCGGATTTCATCCGGGAAAAGGGATAGTAATCAATGGATTGAGCGACCCCTGACAGGGAAGGATAAAAATAGTCTCCATGCTGCCGGCCTGCAAGGACCTGGACAATGACCGCCATGGAATCATGAAACGGCTGGCTGGAGATGCTCCGGTGAAATGCCTTGGCATCATCGTAGTATGTGGAGGCAAAGACAAGCTTGATGGCGCTGGAAAGATGGCTGAGACGCATGGACAGATCCGGGTGATTGTTGGGAATCTTATAGGTTTTATAAAGACCTGCATAGGGCTGCAAATGGGCGTCTTCCAATTGGCTGGACGAGCGCACGGCCAGGGGAACCTTGAGCTGGGATAAAAATTCTTTGAGCTGCCGGATCAGCCATGAAGGTAATTCTGCACGAAGAAAAACATCAACCACCTCTTCCACTGGGTGCTTCTGACGTTCAAAATTCTCCAGGTTATTCTGGGTAATGAACGCCTCAAAAACATCAGTACACAGGACCAGGGTCTTGGGGATCTGGATCCGGAATTTCGGATGTTTTTTGTGGAGATCTCCTGCCTGGGCCAGAAGTCCTGACATGAAAGCCAGGCCTCTACCTTTGCCTCCCAGAGAGCCTTGGCCTATTTTGACAAACTCCTTGACGTCTGAATCAAAATAATTCTCGTTAAACGTCGACACCACGCCCCTGTGCTTTAATTTTCTCAACTCGTGGATATTGGTTATGATGAAATTTCTGAGCTCATCCGGGCTCCTGAAATCATCGCTTTTGCAGGCTTTGAATTTCAGGGCAAGATCGATTTCCGAACGGGCCATGAGCCAGGATGAAAAATGATCCCGGTCGGCATGGTAGATGAGGGATTCATCGGGAATGGTGGGCAACTTTGATTCCAGCTGCATCAGGGTGGTTGCGATGTCTATGTTACGGCCGTTGGGCATGCAGAAGACAAAATTACCGAATCCTAGATGGTTTAGGAAAAACATCCGGGTCACATGGACCAGGTTGGGGTGATTCTTGTCCAGAAACAGGGCTGGAATCCCATCGGCCTTTTTACTGTTCTCCCTCTCTGAACTCATCAGCAGTAGGGGAATTCTGCGGTTCTCCCGGCGGATGCTGGAAAACAATTTAATGCCGGCCTCAAGATCAAGGCTGTTCTTTCTGGGAAAGCGCGTATCCGAGATGACGCACAACAAAAAATCCTTGTAGCGTTCATACAACGCCTGGGCCTGTTCGTAATTCTTTGCAAGGAGTAATTTAGGCCTTGCACGCATGGTTAGAAACTTCATGCTGTCATTGAGATCCGTTTCAAGGAGCGCCTGGGTCTGGGTAACAATCTCCCTGTAGATGATGGGCAGCATAAAAGAATAGAACTCCGGGCAATCTTCGACCAGGATAACGACCCTTACATCGGCCAGGCGGGTATCGTTGTCAACATTGATATGATCTTCAGCATTCTTAATGAGGGTGATGAGAAGGTCGGAACTGCCTGACCAGATGAAAATAGAATCAATGCCGTTGATGCACTGGGAATCATATTCCCCAGGAAGAGCCCTGATGCTTGGGGCAAGGAGAATGACCCTTAGACCAGGCTGAACAACCTTGATTTCCCGGCCCAGAAAAAAAACATCCGTTTCCTTCAAATGGGGCACGATAAGAACCAGGTCAAATTGTTTTTCAGCCAGCAGGTCAAGGGATTCCCGGGCTGAAGAGGCACCGGTGATTACCGGTGGATAGCGCAGGTTCAGTCCGCTGTATTCGTTGATTATCTTGGATGCAAGACTTCCATCCTCTTCCATATTAAAGATATTGTAGGGGCTCGAGATCAGGAGGATCTCCTTGATCTCATAGGTCATGATATCCCGATAGATGTCGGAACGGGCATGGTGCTTACCAACCAGTTTTTTATTTTTTTTGCCCATCGTCATGGGGTGCCTCCGCCAGAGAATTGAATCTCCAGATGGATGTTGTCTCCACAATGTATCACATGAAAGCAATTTACACTTATTAACCACGAAAGGCACGAAAAAACACGAAAGAGAAAGGCATCCTTTAAATCAGGGAACAGCCTCACATCAGTGTAAAGCAAAGGATGCCAGGAGAAAAACCTATTTTTCGCGCCTTCCATGTCTTTCGTGGTTAAAGATTTAATGTTGCAACCTGGAAACAGTTGAAAAAAACATGGGACTATTTTATAGTTCCCAGCCGGGTAGTAAAAAGTCCATAACGCTGTTAAATCAATGCCTGGGCAAAAATTGGAATTTTTCCGGTTAGGTCCTTAAGGAGGGTCCATGGACATTCATTTAGACCAATACGTATTGGCAGCAGAGGGTAAGGATATTATCAATGCTGCCCAGCGCGTCAACCTGGCCCCCAAATTATTATACGAATCCGTCATCGACTTGTCCTCCCAGGGGCTCCTCACAGCCAGGTGCATCAACATGGCCGCCCTCATTCTCCTGAAAGAGCTGGGTATTCCCAATTATTTCTTCCAGAACATCGGGGTGGAATCCCTGAAACATCTGCTGGGGTCCATTGCCAACAGCATCACGGTCGAGGATGACAAGGTCAGACTTTACGACCGGGTGGCCCACGTGGATTTTGGCCTCAATCAGGCCAGTAATTTCCAGCGGCTCCGCATCGCCACCCGGGAGACACGGGACGGCATGGAAAAACTCCTGGAGGATCTTATTTCAGGCCACCGCAGAGAATACTATTACAGCCCGAAAAACAAGTATTACACTTACATTGTTCGGCCCGAAACCGTTCAGGATTTCTCCGGCGCTGACTTCAGCGGGTCGAGGTTTCTGTTTTCCCTGGCCGGGGATTATACAGCCACGCCAGAATCCACCCGCAAACGTTACGAATCCTTTCTGAGTGCCTGCCAAACATCGGTTATTCCCCTGATAGAGGTCTTTAATCTTCCGGAAACAGATGAAACCCGCCTGATGTTCAACAGCGATTTTGCCCGTCCCCAGCTGCCTGCCCTGAGAAAACTGATAAACAATCATGGCTTTGAGCTGATTCGGGCCTATTGGGAGCCCTACAGAACCCAATCCGCCGTTCCTTCGTCCATCTGCTCGCTCTATATTCAGGGGGAAGTGCCCAGGGGCAAGAAAGCGGCGCTTCTGGCCGATCTTGGGGCTTTTCTCTGCCTTGGCGTCAACGGTATGGAAAAGCTGTACATAGCAGAAAAGCTGACGTTCGAAGAAATGCTCTTTGCCACAAATGTCCTGGGATTTACCCATCTGTTTATTTTCAAGGAGAGCGCTAACGCCACGGACAGGGAAATCATTGAAGGGCTTGCCACCATGGATCAAAAAGATGTCTTTGCATCACGGGTCCAGAGTCACAACAAATCAACCTATGGTTCAGACCTGATACTGAAAACGGCAAAATCACACCCTGACCTGATCAAATTTCTTTACAACCTATTTGACCAGCGGTTTAATCCTGCCCTTAAAACAAGACTGACCCCTGAGGCACTTGGGGAAAAGTACCAGGAGTTCAAAAAGCTGATCTCAACCAGGTTCATGGACTCAAGTCTTGGATACGACATTTTTAATTTCATGTTCAAGATGGTGGACTGCACTCTGAAAACCAACTTCTACAAACAGGAGAAGCGTTCTTTTGCCTTCCGCTTCGACAACCGGATCCTTGACCCCATTGTTTTCAGCCAGTTTGTTTACGGCATTTTTTATGTCAACGGGCATTATGCCTGTGGCACCCATCTCCGGGCCGGCGACATTGCCCGGGGCGGGCTCCGACTGATACGCGTCTCTGCTTCCACCCACGCCAAGGAGCTCGATAATGCCGTACTTCTCAACTACGCCCTTGGCCCCAAGACCCAGCGTCTCAAACATAAAGATATCTGTGAAAGTGGCTCTAAAGGCGTTGTGGTGCCCCATTCCCTGTATGCAGACTACAGCCAGGATGCAATTTCCGATTACACCGAAGGCATCATGGACCTGGTGCTGGGAGACCCTTCCATCATAGATTACTTCGGAGAGCCGGAAATGATCTTTTTTGATCCGGACGAAGGAACAGCCCCCTTCATGGATGCGGTCTCGTTCAGATCCAGGGACAGGGGTTACACCCACTGGCGCACGATCACCACCGGCAAAAGTTTCGGCATTCCCCACGGTATCTATGGCAGACTCAACAACAACGACCTGTTCGGCCTGTTCAACCGTGGCAGCAGGGGTGTTGAACTCCAGATCAATGAAAAATCCGTGATAACCACCCAGGATATGGATGAAATTTATGACGCCATCGGCGGCCGAATCCAAACCAGTGGAATGACCACCTCCGGTATAATGGGCTCATTCAGGGCGCTTATCCGCCACTCGGGATACGGGGAAGAGGAGCTGAACCTCATGATGACCGGAGGACCCGACGGTGATCTCGGGGCCAACGTAATCCAATGCTACAAGGGCAAGATCTGCCTGATTATTGACAGCGGCTCAGTACTGTTCGATCCCCATGGACTGGACAGGCGTGAACTCATAAAAATCGCTTTCATGCGCCACACAGCGCCCAGGGCCAATTCCCTTGCCTATCCAGCCGAAAAGCTGAGTGCCCAGGGATTCAGGGTCCCCATTTCAGCCAAAAACATTTTTCTTCCAGACGGCACCTTTGTGGAAGAAGGCACCCTGTTCCACAGGAATTTTCTGTGCGATCCAGCCAATCGGAAAAGAATCAGCCAGGCCAATATAAGGGCCTTTATCCCCTGCGGAGGATTCAAGGACACGATCCACCACGGCAATGTGAAGCAGTTTGTCTCCATTTTCAAAGACCTTGAATTTATTGTCGAAGGAGCCAACGTATTTTTTGACAACCCATCCAGGCGGTATATTGCCGCCCAAACCGCCATCCGCCAGATCAAAGATTCAACGGCAAACAAGGGCGGTGTTTTCTCAAGTTCCATTGCCGAGGTCCTTACCGCCTTTCTCCTGGGTGACGACTACGAGGAAAAACTCCTTAACGACACGACCACACGCTGGGCACTGATCCGGGACATCATGTTTCTGGTGGAGGAGTATGCCACAGAGGAAACCGTGATGCTTATCAGACTCCATGAGGCCGACCGGTCTATTCCCCTGTTTGTTCTCTCAGAACAGACCAGCGAACAGATTTTTGCCTTCCAGGACACCCTTTATAACCGGATTTCTGAATTCACGGGCAACCCCGCCCTGGTGTGGGGGGTTCTGGAGCATTATATCCCCGGCATTCTGATCAAACGCCTGGGCAAAAAAAACATTTTGGAAATCCTGAACTCAGGGGAGCTCAAAGCCTACAGGGATGCCATCCTGACCAAAAAAATGGCATCCCTATCCTTCTATAAATATGGCATCCAGTGGGAGGCATTTCTTGCAGACATAGACTACAGGTTTGAGGCGGCCTTAGCCAGCGCACTGGACTGATCACCAGCGAGAAAAACTATTAGCTATTAGCTGTAAGGTTTTTAGCTAACAAACATCCGGAGATGGGAGCTGAAAAAACTGCGAAATTCGTCCTCGCGGTGGCTGACATAGAGGATGGTGCTGAGGCGTTCCCGGGCCACCTGTTCCAGAAAGTCAAGGATGGCCAGGCGGTTGGATTCGTCCAGCCCCTGGGTGGCTTCATCCAGAATTAGCAGTTTTGGAATCTTGATCAGGGCCCTGGCAATGAGAACCAGGCGCTGGTCGGCATAGGAAAGCCTGCGAAAAGGAGTGTGGGCTTCGTTTGCAAGGCCCGTGCGTTCCAGCCATTCCATGGCTTTCTTTTCATCTGCTGGGGTGTATGGCTGGTAAAGACCTATGGAATCAAAAAGGCCGGAAAGAATACAATGCAGGGTCGTCCCTGGTACATGGTAGCTTCTGTGAAGCTCCGGGCTGACAATACCCATGTGCTGCTTTAATTCCCATATGGACTCCCCGGTTCCCCGCCGGATGCCGAATATGCTGAGGTCGTTCTGGTAGCAGGCCGGGTGATCCCCGATGATCATCTGTAGCAGGGTGGATTTGCCACAGCCATTAGGTCCTGTGACCAGGGTGTGCTCATGGGTGCGGATACAGATGTCCAGGTCTGAGAACACGGGCTTACCGTCATACCCGGCCGACCCCTTTTGAAGCCGGACAAGTTCCATTGGCGGTTCTCCACTGCCGTAATCCTTTCCCGACAAATTTTCAACCTGAACCAGCTCTTTTACCGAGGCCTTAAAATCTGGGGAGCCTGACCGGAGAATTGCTTCAACCTGATTTAAATCTTTTGTCCGGGGACCGGAATGGACAATCCGGCCCCTGGCGATGCCCCCCACATGGGTACACCAGGCCGGGATATCCCCCCGGTTGTGTACCGTAATAAACAGTTGAACCCCCCATTGGTGACAAACTGCCAGGGCCTTGTCAAGCTCGTCACAGCTTGCCCGGTCAAGCCCCTCATAGGGGGCTTGAACCAAAAGACTTGCAACCCCCCGGGTGATCTGGGCCAGGAGCATGAGTTTTCGGGACTGGCCGCTGCTCAGCTGGCGGTATCCCTTGTCCATGGAATCTGCCATGGCAAATGCCCTTATAAGATCGCCATGCTCTTCAGGGTTATTAAGAAAGGAGGCGGCCCGGGTACCGGGATCGATCCTATCCAGATAATCGGTATCATCTTTTCTCAACTCTTCCTCGAACAACGCCTGCTGACGTTTGAACGAGACAACTCCTGGATTTTCAGGCAGTTCCAGAAACTCGGCCTTTACATCCGTGAACTCTCCTGCGAGCAATTTGAAAAAAGTATCAATCCCGGACCGGTTGGTACCCACCAGACACCAGGCATCCCCGGGGCCTGCCTCAAACCGGTCAACAAAAAGGTCATGGACGCTGGCATTTATAATTTTCATGGAGGAGCCTACTATTATATGATCGGTTTCATGGCGCTCATATAAGACCTTAATTTTCTGCCCACCTTTTCCACGGAGGTGGACCGGATGGCTGCATTGACCTGAATCAGGCGGATATTGTCCACGCTGTTGTCGGTGGGATCAAGACCCTTGCCAATGGCATCAGTATCAATGGTTTTCATGAACTCTTCCAACATGGGCACGGCTTTATGGGCAAAGAGATAGCAGCCATACTCAGCAGTATCAGAAATAACCACATTCATCTCATAGAGTTTTTTCCGGGCAATGAGGTTGGCAATGAGGGGCACCTCGTGGAGGGATTCATAATAGGCTGACTCTTCGATGATGCCAGATGCAACCATGGTGTCATAGGCAAGTTCTACACCGGCTTTAACCATGGCGATCATCAGAATACCCCTGTCGAAAAATTCCTGCTCGGGGATCTCGGCATCGGTGCAGGTGGATTTCTCAAAGGCGGTTTCAGCTGTCTCTGCCCTCCATTTGAGCAGGTTGGCATCATCATTGGCCCAGTCTTCCATCATTGTTTTGGAAAAATGGCCGCTGATGATGTCGTCCATGTGACTGTTGAACAGGGGTGCCATGATCTCCTTGAGCTGCTCAGCCAGATCAAATGCCTTTATCTTGGCCGGGTTGGAGAGGCGGTCCATCATATTGGTGATTCCGCCGTGTTTCAGGGCTTCGGTGATTGTTTCCCAGCCGTACTGGATAAGTTTAGAGGCATAAGCCTCTTCCACACCCAGCTCAATCATCCTGTCGTAACAGAGGATGGAGCCCATCTGGAGAACACCGCAGAGGATGGTCTGCTCGCCCATGAGGTCGGATTTAACCTCTGCCACAAATGAGGAATCAAGAACCCCGGCCCGGTGTCCACCGGTACCGGCGGCATAGGCCTTGGCCAGTTCAAATCCTTCTCCCCGGGGATCGTTTTCCCGGTGGACGGCAATCAGGGTAGGAACACCAAAGCCACGCTTGTACTCCTCCCTTACTTCAGTGCCGGGGGATTTGGGGGCAACCATGATCACGGTAATGTCTTTCCGGATCTGCATACCCTCTTCAACGATGTTGAATCCATGGGAATAGGAGAGACAGGCATTCTTTTTCATCAGGGGCATGACCGCCTCAACAACGTTGGTGTGTTGTTTGTCGGGGGTCAGGTTGATGACAAGGTCGGCATCGGGCAGCATGGCTTCATAGGTGCCAACGCTGAAGCCGTTTTCAGTGGCATTTTTCCATGACTGTCTTCGTTCGCTGATGGCACCTTCCCGCAGGGTATAGGAGACATTCAGACCGCTGTCCCTCAGGTTGAGCCCCTGGTGAAGGCCCTGGGCACCGCATCCTACGATTACGATTTTTTTCCCCTTAAGGGCTTCCACACCGTTGAATTCAGAAGCGTCCATGAACCGACACTGGGATAGTTCTTCAAGCTGCAGCCGCAGTGGCAATCTGTTAAAATAATTTTCACCCATTTTCCTGCTCCTTGTTTGTTTTTTTTATATGAAACCATTCAAGAAACTTGAAACAAGAGACAAGAAACAAAATTCAGTCCTAATTCAAGTTTCAATATTTGTTATGTCCGTAAGGACGTGTGGATTATATTATTTTTATCAAAAAATCATTGTAGAATTCCTGTTCTGTAAATGGCTTATTTTTTACATTGCGTCAAATGAATTATTTGCAACGTTATATTGCATAAAATAAAACACAATGATATACATACAGAAAAAATCAACTGACTAACAGAGCATCCATATGGATATTAGGACCTTACAGCTTTTCAGGCATCTTTCCGGTTCCCTTCATTTTGCCCGGACAAGCATGGCCTGCAATATTACCCCCTCTGCCCTGACCCGGATGATCCAGCGCCTGGAAACCGAGGTGGGGCACCTCCTTTTTATCCGGAACAACCGGTCCGTGGAATTGACCTTTGCCGGCCAGGCCTTTAAAAAATATGCCGAGGATGTCATCCAGCGTTGGGACCGCCTGGAGATGGAACTGTCCGAAGATGATGTGCTCCAGGGAGAACTATCCCTCTATTGCTCGATCACGGCAGCCTATAGTATCCTGCCCGATATCATCGCCCGTTACCGGGTGGTTAATCCCAAGGTACAGATAAAACTTGAAACTGGTGATCCTGCCAAAGCAATCGCCCTGATCCTGAATCGGGATGTGGATGTGGTCATAGCGGCCCTTCCTGAAAAGATCCACCATAGTCTGGCATTCTTAAAAATGGTAACAAGCCCCCTGGTGTTTATCGCCTCCAGGCGCTTCCCCGGTATTGTTCAATACCGGGACGGCAGGGTCGACTGGAAAACAACGCCTATGATTCTTCCCGACGTCGGCTTAAGCCGGGAACGCATGGACCTGTGGTTTGCAAGACATCAGCAGGTGCCCCATATCTATTCCCGGGTGGCGGGCCATGAAGCCATCATTGCCCTGGTTAATCTGGGGTGCGGCATTGGGCTGGTGCCTGAGCTGGTTCTTGAAAAAAGCCCGTTACTGGAAGACATGATAGTCCTGAAGGATCTGCCGGAGCTTCCCCCCTACGAAATAGGACTTTGCACAATCAAAAAAAATTTATCCATTCCCAAGATCCGGGCTCTCTGGGACATGGCGTCCAAGACAAAGGCTCTTTGATAATACTTCAAAAATTTATTCATTGACCCATATGCCAGGGGATGCGCAGTGACCACCATGGCAGTCCTTGACCAGGCCTTAAGCGATGGATTTGGGTTTCAGCATTTATCTTGACAAAAATCAGGTTATTATCTAAAAGTATGAGTTTCGGGAAAAGTAAATCAACAGATGAGTCAAAAACAGATAAAAAAAACAAGCAAAGCTGTATCGGTTCTTTTAATCGTGCTTTTTACGGTTTTGGGGGCTGCCTGCGCATGGGCAGAAGGTATAAAAATTTCCTTGGCCCAGGCCATTGAACAGGCTCTGGAGAAGAACAGATCTGTGATTGTTTCCAAAAACAGTATCAATATCAACCAATTAAATCTGGATTCAGCCCGTTCTAACTTTGATCTTACCATCAGCCCTTCGGCAGGCGCTGGAGTGAACGATCGAGATCAGGAGCTCACCGCCGGTATACGTATGAGCAGAAAAACCACCCAGGGTGTTGATATTTCGTTCTCTCCCACGGCCGGATTAGGGGAAAATTACACGAGCCGGGTAGGTGTTTCACTGGGTGTGCCCCTTCTCAAGGGATGGGGAAAGCTCATAAACATGGACCCTGTGATGGGGGCCGAGTATTCCCTTCGATCCGCTGGAAGAAGCCTTCACAAAACAAGAACAGATATTATCATCCAAACAGTGACTCGTTTTTATACCATTGTCGAGTATAAGGAGCGGGTTGAAATGAATAACCTCCTGTTGAATAAATTTAAAAGCCACGCAACCCTGGCAAAACTAAAGTCTGACATCGGCCTTGCCGGTCCCCTGGACGTATATCGGGCTGAGATAAAGGTAAAAGATGCCCAGGCAGACTTGACCAATGCCCTGGAGGCATTTCAAAACGGAAAAAATGAGCTTAAATCCATTTTATCAATTCCCCAGGATCAGCCAATTGAGGTGGTCTACCCGCCCATTGAAATCGAAGCGGTGGTTCTGGATGTTTGGGAGGCCGAAAGAATTGCTCTTGAGAACAGCATTGATATTCTTCATATTAAAGACTCCTTTGACGAGGCTGAAAGGAATTCGAAAATAGCAAGGCAAAACAAACTTCCAGATCTGCGTCTAAGCATGGATTATTCAAGGGGCAGCGGGGCAGAGACCTTTGAAAACGCCTTTTCCATGGACGAGGAGAAGTGGCGAGTCTTTCTTACCAGCACAACGGATTTTGGGAGAACCAAGGAGAAAATATCCTATCGGCAAAGCCTCATCGACCTTGGCTCTGCAAAAATCAATATTGCCGAAACAAAGGACAAGGTACGAAAAGAGGTTAGAACTCAGCTTGGAAATCTTGTTAAGACAGAAGAACTTATTTCGATCACCAAAGAACAAATTCACCAGACAACGGGAAAGAAGGAGCTCGCTGAAATTAAGTTTAACAACGACATGGCTAATAACTTTGATCTGATAGAGGCGGAAACCGAGCTTCATCAGGCCCGGCTGAGTTTTTTAAATGCACGTATCAATTATATTATCGGCACCTACCAGTTACGGAAAATTATGGGGACCTTGCTTGAGTATGAAAAAGGATAAAAAAAAGGCGGTGGGATTCAGAACGGGTATCTGTTTGCTGATGGCAGTCGGACTTGCCGCTCCTGTGTTCCTGTTTGGTGCAGAACCTGAGATCATCATGGAGCAACCCCAACCCAGGGTCCAGGCGTTAAAAAGGTCCTTTGACATCATTGTACGGTCCACTGGCGTACTGGATGCGGGCCAGGCTTACATGGTATCATCCACCATAAAGGGGGAAATGGGAAAAATTGTAGATCTTGCTGTTGACGGGGTATGGGTGAAAAAGGGTGACATTCTTATAAAGCTTGATCCTGAACCGTTTAAAGAGGTTATTCAAGATTTACAAGGCAAAATTAAAAAAACAGCCGCTGCACTTGAGACAAAAAAACAGCTCTTTGAGTGGGAAAAAAACCAGGTGATAAAAGATCTGGGCATTGCTGAATTCAAAGTCAAAAAAGCAGAGATGGAGCTTGAGGGATACACAAACGGTGAGGGCCCCCTGCAGCTTGTCAAGTACAGGGAAGATATGGAAAAGGCACGTAAGGAAAAAGAGAAATACCGGCGTTACCTTAACGATCTCAAGGATTTGGGCAAACGGGGGTATGAGCACCCCAATGAAATGAAAAACGCTGAACAGGGACTCAGTGTCCTAGAGGAAAACTATAACCGGGCAGAAGAAAAAGTTGAAACCTATCAGAACCATGTATATCCGTCGATGGTAGATCGGTTGACTGCTGACGTGAATCAGGCCCAGATGGAACTTCAACAGAGCAAAAAGGGAAGTGTCTATCAGATTGACCAGGCAGAATCTGCCCTGGATGAAATCCAGACGGCCCTTGAAAACTATAAAAAAGAACTTGAAGACGCCAAAAAAAAATTGGTGCAGACAGTTATTAAAGCCCCTTCGGACGGCATTGTCATTCTACATGAGACATACAGGGACGGACAAAAAAGGAAACCACGGGTTGGGGATATTGTTTTGCAGAATGAGCCCATTCTTTACCTCCCCAACATTAGCACCATGATTGTCAAAACCCGGATCAGGGAGATTGATCTTCACAAGGTAGCCATTGGCCAGTCCTGTGATATAAGCTTGGAAGCCTACCCGAATAAAAAAATCAACGGCAGGATTGCATTTATCGGTACTCTGGCTTCGGATGATGATTATGGAAATCAGGGTGAAAAAAATTTTCAAATGACAGTTGCACTGCCCTCTACCGATTCGGATTTAAGGCCAGGAATGAGCGCCCAGGTTCGCATTATTTCGGCCAGGGTAAAAAATGCACTCACACTTCCCGCCCATGCGATTTTTCAAGACAAAACAGGATTTTACTGCTTCAGCCTTCAAAATGGAACATATGAAAAGGTTGCGGTTAAAAAAGGTCGGGAAAATGAAGATCTGGTAGAAATTTTATCCGGGGTTGAGGAAAACGGGTGGGTCAGTGCCATCAGACCGGACTCTGAGGAACAGGGAGCAGAGGTTAAACCTTGATTGTGCCATTAGGGAGCAGGCATGACGAACAACCAGCGGGTTAACCCGTCGGCAAGGGAGTGCACTTTTTTATAGTTCAATCCAAAGAGTTATTGTCATGGAGGAGATTTGGAGTTGAACAATGATTAAATTTATTCACACGGCAGACATACACCTCGACAGCCCGTTAAAGGGTCTTGAGGTTTATGAAGATGCGCCGATTGAGGAGATCCGGGGGGCAACGAGGCGGGCCTTTGATAATCTGATCAACCTCTCCATCGAGGAGGAGGTTGATTTTATACTCATTGCCGGTGATCTCTATGATGGTGATTGGAAGGATTACAATACCGGTCTCTTTTTTTCAGGCCAGATGGGTAAACTGTCCAAGGCCGGAATAAGGGTGTTCATCGTTTCGGGCAATCATGATGCGGCAAGTCAGCTCACCAGGGCGATGCCATTGCCCGACAACGTGACTTTTTTCGCCCATAAAAAGGTCCAATCCGTAAAGCTTGACGACCTTGGCGTCATCATCCATGGTCAGAGCTATTCCCACAGGGCAGTAACTGAAAATCTTGCCTCCGGGTATCCCCTGTATGATTCTGACTATTTTAACATAGGCATACTTCATACATCCCTCATGGGCTATGAGGGCCACGAAGATTATGCGCCGTGTAATCTTGATGATCTTACATCCAAAGGGTACGATTATTGGGCCCTGGGGCATGTCCACCAGAGGAGAGTCATTTCCCAGGACCCCCTGATTGTCTTTCCAGGCAATATTCAGGGTCGCCACATAAGAGAAACCGGTTCAAAGGGTGCCACACTTGTGACTGTGGAGGATGATCGCACTATAAAGACAGAGGCGGTTGAACTCGATGTGCTGCGCTGGGAACTCTGCCAGGTGGATCTGTCCGAGTGCGAAACATCCCAGGCGGTTTATGACGTAGTTCGCCAAGCCTTGGAGCAGGAGCAGGATCAGCTGGATCGAAAACCCCTTGTCGTAAGGCTTGTATTAACTGGCTCATCTCCTGTTCACGGCGAATTTCTTGACCAGACCACCCAGTGGACTGAAGGTTTTCGAAGTATTGCCGTCCAGCTTGGCGACATCTGGCTCGAAAAGGTGAAGTTTCATACGACCCGCAAGAAGAGCCTTGGGGAAATGTTTGGACAGGATTCCCCAATTGCAGGCTTGCTCAAATCCATCGAACAGATAGAGCTTGATGCAGAAACCATCTTCAGGCTGGTGCCGGATTTGTCAAACCTGGAAAAAAAACTACCGGCTGAAATCCAAACAGGTGATGAACCCCTTATAGATCCTTCTCCGGATAAGATAGAGGAGCTGCGCAATGAAATGCAGGAGCTCTTAATCGCTAAACTTCTTCAACATGGAGAAGATAAATGAGACTGAAACGCCTCGACTTAAAGGCATTCGGGCCGTTCACCGACAGGCCTCCATTAGATTTCACCTCCAAAGAGCCCGGTCTCCATATCGTTTTTGGTGCAAACGAAGCGGGGAAAAGCAGCTCGCTCAGGGCCCTGAAGGCCCTTTTGTATGGTTTTGATCAGCAGACTCCTGATAATTTCATTCACAGCTATGATCAGCTGCTTGTGGGCGGCTGCCTTGAAAACAGTGCGGGACAGGAGATAGTTTTTCAACGCCGCAAAAAGCGTATCAACGATCTAATTGATGAAGCTGGAGATCCTCTTGATCCGGATGTTTTAGTCCCGTTTCTCAATGGTGTAGAATCCAACATTTTCGAATCTTTTTATGGAATAAACCATGACAGTCTGGTCCAGGGGGGTGAAGAGATTCTTGCCCAGAAGGGTGAGGTCGGCCAGGCCCTGTTTGCCGCCGGTGCCGGAATCTCTTCATTAAAAGAGGTCATTGACCAGCTTGAGAAGGAAGCTCTGGAGCTCTTCAAACCGTCAGGTCAACTACCCGAGATCAACAGGGGCATCAAAAGATTCAAGGAGCTTCAAAAACAACTCAAAGAGCTCTCCCTATCCTCCAAAATATGGAAAGAGCATCAAAAAGCCCTGAAAGGTGCCGAGGATGAGAGGGCTGATCTGGAGAAGGAGCGAGATCAGCACAACAGGGAGGTGCAGCGTCTCGATCGATTGACCAAGGCCATTCCTGAACTTGCCTCTCTTGCATCCTGGAAGGAACAGCGATCGGCCCTGGGCGAGGTTATTCCTTTACCCCCGGATTTTAACGTAAGATTCCAGCAGACTGGCTCAGAAAAGCGTGAGGCCGGGCATCAGCTGCAAAAGGATACCGAGCGGCTTGAAAGTCTTGAAGAGAAGCGCAGGAGTATCCTGTTTAACAGGGATCTTCTATCCCAGGCAGACAAGGTGGATGATTTCCATCAACGCCTTGGCGAATACCGCAAGGGTCAGAAGGATATTCCCGAAAGAAACGGCATGAGAATCACTCTTCGAAGGGAGGCTGGAAACCTCTTGAAACAGGTGAGACCTGATTTGGACCTCGACCTGGCAGAACAGTTAAGACCGCTACTTTTAAAGAAAAAGACCATTCAGGCCTTGAGTTCACGATATGAGGCCATAAGCCAGCAGCTTACACTTGCACAAAAGAAGCTTACGTCTGCGGAACTGGCAATCAAAAACAGAGAAAATGTTACGGTTGGTCGTTCAGAGATAAAGGCTCCGATTAAACTTGCTCAAAAGGTAAAATCAGCTCAAAAGGCCGGGGATATTGACGGGCACCTGGAAAAAAACCAAAGCGATGTTGAGACGAATAAAAAAGAGGCCCTTGCCGAACTCAGGCGAATAGGTCTCTGGTCCGGTGACCTGGACTCTCTCATGGAACTGACCCTTCCACTTTCCGCTACAATACAGGGGTTTGAAAACAGTTACGGCGAGATTGCCGACCAGAAACGTGAAATCCAGAAGGAACTTAGAACCGCAGAAAAAGAACTTAAAAAGATCCAGGTTGAGATCAATAAGATAGTTTATGCAGGCGAAGTTCCTTCGGAGCGAGAGTTGAGCCGTACCCGTGAAAAACGGGAGCAGGGCTGGCAGCTTGTTCGTCGGGAGTGGCTGGATCAGGAGAACGTAACAGAGGATAGTAAAGCGTATGATCCTGAACTATCCCTTGTCGATGCCTATGAGAGTTATGTGGAGCATGCTGATACGCTGGCAGACCGACTTCGCAGGGAGGCGGACCGGGTGGTGAGCATAGCTTCCTTAAGGGCCCAGGAAGAGGGACTCCAAAAAATCGTGGAAGAAAAAAACAACGCCATTGCCGCATTGAAACTGAGAGAACAAAAAAACCATGACTCCTGGATCCGTGCATGGCAATCTTCGACAGTTACCCCCCTCTCCCCCAGGGAAATGATCGGGTGGCTCGGTGAAATAGATAAGCTTCGTTTCAAAGTAGGTGATATCTTAAAAAAAGAACAGGCAATAAAGATAGATGAGCAGCACCGAAGAAACCTCAAACAGGCTTTATGGGAAGAGATCAGATCCATGGGCTCTATGAATTCTGCGGGCTCTGTGGGATCTGCGGGAGAAGATGCCCCGCCTGACAGTGAAGAACTTGGGCCGGTTTTAGTCTTTGCAGAGGCTCTCCTGGAGAAGATGGCCCATGAAAGGGCAAGACTTGAAAAAGTCAAAGAAAAACAGGCCCAGGCACAAAAGGCCTGGGCCCAGTCAGAGGAAGATCTCAAAACTGCCCGGGAGGATTTGACCGACTGGCAGAAACAATGGCGAAAGGCTTTTCTGGATCTGGGACTCAAAGGCGATATTTCAACGTTAGAGGCCATTGATCTGATGGATAATCTTCAGAATTGCTTTGATAAGCTTAAAGAGGCGGATGATCTTAAAAAACGTATCAAAGGTATTCAACGGGATGCTGATGAGTTGGAGGCGGCGGTAGTTGAACTGCTCAAAACCGTTGCTCCCGACATGGTGGACCTGCCCCTGGACCAGTCAATTTTGAAGTTGAGAGCCATGCTCAACCAGGCTCAAAAGAACAGCACCCTGTATGACAAGCTTTCTGAGGAGATAGACTCCCTGCACCGGGAAGTCTCGACCGCTGAAAAGACCCTGGAAAGCACAAACGAACAGATGAAAGAACTCTTAAGCATTGCCAAGTGTGCGAAACCCGAAGACGTCTCAACCGTGACAGCCAGGTTTGCCGAATATCAACGGCTGCAGGAAAAAATTTCTGATACCGAGGCACTCCTGGCCCGGATCGTGGCCGGCGCAGACATTGAAGAAATTATTCGGCAGGCAGCAGAGGCTGATGTGGATGGGCTGCCGGGCCAAATTGGCACTCTTCAACGGGATATCGAAAAAAGAATAAACCCTGAGATCAATAGAATCTCCCAGATAATCGGCGAGGAAAAAACCAGACTTGCAGCTATGGATGGCAGTGGTAAGGCAGCTTGGATTGCAGAGGAGATGGAGCAGGAGCTGACCGTAATTCGGCGATTATCCAAAAGATACTCGTTGTTAAAGCTCTCCTCAAAAATTTTACAGCAGGAGATAGAAAAATACCGGGAAGAGCATCAGGATCCTGTTCTGAGAATTGCCTCTGGATACTTCAACGATTTAACCATGGGATCGTTTACGGGGTTGCGAACCGATGTGGATGATAAGGGTGGACCGATTCTTGTCGGCTTACGCCCGGACAACCTGCGTTTGACAGTGGAAAAAATGAGCTCAGGTACCCGGGACCAGCTTTTCCTTGCCCTCCGCCTTGGAACTCTCGAGTGGCGCCTTGAAAAGAATGAACCCATGCCCTTTATTGTGGATGATATTCTGATAAACTTCGACGATAACCGGTCAAAGGCAACCCTCAAGGTTCTGGCTGATCTGTCCAGGAAAAATCAGGTTATTCTTTTTACACACCACAGGCAGATCGTTGAAGAGGCTAAAACCATTCAGGGAAACTATACTATTAAAATTAACGAGTTATGACCTATTCAAAAACCATTGAACATATTATCCTGGAAAACGGCTGGCTTGACCGGGTGGACCAGGTTTCTTTCCTTGCCGCCGGGGAATACAATCAAAACCACCTTGTGGTTTCCGGCAGGACCAAATACCTCTTTCGCATCAACCACGGCAGCCAGATCAATCAGGCGGATCAGATACGATATGAGTACAATGTCCTAAAGGCCGTTGAACCATCCGGCGTAACCCCCACGCCCTTTTTTGTGGCGTCGGATTCTCCCCTTGGCGGGGTGATGCTCATGGAGTTCATCCCGGGCAGACGGTTTGATTTTACCCGGGATCTCGACCAGGTGCCGCGGATCTTTGCCTCCATCCATGGTTTACCCGTTTCCCGGGATATGCTGGTTCAGGAAAATCCCATCCTGGATATCGCGGACGAAAGTCTTCATTTGATCGAAAGATTTCCCCTTCATCCGATGAAAGAGCAGCGACAGCAGCTTCTCGCCTATCACGGAAAAATTTTACGGCTCAACAATGACCACGGGGCGCTGTTTGCCAATGAGCCCCTATGCATGGTGAACACCGAGGTCAATTCGGGTAATTTCATCATCCAGGATAACAAGAAGAATAATGAAAACAGAGGATTTCTCGTGGATTGGGAAAAGGCTGTTGTCTCGTGCAGGTACCAGGATCTTGCCCATTTTCTCATTCCCACCACCACCCTGTGGAAGTCCGATTTCAGATTTACGCCGGAACAAAGGATCGATTTTCTAAGGGATTATTACCGGCTCGTCCTGCCTGATTTTTCCTTTAAAGAGCTTGAGTTTAAAACGGCCATCCTTGAACGAACCATACTGCTAAGGGCCTTTAGCTGGTGCTATATGGCCTGGTTTGAATACACAGACTCCAAACGAACCCTGAAGGACAAATTCACCTTTGAAAAGATCAAAGCCTACCTGGACGACATTGAATGTTTTTTAAAGTAAAAGAGGTCAGCAAATCATTTAACGGTCAAACTATCCTTAAAAATATCAACTTTACGGCAGACAGAGGAGAGATCATCTCGTTTATCGGACCCTCGGGCGTGGGCAAGACCACCCTTTTAAAGATAATAGCAGGCATGGAAACGCCTGATTCCGGTGAAGTCATCTTTAAAGAAACAGGCCCGGCAAATAGAAATCCTGCTGTCATGGTGTTTCAGGATTTTCTGCTCTTTCCCAACATGACGGTTTTTGACAACATAGCCTTTGGGCTTCGAGCTTCACGAACGAAAAAAAAGGTCGTCCGGGAAAAGGTGATGGAGATGCTGGAGTGCTTCCAGATCCTGGAAAAGGTGGATCAATATCCAAAAGAGCTGAGTGCGGGTCAGCAGCAGAGGGTGGCCATTGCAAGGGCCATGGTGATCAACCCCGGCGTTCTGCTGCTGGACGAACCCTTTGCCAACCTTGACAAGAACCTCAAGGCGGACACGGCTCTTTTTATCCGCAATACCCAGAAGCTGTTCAATACCACCACCATCTGCGTGATGCACGACCAGGCCGAGGCGTTCAGCATGTCCGACCGCATGGGAATCATGCTCGATGGCGAACTTATTCAGCTCGACCGGGTGGAAAAAGTTTTCCATGAACCCATATCCGTAAGAGCCGCGGCATTTCTTGGCCATGTGAACCGCCTGACACCCGATATCCTGGGCAAGGTAAAGATTCTTGACAACGGAACTGGGAAGAACCTTGATTTTTCCACCGGGGATTACTTCTTCAGGGCCGAGGCTGCAGCGATCGCTAACAATGGCGAAGGCCCCTGGGAGATAGTAAAAATCGTTTTCTTTGGGACCAACATCAGTTATCATTTAAAAAACAATGACACGATTATCCATATTCATGCGCTTTACAACGGGTTTCAAACCGGTGACAGGGTTGATCTCATTGTCCATCGTATTTTAAAGGGGGAAAATCGATGAAAAAAACGTTTCTTATGCTGGGCCTTTTTATGATGGGTATGGCTCTTTTGACCCTCTCCTGCCAGAGACAGACCGCCCAGCAGGAGTTGCTATCCTATGATGAGGCCTTGATAAATGCCAGGGGTACAGGGGTCAACTTCTACATGTGGGGAGGTTCAGCCACCATCAACGCCTGGATCGACGGATATGTGGCTAAAACGGTGAAGAAAGAATTTGACATTAAACTCAACCGGGTACCCATGGATGCTGAGGTGTTTGTCAACAAGCTCCTCACCGAAAAACAGGCCGGGAAAAAGACCGGCACCATGGATCTCGTGTGGATCAACGGTGAAAACTTTAAAAACGCACGACAGGCGGGTCTTATCTTTGGCCCCATTGCAGACAAACTCCCCAACTTCAACGCATACGTAAATCCAGCAACAGTTGAGTTCGACTTTGGATTTCCCGTTGAAAACTATGAGGTTCCCTATGGCAAGGCCCAGTTTGTGTTTGTTTACGACAGTGCAAAAATGGAAAGACCCTTCAACAGTCTCACAACCCTTGAACAATGGGTAATGGAAAACCCCGGCAGGTTCACCTATTCCCAGCCCCCGGATTTCACGGGCTCCGCATTCATCCGTCAGATCTTTTACGCAGCCACCGGGGGGGGTGAACAGTATATGCAGGGGTTTGACGAAGAACTTTACCTTAAAAAATCTCCTCTTCTGTGGGAATACCTGAACAGGATAAAACCCCATTTGTGGCACCAGGGCACCTCCTATCCCAGGACCAGTACAGCCCTCGAGCTTCTGTTCCAGCGGGGCGAGGTGGATGTTAACATGTCCTACTACCAGGCCCATGCCGCCAACAAGATCATGGAGGGGAGATATCCATCAAGTGCCAGGAGCTTTGTGATGGACCACAACAGCATCTTCAACAACCATTTCACTGCGGTCCCCTTTAACGCCCCGAATCTGAGCGGTGCCATGGTTGTGGCAAACTTCCTTATTTCACCCGAGGCCCAGCTATCAAAAAACAACCCGCTCAACTGGGGCGATTTTACCGTACTTGACATGGATAAACTTCCAACAGCCGCAAAAGAGGAGTTTCAAAGGCTTGACCTTGGAGATGCCACCCTTGACCTAGACCTTCTCGACCGCCACGCGGTTCCGGAAATCCCGTCAGACTACCTTACAAGACTGGAAACAGACTGGCGCAAATTTGTTCTGGAAAACAAAAACTAAGCCATGATGCAATACCTGAAACTGCTGCCGGCCCTGCTGCCCTTTGCGCTATTCTTTATCGGCGGAATCATTGTGACCCTAGTCCAGTCGTTTGGGATGATGAACCCCCTTGCCCTTCATGATTCCATCTGGACGGCCTATGCTGCCATCCTCACCCAGAGCCGCTTCATCCTGTCAATTCTTTTTTCCATATATGTGGCCCTTGTCTCATCCTCCCTGGCCGTCATATTGGGTACAGCTCTTGCCTATGCCATCTGGAAACTTCCCCCTGCAATGCAGGTCAAAACCGTGGTGTATAAAATTCCCATCATCCTGCCCCACATTGCCGTGGCCTTTATCACCATGATTTTCTTGAGCCGATCAGGTATTGTCTCTTCCATCTGCCACAGCCTTGGCATCATCTCAGACATCCAGGAGTTTCCAGACCTTGTTTTCAGCCGCTGGGGCATCGGCGAAATTGTGGCCTACACTGCCAAGGAAACGTCGTTTGTCGCCCTCATGGCCATGTCAGTGCTGGTGAGATTTGATCGACGATACATTGATACAGCCCGCCAGCTGGGTGCAGGCAGGATGCGTATTTTCTTCCAGGTGGTACTGCCAAGATTAAGGGGGATCCTTTTGACCACCTTCCTGATCCTCTTTATATACAGCCTTGGGGCCTTTGAGATTCCCTATATCCTGGGTACTGACAATCCAGGGATGCTTAGCCTGCATGTGTACAACTACTATTTCATGCATGATCTAGCAGATCGACCGATTGCAATGGCTTTGCTGATGATCTTATTCGTTGTCTGCCTCTTCCTGGCAGTCCTTTACTTTCATCTCACCCATAAATATAAAAAGGTCGGAAATTGAACGCCACCATCAACAAAGAGAAGATATCCCTCCAAATATCGCCCCGGATATCACTCCAGGTGTGGCTTATAGGGCTTATCTTTCTTTTTCCCCTGGCGGTTCTTATGCTGTACAGTTTTGCCGGGCAATGGACTTTTCCCTCCCTCTATCCCGACACCTTGAATTTACGAACCTTCGTTTTTCTTAAAGAAAACAGCGCCGGCATCCTCAAGGCCATGGGCTCATCATTTCTATACTCAATCATTGCGGTTCTACTCTCCATTGTCTATTCTTTCCTGCCGGCGTCTGTGCTGACCCGGTCAAATTTTCCTGGACAGCGGATTGTTGAAAGCCTGCTTCTGGCTCCTGCGGTGCTTCCGGTAATGACCTTTTCCATCGGCATCCACATGATATTTATCCGCCTTGGCCTGGCCGACACCCATTTGGGGGTTGCCCTGATTCTTTCCATCTACAGCTACCCTTACATGCTGAGGGCCTTGATGGCAGGTTACGCCATGATTGATCCCGACACCATGGTGTGCGCCCGAAACCTGGGGGCCACTTCATGGCAGATTTTATGGAAAATCGAAATCCCCCTGCTTATTCCAGCCATGGTGGCCGGGGGCTCCATCGTTTTTCTGGTGGCTTTTTCAGACTATTTTCTGGTGTTTCTCATTGGCGGAGGCCTGGTGCCCTCCTATTCGGGGTATCTGTTTCCCTTTCTCAACTCAACCGACTGGTCCATTGCCTCGGCACTCACCCTCATCTCCCTTGTGGTGCCCCTGGCGCTATTTCTGATCCTGGACCTCACCCTGGCAAGGTTTTATCGAAAATGGATGTAAACAAGGAGATGTCCATCACTGTAATTATCCCGGTACTCCATGAGGAGAATATTAACCGTTTCCTGTGGGATCTTGGGAGACGAATCGGGAACCATAAAATGGAAATAGTCGTTGTTGACGGCGATCAAGAAGGCTCAACCATTGGCCGGATTTCAGACGGTGACCTGCCCTGCCCCAACATTCTAAAAATAACAGCCCCCAGGGGCCGAAGCCTTCAGCAGAACGCCGGGGCCAAAATAGCCCGGGGAAACATCCTGCTTTTTCTCCATGCTGACACCACCCTGCCCCATGGTTTTCCAGGATTGATCACGGACACCATAGAGCAGGGGTTTTCAGGCGGAGCCTTTGATCTTCACATTGACAACCCACACCCCCTGATTAAACTCATATCAAAGATTGCCTCGTTTCGGTCACGTATCACGAAAATTCCCTATGGGGACCAGGGCATCTTTCTTAAAAAAGAGCTGTTCCACAGAATTGATGGATTTGACGAAATTCCCCTGATGGAAGACATCGCCCTGATGCAGAAGGTCAAAAAGACAGAAGAACCATTCAAGATCCTGCCCCAGCGAGCCTCAACCTCTGCCCGAAGGTGGGTCGAGCAGGGAATAGTACGAACCATGATCCGCAACCCGATTCTGGCCATGCTCTATTACCTGGGAGTTTCCCCGAAAACCCTGGTTAGATTTTATTAACAAACAAGAGGAACGACAGTTGGCCACGGACAATCTACTGATTCTTTTTATCAAATATCCTGAACCTGGCCAGGTGAAAACCAGGCTTGGCAGCAAGATCGGTTACGAAGAGGCGGCACTCTTATACGAAGAGCTGGTCAAGCAGCAGATTCTGGATCTTAAGTGTGATCGTCCATGCCCCTACCCGGCCGACGCCCTGTCATCAGCCCAGGTTATATCCCGCTCCAGCAATGACAGCTACGACCTGGCATACTACGTGGATGACAGCCGGACCATTGACCAGTATCGCTCAAAGTTCGGCAGCGATCTCAACCTTTTTATTCAAAAGGGCAACAATCTTGGTGAACGCATGGCCCGGGCCTTTGAAGAATCCTTTGAACGTCAATATGACAGAGTCATTTTAATGGGCAGTGACATTCCCCTTGTGAAGGAATCGGATATCACCGTTTTTTTCAACCACCTTTTAACCGATCAGATGGTGATCGGCCCAGCAAGGGACGGCGGCTATTACATGATCGGATTCCAGCGGGAGGTTCCTATTTTACCCCTATTTCAAAATATCGCCTGGAGCACCTCTGATGTTTTTCAAACCACCCTTGCCAGGGCATCAGACTTAAACGTCAAGATTGAAAAGACCTGGTTTGACATTGACACCGTTGAGGACCTCAAGCTTTACCGCTGCCTTGTAAAAAAAAGAAAGGGGTTTGCCACAACCAAGGACCTCCCTCTTTGAGTTGTTGAACAGCATTGTTTATTAGCGGATATACCAGTGTGGCCTTTGCCTCTGCTCCATGATCCTCACGTCTTTACCATACATGATTTTTGCGATCAATGGGTCGGGATAATTTCCCCTTCCAAAGGAAGATCAAGAACCTCACGGTAAAGAAAAACAATGGCATTCAGTGCCTGGCTCTGGGTGGATGCAGACACCTCACCTCTAACCACCAAATCTGATAAAAAACGCTCCACATGGTGG
>JAVEQI010000019.1:0-60048 GCA_034007745.1 Desulfobacterium sp.
CTATAAGGAGATGAGTTATGAAAGAGCTGGTGAAATACATTGCACAGGCACTGGTTGACAATCCCGATGCGGTTGAGGTTACTGAGATAGAGGGAAGTCAGACTTCTGTTCTTGAACTCAAGGTAGCAAAAGAGGATTTGGGGAAGGTGATTGGCAAGCAGGGCAGGTCAGCCCGGGCCATGAGAACTATTCTGAGTGCGGCATCTGCAAAGCTTAAAAAGCGAACAGTGCTGGAAATTGTGGAGTAACCATGGGCGAATCTCTGTTTACCCTTGGTGTGGTAACCGGAGTGCATGGCGTAAAGGGGCTGCTTAGGGTCCGGTCGTTTGCCGAATCTTCAGATACGTTTAAAATCGGACTTGAAGTTATACTTCAACGTGCCGGGAACAAAGGCGAGCGCCATACGATACTCAAGGCTTCACCCCATAAAAAAGGTCTTTTGGTTCAGTTTGCCGGAGTGGACCGCAACCTTGCCGAAGATCTGGTGGGTGCTGAGATCCTTGTAGAGAGGGATCGGCTAGCGGAACCCGAAGCCGACAGCTATTTCTGGGCAGATCTCATTGGTCTCAGGGTAACGGATAAGACCCTTGGGGCGCTTGGCACAATTGATTCCATCATGGAAACGGGCAGCAATGATGTTTTTGTTGTAAAAAACAAGAAGGTTGACCCCGAACAGGAATTTCTGGTGCCGGCACTTGCCTCTGTCGTGATCGAGATTGATCTTGACCGGGGTGAGATGGCGGTTGACCTGCCCGAGGGGTTGTAGTGGCTGCAAGGCAATTTACAGTTTTAACGCTGTTTCCTGAGCTGGTCGTTCCTTTTTTTGACCATGGGATTATTTCAAGGGCTGTTGCCAAAGGGATTATCATCGGAACAGCGGTGAACCTGAGGAACTTTACAAAAGATCGCCACGCTACTGTGGATGACAGGCCCTATGGGGGGGGATGTGGAATGGTGATGAAGCCGGAACCCCTTGCCCTTGCCATCAACTCTGCCAGAAAAAGATCTGCCGATTCTGATTCAAGTTCCAGGGTGATTCTCATGACCCCCCAGGGAAGAAAGTTTGATCAGGCATTGGCTCTTGATCTTGCAGCGGGCGCTGAAGATCTGATTTTTGTGTGCGGCAGATATGAGGGAATAGACGAGAGAGTCTGTCAAAGTTTTGTGGATGACGAGATTTCCATTGGTGACTATGTGATGACCGGGGGCGAACTTGCCGCCATGGTTATCATAGATGCTGTGACCAGGCTTATGCCCGGGGCGCTTGGCGGTGAGGATTCGGCTGAACAGGATTCGTTCAGGGATGATCGTCTGGAATACGCTCAATTCACGAGGCCCCCGGTGTTCGAATCCATGGAGGTTCCTGCTATTCTGCTCTCCGGTGACCACGGTAAAATAGAGCGCTGGCGAAAGTCTTCAGCGCTTAAAAGAACCTTTTTAAACAGGCCGGACCTTTTCAATCGACGGGCCTTGGATGATGAGGAGAAAAATATATTAAAATCCTGGCGTCAAGAAATTGGAGAGCTTATTGGTGGAAGGGATTAATTGATGGGAAAATTTGTTGATGAATGATTTATATCTGGCCCTTGTCCATCATCCGGTAGAAAATAAAAGGGGAGATATCATTGCATCGGCCCTTACCACCATAGACATGCACGATATAGCAAGGGCGTCCATAACCTTTGGTGTGCGGGGGGTCTTTATTGTTACCCCACTTTTAGACCAGCAGATTCTGGCCCGGGAGGTGATCAACCATTGGATCCATGGTGCGGGAGGTGTGTTAAACCCCCATCGAAGGGAGGCCCTGTCCCTTATCCGGGTGGTATCAAGCTTTGAAGATGCTGTGGCCCAGGTCGCCGGGGAAATTGAGGGACCGATGATCACCGTTGCAACCAGTGCGGCCATGGGAGAAAACAGCGTCCCAGTGGCAAGTGTGAGGGCAGAGTTGGGCAGGGGAAAGACCGTTCTTCTTGCCCTTGGCACGGCCTGGGGGCTTTCAAAGGGGTTTATCAACGGGTGCGACATTCTCATGGAGCCCATCAACGGGGTGAACGGATATAACCATCTTTCGGTTCGATCGGCTGCGTCTATTATTTTGGATAGAATAAGGACAACGAACGATGCAACTCGATAAAATAGACCGAGTCGAGTGTAGGGGCCCCCTTTACGGGTGCCCTTGTGGAGGCCAATTTGGCTGGAATTTAATATGAAAAAAGGGGCGGTCACAAGGGGTGTGAGGGACGACCACAAGGGTCGCAATTGAGGGCACCCGCAAGGGGAGCCCCTACATCTCGGCAAGCTAAAAGCTGTTTCCTAATAAAAAACAAAACAGATATACTAACTGAGGGAGAAAAAAATAATGAATATCATAGATCATTTGGAGCAGGAGCAGATTCGGCTTGATGTGCCGGATTTCAGGGCGGGTGACAATATCAAGGTTCATGTTAAGATCCGTGAGGGTGAAAAAGAGCGTATTCAGATATTTGCCGGTGTAGTGATCAAAAAAACCAAGGGACTTGCCGCAGCCCGTTTTACCGTTAGAAAAATTTCCGGTGGCGTTGGTGTTGAGCGAATCTTTCCCCTTAATTCACCGAGTATCGACAAGATCGAGGTTGTATCACGGGGCCGGGTACGACGCTCCAAGATATACTACCTCAGAAATCTGCGGGGCAAGGCTGCAAGAATTAAAGAACTGCGCACGGCATAATTAATATCCTCCATGTGGACTTTTGAACGAAGGGCACAGAAGGCAGGATATAATTGCGTTGCAGGCGTTGACGAGGCCGGCAGGGGTCCCCTTGCCGGCCCTGTTGTGTCTGCAGCCGTAGTTCTTGGTGAAAATTTCCCGGCGATGGGGATAATGGACTCCAAGAAACTCTCCCCTAAAAAAAGGGAGCTCCTATACGGAAGAATCATGGACAAAGCCATTGGGGTCTGTGTGGGTTTTGCCTCCCACCACGAGATTGATATGCTCAATATCCTGAGGGCATCCCTGCTTTCCATGTTAAGGGCTGTCAACGGCCTTAGTGTCAAGCCGGACTATCTTTTGATCGACGGTCGTTTTTCCATTGATTCTCCCATAGATCAAAGGACAATTGTCAGGGGAGACAGCCTCAGCGTATCCATAGCAGCGGCATCCATAATTGCCAAGGTGACCCGGGACAGGATCATGGCTGACATGCATCGCCTTTACCCAGGTTACGGGTTTGACCGACACAAGGGATACCCTACCAAGCTTCACAGGGAGGCCCTTGCAACCCTTGGCCCTTCTCCGGTTCATCGCTACAGCTTTAAAGGGGTTACTGCGCTCTGATGGAAAACCAGAAACAGCGGATGGGGCGCCTTGCAGAAGATGCAGCAGCAGACTTTTTGAAAAAACAGGGGTTTACCATTGTCGAGCGTAACTACACGGCTAGGGTAGCCGAAATTGATATCATTGCCAGGGAGGACGATACCCTGGTTTTTGTCGAGGTAAAAGCCAGAAAAAGGTTTTCCAGAACCGGCCCAAGGGAGGCTGTAACCTGGGCAAAACAGCAGAAAATCATCATGGGCGCCCGTTTTTTCATGCGGGAAAAAGGGATCACCGACCTTCGGGTGCGGTTTGATGTTGCAGCCCTTTATGAGGAGAACGGTACCTTCCAGATTGAGCTTATCAGAAATGCATTCCAGACCGACTGACCCAGATCAGGATCTTGTTCAAGATCAAGGCCGAGAAGGTCAACCGATACAGGGCACCCTCTATGTGGTGGCAACTCCCATCGGCAATTTAGGGGACATCACCTTCCGGGCCGTTGAAATCCTTGGCCAGGTTTCCATGATTGCCGCTGAAGATACCCGGCACACTGGCAAACTCCTTGCCCGCTACCAGATAAAAAAGCCCCTTGTATCCTGCCACGATCATAATGAGACCCAGAGGATTGATGAGTTTGTAGACCGGTTAAACCGGGGAGAGGACATTGCCCTTGTTTCAGATGCTGGTACTCCTTTGGTGTCTGACCCTGGATTTGAACTGATAAGAGCCTGCACCCAGGCAGGCATCAGGGTTATTCCCATTCCAGGACCCTGCGCCGCAGTGGCGGGTTTGAGTGTTTCAGGACTTGCCACGGATTCGTTTCTTTTCGTGGGATTTCTGCCGAGAAAAGCCGGACGACGCCGGGAGCGGCTGGAGGCGCTTGCAGGCGAAGGTTCAACCCTTGTGTTTTACGAGTCCCCCAGGCGCATCCTTCCCCTTCTTGGGGAAATGGTTAAAATCCTGGGTGATCGTCCCGGGATGGTGGCAAGGGAGATCACCAAGATCCACGAGGAGTACCTCCGGGGAAGCCTCTCTGAAATCATGGCAGCACTTGGCTCAAGGGACAGCGTAAAGGGCGAGTGTTCCCTATTCGTGGCGGGTGCTGACCTGTCTCATTCCCCCCAGATGACCGATGAAGCCTTAGACCAGTTTATTGTCACAGCCCTTGAAGATTCAAACCAGCGAACCGGGGATCTTGCAAAGGAGCTGGCAAAGAGATTCAAGATCTCCAGAAAATCTGTTTATGATCGAATCCTTGCCCTTCGATAAATTGCCTTTCATGGCAGATTTGTTTCTCCAATATAATTTTTAAGATAGCGCAGAATGCTGGATTCTGGTCAGCGATGCGGGCCGGGGTGTAATTGATCTGGTTCTTTGCCAGAACCTCCTATTCTTGATGGATAAGATTAAGTTGGAAATACGATGACATAAGGAGTTTGCCTAATCGCCAATTCCTGAAATTAAGAATCGTATAATCGTTTGGAACAGTAGTGGTTCGTCAATGTTTTGTGAATTTAATTTATAATAATTTGGTCCTTCAGAGGATAATAGCTTAATACACTTGACTTTTAAGCGCTTATCTGGAAATGATATTTCGGTTAATCACTAACCCCTAAATTAGTTGTCTGTAAACAGGAGGATCCATGATTGTTGCAGAGAGAAAACCCTTTGATGAGATTAAAAATATGGTGTCAGGCTATAAACGTGTCCTGACTGTTGGATGCGGCACCTGTGTCGCTGTCTGTCTTGCCGGAGGATCAAAAGAAGTCGAAACCCTGAATGCAGAGCTCAACCTGGCCTTTGGCCGGGATAAAGTTGAGTTTGGTGCCGAGACTCTTGAGCGCCAGTGTGATATGGAGTTTCTGGCTGAGCTTGATTCTAAGGTAGGCGAGTACGATGCTCTCCTCTCCATGGCCTGCGGTGCAGGTATACAGTTTCTTGCCGAACGTTTCCCGAGTATACCGGTTTTTCCGGCTGTGAACACTTCGTTCATCGGTGTCAACCTTGATGTGGGATGGTATGAGGAGAAATGCCGGGCCTGCGGTTCCTGTGTCCTTGCAATGACCGGCGGCATCTGTCCTGTGACCATGTGCGCCAAGAGCCTTTTTAACGGCCCCTGCGGCGGAACCAACCAGGGCAATTGCGAAATAAGCAATGATCAGCCCTGTGCCTGGTATAAGATCCATGAACGCCTGGCGGCCCAGGGACGACTTGACCAGATAATCGAGATTTCACCACCCAATGACTGGAGCAACCAGAAACCAAGAACGGTTATTCAGCCAGGTTATGAGGACAGGGTCAAGGCCCTTGGCCGATGATAGCTGTTCTTTATGGTTTAACTTTTATGATTTGACGGAAGAGATCAAACGGAGAAATCAATATGAAATCAGGAAGCAGGTTAGAAAAAATCCTTAAAGCCGGTCATTTTGCCTTTACAGGGGAGGTAGGACCTCCGAGGGGTGCTAATGTTGAAGCCTTAAAAGAAAAAGTAGCACATCTCAAGGGATGTGTGGATATGGCCAACATAACCGACAACCAGACAGCAATGGTCAGGATGTCAAGCTGGGCTGCCTCGTTGATCTGCATGCAGGGGGGGGTTGAGCCAAATTTCCAGATGGTTTGCAGGGATCGCAACCGCCTTGCCATGCAGGCAGATATCCTCGGGGTCTATGCCCACGGTATCCACAACATGCTCTGCCTTTCGGGCGACCACCAGCAGTTTGGTGACCATCCCCAGTCCAAGGGAGTTTTTGACCTTGACTCCATGCAGCTCATCGGAATGGTGAAAAAAATGAGGGACGAGGGCAAGTTCCTGGGCGGGGCCGACATTGACGTACCTCCAAAGCTTTTCATCGGTGCCGCTGCCAATCCCTTTGCCGAGCCCTTTGAATGGCGGGTCCACCGCCTTGCCAAAAAGGTGGCTGCGGGAGCAGATTTTATCCAGACCCAGTGTGTTTTCAACATGGAGAGAATCCGTGAATGGATTCGTCAGGCAAACGACATGGGACTTACTGAAAAGGTTGCGATCCTCCCCGGCATAACACCAATGAAGAGCGTTGGTATGGCCAAATACATGAAGAACAAGGTGCCGGGAATGGATGTCCCAGATGAGATAATTAAGCGTCTTCAGGGGGTTGACAAGAAAAATGCCGCCGATGAGGGCATCAAGATCGCCTGTGAGCAGATCGAAGAGTTCAAGGAGATGAAGGGCGTTGCTGGAGTTCATCTCATGGCCATCGAGTGGGAGCACATGGTGCCTGAGATTGCCGAGCGTGCTGGAGTACTGCCGAGACCTGAAGTTTAATAACCATAAGGAGTTTGCAATTGAACAGTCAAACCGGAAAAGTAATGGTTGTGGGCGGCGGTATAGCAGGGCTTACTGCGGCCTGGGAACTGGCCCGAAAAAATATCGGTGTCGAGCTTGTTGAGAAGAGCTGCTTTCTTGGCGGCCACAGCATCGGATACACCTGCAAGGCAACCGAGATGTGCCAGAAGTGCGGTGCGTGCAGCGTTGAGAAGATGCTCAAGGATGTTGTCGGTGAACCTTTGATCAACGTCCACCTCAGAACCGAGGTAAAGGCCCTTGACAGATCAGACGGATACAGGGTTACCCTTGCAAAGAGCAGCGGTGAAGCCGCCGACGGAAAGATTCTCAAGGGATTTTCCCGGCACAATACCCCGCTTTTTGTCGTTGGTGAAAATGTTAACGAACCAGCCCCCGAGGGGGCGATGAAGATCAAGGATATGGGCAGCGAGTGTGAGCTTAGTGTTGACGCTGTTATCCTTGCAACGGGCTTTTCGCCCTTTGATGCCTCCCTCAAGAGCACCTACGGGTATGGACGTTGGGAGAATGTGATAACGGGCCTTGAGTTCGAACACATTGAGCGGGAGAATGCAGGAATCGTAAGGCCGTCTGATGGAAAGCCTCCCAAAAGGGTCGCCTTTATCCAGTGTGTTGGATCAAGGGACGAGCGTTTAGGGCATCTCTGGTGTTCTGAGGTCTGCTGTGCCTACGGCCTTCGCATGGCAGGAACCATCCGCCACCAGGACCCCGAAGCCGAGGTATCGGTCTTTTATATTGATATCCAGAATGTGGGCAAGGAATTTCCAGCTTTTTATGCGAAGACCAGGGAAAACGTCCGTTTTGTAAGGACCATCCCCGTTGACATCTATCCTGTTGAAAATGATTGCCTGAAGCTTCGACACATGGCCGAAGACCAGGGAACTCCTACTTTTGAGGAGTTCGACCTTGTGGTTCTCTCCATTGGAATTATGCCTGGGACCGATACAAAGCTCATCTCAGAGATCTTTGACGTGCCCATGACTGTGGATGGATTCCTTGACGACAGCGCAGCCAATGGAATCTTTGTGGCTGGAACGGCCTCAGGGCCCGGAACCATAGCCGCCAGCATGGCAAAAGCGGGTAAAGCTGCCTTTGACGCCGTAAAATACCTTGGGGGTGCCAAATGATAGCGGAAAAAACAACCATGATAGATGTGACCATGAACAGGGATGTTCTTGTTGTGGGGTGTGGTGCCCCGGGTGTAGAGGCTGCCGTAGCCCTTGCAGATCGAGGCTATAACGTTGTACTTGCCCATGACGGGTCAGACAAAAAGAACCCTGCCAGCGGTGTAGAGGTGATGACCTCCACCAGGGTGGAACGGCTCGCGGGCGTTGCAGGCGATTATCGCATCTGTCTTGCAACTGGCGACAAGTTTGTTGAACGGACCTTCGGGGCCATTGTGGTTGCCCCCATCTACGGGCTTGAGCCTTTGAACCCGGCCTATGGTCTCACACTGGACGACAGGGTGGTCACCATGACTCAGATGGAGGCCCTTCTCAAGGATGCTGCATTTACCGAAGATTTAAAGAAGGGTGATGGAAAGATCGTGGCCTTTTTGTCAGGTTTCGGCCAGGAGGGAGATCCTGCCGCAACTCGCCGGGTTCTTGAGGCGGCCCTTGCCGTCCAGAATCTCGGGGCTTCCAGCGCCTATATCTATGCCAATAATGTTAAAGTTGGGGGCCCGGGGCTTGAGCGGCTCTTTACCCAGGGCCGTCACCAGGGGGTTGTCTGCTTCAAGCCCCTTGAGAAACCTGCGATCGACCAGGGTGAAACCCTGAAGATCACCATCAATGATCCGGTTATCCGGGGGGACCTGGTTCTTGAGCCGGACTATATCGTTGTAGAGGAAAAGACAGTCGTGGGTCAGAAGGACTTTGACCTTGCAGCCGCCCTCCGCATAGACATGGACCTTGAAGGATTGTTGCCGAGCAACAACGTCCATCGTTTTCCGGTTAATTCCAACCGGGAGGGGATCTTTGTGGTTTCCCAGCCCGTGGACGGTGCTAACGTTGTGCTGAGGGTGGAGGATCTTTTGGGCGAAGGGGTGGTAACTGTTGCAAAGGAGAGGGCGGTGGTTGATGACAGTAAGTGCGTCATCTGTCTCACCTGCTACCGCTGCTGTCCCCACGGTGCCATATTCTGGGAGAACGGGGTTGCTGTCATCTCTCCGGTTGCCTGCCAGGGCTGCGGCATCTGCGCCAGTGAGTGTCCCATGGACGCCATCCAGATTGGTGATTTTACCGATGATTCACTTAAGTCAGACATCGACGCCGCCGTGGCCTCTGCCAAAAAGACCGCAGCCCCTTCCGTTGTTGCCTTTTGCTGCGAGAATTCGGCCTTTGAGGCGGGTCAGGCTGTAAAGGCCCTTGGAGCCGATCTCCCAGAGGGCTTCAGGATGATCCAGGTCCCCTGCGCCGGCAAGGTTGACGTGGAATTTATCATGAGGGCCTTTGTGGAGGGTGCCGACGGCGTAATGGTCGCAGCCTGCCACGAGGGAAACTGCAAGGCTGAAAGGGGAAACACCTTTGCAGGCTGGCGGGTGGCAGAGGTGCAGCGGCGCCTTGAGGCCATGGGTCTCAACAAGGACCGCCTCATCTTTACGACCATCGCTTCAAACATGGCCGAAGAGTTCAGCTCCAAGGTACAGAAGTTTGTTGAAAAGATATAAATAATCAAGGGCTGTTAATGCCTCTGATAATACGATTTTTCTATGCTAAAGAGGATAAAAAGGGGGACAGATTAGAATCTGTCCCCCTTTTGTCAATCAAAGGATAAATATGAAGGGTTCTGCTGATCAATCGGTTTCACTGTCTTTGCCGGCGGATATCTCCTGGGTTCCCCTGGTGCAGTCTGTAATTGAAAATGGTGCGCCTGTGTTCGGGCTTCCACGAAATAAAGCTATGATGCTGGCCCTATCCGCTGAAGAGATCGTGGTCCACCTGGCCGGAATCGCCCGGGGCACAAGGATAGATTTCCGCCTTGAGCCTGGGGGATGGCATGTGCTGTGTAAATTTTCCTTTAAGGCAGACCCGTCGGATCTATGGGCCATGAACCTTGTGACAAAGACGGATGTTCTGGAAGAAATTGATAACCTGGGACTCCTTGTGGCTGTAAGGGCCGTAGATGGATTCACCCTGGGCCTTGAAGGGGAGACGCTCCATCTGACCCTTAGAAAGGACCGGGACTATCCGGTTGTCAAACCAGGACCAATAGAGCCCGTTGACACCCGAGGAGATCTGACCATTGTCCGAGATCCTGAACCTGAGCTGATTAAAGCCGCATGCATAAAGGCCCTTGGAATCTATACAAGAGATGTTGTTCCCCGGTCGTTTGTTACACCTGGGATGGTGGTTGACATGGTTGAACAGATGGATCTGGAAATCGCCATTGCGGTGGATGAGATAGGTGTTCTTGCCGGGATGATCTGCTGGCAGGCATCTTCGGAACAGGGTATAGGTTTTTCCGGGCCCTATGTGTTTGTAAAGGACGACCGGGCGGGAGAAATTCTTACCGATCACCTTATCAACACCGTGGCACGGACAAGGGCCATGGGTCTTTTCAGTGACTCTGCCACATCAAGCCTCGTAACCGAAGGCTTCGAATCCCTGGGACACCTTAATATGATTCAGACAGACGGCCGGACAGTTAAGCAGGAGGTCTGGTATCGTCATCTAAAGGAGGATGTGGGTGCATCTGTCTGGGCCCACAGGGCCTATGCCGAGTTTCTTCGAACCGCATACGATCGTCAGGTACTCATGCGGGATCTGAAAATTGTTGAAGGTCAGATTGAAGGAAAGGGGGAACGTCTGCCCGAGCGTTCTGTGTTTTCAGTGGAGCTAAGGGCCGATGCAGGAAAGGCAACCCTTTCTCCCATGGTGACAGGTTTAGATGCAGCCCAATGCATCTCCCGCCATGTTGAGACGCTCCTCAGGGAAAATTTTTTCAACATCTTTATCCCCATTGATCTTGCCCATGGGTGGCAGGCAGCCATGGGCCAGGCAATTATGGATAATGGGTTCGTTCCGAGGATGGTACTTCCCCACGGCGGGAAATCCGATGTTCTGGTGTTTCAGCATGGATAATATTGATTTTACCCACCTGGTTCCAAGTTATATCCAGACTTTCGAGCCTTATTATCCGAGCAAGCCCGACTCGGAACTCATACGACTTTACGGTGTGGATCATCTCCACAGGCTCAACAACAATGAAAATGCCCTGGGGCCGCCCCCCGAGGTGAAGCAGGTTTTAAAGACCTTTGCACCAGCGGTCGTGCCGGTCTATCCCAACGGAGACTGTTTCGATCTTCGCCAATCCCTGGCCGAACGGTTTGGCAAGAATACCGATCAGTTTTTAGTCGGTAACGGCTCCTGCGAGGTTATTTCTTCTGTGATCAAGGCCTTTTGTGAAAAAGGGGACAATATCATTACTGCAGATAAGACCTTTGCCGTTTATGAGTGGGTGGCGGAATTTTCAGGGGTTGAAGCACGTCTGGTTCCCCTTAAGAATGACGGGTTTGATCCCCAGGCTATGCTCGATGCGATGGATGGGCGCACCAAGGTATTGTTCGTCTGTAATCCCAACAACCCCACAGGCACATATTGGGACAGGGATACCATGACCAGTTTTCTTAATGGCGTTAACAGCCGCGCTATTGTGGTTCTGGACGAAGCCTATTGCGAATATGTGGAAAATGAAGACTTTCCCGACGGCATGGCCCTGATGGACCAATATCCCAATGTGGTTGTTTTCAGGACCTTCTCCAAGATGTACGCCCTGGCATCCCTTCGCATCGGATACCTTTGCGCAGGAGATGAAATAGTGGATCTTATCAGGCGGACCCACACCGTTTATTCGGTCAACACCCTTGCCCAGAAAGCTGCTGCTGCGGCCCTTGTCAATGACGGCCCGTTTATCGAGGCGACCCGCCAGATGGTGAAACAGGCAAAAACGCTCCTCTGCAATACGTTTGACTGCCTGGGGCTTACCTATATAAGCCATGAGGGCAATTATATCATGGTGAAGGTGCCCATATCCGATACCTTGATGTATCGAAAATTAATGAAAAAAGGGATCATGGTGCGCACCATGACAGGCTTTCGTTTTCCCAACTGGATACGCATCAGCCTCGTTCAAATGCCGGTGATGGAGGCTTTCTGCAATGCCTTTATCGATGTCTTAAGAGGCTTTGATAATCATGGGAGGTAAGCCGTTGAACATGGGTGAAGGCAGGGTGTTGACCGTGCTGTTGGGTCTCGGGGCCCCTGCCATGGTATCCATGTTTTTCCAAAACCTTTACGCCCTGGTGGACACGGTTTTTGTCTCCTGGCTTGGCACGGTTGAGCTTGCGGCCCTTTCCCTTTGTGTGCCCATGCTCTATATTGGCATGGCCGTCGGGAAGGGGGTGGCCGTTGGCGCAACAACCCTCATGAGTCATGCAAGGGGGAGCGAAGATGTCGGCAAAGCCGATAATGTAACCCGATCATCCCTGCCCCTTGCCCTGATTCTCATGGCTCCCTTTTGTCTATTTGCCTTACCGGGGGTAAATGCAGCAATCTTTGGGTGGTTCAATGTTGATCAAGCAGTTATTGAAGCTATTCAAAAGTTCATGTTCTGGCTTGCGTGGACTTTTCCGGTTATGGGGTTTGCCATGGTGTGTGAAGGTGTGTTTCTTAGCCTTGGCGATGCTAGGACCCCCATGAAGGCAATGATCCTTGGCAACATTATCAACATAGTCCTGGATCCGTTCCTCATATTTTACTGTGAAATGGGCATTGCCGGTGCATCGCTTGCATCCTTGATTGGCTGGACTGTAGCCGGGTCCTTCATGTGGTTTACCCTTAAACGCCAGGCAAGGGTCAGACCCCAATGCCTTTGTACAAGAGAAGAGGCTCGGTCCTGGAGGGAGATCGGGGTGCTGGGAGGTCCTGTGGCCCTTGCCTTTTTGATCATACCCATCTCGCTTATCGGGCTTAACTATGTGCTCGCTCCCTTTGGCCCAGCCTATGTGGGGGCCTGGGCCCTTACCGCCCGCATGGAACAGATGATTGTCCTGCCCCTTTACGGCCTTTCCTGTTCACTGATTCCCTTTGCCGGGTATAACCTGGGGGCCGGAAACTCAGATCGTATTCGTGAGGCGGTAAGGATTTCCCTCATGATCTCTTATGGAGTACTCCTGCCGGCAGTGGTGCTGCTCTGGTTCAATGCATCTTTTGTAATCGGTCTGTTCCAGCCCGGCAGCGAGGTCCTTGAGCTCTCCACCTATGCCTTAAGGGCTTCTCTTCTAGGATATTGCCTGGTGCCGGTGGAGCTTATTGTGATAGGTCTTGCCCAGGGGCTGAGACGGCCTCGGTACACCCTGATTATCAATGTGGCCCGCCTGCTCCTTTTGCGACTCCCCCTGGCGTTTCTCCTTGGGTATATCTGGGGCGGCAAAGGTGCCTATGTCAGTCATGCCCTGGCCATGATTGTAACAGGCCTCGTCAGCATTTTTATTTTACGCCGTTTACTAACCCTTGCGGACAGGACGTGCTCCTCGATGCATTAATAGTTAAAGGATTAATCCATGGTATATCTTGTCTGTTTTGTTGTCATTGTTCTTGTACTGGTTTTAATCGAGGTCAAGGCCCGCAAACACTACCAAGAAGTACACGGTCTGCCCTATGTCAGGAAGCAGATTGCAGAATACCCCTACAATGAATTCATCGAAGAGTGTGGGTCGCCCCTTAACTGGAAACTTAAACCCGGTTATGGCAAGGGACAGATGCACGTCAACAGCCTGGGGCTGCGGTGCGCTGAACCCGAACCCGGGCGAAGACGCATCTGGGTGGTCGGCGAATCCGATCTCTTCGGACCAAAGCTTGTCCGGGAACAAGCCGCTTGGTTCAATGTCCTCCAGGAGCAGCTTGACGACTCCGGCCATGACTTTCAGGTGATGAACGCATCGGTTATAGGCTATAATGTTTCCCAGAGTCTTGAGCTTGTGCGATCTCTTCCCATTGCGAAGGGTGATATTGTGCTTGTCCGGCCAAATACCAACGATGTCTCCATCGCCTATATCAAGGGAGAGGCCTGGAAAGAGGGAGATTCCTGGCCCCTTGAATTTGTGCATAAGTTGGAACGCCACAAGGCCTGGTATCTCAAGGCGATGGACCTAACCTGCATGGGCATGTTTTTGCGACGGAAATTTTCAAAGGACGAGGACCGGTCCAAAGCATTCAAACCCGCACCCGGATTTCAATGGGAACGCTTGCTTGATTATGAGGAGAATAAGGTTCGTTCCATGGTTGAATTTGCCCGGCAAAAGGGTGCCGGCGTGGCCATGTTTGATGCAGCTCCAAGCTACGGACGGGAGGTTAACCCTGATGATGAATCCAAACTTTCAGCCATTCAGAGCAACTGGGAGGGGATGGTCAAGGGCTGGAGCCATTATATTTTTGGCATTTTAGACGAGGGCGTCAAGCGGATCGGAACCCCCATGGGGCTGCCCCTATTGAAGGTTTCGTCTTATCTATGGAACCATCCCAGGCGTTACCTGCTTTACCTTGATCTTGTCCATTTCAATATTGATGGGCATAGGGTTATGGCCCAGGCCCTTTACGAGGAGCTTGTTAAAAGTAAGCTTCTCACCCATGAAAAAAATCAAAATGGAGAAAATTGATGGGACTTGATCCAGTGACCAAATCGACACAATTAATCAAATTAATAGAACGCCTTGAAACTGAAAAAAAAACAATCGAGCCGGATCAGGATGCGGTTGTGGAGCTCTTCCGGGATGAAGATGCCCTGGGGGTTTCTCTTCTCTATTATGAAGTTTACGGAGATCGCTTTCCGGTTCAACATGTTTATGATCCGGATGAGGTAAAGAGGCGCAATCATACCGACGAACAGTACACTCTGGTGGCCAGAACCACCGGGGGAGATATCGTAGGCATGATTGGCCTGGTTTGCAATTGCCCCAACCAGAAAGTGTATGAGACAGCCCAGTTGATGGTTATGAAATCCTATCGCAAGACCTGGTTGGCGGGAGAGCTTAACCGGTATGCCCTTGGGGAAATGCCCGAAACCCTTAACTTGTCGGCAATCTTTGTGGAGGCGGTGTGTAACCATCCAGTGTCCCAGGTTATGGCCCATAAGCAGGGATTGTGCGCCACAGGCCTTGAGATGGAATGCATGCCTGCTGCAGTTTACTCAAAGGAGGGAGGGGTAGTTCGAAATGTCTCGCTGCTCCTGATGTTCAAGGTCCTGAGCGCCGATCCTGCTTCGGTGCATCTGCCCGAACCCTATGGTGAATTCATGCTAGGTCTTTACGGGCAGCTGGGGCTTCAACGTAAAAATTTACCCGGCGAGGATCTTGCCGGAATCACCGAATCGGACGAGTTCCTTCTGCCCGATGCCGGTATCGCCCGGATCACGGTCAAAAAAACAGGTGCAAACTTCGGTCGGGTTATGCAGGATTTCGAGGCTGCGGCGGGCGAACATTCCCTAATCCAGGTCTATCTCAACCTGGGAGACCCTGGGTGTCCCAGGGCGGTGGAACTGTTACGCAAATATGGCTATTTTTTCGGAGGGTTACTTCCCCTCTGGTTTGAAAGCGACGGGATGATCATGCAGAAGCTTCCAGAAGAACCTGACTGGAAGGGGCTTTCTCTCCATGACGGGGAGGCTGAGTCAATGCTTGCCTTCCTTCGCCAGGATTTTCAAGAAACAAGAAACAAGGAATAAGAAACAAGGTCCTGACTTTCTTTTGCTGTCGAGTGTATCGTTCGTTGTGTCCGGGAGACGCCCAAATTGGGCGTCTCTACGTTGCATCATAATATATTCATTTTCGTTTCAAGGCTTCAGGTACAAGCTACTCTGAATAAAGGGGCACTGTGAGCCCTCCATCCATGAGGAAGAGGATCTTTGCCGATTTTCCTTTCTTTTCGATGGCCTTATCAAGGGCATCCTGGAGGGATGCGAAGGGCCTTATAAAGAGCTTCTTGATTACTTCAGGCTCAACATCAGTTACGCCCCACATCTCGGCCCAGATGCCTATTTCTGCCATTTTGGCGGCCTTGTGGTATCCGAGCTTGTATCCCTTCTCGATTGTGTCAAGCACCTCCTGGGGGGTGTCACAGCTTCCCAGAAGGTCGGCAAAGGCCTTGCCGCCGATGCCGCAGCGGCATTTTGCCACAAGGATCATGATTCCATTCTTTTTCAGGGCGAGCTTTGCGTTGTCGATTCCCTTCTGTGCCTGGTAGAGGTCTATGTCCTGGGGGAACTTGACAACGGACACGACAATGTCGGCCTTTTCTTTGATGGGCGCTGCAAAAACCTCGTTGGCTTTAACCGTTGCCTCCATGAACGAATCGTGGATCTCACCTGCCGTGACGGCATAGACCTTGTGGTCCTTATCTAGGACCGTCATGATGGCAAATATCTCTTTCTTCACAACCGAAAGCGCATCCACCATGTCCTCGTGCACGGGGTTGCCCTCAAGGGCCAGGGCCTTTGCTTCGGGCACAAGGGCGAGTTTGTGGTTCTGCTCGATGGTGTTGAACCCGGCTATTCCCGGCAGGAACGATTTCCTTCCGCCGGTGTAGCCTGCAAAGTAGTGGGGTTCCACCGATCCTATGATGATGATTTTGTGGGCCTCAACTCCGGCACGGTGTACGTACATCTCGGTGCCGTTGCTGCTCTTTCCCAGAAAGACCATCTCCTCAGATTTTTTTGCGTCATGGACGATGACATCGTCCTTGATCCTTTCATAGTGGGGCCCGAAGATCTGGATAAACTCCTCCTGGCTCGGTCCCCTGTGGGCGCCTGTAGCTATGATGTATTTAACCTGCACCCCTTTAAGTCTGTCAATGATCTGGTCTAAAACCTGGCGGGTGGGGGTGGGACGGGTGGCATCGTTGACGATGACGAGAACATCCCTTGCATCGGCCAGGAAATCCTTCAGGTTGGGGCTGTTGATTGGGTTGTTCAAGGCCTGGTCCATCTGAGCCTCAAAGGGTGTGATCTCCACATCGTTGGCCTCAAGAAATCTTATGTCAAGGTCGTCGCTTATTACGACCGTTTCCTGTCCATCCCGACCATAGGGAACGTTTGTTTTCATGATTTTTTCCTTGTTATTTTGTAAGAAACACAGCTTTTAGCTAAGTAGAATACTTTACAATAGTTGGGTTTAGTTCCTCAACCCAACCTACTACTATCTGCTAACCGCTAACAATGAAATTCCCGTCGAAACTTCACTGATCATTTTTCTATGGGACCAAGTGTATTCAGTTTCTCCATGAAGGTGTCGATGGCTGTTTGAAATCCGACCTTGTCCCCGTGTTTTATCTGTACAAGCTGGAGTCTATCTGGATCGATATCCATCTGTTCAAGAAGCTCCCTCAAAGCCTTTACATGGGATTTTGCCTTGACATTGCCGTCATGTTCACAGTCTCCGTCAGGACAGCAGGCCACAAGCACTCCCCAGGCGTTGTTGAGAAGCGGTTCAAGGAGCAAAGGCTTCTCAAGCCGTCCTCCGCACATGTTGATCAGAATCTTGTACTCAGGGGGCTCATCAGGCTCCATGAAGGATGCTTGAAAATTTGGGTAGTAGGACCAGTTGCAGCCAAATACAATGGCCTTTGAGGTTTCCTTTTCAAGGAATTGACCTATTTCAAGGTTCAATGCCGGTCGGTTGGTGCCGTAGCTCAGATTTGTGGAGACGGCCTTGTTAGGGCATATGTCCACACAGATTCCGCAGCTCTGGCATTTAACCGTGTCAGTGACAATCTTGCCATTGATGAACAGCCTTGCCTCGTGGGGGCAGGCCCTGACGCAGGCAAGACAAGCCACGCAATCGGTGTTGGTAACAGTTGTGGTTCCCAGGGCCTCAAATTCAGTGCCCTGGAAGTCTCGTTTGGCGTCGGTGAATATATCAGTCAGGGGCACCCCGCTGGAACATGCCGCAACGCAGCGTCCGCAGTAGAAGCAGGAGGCGACCCTGTCTGCAAGATAGGGCGTTGGTTCAAGTTTTCCGGCAAGCAGGCCGTAGAGCATGATCAGCTTGGCCCGGGGGGCGTCCGATTCCCACCGGGTGTGTTTGAATATGGGGCAGTGTTCATAGCAGTATCCGCAGCGGATGCATTTGTCCAGACTGGTCTTCCAGCGCTCAAGATTTTTTAGTTCAAAGGGTCGTGTCTGCATTTGTGTGACTCCGTTTTTGTTCAAGGTCAATTTCAGGCAACCATGTATCTAAGATCTGTGGCTGTAACCCAATTCTCAGGGGCGTCCATGAGTTTACCGGGATTGAGGATGTTGTTGGGATCAAAGGCCTTTTTGACCCGACTCATCAGATCCAGGCTGTCGGCCTTTTCCGCCTTAAATGCTGCTGCCTTTGAAATGCCGATACCGTGCTCGGCCGAGGTGGTGCCCTTGACCGACCGGACATACTCGTAAATCTCAGCCACGGCCCTTTTTGCCGATTCCCACTGGTCACTGCGAGTCGGTTCCATGAGGATCTTGGTGTGCATGCATCCTGAACCGCAATGGCCATAGGCCGTCATGATGATGTTGTTTCTGGCCGCAATCTCGTGTATTTTTTTGGCGGTTTCGGCCATCTTGGAGTAGGGAACGGCCATGTCGTCGGCAAGGGAGGTGCTGGACAATACATCGCTGAATTTGGACAGGGCCGGAAACAGTTTTTTTCTTCCCATGAAGATCTTGGCCCGCTCATCCGCATTGTAGCTGCTGACAAGTCCCGTGCCGTTGTTCTTTCTGCAGACTTCCTTCATGGCGTCGATTTCGTAGTCCACGGCCTCCTTGACCATTCCGTCGGCCTCGTAGAGGAGAACCGCCGCAACATCGGGAAGGCCTAAGTCCATGGTCTTGTTCACGGCTTTTATCGCCACGTTGTCCACAAGTTCCAGCATGGACGGTGCGATTGCGCCGCCCATGATTCCTGCGATTGCGGCCCCTGCGTCTTCGAGGCGGTCAAAGTTGGCCATGCCAAGGCAGCGGAATTTTGGAATTGGCACAAAGCTCAGGGTGGCCTCCACAACAACCCCGAGCGTCCCCTCGGAGCCCACTATGAGTTTGTGGAGCTGATACCCTGTTGCCTCAACTCTGGTCCTTGCGCCAAGGGTCACAAGGGATCCATCGGCCAGCACGACCTTCATGCCGAGTACGCTGTCCCTTGTGGCTCCATATTTCACCGAGCGTACACCGCTTGCGTTGTTGCCGATTTCACCGCCAATGGTGGCGATTCTGCTCGAGGCCGGTGTGGGTGGATAGAATAACCCATAGGGTTTGAGCGCCTGGTTGAGATCATCGTCCACAACGCCTGGTTCAACCCTGCAGAATACGTCCGAAGGATTGATCTCAAGTATCCGGTTCATCCTTTTCATGTCAAGGGTGATGCCGCCGTGGATGGGCACTGTCTGGCCGCACATTCCAGATCCAGATCCCCTTGTTATAACGGGAATTCGCTCCTGGTTTGCGTAGACCATTATTTTCTGAACTTCAGCAGTGTCCTTGGGTCGTACAACCACCCAGGGCCTGGCACAGTGAACCGAGGAGTCAGATCCGTAAACGTAGAGATCCGCCGGATTACTCTTCAGGTTTTCTTCTCCCACAATGTCTATCAGTCTGGGAATATCAATTTTTTCCATTACCCTTCCTCCATATTATATAAAGACAGATGTCCGAACGGTCGAAATGGAACCGGCATCCAATGCAGCCTGTTCCATATGAGTTCTAAATGAGTTATGGTTCATTTAAACCGAAAAAAAAGTTTTAGGTCAATGAAATTTTAAGAATTATTAAATTGAACCAGTTTATAACCATGCAAAACCACATCTACGGGGGCGACCATGTAGGGGCTCCCCTTGCGGGTGCCCTTGTGGATAACCGACTCCGTTATCCCGAAAAACAGGCCAAAAAAACTAAGGATCGCAGATTAAACAATCGAGTAAAAGTTGCAAGAACCGCTGGCAAGTGATAATTCATATTTGAAAATAATGGATGCAATTTTAGCTTGAGGAGGAGATTTAATGGCAAGACATAAGATTACCTTTCTGCCCCATGGCAGGGAGATCGAGGTGGATGACGGTGCAAACCTTATCCGGTCCGCAATGGAGGCGGGGGTCCATGTGAACGCATCCTGCGGCGGTGAGGGTGTGTGTGGAAAGTGCAGAGTCATCATCGAACAGGGGCAGGTGGAAGATGGCTTTTCAGAGAGGCTTTCTCCGGAAGACATTGCCAATGGATACAGGCTTGCCTGCCTTACAACGGTCAGATCGGATCTTGTTGTGAGAATCCCTGTGGAGTCTGAGGTTGATTCAACGGTTTTAAACCTCCAGGCATCGCCCAGACACAAGGCCAGAATTAAAACCTTTGATCTTAACACGCTCAAAGAACAGGGGCTTTTTATTCCTCCAGTCGAGAAAAAATACCTTGAGCTTCCAAAACCCACGGCCCAGGACAATATTGCAGATGTCTCAAGGCTTATGCACCATCTCAAGATGGATCACGGCGAGCACCGTCTTGCCATGGATCTTAGCGTGATGCGAACGGTTCCAGATATCCTTCGCAAGGCAGATTTTAAGGTGACTGCAACCATTGTAAGGCCGGTTCGAGAGGATGGGAAAAATCAGATTATCCGCATTGAGCCCGGCGATACCACAGAACGTGATTTTGCCGTTGCCATGGATATCGGCACCACCACTATTTACGGGGAGGTTCTGGATTTAAACTCGGGTGAGGTGCTCGCAAGCTATGGTGAGTTCAACGGTCAGATAAGCTATGGTGAGGATGTGATCGCCCGAATCGTTTTTTCGGAAAAGAACAACAACCTGGCCGTTTTGCAGAAGAAGGTTATGGAAACCATCAACAAGGTGCTTTCCACGATCATTAAAAGGGCAAAGATTGAAAAGCATGAGATAACCACCATAACCCTTGCCGGTAACGCCACCATGACCCAGCTCATGATCGGAATACACCCCCGGTACATAAGACTCGCACCCTATGTACCGGCCTCAAATTTTTATCCTCCCTTTAAGGCCTCTGATATCGGTATCGGCCTTGCCGACCACGCCATCGCACTTGTTTACCCCGGAGTTTCGTCCTATGTGGGCGGTGATATTGTTGCCGGTGTCATGGGATCTGGCATGTACCGAACGGAAAAGTTGACGCTGTTCATGGATATCGGCACCAATGCCGAGATTGTCGTTGGCAATAAAGACTGGATGGCCTGTACTGCCTGCTCTGCGGGTCCGGCCTTTGAGGGCGGAGGTGTCGTCTTCGGCATGAGGGCTGCAAAGGGTGCCATCGAGGATTTTTCCATCGATCTTGTAACCTTTGAACCCATGGTTATGACCATCGGCAACGTTCGACCCAAGGGGATCTGCGGGTCTGGTCTGATAACAATTGTGGCAAAGCTCTTTGAAGCAGGGGTGATCGACAATGGCGGAAAGTTCAACCAGAACCTGGGTATCGATAGGATCCGGGAACACGACGGGGTGTGGGAGTATGTGATCGTTTGGAAGGAAGCCACCCAGATCGACAGGGACATTGCCATCACAGAACCCGATATAGACAACCTCATCCGGGCCAAGGGCGCCATGTATTCCGGGGCCCAGACGCTTTTGGAGGAGGTGGGGCTGTCCATGGGAGATATCGAGCAGATTATCCTTGCTGGCGGATTCGGATCCTACGTTGACCTTGAAAAGGCAATGACCATAGGACTGCTGCCTGAGGTGGATCCAAGCCGTGTTGCCTATCTTGGCAACAGCTCCCTCCTCGGAGCTAAAATGAGCTCGTTTACCAACAGGCTGAGAAGGGACGTTGCTGATGTGGTGAAGATGATGACTAATTTTGAGCTTGCCGAAACCTCCTCCTACATGGAGCATTACATGGGGGCACTCTTTCTTCCCCACACGGATCTTGGGGCTTTCCCAAGGCTTAAGGAAAGGCTTGATCTCCTGAAGGAGGTAAAGAGGTGAACAAGGGGCAGGGTTGTGTCAGAATTGTCAAGGTTCCTGTGCCCCGCCTTGGAAACAATATTGCCGATGTGGAGCGCCTGGCCGGGGTTTTGAAAGAGGAGTTTGCAACAGGCAGGGTTTCAATATCCCTTGAGGTTATGAAAGGCTTGCCCCTCCTTTTGAGGCGGTGTAATCACAGGGTAAAGCTGATTTTGTTCAGGGAAGCCTGGGGGTGGAAGGTAGCAGGGGTTAAGGCTCCTGATGCAGAGGAGCCTGTCTGCGGTGTTGCCCTTGACATGGGCACCACCCGTCTTGTGGCAAGGTTGATCGATCTTGAAACCGGCCAGGCCCTCGGGGAACTGGGATTTGACAACCCCCAGATCAGAATTGCTCCAGACGTTCTTGCCAGAATTCACCATGCTGGTAAGCCCGGGGGGCTCGAAGAGTTAAGGTCTGTGCTCATCGATTCGATTAACTCCTGTGTGGAGACGCTCTGTAAAGGGGCAGGATGCGGGGTTGAATCTGTGTACTCCATGGCCTGTGCCGGAAATACGGCCATCACCCATCTTTTTATGGGCATTGATCCTTCAAATATCATCCGGGAACCTTATATCCCGGCAGTCAACTTTCCCGGCACCCTTGACGCCCGGGATCTCGGCCTTTGCCTCAACCCCGGGGCAGGGGTCTTTATCTTTCCCAACATCGGCAGCTATTTCGGCGGTGATCTCGTTGCCGGGATTCTCTTTTCAGGTCTTCACACGAAGGAAAACCCGAGCATCCTGGTGGATGTGGGAACCAATGCCGAGGTGGTCCTTGGCACAAAGGAATGGCTTATTGCCTGTGCAGGGGCCGCAGGTCCTGCCCTTGAGGGAGGGATGAGCAAGATGGGCATGATGGCCGGGCCTGGGGTGATCGACCGGGTTGCAATCGACCCTCTATCCTGCGAGATCAAGGTTCACACTATTGGTGATGAGCCTGCCGTCGGCATCTGCGGGTCGGCCATGATTGATCTTGCTGCCGGGCTTTTTTTGTCGGGGATGATGGACATCCGGGGGAAATTTGTCCTGGAACGGTGTGCGGACCGCCTCGTTCAGGAAGCGGGTATCGATACCTTTGTGGTGGTTCCGGCAAAAGAGTCGGAAACCGGGTTTCCCATAACCCTAAGCCAGGTAGATCTAAACTCCCTGACAAGCTCCAAGGCCGCCATGTACTCGATCCTCCAGGTAATGGTCGAGCATACTGCTGGAATGAGCTTTGAGGATCTTGAGCATTTTTACGTGGCAGGCACCTTTGGTTCGTTCATTGATCCAGGATCGGCCATCTCCATCGGCATGCTGCCGGATATCCCCATGGATCGCTTCAAGGTCCTTGGGAATTCATCCCTTGAAGGGGCGGCTCTTTTCATGAACAATCCAGATCTCCTGGACGAGATCGAGATCATACGCCAGAGGCTGACCTACGTCGAGCTGAACGTGAACCAGGAGTTCATGAACATCTTTTCAGGGGCCAAGTTCTACCCCCACACCGACCGATCAAGATTCCCCAGTGTCACTGGATATCTGCTATAACCCACATGACAGGCTATCCTGTCACAACGAATGCTGAAACACGATAGCCGTTAGCGGTTAGCTTTTAGCTAAGAGCTAAAAGCTAATCGCTAAAAGCTGTTTCCTATAAAAAAACGGTGTAACTATTCGGCGCTTACACCCTTGCTGAAATCAACCGGAATCGCTGTGATGCGGGCGGCAAGTTCCCGGTCAAGCATCATGAGACCCCTTGGGTCATCCTTGATCAGCTTAAGCTGAGCAATGATATCGTTGTCGTTTTCCTCTTCCTCCACCTGCTCAAGTACATACCACTGCAGGAAAATCTGGGTGGCGTGGTCCTTTTCTGCAATGGCAAGCTCCATGAGGTCGTTGATGGATTCGGTGATGAACTGCTCATGGGCCAGGGTCTTGGTGAACATGTCAAGGGGGGATTCAAAAACGGCCGGTGGTTCGGCAATTGCCTTTAGAACCACGGGGGTGCCCTGACTTGATAGATACTCATAAATTTTCATGGCATGGAACATCTCCTCGTGGTACTGGACCATGAACCAGTTGCCAAAGCCCTTGAGGCCAATGGTGTTGCTGTGGTTGGACATGGCCATGTACAGGTAGGCCGAATACATTTCGCGGTTGATCTGTTCGTTCAAGGCATCGCCAATGGTTTGTTTTATCATGATACTCTCCTTTTTTTCGTTAAAATCACCAGTGATAAGTCTGTTAATGGAAAATTGGTTGTGTTCTGCCTGTTATGGCGGCATCTATACAGGGGCCTTCCCTTGCAGATGCCCTTGGGAATAATCGATCCCGTTATTCCAAAAAAACAGACCAAAAAAAATTATGATCGAGAATTAACAATAATTATGAAAAAATGATTTGTAAACCGGTCACTCATCTTTTTAGTGCGATCCCCGACGTTTTGCGGTTCCGGGCAGGATAACCAAAGGGGAGGTGATGACACCAGCGCCCGTCCTGAAACATCATGTTTCACGCTTCGTTGTGTCTCCAGGACATGTGAGTTATATGTCAGTTAGGCCGTAAAATTTATTGTTCGGGTTTTACCTGGGCAGCTTTGGTCTTTCTTCGTTCAGCCTCGGTCCAGTCAATGCGCCCCATGAGACCCCGGATGATGGTCATTTCCCTGTGGTCAAGAGTTGCCCGTCCAAAGATCCGCCGGAAGGTCTGCATGAGATGATCCGGATTTACGGAGTCGAGAAAATTGATGTCGCACAGGCTCTTTTCCATGTGGGCGTACATGCCTTCGAGTTCCTGAAAGGTTGCAGCCCGGATGGAGCCTGTCTTGAGGGGGACGGTTTTGCCAAGGGCCATGGACACCTGGTAGAGGAGCAGGGTCGTTGCATGGGAAAGATTCATGGAGCCATAGGCGGCCTCTGTGGGGATCGTTACAAAGCTCTGGCAGAGTTTAAGTTCGTGTGTGGAAAGGCCGTGGTCTTCCCTTCCCATCACAAGGGCGCACCTGAAATTGTCGGGTTTTTCTGCGACACTTTTGCCAAATCCTTCGGGGGTGAGGAAATCCTGGCGATACTTTCCAAAACGGCGGGTGGTTCCAAAGGCCAGCTGGCAATCGGCAAGGGCCTCGTTAAGGGTTTCAACCACAAGGGCATTTTCGAGTATGGGCAGGGCTGCAAGGGCCATCTTTTTTGCGTCAAGGCCGTCAAAGGCCCTGCATGGGTTTACAAGGCAGAGACGGGAAAATCCCAGGTTCATCATGGCCCTGCACACGGAGCCTATGTTAAGGGGACCCTGGGGTTCCACAAGGACGATGGTGAGTTGTTCTTTTACCATGAGTAGAGCCTTGGGGGTTGAAAGGTGGTTGTAAATCCAAGGGCATCAAGGATTTTAATACCCCTTTCCATGTTTTTGCCGATATCGGTGACACTGTGGGAGTCCTCGCCTGGAACGACCCTGATGCCCATTTCGCCTGCAAGTTTAAGGATCGGGGCGGAGATATAGGGTTCTTCTGCCCCTTTGTTCAGGGCCCTCAGGTTGTAATCCATGACAATATCCTGTTGCTTGATACATTCCAGGTTTCGGACAATTTTTTGCCAGATAGGAGGTTTTTTCATCCTTGAACCATAGTCGGCATCAAAGAGTCGTATCAGGTCAAAATGACCTGCAACCGCAGGATTGATGGTCCTGAGCATCTCGTATTGAAGGTCAAAGTAGTCTTGGTAAAGGGCGTCCATGCCACCAGATTTTTCCGCCGTTTCAAGGTATTGAGCCCTTGAGATGTCAAACCCGAGATTGTTGACATGGTGAACCGAGCCTACAATATAATCAGGTTTGAACCTTTTCACCATTTCAGGCACAAAGGTGTCATATCCTGAGCAGCTTTCGATTTCAAAGGCCGTAAATATTTTTAACTTTGAACGATATTTTTGTTTTAAGCGGTTGCATTCCTGGACGTAGGAGTCAAAGATTTTGAGCATCTTGTCCGGGGTGAGATTGGCTGCGATCTCGTCCGGATACATGAATTCAGCGTTCCAGGCCGGAAGATGTTCTGTAATACCGACCCAGGTAAAGCCAAGTTCGATATATCGCTTTATCATGTCTTCCAGGCGGTCCTTTGCGTGGAGGCAGAACTCACCGCTGTGGCCGCCGTGTACGGATACAAAAAATGGTTTGGGTGGGTTTGATTCTATAAAATCAGGGGTTTGATCTATCATTTTTCAACTCTTTTTTAGATTCAGGTTTCAGTCTTCGTTGAGGGCGCAAGTCACATCATGTTCCAGCAGTAATTCTAACTTTGGTTTTACACTAGAGGCCGCAGTCGGTATCCCCTTGCTGAACCAAAAAAGTCGGGGGATTTTCCACCCATGCCGGTTTTAGGAAACTCCCAACGAGCTTGCCCCGCAAAGGATCGCCCCTGCACTGGGCTCGGCTTGTTTTATCGAGCTTCATGCTTTACTGTGTCCGCAAGCATGTGGATTATACGATTGATTTTGTCAAAACACAAGATTCACAAAGGGTAATTCATTACCAACTATCATCTATCAGTTACCCACTATCTACAATCTACTACCTACTGCCCCTAAAGCCTCTGGATAATGTAAAGAAACGTGGGTAAAAGGCTCAAGCGCTTGAGGCGGTTGAATTCAAACATCACAAGTCTCGAGGGTCGGTCAATGGAAAGGGGCGACAGGTAAACGGTTCCCTTGGGCTTTGTGTGGGAAATCTTTTCCCTGACAAGGCTCAGAAATGCCGGGATATGCCCTTTGGGAAGGGTTTCACCCATGATAAAGTTGGCCGTTATTTCAATGTTGGGGTATCTGTCGTTAATCTTTTGGATGAGGCTGAAAGAATTTTCCACCTGGGCAGCAGTGATGGGTTTGCCCAGAAGCTCGAGGGTTGCCTGATCGGCGGACTCAAGACCGATATTGATGTAGGTTTTTGAAACAAGGGTGTTGAGGGTTTCAAAAAGAGCAGGGTCAACGTTGGAGAGGGAATCCACGCTCCCAAAGAGAAAGAGGTTGCTGCCCGTCATTTTTCCCCGGTCGAGCCCCAGGATTTCAATCGCCTTTTTAACGGCAAACACGATTAAACGCCTGCCAGCGGCAAGGGCATCATGTTCGCCTAAAAAAAGCGAATTGTAGTTGACAAGATTCCTTCCGTAGAGTGCCCTGAGCTGGACAAGCTGTTCGATAATCTCATCTTCGGATCTAAGGGTAAAGGGGTGGTCGGTCTTTACTCGACAGAACCTGCACTTGTAAAGACAGCCAAGGGAGATGAACAGAGGAATGATGTCGTAGTCCACATGCCTTGCATCCGGCGGCATGACCGTCACCCTTCCCCCTGAAATGGCAAACAGATCATCCGCTTTTTTCTGGAGGATTTCAGGGGTGTTTTCAAGGGCATGATTCAGAAAATCGGCCATGGGCTCGGGTAGATTCTCTGCCGGTTTTCTAAGGGTTGCAAGGCCCCTGTGCCAGTTCTCAACGATATCTTGTATACAGGGCTCGGCAAATGGTTTCCCTCCGATAAGGGAGTTGGTGGGGTATTGGAGGTTGGGCAGATAGTATTCCCCAGTGGCTTCAAAGACCCCGGTATAACCACCGCTTGAGTAGTAGACCCAGTCGTTTCCAGGGGTACGCTTCAGCCATTCGTTGGGGTGGATCCATTGATTTGACCTTCCAATGGCCCTGATAATTTCGTTGTTGAGGTTGAAATGGAGGAACCAGTCCTTGGTTTTAATTTCATGGAAAACCCCGTACCTGACTGGATAGCTGATTTTCGTGTAATCGGACAGACCCTGCACTTCAAGGGTGATGGAGAGGTCCTTGTAGGTATAGTTCTTTTTCATCCAGGTAAAAATATCCCCGCAACCCCAGTAAGTCAAGATAAAGTCTGTTATTTTTCAGCAGTTTTAATTTTGACTTCCTTCTTTAGGCGTCAGCCAGTATCACCTTGCTGAACGAAGAAAATCTGATCCCCTTTGTTTCTTGATGTTCAGCAAGGCGATACTGGCCGCCGCCCCCAACGTTGACATTGCATAATTAGAATTGCTGGTTATTTTCGTTTTCCCTTGAAAATAATGCCCATTGCTGTATTGTTTATAACTTTAGGAGAAGGTTAATATTTAATGGTAAATATAGGAATCTATCTATGAACTGGGATTGGGACAAGCTCAGAGAGAAAAAAGAACAGTACGAACATCGTCAGCAGGGAGGTGGGGGAAATATTCCCAGACCACCTCAGATGGATGAGATACTCAGCAAATTCAAGAATTTCAAGTTCCCCGGCGGAATTCTCTTGATAGTGGTTCTTTTTTTTCTTTTTTTTGGAAGTTCGATGTTTTTCACGGTGGCAGTTGATGAGGTTGGGGTGATCCAGCGGTTTGGAAAGTACACCCGCATCACCCAGCCAGGTTTGAATTTCAAGCTGCCCTCGGGTATTGAACGGGTGACAAAGGTCAAGATCAAGAGGGTTTTCAAGGAGGAGTTTGGTTTTGCGACAGCTGCCGTGGGTGGATCACGGTTTATCAACCCAAATGAGGATATGGGGGTGACTTTGATGCTCACAGGCGACCTGAATGTGGCGGTTGTCCCCTGGATCGTTCAGTACAGGATCGCTGACCCTTACATGTATCTTTTCAAGGTGCAGGACGTCAACTCGATTTTGAGGGACATGGCCGAGGCCACCATGCGAACCGTTGTTGGAGATCGAAGCATCAACGAGGTTATCTCCGAGCGTGAAGAGATTGCCATTGCGGCAAGGGAACGGCTTCAAGAGGAGATGCGTGATGCTGAAACAGGGATTCACATCGTGACCATTGAGATGCAAAAGACCAATGTGCCTGAGCCTGTACAGCCCTCATTCAACGAGGTTAACGAGGCGGTCCAGGAGAAAGAGCAGCTCATCTATAAGGCAAAGGAAGAATTCAACAAGGCAATTCCCCAGGCAAGGGGCGAGGCAAGAAGGGTGGTAAAGGATGCTGAAGGGTATGCCCTTGACAGGGTCAACCGGGCCAGGGGTGATGCGGCAAGGTTTACCTCGGTGTATCTCGAGTATGTAAAGGCAAAGGATGTTACTGAAAAGCGCCTCTACCTTGAGGCAATGGCAGAAGTTTTGCCGAAGTTAGGCGGTAAGTATGTGGTTGATTCAGATCAGTCCAACCTGCTTCCGCTGCTAAACATGGGGCAGAGTTCAACCTTTGCCAATGGCTCAAGCAGGGGGGGAGAAAAATAATGAACAAGTTAAAGGGAGTTTTACTGGGCGTCGTTGCCCTGGCCGTTGTGGTTCTTTTTGCATCGGCCTATGTGGTTGACGAGACAGAGCAGGTGGTAGTGACCCAGTTTGGTAAGGTTGTTGGAACGCCTGTCACTGAGCCTGGGTTGAAGTTCAGGGTGCCTTTTATACAGAAGGCGACATATTTTCCAAAAAATCTCCAGATTTGGGATGGTGATCCTGGCCAGGTGCCGACCAAGGATAAGACCTTTCTCTGGGTGGATACCTTTGCCCGGTGGAAGATTGTAGATCCAATAAAATATTTTCAGACTGTCAACAATATGGTTTCAGCCATGAGCAGGCTGGATGACATTATCGATCCTGCCATGCGTAACTTGCTGACATCCTCCAGGTTAGTGGAGACCGTGAGAAACACGGATCGGCCCATGGATACCTTTGATATTATCGACGGCGGGTATGTTGACCAGTCCCAATACAAGATAGAGGTGGGCAGAACCGAAATCACACGTCGGATTCTTGAACAGGCCCAGCCAAAGCTTGAACCCTTTGGCATTGAACTTGTGGATGTGAAGATCAAGCGCATCAATTATGTGGATAAGGTAAGGGATGCGGTTTATGGCCGGATGATCGCCGAGCGGAGACAGATTGCTGAAAAGTATCGTTCAGAGGGCCGGGGCGAGGCAAGCAACATCAGGGGAGATAAGGAAAAAGAGCTTCAGATGATCAGTTCCGAGGCCTATAAGACGGCCGAAGAGCTGAAGGGTACGGCGGACGCTGAGGCGGCTGCGATTTACGCCAAGGCCTATGGGGTGGACACTGACTTTTATTCGTTCATCCAGACCCTTGAGGTTTATCGGGATTCCCTTGATAGCACGACTACCCTTGTGCTTTCAACAGATTCAGAATTCATGAAGTATTTCAAAAACATAAAAGCCAAATAAACCGGCGATCCGTCTGATCGCGGCGGCATGACCATACTGCCGCCATATGGTGTAATTTAATTAAAAAAAAGGGGTTGTGAAGAAATTCTTCTTCACAACCCCTGGGCAATATTTGTCAGGCCAATACCAATCAGCCGACTTATTTCCCCTTGCGCCTCTGGTGTCTTGTTCTGGCAAGGAGTTTTCTGTGCTTGTGCTTGCGCATCTTTTTTCTTCTCTTTTTTATAATGCTACCCAAAAAAATCACCCCCTTTTTATAATTCTTTTAAAAATCTGACTGTTGACACTATTATCTGTTAAGCATTATGCATACCACATGGGACCTGAATCTGTCCATCCTTTTTTAATCTAATGGAGTCTGGGAGATGAGAGAAAGCCGATTGTTTGATCAGAGCCAGATAAGGGAGGTTGAGGGCGCTGTAAGTCTGGCTGAAGAACTTGTGAGTAATTACTTTAAAATGTCTTCGGGCCAATGGTTTAAAAGCCGTTATGATGTTAGAACAACAAGGAATCTTGCAGACCATGAACGTGTGGACGGACCCTTTGCCCAGGTAGTGGGTTATGAGGCAAGAAAAAAAGAGAACCCGTTTGGGTCTTCTCTGTTTAACTTCTATCGGATCTGTCTTCAGGACAGTGCCATTTTAGAGGCAGTTGAAAGAAGAGAGGGGTTTTTGCTCTTCCCCTTTGTGCTCTATGTCGCCGTTCATGAGTTGATTCATATTGTCAGGTTTACCAGATTTGAGCAGATATATGAGGCTGCTGCAACCCCCGGGGCAATGATGGAAGAGGAGCGCAAAGTCCATGGACTTACCCTTAAAATTCTTGAGGGTGTCCGCATAGATGGGCTTGCTGCCATCCTTGATTATTATGGCGGAAGGTCTGTGAAATCAGGTTTTGATAAACTGGTTTAAATTTTAAGTCTTATTCCTTGACAAGGAATAAAGACTGACTACTTTATCAATGTTTTTGGCAGACATGAATATCAATTTAGTGGAGAAAAGATTAAAATGCCTATTTATGAGTATGAATGCGTAAGTTGCAAAAGAGTCGAGGAAGCTTTTCAGAAAATTTCAGATGCTCCTCTTACCACATGCAGCCATTGTCAGGGAAAGCTTAACAAGCTCATCTCCCACAGTTCATTTCATTTAAAGGGTTCGGGTTGGTATGTCACGGATTACGCCGGGGCAAAATCCAGCGGGTCTGGTTCTGGTGAATCAACACCGCCAAGCCAGTCGGGCGTTGACTGTAAAACTTGTGAAAAATCCAACCCGCCGGTTCAAAAGGATGAGTAGTTCTCCAGGTGAACCGTTGGAGCTACCACACAATAATCATTAACGTAAAATCAATTGTTAAGTTAAGGAGAAGCAGATCATGAGTTTAAGACCTTTGCAGGACAGAATTCTTGTTGAAAGATTGGAAGAGACCGAGAAGACAAAGGGTGGTATCATCATTCCTGATACTGCAAAAGAGAAGCCCGCCGAGGGTAAGGTCATTGCCGCAGGCAACGGTCGTGTGGGTGAGGATGGAAAGCTTATCCCCATGGAGCTGAAGGTCGGCGATACTATTCTTTTCAGCAAGTACGGCGGGACAGAGGTTAAGATCGACGGCAATGAGTTTTTGATCATGCGTCAGGATGACGTTCTTGGTGTTATAGAGTAGTTTTTCTGCTCGTTTTTTCCAGGTATGGATCATACTTTGTACGACAAATTAAATTTTATAAATGATGGAGGAATAAATAGATGGCCAAAGAAATTAAATATGCCGCAAAAGCCCGCGAAGCAATGCTCAAGGGCGTACAGACCCTTGCAGATGCAGTTGTTGTAACCCTTGGACCAAAGGGCAGGAATGTCGTTATCGAGAAGTCCTGGGGTTCTCCCAATGTCACAAAGGATGGAGTGACAGTAGCAAAGGAGATCGAACTTGCGAATAAGTTCGAGAACATGGGTGCCCAGATGGTAAAGGAAGTGGCAAGCAAGACAAGCGACATGGCAGGCGACGGTACAACCACAGCAACCGTTCTTGCAAGGGCTATTTACGAAGAAGGTCAGAAGTTTGTTGTAGCAGGAAACAGTCCCATGGGTATCAAGAGGGGTATTGATCTTGCCGTAGCCAAGGTGGTTGCAGAGCTTGAGACCTTCACAAAACCCACAAAAGATCAGAAGGAAATTGCCCAGATCGGTGCTATCTCCGCCAACAGTGACGAAACCATCGGCAACATCATAGCCGAGGCCATGGGCAAGGTTGGTAAAGAGGGTGTTATCACCGTTGAAGAGGCAAAATCAATGGACACCACCCTGGATGTTGTCGAGGGTATGCAGTTTGACCGCGGTTATCTCTCTCCCTACTTCGCAACCAATCCAGAGAAAATGGTTGCAGAGATGGAAAATCCCTATATTCTCATCTGCGACAAGAAAATTTCCAGCATGAAAGATCTTCTCCCGGTCCTTGAGGAAGTTGCCAAGATGGGCAAATCCCTTGTGATCATCTCCGAAGACATTGAAGGCGAAGCCCTTGCCACCCTTGTTGTGAACAAGATTCGCGGTACCCTTAATGTTGCCGCTGTCAAGGCTCCCGGGTTCGGCGACAGAAGAAAGGCGATGCTCGAAGACCTTGCAATTCTCACCGGCGGCCAGGTTGTCTCAGAGGATGTAGGTCTCAAGCTTGAGAATGTAGGCGTTAACGATCTTGGCCAGGCCAAGTCCGTTGTGATCGACAAGGACACCACCACCATCATCGATGGTGCCGGTGTCAGGGAGAACCTTGAGGGAAGGGTCAAGATGATTCGTGCCCAGATCGAGGAGACCACCTCTGATTATGACCGTGAAAAACTCCAGGAGCGTCTTGCAAAGCTGATCGGCGGAGTTGCTGTAATCAGCGTTGGTGCTGCCACAGAGACAGAGATGAAAGAGAAAAAGGCAAGGGTTGAAGATGCGCTCAACGCAACCCGCGCAGCCGTTGAAGAGGGTGTTGTTCCCGGCGGCGGTGTAGCCCTTGTCCGATGCATACCAGCCCTTGTTGGTCTTGGCCAGGATGACGAGGAAAAACTAGGTGTCAAGGTAATTGCAAGGGCAATCGAAGAGCCCCTTCGCCAGATCGCAAACAACGCAGGCGTTGAAGGTTCTGTGGTTATAAACAAGGTAAAAGAGGGCACTGGTGCCTTTGGATACAATGCAAGAACCAATGTATATGAGGATCTCATCGAAGCTGGTGTAATTGATCCTAAAAAAGTTGTCAGGTTTGCCCTTCAGAATGCGGCAAGCGTTGCATCCATAATGCTCACCACCGAAGCCATGATCGCTGATAAGCCTGAAGAGAAGGACGGCGGCATGGGCGGTGGCGGAATGCCAGGCGCCGGCATGGGCGGCATGGGCGGCATGGGCGGAATGATGTAGCCCAAGTTCCCATATTAAAAGTTGTACATGCCCCTGCGCAGCCCTATGCGCAGGGGCTTTTTTAATGGCACACTTGACATTGTGCATCTCCTCGTATATTGATAACAATTTTAGGCACTGACACCTGTAACAGATGGATGCGGATCTTTTATGACTCCCGAAACAAGCGGTATTTTTTATATGATGGGCAATGCAGGAACGGTTGTAAAGCTGGTTCTTCTTCTGCTCTTCTTCTTTTCAATCACCTCCTGGGCCATTATTTTCATCAAATTTAGGTATATTAAAAAAGCCTATGGTGAGTCCGAGGATTTTACAGAACTTTTCTGGCAGTGCCGGAATCTTTCAGATGCCTTTTCAAAGGCAAGGGTGCTAAAGCAGAGCCCGGTTGCCAGGGTATTTGTTGCTGGCTACCTTGAGATCAAAAGAGCATCTGAACCTGTCGGGGACGGTGGGGAAGGTGAGGCCAGGCCCAGCCAGGTCGATTTCAGGGGCATTGGAAATGTTAAGCGGGCCCTGCGGCGAGCGATCAGCCTTGAGGTCAGGCGCCTTTCCCAGCTTGTTCCCTTCCTTGCCACGGCTGGAAATACGGCTCCTTTTATTGGGCTTTTCGGTACTGTCTGGGGAATCATGAATACCTTTCACGGGATCGGCAGCACAGGATCGGCAAGCCTTGCCGTTGTGGCGCCGGGTATTTCAGAGGCACTGGTTGCAACGGCAGCCGGACTTGCCGTTGCTATCCCATCGGTGATTGCATACAATTATTTTGTCGACAAAATCAGGGTGCTTGATTCTGAACTTCAGAGTTTTGCATCGGATCTTCTTAACATCATTGAGCGCGACCTTTATAAAAAAAGGGGGGTGTGATGCAGTCAGATCCAGCAAGTTTTGAAACCGGCCGCCTTGTGAGCGAAATCAACGTGACCCCCTTTGTCGATGTCATGCTGGTGCTGTTGATTATATTTATGGTGACGGCACCCATGATGGTCCAGGGGATTGATGTAAATCTTCCCCAGGCAAGCGCTGCACCGCTTCCAGCAAAGGAAGACCCCCTGGTGATTTCCATCGACAGGGAGGGGCAGGTATTTATTAATGATCAGTCTGTGGGTGTTGTCAACCTTACCGAGAAGCTTGCGGCCATCCTCAGCAACGTTGAGGATCCCAGGGTCTTTCTAAAGGCAGACAGGGAGGTTCCCTACGGGGTGGTGGTGAATGTCATGTCCCTTGTGCGTCTTGCCGGGGTCTCAACCATGGGAATGATAACCCTTCCCGGACAAGAAGATTCCTAATTGACTGAAATGAATCCTTCGTACCCATCCGGCAATTTCCAGGGGGCGACCCGGGATGATTTACGCCGGGACGAATCGGGCTTCAGCAGTGCATGGGGCAAGGGGCTGTTTCTAGGCTCTATTCTTCTCCATCTTGCCCTTGTAGGTGCTTTGTATTTTTTTCAGGGCATACCTCAACCGAGGATACTCCCTCTAGTTATGCAAATGGACCTTGCGTCCCTGGATCTTTCCCAGGACCTGTCACCAAGCGCGGTGAGAGGTGGTGCTCCAGCTCAACAAAAGGCAAAGGTGACTCCTGTGCCCAGGAGTGTTGAGAGTTCAAAAAAGGAAAAAGTTGTCACTTCTCCCCCAGAGCCAAAGGTGGTTAAGAAACCGGAAAATAAAGTGGCACAGGTTAAGGAGAAGGTAGTGCCGGTCAAGGAGAAGGTAGTGCCGGTTAAGGAGAAGGTAGTGCCGGTTAAGGAGAAGGTAGTGCCGGTTAAGGAGAAGGTAGTGCCGGTTAAGGAGAAGGTAGTGCCGGTCAAGGAGAAGGTAGTGCCGGTCAAGGAGGAGGTAGTGCCGGTCAAGGAGAAGGTTGCAACAAAACCTGCACAAGTCCCCCAACCTGCTCCTGAACCTCCAGGGGAAAACGAAACTGCCGCCTCCATTGAGCCGGATCACAAGGCAGCATTGAAAAAAAAGACCTTTCAGGCGGATAAGGTGCTTGAAAGCGCCAGAAGCTCAATTGAAAAAAAGGTGGAAAAGCAGGTTGAACGCTCAGATCCTCCAACCGAGGAAATCCTTGACAAGGCCTTTGCCAGGTTGGAAAAGGCGGTTGAAACCCAGGCCAGTTCAAGGTCGGGCTCAGGCTCAAGTTCTGATCCAAAGCCCGGGTCAAGCTTTGGTCCGGGGGTGTCGGGTAATGGCGTAAAAGGCTCTAAGACCGATTACACGGCTATTGATCTTTACAATCTTGAACTTATGTACATAATTCAGCAGAATTGGGCTTTTAACCCACGCCTCGCAGGTTCGCAAAAAGGGATCGAGGCAAGGGTGCTGATCAAGATATTGAAAAACGGACAGATTCGGGACGTCTGGTTTGAAACCCGGTCTGGAAACAGCTATCTTGACGATTCTGCCCTTAAAGCTGTTAAAAAATCAAACCCGTTACCGCAGCTTCCAAAGGGTTATGTTACCTATGATATTGGTCTTAGATTTACACCTTCGGGGTTGCAATAGAACCTAAAAAAGCTTTTAGCTGTTAGCCATTACCTAAAAGCAAAGGCAAAGGCAAAGGCTAACAGCTAACTTTTATTTAATGATCAAAAAGGAAACAATGCAAGGCAGAGCGCTTCTGATCTTATTTCTGGTGTTTGGAACTGTCGTACTTGGCCAGGCCCATACGGTCCTTGCTCAACATGTTTATATCAACATCAATGAACCCTTTTTAAGGAAGGTTCCCGTTGCCGTGCCCGGGTTCAAATCCCTTACAGGAGGGGCCAATGAGGACAGCCTGGGGAAAGAGGCAAGGACTATTTTGGTCAATGCCCTTGATTTTACCGGTTACATTGCCGTTCTTAATCCTGCCTCCTATATAGAAAATCTGGCGGAAAAAGGGATTACCCAGGCTGATATCAACTTTAAGAACTGGACAGTCATCGGGACTGAACTTCTTGTGACCTGCGGAGTTGAAGAATCGAATGGAGATATTCAGCTCAAGCTGAGATTGTTTGATCCCTTTACCGAGCGTCTTGTGGTGGGCAAGGTTTATACCGGAAGGATCGATGATTTGCGAAGGATGGTTCATCGATTCTGCGGTGAAATCTCGTTCCACCTTACCGGGAAATGGGGGGTCTTTTCAAGCAGCCTGGCCTTTGTATCCACGGTGGACAAGAACAAGGAGATCTTTGTTTCAGAATTTGACGGATACAATCCACGTAAGGTGACCCACCATAACAGCATTTCGCTTTCACCAGCCTGGTCTTCTGACGGGAAATGGCTTGCCTATACCTCCTATGCAGGGGGGAACCCAGATATTTATATTAAAAATCTGTACGAGAACAGGGGGCATCTGGTAAGCTTTAAGGGATTGAACATTTCGCCAGCCTGGGTCCCGGGTAGTTTTTCCCTGGCTGCTACCCTGAGTTTTGAAAATGATCAGGAAATTTATCTGTTGACTGGCACGGGCAAAATTATTAAAAGATTAACAAGCAGCTGGGGAATTGATGTATCCCCATCGTTTTCACCCGATGGGAAAAAAATGGCCTTTGTTTCCAAGAGGGCCGGAACTCCACAGATTTATATTCAGGACCTGGAGCGGGGAACCGCTGCCCGCCTCACCTTTACCGGCGGGTACAATACCTCTCCAGCCTGGTCTCCTGAGGGTGATAAAATAGCGTATGTAGGGATCACCAATGGAGAAATAAATATTTATATAATAGGGATTGACGGAACTGGTTTGGTTCAATTGACCAGCAAAGCCGGAGATAACGAAGATCCCTCCTGGTCACCGGATGCAAGCCTCATAACATTTAGCTCCACCCGTGAAGGAGGGGCTGCAATATTTGTGATGACGGCAACGGGCGGTGATCAGCGGCGTCTTTTTTCAATGAAAGGGGCGCAGACCAGCCCTGTATGGTCCTTCGGCAATGAAAACAATTGAGTTGAATGAATTTTGAAATGATTAAAGGAGGAAGGATGAAAAAGCAGGTAGTGATGAATCTGGTGTTGGCCTTGATGATATCAGGCCTTGTATTCACGGTTTCTTGTGCCAAAAAGCAGGTAGTCTCAGATTCTGTGGTTGCGATAGAAGATACCACTGATGCCGATGCAAGGGCTGCAGCCCTTGAAAAACAAAGGGCAATGGAAGAGGAAAGGCTCCGACAAAAGGCCTTGCAAGAGGCCTCTTTAAGCGAGGCAGCCCGTGCCCAAAAAGCCGCAGCCCTGGAAAAATTTGTTACTCAGAATGTTCAATTCGATTTTGACAGTTCCGAGCTGACCCCCATGGCCCGGGCGATTCTCAAGGAAAAGGCCCTGTGGCTTGGGGAAAATTCCGGAGTACGGATTATTATTGAAGGTCATTGCGACGAACGCGGAACTCTTGAGTACAACCTTGCCCTTGGCGAAAGGCGGGCCGCAGCTGCCCAGAAATACCTGATTGATCTTGGGATTTCCCAGTCAAGAATGTCGACCATCAGCTATGGGGAAGAGCGACCTCTGGACCCAGCCCAGAATGCATCAGCCTGGGCCAAAAACAGGCGAGCTCAGTTTGTCGTCAAATAGATAATCTGGTTATAGGGGCAGTCCATATAACGATAATTTACGCAAGGGCAATTCATGAATTGCCCTTGTTGTCTTGTCAGTCGAATTACCGCCATCCCCAGTGGTTTTCTGGATGCTGCTGACTGAAATGTCTGATCTTTGGGGGAGAGTTGCATGATAAAAAAAATTTTTCTAACCCTCTGTCTAGTTTCTTTTTTCCTGATTTCTGCCTGCGTATCTACCCAGAATTTTTCCATGCTGGAAAATAGAGTTGCAATGGTTGAGATGCAGACAACAGATAGGGGTGAAGTTGAGAATAAAAAAATCAGGGATATGGCCCTTGATCTGAAACGTTTAGCATCTGATCTTGAGAAGAACCAACGCATCGCCCAGGAAGATTCGGCGGAACTCAAAAGTCTTGTAGAGGAGATAAAATCGGAAAATCGTCGCCTTGCCGGACGCCTTGAGGCATTGGAACATATGTCTAAAAATATGGGTGATCAGGGTGCAAAAAGCAGGGATACTGACTTGGCAAGGATAGATGCTGCTGTGTCCAGGAACTTTCAACGCCTTATCTCCCTTGAGGATTACATGGGATTTGAGCCCTCTGAAGTCAAGGTGGATGGAGAAGTTCAAGGGGAAAAACAACCAGATGACACCAGTGAAACAGGGCTTTATACGGTAGCTAAAACAGCGCTTGACAGGGAAGAATTTGAGCCTGCAAGAAAGGGTTTTGAAACCTTTATCAAGCGGTATCCTGAATCTGACAATGCAGATAACGCAAGGTTCTGGATTGCCGAGAGCTATTACCGGGAAAAGTGGTATGAAAAAGCCATCCTTGAGTACCAGAAGGTGATCGAAAATTATCCAAAGGGAAATAAGGTTCCAGCGGCTCTTTTGAAGCAGGGGTTTGCCTTTGGAAACCTCGGAGAAAAGGCCAATGCCCGACTGATTTTGAAGGAGCTTATCCGTAAGTATCCCGGAAGTAACGAGGCTAAAATCGCGGCTGAAAAGCTCAAAGCAATAGGTAGCAGCTGAAAGAAAGCTATTAGCTATTAGCCGTTAGCTATTAGCTAAAAACCTGACAGCTCAACATCTATTGCTCGATTATCAAGTTCTTTTGGTTTGTTTTTCGGGATACCTTGGCCGGGTATCCACAAGGCTACCCGCAAGGGGAACCCCTACAGGAATGATGTAATCAGTTCACAGGTTGTGTTAACGTTCGAGCATTTCTAACCTAGGGGAGATCCCTTGCGGTCGCCCTTGTGGATGTGCGAACAGATAAAAGCTAACAACTAAAAGGCAGCACAGATGATTAAGGTGGTCGGGCTTGACCCGGGGCTTGCCGGGACTGGTGTAGGAATTGTTGAAGGTGAAGGCCGGGACATAACAAACTATTCGTTTGGCAGTATTTCAACCGACAAAAATGATCCCACCCATCTCAGGCTTAACACCATATTTACCGGGGTATGCGACCTGTTGTGCCGGGAACAACCGGATCTTGTGGTGATCGAGGATGTGTTCTCCCTTGAAAAATACCCAGGATCGGGTATTATGCTCGGGAAAGTTTCCGGCGTTCTCCTTGTGGCGGCATTCAGGGCGGGTGCCAGGGTTAGAGAATTGTCCGTCCGGGAGGCCAAGAGGATTGTAACTGGAACGGGTAGTGCCGATAAACACCAGGTGGAGAGATCCGTGAGAAATATATTGAGCCATTCCGACCCCATAAGGCCCTTCCATGCGGCTGACGCCCTTGCCCTTGCCCTTGCCGGGTTTTACAGAAGCAAGGGACGCCCATGATAGGCTTTCTCCAGGGAAAGGTGCTTGACCTTGGTGCGGACACCCTTCTTTTACTTGTCAATCAGGTGGGGTATGAGGTGCTTTTGCCCGCAACGGTGGTTGAAACGGTTAAGGCCAATCTCGATGATAACCTGGTTAGCCTTTATATTTACTACCACCAGACAGATCGACAGCCAAAACCGGTTCTGATCGGGTTTGACTCCAAGAAGGAAAAGGATTTTTTTCAGCTGTTCATCACTGTGGATGCCATTGGACCCATCAAGGCTGCCAAGGCCATGGAGCACTCAGTATCAACCATTGCAAGGGCGATCGAGCAAAAGGATGTGGCCTTTTTGTCCACCCTCAAGGGGATCGGACGAAGAACGGCCCAGAAGATAGTTGCGGCCCTCCAGGGAAAGGCGGCAGGTTTTGTTGGTGAGCATGACACAGGCGATGCCAAGGGCGGTGAATCAACCCCTGGGGACAGGGCCTTTTCCTTTCAAAAGGTCATTGATCAGGTTGTGGAGGTCCTTGTGCAGCAGTTGGGTCACGCCCCGAATACCGCAAGGAAAATGGTGGCCCAGGCCCTTGACCGAAACCCTGGGATAGTGACACCGGAAGACCTCTTTGACGAAGTTTACAAGGGGGATGTTGATCGATGAGCAACCCCATTATTTCGTTTTCTTCTAAAAAATCTAAGGGGCTTAAAAAAGATGTCGGGGAGGACATCCCTGATAAAAAGCTCGTCTCACCGGCGAGCCAGCCGGGTGACACTTCGCCCGAGGTGGTCTCCCTTCGCCCGGATCACTTTGACGCATATGTAGGCCAGCTTGATACAGTGGAAACCCTTAAAATAGCCATCCAGGCGGCGAAAATGAGGGGTGACTGCCCAGACCACGTGCTGCTCCATGGACCGCCGGGCCTTGGCAAGACTACCATTGCCCACATCATTGCCAACGAAATGGGTGGTGCCCTTACCGTCACCTCTGGCCCTGCCCTTGAAAAGGGTGGGGATTTGATCGGCATGCTCACCAATCTTTCCAGGGGGGACATTTTGTTTATCGATGAGATTCACAGGCTTCCCAAGACGGTGGAGGAGTTTCTTTATCCGGCCATGGAGGATTTTGCCGTGGATTTTGTGTTTGATAAAGGCCTCCATGCCAGGAGTCACCGCTACCGGCTGAAGCCTTTTGTCCTTGTTGGGGCGACTACAAGGGTCGGTCTTCTTTCCTCTCCATTGAGGGATCGATTTGGAATTTTTCGAAGTCTTGATTTTTATACGGATGAGGAACTTGTAACCATTATCCGACGTTCTGCAGGCCTTCTCAATGTGGATATAGATAATCCTTCGGCCCTTGAACTTGCACGTCGTTCAAGGGGCACTCCAAGGATTGCAAACAGGCTTCTAAAACGCGTAAGGGATTTTTCCATGGTTCGGTCAAAGGGGAAGATGTCCCAGGAATCAGTCAGGGCAGCCCTGGGCCTGGAAGGCATAGATGCCAGGGGATTGACCGTGCTTGATCGAAGCTATATAAGGACCATCATTGAATTTTACAGGGGAGGGCCGGTGGGCATTGAGGCTGTAGCTGCAACCCTTCAGGAGGAGACTGACACTCTTGTTGATGTGGTTGAACCCTATCTTTTAAAAATTGGAATGGTCATGCGAACCTCGGCTGGGCGACGGGCGTCGGTCGAGGCTTATGAGCATCTTGGCATTAACCATCAAATGGAGCTTTTTTAAGGGTGTTGGATTCATTTGCCGAGCCGGGGGCAGTAGCTTCTGGGGAGGATCTTTCCCTTCCCAATGGGATGAAAAATCCTGAAATAATAGCACCCTGGTCCCAAGCTCCATTTTAAACCTGTTAACTTCAAGGTAAGATCAAGCCGTTCTCCCTGTGCATAAGGAAAACAAGAAAATAGATCTTTAGTTTTTTATATGAAACAGCTTTTAGCTGTTAGGCATTAGCTTTTAGCCAACAGCTATCGTGTTTCATTCTTTGTTGTGTCCACAAGGACATGGGGGATATATGGAAAAATAGACCTTGACTAATCCGGGATAATAGGATAAATCTTTCAAATTATTTTTACGAATAGGATTTACGAACAGGAGCGTGGTGAAATTGAAAAAATATACATATAGCGCAAAAAGATCTGACAACCAGGAAAACTGGTGTGTAGTTGATGCCCAGGATAAGGTCCTGGGCCGGGTTGCTTCGGAAGTCGCCGCAAGAATTCGCGGCAAGTATAACCCACTTTTTACCCCCCATTCAGACATGGGAGACTGGGTTATTGTTGTCAATGCTGACAAGGTAAAGCTTACTGGCAATAAATGGGACCAGAAAAAGTATTATCGTCATTCAGGATACACTGGAAGTCTCAAGGTTGTTACTGCAAAAGAGCTTCTTGCCAAACAGCCTGAAGAGCTTCTCAGAAGGGCAGTCCGGGGAATGCTTCCCAAAAACAGGCTGGGCCGTCAACTTAACAATAAATTATTCGTCTATGCTGGTGACGAGCATCCCCATGCCGCTCAGCAGCCCAAGGCGCTTGAAATTTAGTCGATAAAAGGGATTGAAAATACGTATGGAAAACAACAACAGCTTTTATGCTACCGGTAAGAGAAAGAGTGCTGTGGCAAAAACCTGGATTACACCGGGAACTGGCATTATCACAGTTAACAACAGGGAGCTCTCCGAGTATTTCCCTTTGAGTACGGCTCGCAAGGCTCTTGAATTTCCCCTTGCCCTGACCGATAAGTCCGATGCCTTTGACATCAAGGTTACTGTTCTTGGTGGCGGTATCATGGGACAGGCCAAGGCGATCCGCCACGGTATAACAAAGGCACTTGTCCTTTCAGATCCGGACCTCAGAGGTATTCTCAAGAAGGCGGGATGTCTTACCCGTGACGCTAGGGTTAAAGAGCGTAAAAAATATGGACTCAAGGGTGCAAGGGCTCGTTACCAGTTTTCCAAGAGATAAATCTGGATATCAATTGGGAGAAATTATATTAGGGGGGAGTTTCATTTCTAGGCACTGGAACTTCCCCCCTTTTTTTGTGGATGAAAACATTTCTTTTCTATGACATCGAAACAAGCGGGCTAAACCCAGCCTTTGATCAGATTCTGACCTTTGCCTCCATTCGAACAGACTTGGAGTTAAGGGAAATTGATCGAACTGAGGTTGTTATTGCCCTCAGGCCAGACCTGATCCCTTCTCCGGGTGCCTTTATTACCCACAGGCTCACACCTGAAGTCCTTGATCAGGGCCTTTGCGAGTATCAAGGTGTGGGGCATATACATCAGCTTTTAAACACCCCTGAAACCATCAGCATCGGTTATAATTCCCTTGGATTTGATGATAATTTCCTGCGATTTTCATTTTATCGCAACCTCCTTGACCCCTATTCCCACCAGTATGCAAACGGCTGCGGACGAATGGATCTGCTTCCCATCGCCACTCTTTACCGGATTTTCAGGCCGGACGGGATCGTCTGGCCCTTGAGCGACGATAAGCCTTCCATGCGCCTGGAGCTGATCAGCGAACAAAACAATCTGATTCAATCGGGCAGGGCCCACGATGCCATGACCGATGTGGAGGCAACCCTTGCCCTTGCCCGCCGCCTTGCCGGGCAAACGCGCATGTGGGAGTATTGCCTCGATTTCTTTGATAAAAAAAATGACCAGGCAAGACTGGCTGGGATAGATGAAATTTTCCAGTCCATATTCGGTCGTCACAGGCTGGGAATAATGGTCTCATTACAGTTCGGCAGCGATCTCATGTACATGGCACCAGTGTTGAGTCTTGGTCATTCAACCCCCTATGCCAATCAGAGCCTCTGGCTGAGGCTTGATCGGGAAATTACCCTTCCTTTTTCGCCTGAGTCAGATAAGGGTCCATTTGTCATTCGAAAGCGGTATGGTGAGGCAAAGATCGTGCTTCCCTGTCTTGATCGTTTCTGGAATCGCCTTCAGCCAGATCAGAGAGATCTTTGCCAGGGAAACATCAACCTTTTGGAAGAAAATCAGGATCAATTTCAAAGGCTTGTGATTCACCACAGGGAGTTTAAATACCCCTTTGTACAGGATCTTGATCTTGACGCTTCCCTCTATCAGGAGGGTTTTTTTTCCAGGGCTGAAAAAAGAGAGATGGAATCTTTTCATAAAGCTGCTGACAATAAAAAGATGACCGTGTGTAAACGAATGGACTCCCCAAGGGTCAGGGGGCTTGCCGAACGTATCATGGTGAGAAATTTTTCCGAGTCTGCAACTGCTGAACTTAAGGCTGACCATGCAGGCTATATCCAAAGACTTCGTTCTTTACCCGGGACCAGACCCGTGGTTGGGTATAAAAACGATATAAAGTTCACCTGGGATCAGGCCCGGGATGAGCTTGCCGCTGTCAGGGCAGATCAAGACCTTGATGCTGAACAGAAGGACATTCTGGACTGGCTGGAATTACATCTTGACTCGCTGTTTGGGTAGTAGGTAGTGGGTGTCCATGTAAGAGATGCAGATGTTAAAAGCTTCGGGCAGCACAGGGATAGCTCCAGGTGCCGCCCAAAGAGGTAAAGGTGGGGTATAAAATTAAGATTTGAGTTATTTTACTGCGTCTTTGAGGGCTTTGCCTGGAACAAATTTCGGTACAAACCTTGCTGGAATATCGATCTCATCTCCAGTTTGCGGGTTCCTTCCCTTTCTGGCTTTTCTTTCGGCGGTTTTAAACGTTCCAAAACCTACCAGGGTTACAGACTCCTTTGCAGCAAGGGCCTCGGTTATTGTTGTCAGGATGCAGTCCACTGCGGTCTGAGCGTCTTTTTTACTGTCAAGGACTTCAGAAACCTTGTTGATTAAATCACCTTTGTTCATTACGATTACTCCTTTTTGTCATTAGCAGGTTGCCAGAATTATATAAACCTTGGTTAAAACATTCATGGACGCCAATACCGCTATACTTCAGCAAGCCAAATTTTGTTTTTTATTTTATATAACTTGTAACGGGTTTAAAAACATTTGGGCTGATATGCAGCAATGAAGGCTCGCATCAGCTTTTTTCGTACGTTACGTCCTTGTAGGAATGGTGTCAAGCATTTATTGGTTTTTTTAAAAAAAATCGTCAGCAGTCAGCAGGTGGAAGGCAGTTGGCAAGAGCTAAGAGCTAAAACATGCTCAAGTACCAGCTAATAATGGGGTCTCCGAAAAAGATGTATAAAAGACTCGCCACTGATAGGAACGGGCCAAAGGGAATCCTGAGCTTTATGTCCCTAATGCGGGTCAGGATCATGATGGCAATACCGCCTGCAGTACCAAGAACAGAACCTGCAAAAAGTGTGAACGCTACCCCTTTCACCCCGACAACGCCGCCGATCATGGCAAGAAGTTTGATGTCGCCCCCGCCCATTCCCTCCTCTTTTTTGATCAAATAGTATAAAAGAGCAACCAGGTAGAGTATCCCGCCGCCAACGGCAATTCCCGCAATTGTATCGGTGAATTTAATTTCTGGTATAAACAAAAAGGCAGATCCGAATATGACAATCCCGGGAAGAGATATGACATCCGGAATGATTTGAAAATCAATGTCTATAAATGAGATGACCACAAGGGTGGCTGCAAAGGCAAGGTAAAAAAGAGCTGTCAGGGTGATGCCGAATTTTATGACCACGGCCAGGGTCAGGAAACCTGTCAATGCCTCGATAAAGGGGTATCGCAGGGAGATGGGAGTCTTGCAGAACCAGCAGTGTCCCCGGATAAGGAGATAACTTATTATGGGTATGTTAAGGTGGAAGGGAAGGGGGGTATTGCACCGGGGGCAGGCCGAACCCGGGCGTACAATGGATTTTTCCAGGGGTATCCTGTAGATACATACGTTTAAAAAGCTGCCTATACACGCCCCGGTAAAAAATATGAAGATCAGCAAGGCCAAATCGGGTTGGAAGGACATATTGTTCTCTCCTTGGAGATTAGTAATAAAAGATGGGTATGGCGTTGTAAACCGTAAAAAATGATTTATTGTTAGTGCTATCATAATTAAAGTAAAACTAAAAGGAGTTCAAATGGCTGAGACCGATATGGATGACCTTATCGAAATAATAGAAAAAGAGGGGAATCTTGAAGATATTCCCTTGACCCTCCCCATGATGCCGGTGAGGGATGTTGTTATTTTTACGGACATGCTTTTACCTCTGTTTGTCGGCCGGGACAAATCCATCAAGGCCGTTGAACAGGCCATGCTCAAGGAGCGTTATCTTTTTCTGTGTGCCCAGAAGAATTCAGAAATGGAGAACCCCAAGGCAGCCGATATGTTTGAGACGGGCACTATCGGCCGGGTTCAAAAAATGCTGAAGCTTCCCGACGGCAGGATAAAGGCCCTTGTTCAGGGAATTACCAAGGCCCGGATCAAGCGTTATACAAAGAAACGCTCGTATTTTGAGGTTGAAATCGAGATTGTAAGGGACCTGACCGTTGAAGAGACGACCATCGAAACAGAGGCCCTGATGCGCAACGTAAGGGAGAGCAGCGAAAAGATCCTTGCATTGCGCGGAGAGATGTCCGGGGATGTGGGGTTGATCCTTGAGCAGATCGAATCCCCAGGCAAGCTTGCAGATCTTGTGGCTGCAAATTTGAGGCTCAAGGTCGAGGATGCCCAGGATCTTCTTGAAACCCCTGATACTTTGAAGCGCCTTGCCAAGGTTAACGATTTCCTTGCAAGGGAGCTTGAGCTCTCAACGGTTCAGGCAAGAATTCAGACCGATGTAAAGGATGAAATATCCAAGAATCAGCGGGATTTTTTCCTCCGGGAGCAGGTTAAGGCCATACACAGGGAGCTGGGAGAGGGTGAGGACAGGTTTGCAGAGGCCGAAGATTACAAGGTTAAGCTGAAAAAGGCAAAAATGCCGCCTGATTCCTTTGAGGAGGCCATGAAGCAGCTGAGGCGCCTTGATCAGATGCATTCAGACTCCTCCGAGGCGTCGATTATACGTACCTACCTTGACTGCATTGTCGAGCTGCCCTGGAACCGGTCCACCAGGGATTTTCTGGACATAGAAAAATCGGCCAAGCTTCTTGACAAGAACCACCACGGTCTTGACAAGGTCAAGGATCGAATTCTTGAATACCTGAGCGTAAGAAAGCTTAACCCCGGGTTAAAGGGGCAGATCATCTGTTTTGCAGGTCCCCCGGGTGTCGGCAAGACATCCCTTGGCCAGGCCATAGCAAAGGCCATGAAGCGAAAGTTCATACGTATATCCCTCGGCGGCATCCGGGATGAGGCTGAGATCCGGGGCCATAGACGCACCTATATCGGAGCCATGCCCGGTCGAATTCTCCAGGGGCTTCGCCAGTGCAAGGTGAATAACCCCGTGTTTATGCTGGACGAGATCGATAAGCTTGGAAACGACTTCAGGGGTGATCCTTCGTCAGCACTTCTGGAGGCCCTTGATCCAGAGCAGAACACCGAGTTCAGCGACCATTACCTGAACATGCCCTTTGACCTTTCCAAGGTACTGTTTATCCTTACGGCCAACATGACCGACACCATCCCGTCGGCCCTTCTTGACAGGATGGAGGTGATAAGGATACCCGGCTACACAAGGGAAGAGAAGCAGACCATAGCAACGACCCATCTCTTTCCCCGGCAGTTAAAGGAGAACGGCCTTACCCGGCGTAACCTTGCCATAAGTCAAGGTGCCCTTGAAACGGTAATCTCAGAGTACACTCTGGAGGCGGGGTTGCGGGAGCTCGAAAGAAAGCTTGCCGCCATCTGCCGGAAGGTTGCAAGAAAGGTGGCCGAGGGTGAAAAGGGAAAGGTCACCATCAAAAAGGAGGACCTCACCACCTATCTCGGGCCCCCCAAGTACCTTGATGAGCTCGACCAGGAGGCGAGTCAGGCAGGCCTTGTTACCGGCCTTGCCTGGACAGAGGTCGGCGGGGAACCGCTTTATATTGAGGTGGCCCTGTGCCACGGCAAGGGCGAGCTCAGTGTCACGGGCCAGATCGGGGATGTGATGCAGGAGTCGGCAAGGGCTGCCCTCACCTTTACCAAGGCCAACATGGAGCGTTTTGGTATTCCAAAAGAGGCGTTTGAGGAAAAGGATATCCACATCCACGTTCCTGCTGGAGCCATTCCCAAGGACGGCCCTTCGGCGGGGATAGCAATGGCAACGGCCCTTATCTCCGCATTCACCGGCAGACTTGTGAGCAACCAGGTGGCCATGACCGGTGAGATTTCCCTAAGGGGCAGGGTGTTGCCCATTGGAGGTCTAAAGGAAAAGGCCCTGGGTGCCCTGCGGGTGGGCATCAAAAAGATCATTATTCCGGAAAAAAATCGGAAGGATCTTTTTGACATGCCCGAAAGTGTAAGTAAAAACATTGAGTTTGTCTGTGTCAGGGAGCTTGATCAGGTTCTGGATGTCGCCTTTGAACCGGTTGTACCGGATGAACCAAAGAAGTCGAAACAACCAAAACCAAACAAGCCAAAGCCCAAAAATTCAAAAAAGACCCAGGCGGCAAAGCGATCAGGGAGTGTTGAAGAAAAACAAACCTCGGACAAACCGGCCGATGCCAAATCTGACAGGGGCACCGACAGCAATGCTGCCGATTCCCCAGGTGCTGATGCCCCGGTCGATCTCGGATGAAGATTCTAGCCGTAAATACCTCTGAGGCAAGCGCAGGCGTTGCCCTTGTGGAGGATGGAGTGCCCGTGTGTGAGGAGTTCTTCTCCGCCGGAGTTACCCATTCAAGGGTGTTGATGGACATGGTCCATCAGGTGCTCACGGTTCGGTCCTCGGTTCCGGTGGAGGAAATAGACGGCCTTGTGGCTGCAAGGGGGCCGGGCAGCTTCACCGGCCTTCGCATCGGCATCAGCGTTGTAAAGGGGATTGCCATGGCCGCATCAAAGCCGGTGGCCGGGATCTCAAGCCTTGACGCCATTGCGTGGCAGGTGTCTTCGTCCCAGAGATCAGTCTGTGCGATGATGGACGCAAAGAGGGGTGAGGTCTATGCTGCCTGTTATCGTTTTTCAGGCGGAAAGATGATCCACAAGAGTAGGGAGGTCTGCGTCACCCCTGAGCGGGCAGTTGCCCTTGCCGGTGAATCTGCCCTTTTTATCGGATCAGGTGCCCTGGCCTACAAGGAGCAGATAGGGTCCCTAGCCGGGGGTGACCTAGGTTTTGCACCGGGGTTTCAGAACCAGGTCAGGGCCTCGGCATTGGCCCATGCCTTTTTTCAGTCCCAAGAGGCGCTTTCAAACGATCCTCTGTCCCTTTTGCCCGTGTACATACGAAGGTCGGATGCTGAGATCAACTTTGAAAATGATAAATAAGCTGTTAGCTTTTAGCGGTTGGCTGTTGGCTAAAACCTAACAGCTTATTATTATTACTGGAGTATGGGTCGCTTTTGTTGACAAGACGCTAACTCTCTGGTATTTTGCTCAAATTATTGTTAGCTGCAGGTGGAAACCATAAAGGGCACCCGCAAGGGGAGCTCTGGTTCCGGCTTGTTGTATTTTTATAAGAAATAGCTGTTAGTGATTAGCTTTTAGCTAACAGCTAACAGCTATCGTGTTTCATAGTTCGTTGTGTCCGTAAGGACGTGGCGGTTTTATATGGAAATGAAAAAATGAGTGATAAAAAATGGCCGGCAAAGGCAGATTTTCCCCTGGCAAGACCCGGTTTTATCTATATAATTCTGGCCTGGATAGTGACTGGCCTGCTGTTCTTTATGGGCTGGACCATTGCAGGTGCCGCTGCCCTTTTTTCAGCCGTTTTCATCTGCTGGTTTTTCAGGGATCCTGACCGTTCTGTCCCCCGGGAACCCGCAGCCCTTGTCTCACCTGCTGACGGCCGGGTGATCAAGGTGGAAACGGTCATGGACAAAGAGTACGTTAAAGATACCTGCACCAAGGTGAGCATATTCATGAACGTATTCAATGTCCATGTAAACCGGGTACCATTCACAGGAACGGTTGAACGGTCTATTTACTCGCCAGGTAAGTTTTTTAATGCATCCCTTGACAAGGCATCTGAAGATAACGAGAGGAACGCCCTCATTATAATAACAGACCAGGGTCAACGCTACGGGGTTGTTCAGATAGCAGGACTCGTGGCAAGAAGAATCGTGTGTGACGTTAAAGAAGGTGACACCCTTGTCCGGGGCGATCGTTACGGAATGATTTGTTTCGGTTCCCGCCTGGATCTTTACCTTCCCATTGATACAAGTATCTGTGTTAAGGTAGGTGAAAAGGTGAGTGCAGGTTCTTCAATACTGGGATATTTAGCATGACGTTTTAGGGTCTGTTCTGAAGAACAGCACCACGATAGTTAAGGTCAAATTGTTTGTCCATCCCCTGATCTACATGGGCAGGTCCGGAGATGGACTATTTTATTTTTTATACCATATATACGGAGAAAGGAAGATCTTGGATCAAATACCTATCACAACACAAGGATATGCAGCATTGAAGGAAGAGCTGCAAAGACTTAAAACAATTGATCGTCCACAAAATATCAAGGCCATCGAGATTGCCCGGGCCCATGGCGACCTTTCAGAAAATGCCGAATTTGATGCTGCAAAGGATCGGCAGTCCTTTATTGAGGGAAGAATTGGTGAACTCGGGTACAAAATTGCCAGCGCAAAGGTTATCGATCCAGCAAAGGTAGCCAAGGATCGTGTCCGGTTTGCCGCAAGGGTTGTCATTGAAAATCTTGATTCTGGAGAAGAGGTTGAGTATATGATAGTCGGTCAGGAGGAGTCTGATATCCGTAAGGGAAAAATTTCTGTGTCTTCGCCCCTTGGCATGGCTCTTATCGGCAAGAAACCCGGGGACGAGATAGTTATCCAGGCCCCAGGCGGCAAGAGAAATTATGAAATAGTAGAAATTCTATAACCGGCATGACCGGAGTGAGAAATGTATCCGGTCACAATGAAGCATGAAACTCGATAGCATTTAGCTGTTAGCTAAGAGCTAAATGCTAATAGCTAAAAGCTGTTTCTTATAAAAATATTGGAGGTATCCCTTGGCACGAGTAACCATTGAAGACTGTTTAAAGAATGTTCCCAGCCGGTTCGCCCTGGTTCACATGGCGGCCCTGCGGGTTCGTCAGATTCGAGAAGGGGCTAATATCCTGGTTAAATCCTCGAAAAACGAGGATGCGGTCATGGCCTTGAGGGAAATCGCGGCCAACCGGATTGTGCTCAAACAGAACCCTAAAAAAAAAGGATAGCAGGCTATACTTGCAGGGAAACTATAGAAAGGTTAATCGAACCGTGGGAAAAGCCATTCACGACTATGGCATGATATCCCACGGTGACAGGATCATTGTGGGGGTGTCAGGCGGTATGGACAGCCTGACCCTCCTTCAGATGCTGATGGATTTTAAGAAAAAAGCTCCCCTGGATTTTGACCTTGTGCCAGTTTATGTTGATCCCGGGTTTGAGCCAGGCCCGGCAGAGGATCTCAAGGCCTTTGTGGACCGGAATTTTATGCCCTTGATGGTCGAACATACAGACCATGGTCTGGTCGCCCACAGCGGCGAGAATCTCGAGAACCCATGTTTTTTATGTTCCCGCCTCAGGAGAAAGCACCTCTTTGAGACGGCAAGGGATCTGGGGTGCGGCAAAATTGCCCTTGGGCACAACAAGGACGATCTCATTGAGACTCTTTTTATAAACATGTTTTTTTCCGGCACTATTGGCACCATGAAACCCTGTCAGTCTTTTTTTAACGGAAAAGTTACCATAATAAGACCCCTTGCCTATGTTGAAAAAAAGCGTATTGAAACCTTGTCCAGGTCTTTGAATTTTCCTGTTTTCAAGAACCCCTGTCCCAGTGACGGCCTTACACAGAGAAGTAAAGTCAGGAGTTTTCTTGAGCGGTTGTACACCGAAAATCCCCATATCAAGGGAAACATTTTCACCTCCATGGGCCGGGTGAAGATGGAGTATCTCTTAAAGCAGACATTATGATTGATATTCAAAAGCAGCGTGACTACCGGAATATCCCCATCGACAAGGTCGGGATCAAGAATCTTCGCTATCCCATCACGGTGATGGACAAGAAAAAGGGTGTGCAGTCCACCATCGCCAACATAGGCATGTTTGTGGATCTTCCCCACCAGTGCAAGGGCACCCACATGAGCCGGTTTGTGGAGCTTTTAAATCTTTTCAGGGACCAGGTCTCCCTTGCTTCCCTTGATAACGTCCTTGAAGATATGAAGAAGACCCTGGGTGCCGAGAGTTCCCACATAGAGATCACATTCCCCTACTTTGTAGAAAAGGCGGCCCCGGTTTCCGGGTGCAAGGGGTTGATGGACTATACCTGCTCCATCCACGGCTCTTCTACGCCTGAATGCAGTCGGGATATCGTGCTCAAGGTGGCCGTCCCCATAACCTCGGTCTGTCCCTGCTCAAAGGAGATCAGCAAGTACGGTGCCCATAACCAGCGGGGTGAGGTTCTTGTCTCAACCCGTTTCAGGCGGCTTATCTGGATCGAAGACATGATCGACCTTGTGGAAAAATGTGCATCCTGCGAGGTCTATTCCGTGCTGAAGCGCGAGGATGAAAAATGGGTAACCGAACAGGGCTATGAAAACCCCAAGTTCGTCGAAGACGTGGTAAGGGATGTAGCCCAGATTCTGAACAGTGACGACAACATTACCTGGTTTTCGGTGAGCGCTGAAAACTTTGAGTCCATTCACAATCACAGTGCCTATGCCTATATTGAAAATGGACACAGGGGGGGGAGTTGTTAGCTAATAGCTAACAGCTGCCCTATCCTTAAGCTGCTTTCTTATCCTGTTATAGTCCTTTTCCGGGTGATTGACCATAATAACGTAGGGGTAGAGGCCATTGTCTTTGCCTGATGTGAAGTAGCCTGCCAGGGTGCGGACTCCTGTCAGAGTGCCTGTTTTGTAGAATTCGTTTTGTCCCGAGGTCATCAGCCCATGAAAGGGTTTAAAAGCCATCAGGACTTTCAGCATCTCCCGGGGGGAGATAGTGTTTTTTCTTGAGATTCCCGAACCTTCGGCAATGGTGATATTTTCAATGCCCAGGATGTCAACGGCATAGTCGCTTAAGGCCTTGATCGCTTTTTCAAGGTTTGCCGGGGGTAAAAACGCTTCTGCACCTGCGGTCAGAAAAATCTGGTTTGCCATGAAGTTGTTGGAATATTTTAACAGCCGCTGTACAATATCGGTCAGGTTATGGGGTGACACATAGGTGTAAATGTGTATATCCTGCCCGTCGACCTGACCTTCTTTCACCCATCCTGGTAAATCCCCTGTTATTTTGATCCCCTGTTTTTCCAGGAAAAATTTGATCAGCCTTCCACCATAGGTCCTGGTCTCATCCCTTGAGAGTATTATTCTTCCCTGGTGGAGCCCTGAGGCCATGATTCTTTTGTGGGTAAAGTCGAGCAGGGGAGTCTGGGGTTCAGCGCTCATGTATTGAGCCTTCTGACCCGGCTGGGCGCTCAATAAAAACGATACCGTGTTAAAGTTGGCGCTGAGGGCCGCCACACCCGCGTCATAGGGGTTGGTGGAGCTTCCCGTGCCAGGGATGTCAATGTTTGGTTCAAAAAACAGATTGTCAACCTCAATGCCCCTTATCTTCGAAATACCCCTTTTAAAAAGAGTTGATGCAAGGTCTTGGCAGAGCGTTTCCAGTATCTCAGAGGTAATTAACGGGTCTCCAGATCCCTTTACCTTAAGGGTTAAATCCTGGCCAAGGAAAAATCGGGTTTTAAATTTAAAGTCCTCCCCCAGGGTGTGTATGGCTCCAAGGGCCGTGAGCAGCTTGAAGGTGGATGCCGGCACAAAGGGTTGATCCGCATTCTGGGAGACCATGATTTTCCCCGTGGGGTCAGCCAGGAGATAGCCGACACCAGAGGATGGGGCTGACGAGGCGGCCGCCGACTGGACGACAAAAAGAGACATTGCCGCCCCGATCCAGACAAACCCCATAAATCCAAGATTCCGAATGGTAAGGAAAATGTTTTTAACCCAATCTTTAAGCATAAAAGGCATGGAACCCCTTATATGTCATATATAGGTCCGCCTTGCTTGATATCTCAAAGGGAGAGTGCATGGAAAGGACGGCCGGTCCGCAGTCAAGGATATCCATTCCCTTCATGGCAAGGAATTTTGCCAGGGTGCCGCCGCCGCCCTGGTCAATTTTGCCGAGTTCTCCTGTTTGCCAGACGATATTGTTTTTGTCAAAAAGAGTCCTGATCTTACCGACAAATTCAGCACTGGCATCGCTTGAGCCCGATTTTCCCCTGGCGCCTGTAAATTTGGTAATGCACACGCCATGGCCTATTTTTGCGGCGTTCATCTTTTCATGGACCTCCTTAAAGTCGGGATCCATGGCGGCGTTGACATCTCCTGACAGAGCCGAGGTGTTGATAATAGCCCTTCTAAGGGTCTGTGAATCCACCTTGCCGGTTGTGAGAAGGATCAGGTCCGATATGAAATCCTCCAGAAAGGCGGTCTGGGCACCGGTGTTTCCTTCGCTTCCTATCTCCTCCTTGTCAAAGAAGAGTCCAAGGGCGGTTCGCCCGGGAGATTCTGTCTCCAAAAGTGCCCTAAGTTCGGTAAAGGCGCAGATGCGGTCATCCTGGCCGTAGGCCCCCACAAGCGATCGGTCAAACCCTAGGTCCCTCGCCTTTGTTGCGGGTACAGCCTCTAATTCCGCACTTACAAAGTCAGCCTCAACTATATCGTATTTTTGATAAAAATGGTTGAGCAGCCCGAGTTTAAACCGGTCGCTGACCCCGTCGCCTCCAAGGGGGATGCTGCCTGCAATAAGGTTCAGCTTCTCGCCCTCAAAGGCGTCCGAGAGTTTCTTGTCCTCCTGGATTTTGCCGGCAAGGTGGGGCAGAAGATCCGACACCACAAATACGGGATCACCCGCATCCTCACCTATTTTGACATCCACGAAGCTGCCGTCGGCCCGGACAATCCTGCCGTGGAGGGCAAGGGGCACCGACATCCACTGGTACTTTCGGATTCCCCCGTAGTAGTGTGTCTTTAAGAGGGCAAGATCGGTGTCCTCATACACTGGATTTTGCTTCAGGTCGAGCCTTGGGGAGTCTATGTGGGAGGCGATGAGGTTTGTGCCTTGGTCCAGAGGGTTTTTTCCGATTACGGCCAGGGCAACGCACTTTTCTTTGAAAACTGAGTAAACCTTTTGACCGGGCTTGACCAGATCCTGTTTTTGTTCAAGGAGGGATTCAATCGAGACAAACCCATTTTTTTCGGCCCTTGCAATAATCGTCTTTGCGGCCTCTCGTTCGGTCTTTGATCGGTCGAGAAAATCCTTGTAATTCTCAGCCAGTTTGAATGCCCTGTCAATCTCTTTTTCGGAGAGTTCATCCCAGACCAGGCGGTCTTTTTTGAATAGTTGCTTCTTCAGCTTTTCAACTTCTTTTTTGTTCATTTTATACCTTCTTGTTTTTTTATAAGAAACAGCTTTTAGCGATTAGCTTTTAGCTAATAGCTAAACGCTAACAGCTATCGTGTTTCATGCTTCGTTGGTGGCTATATCTGAATCTGCCAGCATCGGTGGATGGTCTTTTTCTTGTGCTGGTAATCTTCCGGGATTGTTCTGGATGTTATCTCCTGGATTTCTCCTGCCGGCAATGTTTTCATCCGGGGAGAAAAATCCTGATGATTGGTTGAAAAAAATATGGTGCTTCCGGGTCTCATCACCTTGATTACAGCCCTCAGCAGACGTGGGTGGTCCCTTGCGATATCGAAATCCTCGTTGTCCTCCCTGGATGTGGAAAACGAAGGGGGATCTACAACTGCAAGGTCGAATTTCTGGTCGTTTACCGCCGCCTGCTCTAAAAATTCAAAGGTTGGGGACTGGACCAGAACATTTGTTTCAGGATCAAGGCTGTTAAGCTCCATGTTTTCCCTGGCCCAGGTGATGGCGGTGTCTGAACGGTCCACAGACATGGTGGACCGTGCCCCGCCTTTTGCCGCATAGCAGGAGAACGAACCAGTGTAGCAGTAGAGGTTTAGAAAATCCCTGCCCTCTGCCACCTCTCTTACCATCTGGCGGGTGTTCCTGTGGTCTGAAAAAAGACCCGTGTCAACATAGTCAAAGGGGTTGATGAAAAACTTTAAATCCCTCTCGTTCATGATGATCCTGGCGTTGGTCTGCTGGAGCCGCTCATACCTTTTTCCGTCTTTCTTGCCCGCCCGGCGTTCCTTCAGGTGCACCTTTTCCATGGGAACATCAAGGGCCTTGGCAAGGGCCGCACCCATCATGGGCAGCCAAAGGGGAACCGAATGCTGCCGGGTGTACTCGGCAATCACAAGATGGCCGTCATACCAGTCGACAACAGCCCTTATTTCGGGTATTTCCCAGTCGTAGAGCCTGAAGATCCCGATGTTCTGACGCTTAAACCGTTTGCTGAGGTGTTTGAACCGTTTTTTAACCCGGTTGGCAAGCATCTCTGCCTGGTGCCTGTACTTTGCCTCTGAAACTGAGGATGAATCCTTCATTTTTTGCCGATAGTCCTCCGCCACATTGTTCCTTTGTTCGTAAACATGCTTGATTACCACATTCCTAAAAAACTATCACCAAAAATATCTCCTGGCCAAGACCGACAGCTCCATCCGGACAGACTGGCTTAAGGTGCCTGAAAATTATTAATAGATGACCAAGTTTGTTTTAATCATCGAGTATTAGAATTGGTGTTTTGATTCCTCTGGTGTTGCCATTTGCGGGTCTTGGGTGTATAACTTCTGGGGCGCTGAACAATCTTTTTATATATGAGGAAACCTGATTAATACTGGAATTGACAATGGAGAAGCCTTTTTCCCACGGGTGTTTGAATGCCTGCTGGTGGTGTGCCTGCTGTTTGGTATACCTGGAAATGCAAATTCCGGTGAACACAGCGTTGCCGTGGTGGTATCAGACCGGATAAGGCCCTATATGCAGGTGCTCAAAGGGCTGGAGCAGGGTCTTGAAAATGACTCCCTGGCAGTCTTTTATCTTGTACCATCGGAGAATAATGACCGGGTGTCGGCAGCTCTCATCAAGGGCGAGTATGATCTTTATGTGGCCATCGGCCCTGAAGCGGGAGATCTCATCTGGTCCCTGGAGACTGAAAAGGGTAAGGGCAAAATCTATTCCGCCATACTCGATCCCCATATGACTCTGGGAAAAGAGCAACAGGAAGAGCAGGAAGAACAAGATAGAGCAGGGTGCGGGGTATCCCTTCAAATTCCCGTTTCAATTCAGTTGGCGGAAATATCAGGGGCTCTTCCAGGGGTAAAAAGAGTGGGCCTTCTCTTTGACAGAGCCTACAATGGCACATTCTTTGAAAATGCCAGGATTTCAGGAAAGATGCTGGGTATAGACCTCATCCCCCTTGCGGTTGATTCAAAAAAGGATATTCCGGATATCCTGAAAAAACACCTGGATACCCTGGACTGTATCTGGATGGTGCCGGACCGGACGGTTATTTCTGAAAAAATTGTTCAGTACGTTGTTAAACAGGCCCTGTACCTGAAAAAAGGGGTGATCGGGTACAACTCGTTTTTTTTAAAATCAGGGGCTGTCTTTGCCTTTGAGTTTGATTATACCCGTATTGGGTTTCAGACCTCTGAACTTGTAAACGACTATTTCAACGGCAGGCACTGTGTAAATCCTGTGCCTTTTTTTAATCGAGGGATCAACATCAAGGTGGCCCGAACAATCGGCTTCCGGGTGGAGGAGTGAGCTTAGAATGACTCTTTTCAGCCGAACTGGAATTCATGCCAGGCTCCTTGGGGCAACCATCCTTGTTATCATTTCATCCACCTGTATACTGGGGTATTTCGGGCTCAGCATGGTCAACCGCCTGGTGTCAGAACGTTTTGACCAGCAGATCGATTACATGGCCCAGCACCTTGCCGTAAATGCGGAACTTGGCATTCTCATTGACGAGCACTCCATGCTTGATGGGCTGGCAAGGGGGGTCCTCAACCAGAAAGATGTTGCCGGTGTGGAGATTGAAGACCTCAACGGCAGGCGTCTTGCCGATCAGTCCCGGGACCTTGCCGGACCGTTTATCGTGGTTGAAAAAGAGGTGTTTTTGAGCCGGACGGATACGGGTGCTGCCGATCTTGAAGTCATTGCCGGCAGTTCAAGTGGGCGGCAGATCGGGCTTGTGCGAATAAAATATACCCGGGAGGAGATCAAAGGCCTTGCCAGGACCATGGCCAGACAGTTTTTCTTCCTATCCCTTGGACTTGTGGTTGTCTTCTGCGGCATCTTCTTCTTCATATCCCGTTCCCTGGTGCTGCCGGTGGTATCCCTTGCCAGGGCGGCGAGAAAGGTCTCAAGGGGGGACACCACGGTGAGGGCTGTGGTTGGAAAACTTCCTGAAACAAACCGGCTTGCCCTTGCCTTTAATGAAATGCTCGATTCCATTGAACAGGGAAGGGATGCATTGATTCAGGCCCAGGAGAAGTTGAGCCGCCAGGCGGCCCTGGCCGAGGTGGGCAAATTTTCCATGATGATCGCCCATGAGGTGAAAAATCCCCTGGCCATCATTAAATCCTCCCTGGATATGTTAAAGCAGGATATGAATATTCCGGCGGACAACCTGATGTTGAACTATACGGAAGAGGAGCTGGCCCGGCTCAACACCCTGATTGAAAGTTTTCTCATGTTTTCGAGGCCCACCAAGCCAAGGCTTGTGCCAACCGATCTCAATCAGGTCGTTGAGCAGGTGGTCACGGGGTTTAAGCTTCAGTACGATTCAGATATCCTTAAAATCAACCATTCTTTGCCCTCGGAGGCGTGTATTGCCATGGCAGATGCAGATCTGCTGTCAAGGGGATTCAGCAATATCATGAGAAATGCCTGTGATGCCAGTATGAACAGGGGCGATATCCATGTGGATGTTAAGGTAAATTCGCCCTTCTGGACCCTTGGAATAAGAGATTGCGGCAAGGGTCTTGGCAAGGCTGATCTGAAAGAGATATTTGAACCTTTTTACACCACAAAGGCCAAGGGTACAGGCCTTGGCCTTGCCTTTACCGACCAGGTCGTAAAGGCCCATGGTGGAAAGATTACCGCCGAAAACCATGAAACCATCGGGGCTGTTTTTTGTGTAAAAATACCCCTTGATTTAGAGAGGACAGTAAAGAGAGGATAGGATTACCCATGGCACATATATTGGTAGTTGATGACGAGGATAAAATCAGGCACCTTCTTTCAATGATGCTGGAGAGAAAAGGCCACACCACGGCCCAGGCTGCAAATGGGGCAGAGGCCCTTGAAAGGCTTAATTCAGACGAGTTTGACATGGTATTTTCAGATCTTCGCATGCCCGAAATTGATGGCAGGGAACTTATCATTAAGATGAAGGAGGCAAACATTGCCGTTCCTGTAGTTTTTATCACGGCTTTTGCAACCGTTGATTCTGCCGTGGAGATGATGCGCCAGGGGGCGGCAGACTATATTACCAAGCCCTTTGATGAAGAAAAAATAATTCTGGCCCTGGAACGAACTCTCAAACTTTCGTCGCTCATTGCGGAAAACCAGGCCATGCGCCAGGAGCTGAAGCGCTCTGAGGAACGCTACACCCTTGTGTATGGTTCAAAGGCGATGCAGGAGGTGATAGGGCTGGCCGAAAGCGTTGCAGGCGTTGATACTGCCGTGCTTATTACAGGAGAATCCGGTACGGGTAAGGAGCTCGTTGCAAGGTATGTTCACATGAAAAGCGCAAGGAAGGGTACCCGGTTCGTGCCAGTCAACTGCGCTGCCATCTCTTCCAGCCTTGTGGAATCTGAGCTTTTCGGTTATGAAAAGGGCGCGTTTACCGGTGCAGGCAAGACAAAAAAGGGCATGTTCGAATACGCTGACGGCGGAACTTTGTTTCTTGATGAAATAGGAGACCTGCCCCTGGATTCCCAGGCCAAAATGTTAAGGGCCCTCCAGGAAAAAAAGTTTCAGCGGGTGGGGGGCAATTACGAGGTCCCCGTGGATGTCAGGGTTGTCTGCGCCACCAATAAAAGACTTGAGGCTATGGTCAACAATAATAAATTCCGCAAGGATCTTTTTTTCAGAATTAATGTCTTTCCCATTGAGATACCACCGCTGCGCAATAGAAGGGAGGATATTATTCCCCTTGCCCGTCATTTTTTAAAGACTATTGCGGTGAATGATAACCATGGGATTACGGATGGAGGCTGCCAGAAGCTTTTGGAATACCCCTGGCCGGGCAACGTACGCGAGCTTGCCAACGTCATAGAACGGGGAATGATACTGTCCATAAGGACCGGACAGATAACCTCGGAGACCTTGTCTTTTCTCAGGGTACAGAGACCTGCCCCGGTGGACCATGCGATTGTCAAGCTTCCGCCCAACGGTATTCATCTTCAGATGCTTCAGGTCAACCTTGTGAAACAGGCACTTGATGCAGCCGGGAACAACCAGACAGCCGCGGCAAAGCTTCTGGGCTTAAGCCGGGCAAAGTTCCGGGTACTGCTGAAAAACATTGAAGAATTAGAAGGCTCAGAAGAGCCTGAAGAGTCAAAAGAAACTGAAAAACAAGGTAGTTGTCAGTGATCAGAGCAATTGACAGGCACAT
>JAVEQI010000020.1:0-59110 GCA_034007745.1 Desulfobacterium sp.
GTGGCGCCCATGTTCAAGGGTGCGAAAAAGCTGCTCCAGTGCCATTTGGCCCAGCCGGGCGCCGACAGGTTGTGGTGGACATCGTCCGGTCGGATGCCGATCATGACTGCGGTTGAGAGGTGTCCAAGGGGATAGGAGGTGGCTGTATGGCCTACCTTTTTGGGCATTCCTGTGGTGCCCGAGGTGAAGAAACAGATTAGAAGATCGTTGGAACGGGTTTTTGCGGGTTCAGCCGTTTCTGGCTGCTGTTCAATATCACTGAAGCTGACCCAGCCGTCTTTCTCCCCAAGCACCACCTTGATTTTTGGCTTGACGTTCAGCAGGTCAATGGCCTCGTCCATCAATTCGGTAAAACTCTCGTCCGCAACAATGACATTGGGTGCATAGGATTCGAACCTGAATTTAAGCTCCCGCATGGTCATGCTGGTGGCGGTGGGTACATTTATCACCCCGCCTTTGATGCAGGCATAGGTGGAAAACCAGGTTTCTGGAACAATGGGAGTCATCATGTACATGTTGTCCCCCTTTTCCACACCCGCTTTGCGCAACAGGTTCAGACATTGATTTCCCTTGGCGGCAAATTCTTTATAGGTGTAGGACTTTTTTCCCTCTTTGGCGACATCGGCCCAGATGAGGGCAGTATGGTCTCCCCTTTCCTTGACATGGAGTTTTTCGAAAATCTCGTCTGCCCAGTTAAAATACTCGGGGAGTTTTTGATGGTTCAGCCGTTCAAAAAAAGCCTTGGCCGCAGCCTCTTTCTGATCGTTGTCAGCCATCAGATTCAGATCCATGACCTCTTTGTATAACATTTCCAAGCCCATAAAAGTACTCCTTGCAGTTCTGGTTTGCGGTTAACGTACTGTTTGTTTTGTATTTTGTCGCCTGCAACAGTCAATTTTGAGTGGTGTCTTCGGCTGCATCTTTTGCCTAACGAGCGCTCAGTCTACAACCTAGGGTTGATATAGATTAATTCAAATACAATTGTCAAAGACTTTTTAATTTTTTTTGAAGATTGTCCAGATGCTGGAGGGGATTCAGTGCAAGAAACTTGAAACTTGAAACAAGAAATAAGGAGTCCCTACTCCCTGCTGTCGAGTTTCCTTGTTCGTTGTGTCCGGGAGGACGTGTTGGTTTATAAGAAACACCGCCAACTGTGATTTTTTGACGGAGTTTCTTATAAAAGATTTATCAGCCGGAAAAGGCTTCGTCGGGCATCTCCATGATGGAGGTGATGTTGGATTTTATCGCCTCCATTCTTCCAAGGGTTGCGGGGATGACGAAACTGAGGAAGTATTCGGCTGTTTTCACCTGTCCCTGGTAAAAGGCAACGTCTTTTTTCTTGGCCTTGGCAATTTTGGGTGCCGCTACAACGGCCCGCCACAGTTCCATCCATGCCATGCATACGTCGCCTGTTACGTCCAGGAAAGGATGGGCAGAGGCAAAGGCGTGGAGAACGTTCTCCGACATGGCAGTGGAGCCCATGTACATGGCGACCTCTCCTAGTTTGTTGATGGCGTTCTGAAAGGTTTCAGCCATTTTTTCAAGGCCTTCAATCTCCCTGGCAGCTGCAACGGTCTTGTTCATTTCACCCAGAAGATCCATAAAGGGTTTTCCCTTTTTAAGGCCGAGTTTGCGGCCCAGAAGATCCATGGCCTGGATGCCGTTGGTTCCCTCGTAGATGCTGGTGATCTTGCAGTCCCTTAAAAGTTGTTCCTGGGGATATTCCTGGATGAATCCGTAACCGCCGTAGACCTGTATACCCTGGGAGCAAACCTCGAAGGAACGGTCTGTGCAGTAGGACTTGACCACCGGTATTAAAAGTTCGATAAGTCCTTCCCATTTCTCCTTATCTTCGGGGGTCGCAGCTGTCTTTGCAAGGTCAAATAAAAATCCTGTGTAGTAGAGGAGGGAGCGCATTCCATCAACGTTGGCCTTCATGGAGAGCAGCTGTCGCTTGACATCGGGATGGTTGATGATGGCCACAGGTTTGGGATCGGCGTCAAACATGTTCATGAGGTTGACGCCCTGGACCCGCTCCTTTGCGTAGTTCACGGCATTGATATAGGAGGTGGTGGCAAAGCCGAAACCCTGCATGCCCACTCCCAGCCTTGCCTCGTTCATCATTATGAACATGGCCTTCATGCCCTTGTTCTCTTCACCGATGAGTTCGCCGATGCAGTTGCCCTTGGATCCAAAGGCGAGGGCTGCGGTAGCATTTCCGTGGATGCCCATCTTCTCCTCAAGGCCTGTGCAGACCACGTCGTTTGATTCTCCTGGGCTTCCGTCCGGGTTAATTTTGAATTTGGGTACGAGGAAAAGGGAGATCCCCTTGGTACCGGCCGGAGCCCCTTCTATCCTGGCAAGGACCGGGTGGATGATATTTTCCGTAAGATCGTGGTCCCCGCCTGAGATGAAGATCTTGTTGCCCGTAATTGTGTAGGTGCCGTCATTGTTTAATTTAGCAGTGGTGGTCAAGGCCCCCACATCCGAGCCTGCCTCTGGTTCGGTAAGGCACATGGTGCCGGCCCACTTGCCCGTGTAGAGGTTTTTCAGATACTTTGTCTTTTGGGCATCGGATCCAAAGACCTCAACGATTTTACCTGCACCGTGGGTCAGTCCCGGGTACATCATGAATGCACAGTTGGCGCCGGTAAACATCTCACCCGCAGCAATGGCAAGGACCTTGGGCATACCCTGGCCGCCGTATTTCGGGTCGTCGCACATGGCAACCCATTCGCCTTCGCAGTAGAGTTTGTAGGGCTTTCTAAAGCATTCCGGAATGGTGACCTTGCCGTTATCCAGGGTGCATCCCTGCTCGTCACCCTCTTTCTGGGTGGGCAGCACCTCTTTTATGGCAAGGTTTCTGGCCTCGGTCACAACCATGTCCACTGTCTTTTTGTTGAAGTCCTGAAAATCTTCATGCTTTGCAAGGTCTGCCACCGAAAGCATCTCATGGAGGACAAAGTCCTGATCCCTGCGGTCTGATATTGATTGCGCCATCTTCTTCTCCTTAAGGTTGGTATATTACAAAAGCTGTTAGCTTTTAGCTGTTAGCTGTTAGCTATTAGCTAAGGGCGAACAACTAACAGCTAACTCCCTGTGTAAACATCTCAAAAATCATGTTCAATCTTGTATTTAATTCTTCGTCATCCTCATCCCTGAACATGGAGGCCCAGGATGCTGAGTGGGCAATGTCACTGAAAACAATGGCAATTTCCTTGGCAGGGTAAGCTTTGAATTCTTTGTCATGTATGCCCTGTTCTAAAATACCTTCAAAAAGATTCACCATCTTCTGGTGCATCCTGTTGACCCGTTCGTTGAGTTTCGGCATGAGCACGGCATCAATGTTGCTCCGTTCCGAAATATAGATGCGGATGACCTCATGGTTATTTTTGTAAAATTTTGCCTGGGCAAACAGTGCGTCTTTGAGTTTTGTGTGGGCTGTATCTCCGGTTCGCCTGCTCACATCAAGGAAGATGCGCCCCAGTTCCTGAACCTTCTCCATCACAAGATCGTGGTACATCTGCTGCTTGCCTGAAAAGTATTTGTAAATGGTTCCCAGGGGATATTGGGAATCCTGGCTGATCTGGGCCATGGTGGTCCCGTGGAATCCCCTTACGGCAAATATGGACAGGGCCGTATCCAGAATTTCCTGGCGGCGACGCTCGTCGTCTCGTTCCTTGCGGGATAGATTTGCCATAAAGCTCTCCATTGTCGTTTCGTTTCTAGAATTGACATTCTAGCACCAGCCATTAGCTTGTCAAGTAATTTTTAACAAATGGTGAAAATAATGAAGAAAAAATTGATACTTGCTCCCCTTCAGGGGTTTACAGATGCGACCTTCAGGCAGGTCTATCCCCGGCATTTTACAGGTTTTGACGAGGCCATGGCTCCGTTTATCGCAACAATGGGACAGGCAAAGTTGAAGCCTTCACGGATCAGGGATGTGCTGCCGGAAAACAATCCGGCTCTGCCCGTGGTGCCCCAGATCCTCGGCAATGTGGCTGAAGATTTTATCTTTCTTGTCCGATATCTTGCCGATTTCGGATACACCCGGGTGAACTGGAATCTGGGATGTCCCCACTCTAAAATCACAAAAAAAATGAGGGGCTCGGGCCTTTTGTCCAGGCCCGACTTAATTGAGAGGTTTTTAGAACAGGTGGTGCCTGCCATTCCCTGCTCCCTGTCGGTCAAGGTGAGGCTCGGTCGAAACAATAGCCAGGAGATTTTCGATCTTTTACCGATTTTCGATCGTTACCCCCTGGACGAGATCATCGTCCATCCAAGAACCGGAGTTCAGCTATACACGGGCAGGGCCGATGTTGAAGCCTTTGGGCGTGTACAGACCAAGAGCCACCACAACCTTGTCTACAACGGTGATATCACGGATAAGGAGGTCTTCTGGGACCTTGTGGAGAGGTTTCCTGAAATCAACGGTTTCATGATCGGAAGGGGGGTCCTGGCCGATCCATTCTTGCCCGCAGCAATCCGGGGAGAGGTTCGGGACCGGTCCATGGATCTTGCCCGCATAAAGGCGTTCCACGACGATCTCTTTACCACCTATGACGGGAATCTCTACGGTCCCTCCCACATTGCCGGAAGAATGAAAGGCTTCTGGTCCTATCTTGCCCCCTCGTTCAAGGGCGGCGAAAAAAATTTGAAGCAGATATTCAAGTCCAAAAACCGGGATACCTACCTGGTTCAGACCCAGCGGTTTTTTGACCAGCAGATTCCCTTTTGCCCGGAAAATCGGGACGAATACTCGTCAATTCGTGAATTACCTAAATATGTTTGCTTTGACACCTAAAAGTTGCAAGCGTTAGTTGGCCGGATATGCAAGACGCCGGGCATGAAACTGTAGTCCTCTACCGCAAGTGCCTGGCAACGCAGCAGATCCGGTCAAATAACGCTCCCGCAGGGTTCATGGTTTTTAGTTTTGAACCCTGCATGTTTTGGTGAGTAGTAAACTTGAAAAATCTATCATAACCAACTGATATAATAATTGATTGGTTTAAAAATCAAAATCATGAATGCAGCTTTTAGGTGACACAACGAAGAAGACGAGCTGAAAGATAAGATAATTATTTGTTTCTGAGTCCCTTAGATAAAATTTAAAAATGAAAATATCCCAACCTGCATTAAGAAATGAGCAGGGGTATTTTCCCTGACACCGGTCATGATAAAGAAATGGCAGCGTCCTTACTCGAACGCTGCCATTTGATTTTGATATGAAACTATTCAAGGGGGTTGAATCTCAATACCGGCCCCGACGCTGCTATTTGGAAAAAGGTCCGGGCAGAGGTAAAATCGTTCTGCCAAAAGCCGTATTGTTTACCACTGCTCCTGCCGTGTATAAGGCCAGAACTCCTGAGGCAATAAGGGTATAGGCAACCATGGGTTTGAAGCTTGCCCCGAGAATTCCAAGATCTATGCCAGTTATCAACCAGAGTGCGACGTCTATTAGGACAACGATAAAGAAAAGTGTTTTAGGCCCTTTGAGATATGCAGGGGTCACAATCGTCAAAAAAGCGGCACCGGCCAGCCAGCAACAGCCCTCTACATAGGGTAAAGGGGTTATGCCGAAATGGAGCATGAAAAATTTTGCGATAACACTGAGGGAGGCTCCAAACATGAAAAATGCAGAGAAAAAGAGGAATACATTGCCGCCTGTAAGGTTGTGATCTTTCAGTTCGATCACTGCCGTGGTATACTGAACGATGCCTCCTCCTACCAGCCAAGCTGCTAGTAATGGCAAACCTCCCAGGCCTACTTTACCAAGAAAAACTGCCCCAAAACCAAAAGTCGCTACAGCCAAAGCTGCCAAGCCCGCCGGTCCTGGTGTTGCAAATGAATGAGTCTGTTCAGCCATTGATAATTCTCCTTTTCGTTAAAAGTAAACATCTTTAGGAATTGCTTTTGACTGTTAAGGGATGTTGAGCAAGCGCTCAGTCGCCATATAGATACACGACTATAGAAAATTTAACGGTTTGTCAAATGTTTTTTTGAATTTTATTCAGCTTGAAAAATTTGACAAATGACCCATTGCATTCCCAGTTGAGGCTTTTTATTTCTGGCTGTCAAGGCAGGGAGGTGAAATGGCAGGTCCTGTTCTATTTTTATTCAGCACCCACGAGTGTTTTTATGGCCTCCATGTAGGCTTTCATGCCCCTGAAAAATATGTCATTGTGGTTTGCATTGGGAATTTTGACCAGACGTTTGTTTTCTGCCCCGCAGGCATTGTAAAGATCCTCTGCGTCGCTAAAGGGGATGATGTGGTCAAACTCAGCGTGGATGATCAGGGTTGGTCCTGTCCATTGTTCTATCTTGTCGATATTGCAGAAACCCTCTTCTTCTTTAAATCCCAGGGCATCTGGATCGATGCCGATAACCCTGAGAAGGGGATCGGCCCTTGCAAAACCGCTCTCAATGATTAGGGATGCAATTGATTCCGGGGATGAGACTGCAAGCTCCAGGGCCGGTGCACTGCCAAGGGATCTGCCCATGACGGTGAGGGGACCGTTGAACCCCAGGCCGTGCAGGTGGTTCCTTACCCCTTCAAGGATGGGCTGACAATCGGCCATCAGGCTGGATGCCGTGGGAGTGCCCGTGGATCTGCCGTATCCCCGGTAGTCAACTACGATGAAGTTTATGTCCATGCGGTTGTACAGTCCGCCAATGTCGTCGTAATCCGCCACTATTTCACCGTTACCGTGGAAAAACAGTATACATGGACTCGTTGTTTTTGTCAGGTGAAAGCAGGCACCAACCGCAGCTGTTCCATCAACGGAAATCATGAGATCCTTGTGCGTGATTCGACGGTGGGGCTCTTCCCCCCTTGGGTGGAAAAGGTATTGAGCCACTTCCGGTCGATCAAGAACGGTATAATCTGGCCTCGATTGTTGAGTCATTTTATCTCCTTTCATGGGAAACTCACGCCCTAACATCGCCCCTGGCAGAGTTTCACCATTCGTTGTGGCGGATGCCATTTCTCGCTCCGGCCGTGCCGGTTATTGACTGAACCGTTCAAGATAGTTTTGAAATAGTTCAGGGTGAACCCTTGAAAACCGGTCAAAGTCTCCAAGGATATCCATTCCCGGAATCAGGGCCTTTACAACGGGTAGGCCGATGTCCCTGCGGGTCAAATCTACGTAAAAGGGGCGCCGGCCGTTGGCCATCAGCAATTTTTCCACCAGGTCAAGATCTTGGCCGTGGTCGCCGGTGGAGTAGTCGGGCAGGTTGTTATACCTCACACCGACCAGATCTGCCAGGCCTCCAGCCGATGGGGGCCCCGAGGGAAATGGGTAGGTAGTCTCGGTCATGGCCGATACAATTGCCTGCCTTGCGTTGAGGCGGGTCGCCGTTCCCTTGTGAATGGTGCCGTCCTTGGCTCTTACAAAGCACTTGCAGCAGGGGATGCCCGATTTCGGGGTAAGGTCCTGGAACTGAAGGTGGATACCCATGGATTTGTAGGCCTCGAAAAGGGAGGCAATCGGGCTGTTTTTGGTAACCAGGTCAAAGCAGGTCTCCGGGGTAAAGGGTACTGTGGCCTCCTGGTGGCGTTCCACAATTTCTAAAACGGCCGATAACTTTGCCTGCTCCATGGTGTTGCCCGAGGCAAGCCCGGTTGATCCAAGCCCCGAAAACAGGGAGGTTTCATCGAGGTTGCAGAAGAGGAACAGGGCCTGGACCGGGACCATGGCGGGTTCCAGACCGTTCTTTCCCGGTGTCATTCCCTCTATCCAGTGGAGGGGTTCTCCACTATAATTCACCTCAAGTGCCAGATCGGCGGGATTAAGGGCGCTTATTCCCCGCTCTAGGAGCTCCTGGTGGGTGGCCCGGGTCAGGGGGTAATCCCGTGCATACCCCTCTACTCCCCTTTGGGAGATTGAGGCAAAGGCCGAGCATCGCTCCACGATCTCCATGGAAAGCGAAGCCCTGGCATGTTCAAGGGTCAGACCCCTGCCATAGCTTGTCTGGGGACCGGACAGGGTGAATCGGTTTCTCAGGTTGTCGGTCCAAGTTGAAAACGACCAGCGCCTGAGCAGGGCAAAGGGGCTGAGGCTCGATTCGTGGCGCATCTCCTGTTCGATCTTGACCCCTGCACCGTTCAGACGCTCCAGGGCCGTCTGTGCCGTCTGTTCAAGGGAGAACTGCTGCCCGGACTCAAGGGGTTTTTCATCCTTTTTGCTCTTTATCATAGTGGATATCATATCCACAATGGTCACAGTCTGCTCCTGGCGGACCATGCATTCCCCGTGACATATAGGGGGAAGGCCTGTCCTGTCCGGGGAGGGAAGCGGGGTGTGGTTGGTCATATTTTCTCTGAAGATCTTTATCCAGCCTGTGTGGAGCCTTCGGTTCGCCATGAGGGCCGATGGGATATCCACAAGGGGAGTATAACAGCCCATTTCGGTAATGGCTGCCCTTGAAAAGAACTGTTCGACCTTTGGGAGAGGTTGGGACAGGAGGAGCTGTTCGCAGGTAAGGGCCTGTAAAATCATGTTGTCCTCGGCCTTTGCCCTGGTGATAATAGATTCCACCTCGTCAGTGTCCAGTTTTGCCATGAGGTTCAGGGCGTACTGGTGGAGAAATTTGTCCATGGGTCGATGGTGGAGCAGGGCCACGGCCTCGTCAAGGGAGAGTTGAGAGCAGGGAAGAGCTGTGAAGAAACCCGTTGCGAGCTCGGTGCTGGATAGTTTTAACTCGTAGTCCAGGGTGTCGTCGAAAGTTATCTCCGAAATTTCGTTGGAAGTGTTGTCTGAAATATTGTCCAAAAGAATTCTCCTTGAATCTTTAGCCGCATGCATCTCTTCAGGGGTTCTTAAAACCCTAAATAGCAAGAGTTGTGCCAGCAAATCATGGGCAAAGCGTTTAAACGATTCTCCGCCCCTTTTTATGAGCCTTTTTTGTTGAAGATGGATTTCAATCTGTCAGCGGCTCTCCAATGTTTTGTCGGTTTTTATTGCATTTTGTAAATAATATCGATCGGCCTGATCACCGGGGATATCGATAATGTGGCCGCCTCAACTATCTGCTATTTGGTCTGTCACTCCCCCGCAGGAAGGACAAAACTGCACCCAGGCAGGCTATCAGGCTGCCTGCCGCCATTGCCCTGTGAAATCCTGCCATGAAGAAAGGTTCCACATCCGGTGTGTAGGTTTTAAAGGGTATTCCATGGTTGAGACTTGTAAAGGTTCCTGTGAAGATCAATCCGGCAAGGGCAACACCCACAACCATTCCAAGATTCCTGGCCGTTGCAACGGCAGCCGATGCAATGCCCCGGCGGTTGGCAGGAATCGCTCCCATGGCAGCTGTGCTGTTGGGTGAAACAAACAGGGACATGCCCGTCCCCGCAAGGGCCAGGCGCCACACAACGGCGGCCGTGCCCGAAGAGGGATCTAACCAGGTAAACGAGAACAGGGCCAGGGCAAGAAGGGCCATGCCAAGGGTGCAGGGAAATCTTGATCCGGTTCGGTTATAAAGGGCGCCTGACATGGGTGCGATAAAGAAAAGCAGGACAAAGGGGGTGATCATTATGAGCCCCGCACCCGATGCCGAAAGACCGCAGGGATGGACAAGGAAAAAGGGCATCATGAACACGATTACGAACAATGCCCCGAACAGGATGGCCGAGGTGATTACGGGCAGAACAAACAGCCGGATCCTTAGCAGGGCCGGATCAAAAAGCGGGTAGGGGATCCTGGCCTCGTTCCAGATAAATCCCAGGCCTGCCATGGCCGATGCCAGAAGGAATCCCATGGTTTTTGTCGAGAAGAACGACCACTGGTTGAGGTGGGTGAGGACCACCAGCAGACACACGAGGCAGACGGCGAGCAGGAGACTGCCGGTCTTGTCTAGGGGTTCGAGATTACCGTGGTCGGCCCCTGTTCCCCGAAGGATAATGAAGCCGGCCAGGGTGGCACCAATGCCGATGGGGATGTTTATGTAGAAGATGAATCTCCATGTGAACAGCTCCAGGAGAAATCCGCCTGCCACAGGACCCGCCGTGAGGCCTGCGGCCACAACCGCCCCAACCATGCCAAGGGCCTTGCCCCGTTCCTTGACCGGGAAGGTATCAACTATCAGGGCGGGTGAGCACGCCATTAGCATTGCGGCACCACAGGCCTGCACTGCCCTGGATACGATCAGAAACATGGGGGTTCTTGCTGCGGCACACAGAAGAGAGCCCAGTGTAAATATGATGAACCCACCCGTGTACACCACCCGTTTGCCCCGGATGTCGCTCAGGCGGCCAAAGGTCAGGAGAAGGGAAGAGATGGTGAGAAGATAGACCAACACCACCCATTGAATGGTCTCGAGGCCTGTTTCCATGTCCTGCATGATGTAGGGCAGCGCAATGTTGACGATGCTTGAGTCCAGGGTGGACATGAACACCCCCAGGGCAACGCACACAAAGATGAGCCATTTTTTTTGTTCGGGATGTTCTTTTTTTCCGTTTATGATCATAGTGTTTAAATTTTCTTTTTTATAAGAAACAGCTCTTAGGGGTTAGCTCTTAGCTAACAGCTAACAGCTAAAAGCTAACCCCTAACACCTATCGTGTTTCATCCTTCAGCATTTTTTTCAGAAAAAACCCGGTGTAGCTCTTGTCTGATTTTGCCACCTTTTCAGGCGATCCCTGGGCAACGATCTCGCCGCCCCTGTGGCCACCCTCCGGGCCAAGGTCGATGACCCAGTCTGCGGTTTTGATAACGTCCAGGTTGTGCTCGATGATGATCACGGTGTTGCCGGCAAGGCTCAGTCGCTGGAGAACCTGGAGCAAAAGCCGTACGTCCTGGAAGTGGAGGCCGGTTGTAGGTTCGTCCAGGATATAGAGGGTCTTGCCCGTATCCCTCTTTGCAAGTTCCCTGGCAAGTTTGATGCGCTGGGCCTCGCCGCCGGAGAGGGTCGTGGCTGCTTGACCAAGTTTAATATAGGTGAGCCCCACATCCATCAGGGTGGTGAGAATGGTTCGTATTTTCGGATGGTTCTTGAATAGTTCCAGGGCCTGGACCACCGAAAGGTCGAGGACATCGGCAATGGAATGTGCCCTGTACTTGATCTCCAGGGTGGCTGTGTTAAACCTTCGGCCCTGGCACACCTCGCAGGGAACAAACACGTCCGCCAGAAAGTGCATCTCAACCTTTATATATCCATCCCCGTTGCAGGCCTCGCAACGCCCGCCCTTCACGTTGAATGAAAAGCGGCCCTTGAGGTAGCCCCTGGCCCTTGCCTCTGGAATGTCGGCAAACAGCTCCCGGATAGGGTCGAATACCTTGGTGTAGGTTGCGGGATTGCTCCTTGGGGTTCGGCCGATGGGTTTCTGGTCGATGTTGATGATCTTGTCCAGGTTCTCAAGGCCCGTGATGGTTCGGTGGCGGCCAATCTCCAGGTCGGCGTTGTTGAGTCCCACGGCAAGGGCCGGATAGAGGATCTGGTTGATCAGGGTGGATTTCCCGGCCCCTGAAACTCCGGTCACGGCAACGACGAGCCCTAAAGGAATTTTGGCCGTGACGTTTTTCAGGTTGTTTTCCGTGGCCCCCTTGATGGTAACAAAGCGGTTGCCCGTCTGTTTCGGGGTTCTCCTTGTTCCGGGAACCTCGATGGTTTCCATGCGGTTGAGGAAGCGCCCCGTGATGGATTCGGGGTTGGACCGAATCTGGTCCGGGGTTCCCTGGGCCACGATCTGACCTCCAAGATGGCCGGCTCCAGGGCCGATATCCACGATCCAGTCGCTCTTTTCCATGGTCTCCTGGTCGTGCTCCACAACGATGAGGGTGTTGCCGATGTCCCGCAGATGGTGGAGGGTGTTTAAGAGCTTTCCATTGTCCCGCTGATGAAGACCGATGGACGGTTCGTCCAGGATGTAGAGAACTCCGGTTAGCTCCGACCCGATCTGGGAGGCGAGGCGTATTCTCTGGGATTCGCCTCCGGACAGGGTGGGACCGTTCCGGTCAAGGGAGAGATAGTCAAGACCCACGTTGACAAGGAAGCCCAGGCGGTCCCGGATCTCTTTGAGCAGCTCTTCTGCGATGATAAGCTGACTTCCCTCCAGCTTCAGGCCGGTGATGAATTCATAGGTATCCTGGATGGTCATCTCGGTGAGATCGATGATGGATGATCCGTTGATTTTGACGTGGAGCACCTCCTCCTTGAGACGCCGCCCCTGGCAAACCGGACAGGGTCTGGATGTCATAAAGCCCGAGTAGTAGCGTTTCGAACCTTCGGACTGGGTTGCGCGATACCGGCGCATGAGGGTGTTGATCACCCCCTCGTGGGCCATGGTTACCTCGCCCTGGACCTTTGCCGAGTTCCAGTTGACGGTGACCTCCCGGCCGTTGGAGCCGAACAGGATGAGGTTCTGCTGATCTTTGGGAAGATCCTTCCAGGGGGTGTTGAAGTCCAGCCCCCACTGTTCCTCCATGGCCAGGAGTTGTTCCTTGCCCCAGGAGCTGTTGGTGTAGCGTGGATTCTTCAGAAAATAATTTTTCCAGGGAATGACGGCTCCCTGGCGGATGGATAGATCCGGGTCTGCCACAACCTTGTTCACATCCATGGACAGGAGGGTTCCAATGCCGTTGCACTCAGAGCACATGCCAAGGGGAGAGTTGAAGGAAAAGAGCTGGGGTACAAGTTCGGGATAGGCCGTGCCGCAGCAGGATCGGGCCTCGCTCATTCTCAGGTCTTCCCTGCCCGGGATATGAACCAGGAGCTGACCGTTTCCAAGTTTAAGGGCGGTCTCCACCGAGTCCGTGAGGCGCTTTGTGAAATCTGCATCATCCTTGATCACCAGGCGGTCCACCACCACCTCGATGTTATGCTTCTTGTTCTTTGCAAGGTTCTGGACGTCGGCAAATTCCCGGACCACCCCGTCGATTCTTACCCTGGCAAACCCCTCTTTCTTGAGTTCTTCCAGGCGCTCCCGGTGTTCACCCTTCCGGTTCTCCACTATGGGAGCCATGACAAGGATCTTCGAGCCGGGGGGAAGGGATAGAATCTGGGCCACCATGCTTTCGGCACTTCCCCGGCCCACCTTTTTGCCGCATGTAAAGCAGAACTGGGTGCCGATCCTTGCAAACAATACCCTGAGATAGTCGTAGATCTCGGTGATCGTTCCCACGGTGGACCTCGGGTTTTTGCTGGCCGCCTTCTGCTCGATGGCTATGGTGGGGGAAAGCCCCCGGATTGTGTCGTACTTGGGTTTTTCCATCTGGCCGATGAACTGCCGGGCATAGGAGGAGAGGGACTCCACATAGCGGCGCTGGCCCTCGGCAAAGATAGTGTCAAAGGCAAGGCTCGATTTTCCCGACCCAGACACCCCCGTGAACACGATGAGCTGTTTCTTGGGAAGCTCCACATCTATGTTCTTCAGGTTGTGCTCCCTCGCCCCCTTTACCGTTATGGTATCAAGTTCACGGGTTCTACCCTGGATATTTGCGGGTTCCGTCTCTTCGAGTATTATGGCTTGCGTTGCTGTATCGCCGTTCTTCATAGTGTTATCCGTGGTCTAATATGTTAACCCCCTTTGAATGGGGAATCTGTTCTTATAAATTTTCATGTCAGTTTCAAACAGAAGAAAGTAAGCACGACCCGGATAATGTAAAGAGAGTATCACCCTCCCATCAAAGCCCTGGCCTCTGAGGTCAGGGGGATAAGGTCGGTTTTATCCAGCAGGTCCAGGTTGAACTTTCGATTCAGGGCGGCAAAATGCCTGAGTCCAAATGCAATTTTGTTGAGATAGGAAAAAACACCGATGGCCCCGGTGGGAAATTCATTGGCCCGGGTACCGTAAATGGCACGAAGATCCGGAAGGTCGGAGAATATTTCTTGAACGGTTGAACCATAGGGCTTAAATCCTTCGGGAACATTCCCGGCCTTGATTTCATCACCAATTTTTTTGCCGGTCATGGCTGCCGCCATTGATGCGCGGCAGAGACCGATCCCCAGGATGTGGCCGTCACCATAGGCAAGTCCTTTAAAGACCTGATCTTCACTCGCAAATCCTCCGGTCATAACCATGGCCGGCAGCGTTTTGCCCTCTGCCTTTAATTGATTGCAGATGCGTACCACGGCATCTGCAAGGCAGACAGTAGGCAGCGACCATTCGTTCATCATCTTTGAGGGGCTGTATCCAGAACCGCCCCCGGCCCCGTCAAAGGTGATCATATCCACCTTGTTTTCTGCGGCCATTCTCACCACCCGTTCTATATCTGACGGATCATATCCCGCCATCTTAAAGTAGATGTTTTTGGCACCCAGCGCCCTCAGTTCTGCGATATGGGTCTTCAAGGATTCCTCGGTCCACATGGGCAGGTTTGCATAGGTGTAGAAGTTGGGGCAGACCCCATCCTCATATGCCTTTTGCACCGAAGGGTCACTGGGGTCTGGATGGACCCGGTTACCCTCTTGCTGGCGCTTAAGTGCGGTTTCAAGATCCTTTACCCGGATGACCGGCTGGGTGCCCTTTGCCCCCTGGCCGAATTTAATCTCAATTGCCTCTGCTCCATATTTCTCCATGGCAATCCTGGGGACGCCCATGAGGTCATCATCCACATTGCATTGCAGGACAATCTGTCCATATCCCCTGTCATATCGGCGGAAGCAGTCAAGGGCCTTGCCCAGCAGGGGAAAATCCGCAACCTTGCCGTTTTCGATCTTTAAATCCGGATCGTTGTTTCTGGCGTGTTCACCTATCACACAGGTTACGCCGGCCATGGCCCCACCGGCAAAGTAATCCTGCCAGTTGAGTTTGATCAATGCGGGAAGGATCACGGGCATTGTCATTTTCACGGGATTGAAGGTACCGTAACTGCGCTCGAGATTCACATTGAAAATTGTAGCGTCGTCCCGGGCCTTTCCCAATCCTCGAGCACCAAACACACGGCCGTTGATGTTAAAGTGGGAAAAATCAAGGGGATAGTCTTTTTCCGATGCAATTTGATTTTTTCCGGTTGTCATGGGGTAAACGGTCTGTGCTCCCAGAACTGCCGCCTGGGCCAGCTCGCAGGTTCCGCTGCACTCTTCCGAGCAAAAAGAGCACATCCCCGACTGGGGCGAGATAAACCTGCTGCGATTTCTTGCAAATGTAAATCCAGAACTCAAGGGGGGTGAATAGGACATGGTAACTGCCTTTTTTATTTAATCTACGTTCCTAAGGTCTCGGCATCAACTATAATATGCCGAACGTCGGCTATCATATATAGGCTCTTCAACCCCGGCAAGGGATTTCCTCCTACCTATTTTAATTTTGATTTCATATACCCCCCATGTCCTAGCGGACACAATGAAGGATGAAATACGATGGTACAGGGCGGACAGTAGTTTCATTCCGCCCTCTTTGGTTCTCCTAACCGGAACCGCAAAACGTCGGCGGGCACTTTGGCTTTTAACACTTTTTTTCCCTTTGGTTTTTTCCAGGCAGTCTTGACAGAAAAAAATCTCCGGCCCATAATAATTCCCATTATGGAAACCATCTGGATTATAGGGGCCGGCCACTTTGGCAGGCTGGCGGCTAACCGTTTGAGCGGCAGGAAAAAGGCCCGTAGCCTGGTGGTGGTGGACCCGGTGGCGAAGAACCTGGAGGATTTCCAGGCGATCGGCAAAATCACCACAGTACTTGGTGATGGTGTAGCCTTTTTGGACGAGCATCTCAAGCCTGGTGCGAAGGTTGACTGGGTTATTCCGTCCCTGCCCCTGCACCTAGGGTGGGAGTGGTGCCGAAGACGCCTTGGGCCGAGTCATCTCGTGCCGCTGCCGGCTGCAAGGCAAGAGGTACTTTCCCTCGTGCCCAACCCCATGGAAGGGACAGGCAACGATCTCTATGCCAGTTTTGCCGATTTTATCTGCCCGGACAATTGCAGCGAACCAAGCGAGTACTGCACAGTCACGGGGCTCCCCCGCAGGCAAAATCTTTACGAGGTCTTGGAAAAACTCCAGATACCAGGGTTCCGTTCCCTTGTCCTCCAAAGCCAGCAATTGTGTCCGGGCATTGGGGGCGTTACCCCGGATCAGCTTTTTTCTCTGTTGGCAGATATCAAGGCGGCCCCTGGAAAACTTTTGATTTCCACAGCATGCAGATGTCATGGAGTAATTACTCCATCTCTTTATGTGATCTGTGGTCCTAGTGATAAAGGAGAAAGAACATGACACAAATTGCCTCTCAATCAGCGGACACCTCGGTGGAGCATGTCAATATCCATGTGGATGACCCCGGGCTTGATTTTGAACGGGCAAAGGAGCTTGCAAAAAAAGCAGTCCTTGGCAAAACCTCCATGCCCATGCTGCTCTCGTGGAAAAATGGGATTGACGGCAGCTTTTATCCGACCTTTGAGTGTGGAAAGAGCGTTCAACCACCCTGGGTTGTCTATGCAAAGGCCAGGGGTGCGAATTTGACCGTTGAGATCAATGACGGGGATTATGTATTTATGTTTCTCAAGCTTTGAATTTATTCCCGCATTGCGGAGATCAACCTGAACCCCGTAATCCTGTATCCCGAGGTTACACTGTCGTTAATTCGTACGTAATCACACAAAGAAAGGAGCGGAGAATCAATGAGCAGCTTATCTGCACCACAGTTGAAAGACGCCACGCTTGAGGTGGAAAACCGCATCGCAACGTTGACGATGAACCGGCACGATGTGCGCAATGCCCTGACCGGAACGGCATTGATCGAAGATCTCGTTGCCACCTGCGAGTGGGTAAATCTGGCTGACCAGGTTTCCGTGCTTGTCATTACAGGCGCTGGTTCGGCGTTTTCAGCCGGGGGAAACGTGAAAGACATGGCCGAGCGAGGGGGTGACTTTGCAGGTGATGTTGCCGAAGTCGCCACCCGTTACCGACGCGGCATTCAACGCATTCCTCTGGCCATGGAGCAGGTTGAAGTCCCCATAATTGCGGCAGTTAATGGGCCTGCAATCGGCGCAGGATTTGACCTGTGCAATATGGCTGATCTGCGTATTGCGTCGGAAAAAGCCAGGTTTGGCGAGACCTTCCTGAATCTGGGAATCATCCCCGGTGATGGGGGCGCCTGGCTCATGCAGCGTCTGATCGGCTATCAGGCGGCCTTCGAACTTACGCTGTCAGGACGCATCATTGATGCAGCCGAAGCAAAACAGATGGGCATTCTTCTGGACGTTGTTGCCCCTGATCAGCTTCTGGGCCGCGTTAATGAGATGGCTTTGCGCTTTGCGGCACAGCCGCCCAAGGCGCTGCGTCTGACCAAACGTCTTATGAAGATTGCCCGGCGCACCGAGCTGAAAGATTTCCTTGATCTGTGTGCGGCCTTCCAGGGCATGTGTCACAACGAACCGGAACACCTTGAGGCTGTGCACCGATTTTTGAATAAATGATAACCTGATTAAGAGTTTTATTGTTTCCATCCGCCGATGAGATGGAGGTGGAGATGAAAAATCGCCTGTCCTCCACCCCGTTCAACATTGAGCAGCAGCCTGTAGCCTGATTTGCTTATTCCCTGTTCGCTGGCCATCTGTTTTGCCACCATGAAAAGTTTGCCCACAATAGCCTGATCGTCCACGGTTAAATCATTGACGCTCCGGATATGCTGTTTGGGAACGATCAGCAGATGAACCGGGGCTTCGGGATTTATATCCCTGAACACCACGATGGCATCGTCTTCATACAGGAATTGGCTGGGAATTTTCCGGCTTACTATTTTGCAGAACAGACAATTGTCAGGCATTTCATTCACCTCATAAGAAAATATTTAACTTAAACCCCCGCAATCTAAGGCTTTCCATGGTTTTCTATCTGACAGTTACCACGGGGCAGGGAGCCCGGAGAATGACCGCCTGGGCAGTTGATCCAAAGAGGAGTTTGCCCATCTTGGATCGGCTTTTTACACCGATAATAATTTCATCAACATTTTTCTCCCTGGCAAACCTGACAATATCCTCACCTGGCTCAAATCCCCTGACCAGCAGATGAATATCCGATTTTACGCCATTCTCTTCAAAGTACTGCCCGGCGTCCTTTAGGTTCTTTTCCGCCTGCTCATATGCGGACTTTTCATTTCTCTCACCGCCCTTCATCGAAGTTATCAATAGAACTTCACCATCAAATGCCTTTGCATGCTTCAGGGCGATTTCCAACAGGTCCCTGCCCACGTCCAACCCCCGGTATCCCACGAGAATTTTCATTGACCATCCTTTTGGTTTTGGTTGAATTGTTTATTCTACCCTCCTGTTTAAAAGATTTTCCCCTTATTCACAAGGAAAAAAAGACCTTGGGAGCTATTCTAGGAATGGCTGGTTTGCCTAGAGTCCTTTTGACAATCAATATTAGACAACAAGTGAAAATAACCTATACATCTTGCTTGCCTTTTTATCTGTTTTTTTCGTTGGTACAAGGCTTATATAGCTCGCCTATTAGGCCTTTGATGCAATACAGTAGATGGGCCAAAGGGCAAGCAATTTCGTTCATGTTATCATATGCTCCTAGTCAGGAAGAAGTGGGCACTATCTTTACGATGCTCATGCCCGAGCAGAAGAGGTCTTAAAAAAAGTGAGTGAGCTCGCCCCAGGGACTCACTCACTCACTCCCATCAATTGTTCATTTGATTGTTTGAGAAATGACAGCTGAGTTATTTCTCTACAATCAGCTCATATCCCGTGGGTGTCAGCTTTGCTGGCGTCTGCATGTTGTCGATATTTCCCGGCATGCCCACCAGGGGATACCACAGGGCCATGACCAGGGAAAGAACCACGATACCGATAACCGACCTGAACAGCAGGATCTTAAACGCCTCAAACTGGGTGAAATAGCCGAAACCATAGGCGATGAGGGTCGGGGGGCACCCTATGACCAGCAAAACAAAGGTCGTGGCAAGGGGCACTGCCATGGCAATGGGTGCCACAGGGGTTCCGGCCATGTCTGCCATGGGAACCACAACCGGAACAAGCAGGGCCGTGGCCGCAGCATTGGCCATGAAGCTTGTAATCACAGCGCTGAGTGCGGATGCACCGGCTGCAACCACAGGCCAGGGTGAACTTGTGAAGATCGGGAATATCTGGGTGGCGATCCATTTGCCTGCGCCTGTGTCGAGCATGGCCACACCCAGGGAGAATCCAGCACCAAACACCATGATGGGGTTCCACGGGTATTCATCCAGACATCGTTTCCAGTCCACTACATTGAACATCATGCATACGACAATAAAAAGACCGCCAATGGCTGATACGTGGATTTTGGTAATATCCGTCATGAACCAGAGTATGAACGTACCTGCAAGGATCCATGAGAGGACTTTTTCGTTTTTTGTCATCGATGGCATTTTTTCAACGACGATTTCCGCCGGCAGCTCTTTGATCTTGGGCGGATAAAAGATCCATACGGCGATCCAGGTGGCAACTCCCAGGAACAGGGAAGGCACAAATTGATAGAGCATGTATTCCATGAAACCGATGTTGTAACCGGTTATCTTAAACAGCAGTTCTGCTGAGGCGGGTGAACGGCCGCTGCCTAGGAAGGTCGCGCCGCCTCCGCAGGCCGCCCCAAGGGGTATGATGAACATGAAATGCTTGGTAAAGCTGTTGCTCTTGTCCGGTGTGAGCCCCATCTTGAGAAACATTGGCATCATGGCGTAGAGCAGGATGATGGTTATGGTGGCATCGTGGGTCCATGCCGCAAGAAAGGTCGCACCCATGCACAGGGTGAAGCTGAGGCGCTTGACATTGGTGCCGCCGACCTTCAGTATGTACGACATCAGTCGGTTGGGTATGGTGGTCTGGCTGAGCATCACACCGAGCATGATGATGAAGAAAACAAAAACTACGGTTCTGTTTGCATAGGGTTCCCAGGCCGCCCTTGCCGACTGGATCTGGAGTATGATCATGGCGCAGCCGACTCCGATGGAGGTAACCCCGATGGGAATGGCTTCAGAAGTCCAGAGTATGACAACTGAGGTGAGCAGGGCAAGAAAGGCATGTCCTCTTATCCCCAAGGCTTCCGGCGTGGGGATAAGCCATATGGCAAGCCCTACAGCGATTGATATGGCTACCCATTTCAGGGACGCTGCCTGCTTCTTTTCGCCCCCGCCTTCTTCTTCCAAACTGGCAATATTTAATTCATTACTCATTAGTTTTATCCTCCAATCATTTTAACTGGCAACAATATTCACGATTTCAAAGAAAAGGTCCTGTTCCCTTAATACACCGATTACCTGTTTGCCGGATCTGACAATGAGGCTGGTATTCCGGGTCTTGAAGAACAGTTCTGACACCTCCATCAGGTTTGCATCCCCATCGATGAATGGCGGTGATTCCAAGACGAGTTCACCGATTTTCTTTTTGGCAAGGGCCTTCATCTGGATGGTGAAAAGCCCGTCCCAACCTGCTGTGAATACGTGGGAAAACCTTATGCTGTCCACCATCTGGGATTTAGGCGGGGATAGAAAATAGGGGCGGGCTCCCTTTATGAGGTCTTTTACGCCGAGCATTCCCACAAAGTTCTTCTTGTCGTCAAACACGAAAAGTGACTGACGGGGAGTTTTCCGGATCAGACTGCTTGCGGCAAGATTGGTCAATGACCCCATGATTTTTTCTATGGCTTCACGAATGGTGGTGTTGAGGTGCACCGTGGAATAAGCGTCAATGCCGGTCATGATATCCCTGGCTTTTTTCTCCGTTTGGGCAACTCCTGCCTGCTTTACTGCAAAAGCTCCTTTGATTTTCATGGAAAGGATGTCAATATCACATGGCTTGGCCAGATAATCAAAGGCCTGAAGTTTGAGGGAGTCTTTGGCAGAGTCGACACTTCCATGACCTGTGAGCATGATTACCTGGGTTTCCGGGGAAATTTTTTTGATCTGTGCTAAGGTTTCATGCCCGTCCATTCCTCCCATTCTGATATCCAGAAGAATCACATCCTGGGGGTTTTTTTCCAGGATGCCGATTGCTTCTTCTCCTGATCCGGCGATAGTCGTTTCAAATCCTTTTTTTTCTAACAGTCTTGATGCGGTTTCACGAAATCTGGTTTCGTCATCCACCATCATCACTCTTATTTTTTGGGTCATGTTACATCCTCCTTTCATCAAAACGGTTTCTATTTGGTTTCGATTGTGTGCTTTTTCCCGTTTGTGACATTGTTTCCTCCTTGATTTGTTCGTCTATTCTTAACATTGACTAAACAGTCAAACTTGATCATTCTGTTGTTAAGGTAATATCGCAATATTTATGCCATCCTGACAGGCTGGTTCTTTTTTGTTAAGTATTTGATTTTACAGAGTTGTTTTTTTTGGTGTTCTGGGGTGGACAGGGTGGCTGGGACGAGGTGTCAGGAATCTTTTCATATTGATAATGTAATTGGGTGTTGGGTGTTGGGTATTGGGTGGTAGATGCTACATGGTAGGTGGTAGAGCCCCCTTTGGTTTCCCTGGCCGGAACATTGGAAACCAAAGGGGTGATCCTAGGGTTAGGCTGTCTCCAGGTTTTCTTCGCTAAAAGTGAAGGGCAGGTGGATCAGGAATGTAGATCCCTGGTTTAACTCGCTTGTGAGGGTAACCTCTCCGCCAAGTCCCTTGATGATGCCGTAGACTGTGCTCAACCCGAGACCTGTTCCTATGCCAACGGGTTTTGTGGTATAAAAGGGTAAAAATGCCTTTTCCATGTCCTCCTTCGAAAATCCGTACCCATTGTCGCTGAAGGTTATAACCAGGTGATCCTTGTTCCCCATGGCCTTGATACGGATTTCAGCCTGGGGCCTTTTTTCAAGGGCGTGGATTGAGTTGTTGAGCAGATTTAAAAACACCTGCTGGAGCTGGTTTGCGTCGCTCATGATTTCGGGAAGATCAGGGTCTATTTCCTGTACGATGCGAATATCCTCGACCCTTGCCCGGTGGTCCACCATCTGGACGATCTGGGGAAGAAGTGTCTGAATTTTGATCGGGGAGAGTTCGTGGTCGGTTTTTCTGGCAAAGTTGAGCAGACCCTGGGTGATGGTGGCGCACCGTGCGATCTGGATTCCGATCTGGTCGGTTGAGTCCTTGACCTGGACTACTATCTCCCTGGCACCCTGATCTATAAGTGGGTCAAGGTCAATGAACAATACCTCGATCATGGCAAGCTCAGCCTTCATGATCTGGAGGGGATTGTTGATCTCATGGGCAATGCCCGTGCTCATTTCGCCCACCTCGGCAAGCTTTCCAGCTATGATAAGCTGGGTGGTCATCTCCCGTTTTTCAACATCGGATATTCTCAGGCGGTTGGCCATGTTGGATGCCACTATATAACCGGTGACGGCAACGGCCGTACCTCCGCCTATAATGATGAGGAACGAGACAAGGGCGGACAGGGCAAGAGTTGCAAAGGCGTCGGTGGCTGCCTGGCGGACCACCAGGGTCCAGTTTTTATGTTTCAAGGGGACGGCGGAGTAGATATACTGACGGTTAAAAAGACCGCCTGCACTGAAAGATGCACCGTTGTCATCTGCCATGGCGTAGAAGCCGAAGTCGGGGTCATCCTCCATCAGACGTCCTCCGGATCGCTGCCTGGTCTGGAAAACTCCCCTGTCATTGACGATGTAGGCTTCCCCTGTCTTGCCTATTCTTATATTTTCCACAAGATCGTTAAAGAAATAGGTGTCAATGGTGGCCCTGAGATACCAGGTTTTGTCGGCTTCCGTTCGTTTTACCACAATGATAAAGTGGGGAACATTTCTAAACCCCAGGAATTCGTCCGATATATAAGCACCTTTGTCTTTCACCTCCTGGAACCAGGGGGTTTCTGCATAGTTTTTTCCGGCAAGGTCATAGGGGCCGGCATAGGCCAGGTGATTTCCCTGTGCATCGATTACCCCGAGATCCACGAAGGCCTTGGATTCTGCCTGAAGGTTCTTGAACAGGCGGTTGAGAAAGGCCGGGTCTGATATTGCTTCGAGGTTGTTTGAGGTACTGATAAATCTGAGGGTGGCGTTTTTTTCAGTGAAGAAATGGTCAATCAGGTTCCTGTGGTCCCTGGCCGTGCGCATGAGATTGTTTTTCACCTGATCCTTTGAGTAGGTGGTCAGGTAGAAGACGATGGTGGCGCAGATCAGCAGCAGGACTACCATGGGAAGCATGAGAAGTCGGAATACAAGCATTCGTCGTATTGTGTTGGGTTTGTCCTTTTTCAATTTCCGGGCTCCATTTATTTGGGTGAGATCCTGGAAAATAATATTGCAAAGACAGTGCCAATGGTAAATTAGGGAGAACCTGACAAATAGAACGAGCTAGGGACCTTATGATCAAGATCTCTCTGTAAGGGTGTCAATAGTTTTTACAAAAGGTAAAAGAATGCTTTGCAAGTATCATTACGCTCCATTTGGCTACCCTGACCGGAACGGGAAACGTCGGTTACAATGCTGCTGATTATTGATTTGCCTTGTCCCGACTTATTCGTTCCTGCCTGGTCAGTTTTTTGTCCCTGGCCTCCAGAACTTTGCCATGGAGAATATCGATGTCACAGGGTTTTAAAAGATAGTCAAAAGCCCCGAGCTTCATTCCCTCAACGGCCGATTCAGTGGTTGAATGACCCGTAAGCATGATCACCTCCACCAGGGGGTATTTCTTTTTTATTCTGCCCAGAACCTCGACCCCGTCCATGCCCGGCATCTTTACATCCAGGATAACCACGTCAATCTCTTGTCTGCCAAGAAGATCAAGGGCCTCGATCCCTCCCGGGGCAGTTGCGACAACACATTGCTTTTTTTCCATGAGGGCCTTGGTCGTTTTCAGAAACCGCTCTTCATCATCCACTATCAGCAGGCGTGTTGCCATTGTCATCTTTATACCTCCTATCTTGCATTATCTATTTCATATACGCTTGTTTACTTTACTGTAGCATATCAGCAAATTTAATGCCATTATATGTAATGGCACATCCCTTGCAAAAAACATAGAAAAAAATATAGAAGTATGAAAAGAGTTTGGGAGTAGGAGTGCTCACATGAATAAACCTATTTACCAGGTGTTCCGCCAGAAAATAGTCATCACCACCCTGTTGATCTCGTTTGTTCCCCTAGCATTGCTCGGGTACACAATCTACACGGGGTTTGCAAGGGCTTTTGCCCAGCGGGTTGAAGAGCAGGTGGTCTCAAGGGGCAGAACCTGCTCCGAGAGTCTGGATCTCTTTCTCGAAGAGCGCAAGGCCATTTTGTCGGCCATTGCCAAGGCAGGAACCCTTGATTTTTACCGGGATCCAGTACATTTAAAGGAACTTTTTGATATTGTAAACGGCCAGACAGGAGGAGGCCTTGTGGACCTGGGGGTGATCGACAGCCTCGGGGAACACCTTGCCTACGTTGGACCATACAAGCTTACTGGCCTCAACTACAGCGAGCAGACCTGGTTCAACCTGGTCATGGTCAAGGGGGTTTTTGTCAGTGATGTATATATGGGATATCGACAGCTTCCCCATTTTGTAATTGCCGTAAAGGCAGGTGATTCCACCGGGGACTGGATATTGAGGGCCACCATTGATCCTGAAATATTTGTACGCCTTGTGGCAACCGCCCAGACAGGTAAAACCGGAGACGCTTTTATCATCAACCGCCAGGGGATCTTTCAAAGCCCGCCCAGATTCAACCAGCAGAGAATTCTTACGGTTTCGAAAATTGACCCTGCAAGGTTCGGATCCGGTACCACGGTGTTAAAAAGCATGGACAAATCCAACCATGGCGTGGTCTATGCCGGGCGATGGATAAACAACAACAACTGGCTCTTCATCGTAACCCAGGACATGAACGAAAACCTTCCCTCATTTTCCGGCATAAGTTCCCGGGATATCGCCATGTTCCTCATTGCAGTTCTTGCTATTGTGTTGACAACAGTCATTACAACGGGTATGAGCGTAAATAAGCTCAGGGAAAGAGAAATGGAGCTGAAGGATGTCAATGCCCAGCTTGTCCAGACCGACAAGATGGCGGCTCTTGGCAAGATGGCCGCAGGGGTGGCCCATGAAATCAACAACCCCCTGGGAATTATTGCTGCAAAGGCCGGCTGGATGCGCGATCTTCTGGAAGAGGAACAGTTCCGGGAGAGTGAAAATTTCAAAGAGTATGACCTGGCACTTAAAAAGATCGAAGAACATGTGGAGCGGGCCGCCAAGGTGACCCACAACATGCTGGGTTTTGCAAGGAGTATGGAGCCTGTGATGGAACGGGTGAACATAAATGAGGTGCTCCGGAAGACCCTGGAGTTCCTCGAATACCACGCCGGGATCAACGAGATCAGAATCGAAACGCAGTTTGATCTGTCCATTCCAGAGATCATGAGTGATCAATCCCAGCTCCAGCAGGTGTTTTTGAATATTTTGAATAATGCCGTTGACGCCATTGAAAAACAGGGTATCATCTGGGTTGAGACCGAAGTAAAGGCAGAGACCTTGATGATTCATATACGAGACACGGGTAAAGGCATTCCCAAGGCCCTTAAAAAGAAAATTTTTGATCCTTTTTTTACCACCAAGGGTGTCAACCGGGGGACCGGGCTCGGACTGTCCATCACCTACACCATTGTTGAACGTCTCGGTGGAACCATTCAGGTGCATGCCAGGCAGGGGGGCGGAACCTGTTTTACCGTTGCTCTGCCCCTTACGGCTTCGAAAAGAATGATTTAGGACCCGGTTGAAATGTTCGCCGCCCCCGTCGAATCAACAATTGTAAAGAGTGCCTATATTAATCATGGCCTTATGATCAGGGCCTGACAGGAGAATATAATGACAGTTAAAGTGCTGGTCGTGGATGATGAGGTTGATTTTCTGGAAACCATAGTCAAACGCCTCGATAAACGAGGAATCAACACGGTTGGGGCGGTAAGCGGGGAAGAGGCCCTGGAAAAAGTTGAGCATGGCGAATATGATGTGATTCTTCTCGACATCAAGATGTCCGGAGGCATGGACGGTCTTGATACCCTCCATGGAATAAAAAAGCTCAAGCCCCTTACCCAGGTGGTTTTGCTCACAGGACACGGAACGGTTGAGTCAAGTGTTGAAGGCATGAAGTTAGGGGCCTTTGACTATGTTCTCAAACCTGCCCGGTTTGAGGATCTCTGTGAAAAGATTGGAGAGGCGTACGAGGAAAAGCAGCGTCTGGCTGGATTGAATAGTAGGCAGTAGCTAACTGCTAACAGCGGCAAGAACTACAAGGGGCAGTCCATGAAGGCGGTGGAGAAGGATTTCGGAGCGCCCCATTCCATAGTTCGCCCGTCCAGATATCACCTCTTCCACGGATCTGTTGCCGGGAGTCCCTTTGATGATTTTGACCTTGAAACCGGCCCTTGTATAGTAGCAAAAACAGAACAAGCAGAAACAGGGAATGGACAATACTTTTACCCCTGTTTGGCCAGTGGGGAATGACACTAATGCCCTCCGTGTATCATCATGTTTCAGCGTTCGTTGTGACAGGATAGCCTGTCATGGGGATTTATAAAGTAAAATTGAAATGAGAACTATTACCCATGTGACTGCGGATGGCATTTCCAATGGCCTCCGGGGTAAAGGGTTTGTGAACGATGGCATGGACCCCTGCCTTTTTTGCAAGGGTTACGATCTCATCATCACCATGGGCCGTTATCAATATTTTAATCATGGGTAAAGGCACGGGGTTCTGGTTTTTAATTAGGTTTTCCAGGGCTTTTAAGAAGGCTATTCCGTTCATTCCCGGCAGCATGTAGTCGACAATAATGATGTCAAAACGCTCTTTTTCACACACCTTCAAGGCCTCTTCTGCGGTTTCAAGGGTTTGAATTGAACATCCCTCGCTTGCAAAGAAGATGGACATGGCGTCTCTGATCCATTCGTCATCGTCAATGAGAATAGTTTTTAATCGTTTGAGTCCCTTGAATACATCCATAGTCTTGTCCCTTGCATCCATATTCCCTGCTGGAATTTTTCGGGTCGAGCTTTTTTACATAACATAAATTTCAGGTTGAAGCTTTTCGGCCCTGGAACCCGGCCGAAAAGCCCCTTTTACCCCGGGTGAAACAAACCTCAGGCCTTTGCCTTGAGGATATCTTTGATACGCCGTTCGTTTATCTCTGCTACGTTTTTTTGTTTTTTCTCATAGGCTCTGTGAAGGGTGTCCAGTAGTTCGTTGAGTTCACAGGGTTTCTGGAGAAATGCAAAGGCACCGATCCTTGTGCACTCCACGGCTGAGCCAATTGTGCCGTGGCCGGTGAGAATTATCACCTCAAGCCCCTCCTGTTCTTTTTTAAGGGCTGCTAAGGTTTCCTCTCCGTTGATGCCGGGCATCTTGAGATCCACCAGGGCCACGTCAAACCCATGCTCCTTTATCGCTTCAATTGCCTTTTCTCCCCTGTTTACGGCAACCACCTTGAAGTTCCTGACCGAAAGACTCTTGGTGATGGAAGCCAGAAACTCTTCCTCGTCATCAACGACTAAAACATTGATGCTGATGTTATCCATTTTACTTCTCCTCTTTGTTTTTCTGGGGGTTAAAGTGTGGCTCCATGATTTTTTCACCGAGGTCCACCACAAGCTTTGAAATATTCTAGACAAAATTGATACCTAGAGAGCTGTCGTCGGAGGCCAGGGGTGACCCTGTCTGTTAGATGTTAGCTATTAGCTGTTAATTACTGTCCACTAACTGCTATCAGCTAACCTCTAACAGCTGCCTAATGCTCCATCTGCATGCCAAGGCCTTCAAACATATACATGATCCCGAATCCGTACCAGAGGGTGTAGATCACATAAAACCCAAGGGCAAAAACCAGCATAAAGGCGCTGGTTTTGACGGATTTAGCCTCGACTTTGTAGTAGTTGTAAGCCGTTTCAACGGCCCTCTGGTTGATAAGAGCGACCGCCTTGGCCTCTTTGAACAGCTTCTCTTTTGTCAGCCCTTTTTCAATTTTTTTGAGCAGCTGATGCCAGTTAAAGAGGATGACCCGCTCGTTGGTCTGATACTTCTGCACAATACTGGCTCCGTCGTTGTTATACATGGTCTCGGAATCCATAATGCAGGCGTTGAGGAGCTGTCCAAGATCCGCAGTCATGGTAAATTCCGTTCCTGCGGTTGATGCGGAGGCATTGGCCTGGTCAAGGAGCCTGGTTAAAATTTCCCGCTGGGATTCTTTGTCAACTTCAAGGGTAAGGTTGATGGTCGTTCCTGCAAGTTTATCAGCCTCGACCTTCATGGCCGGAATATAGTAGGCAGATCCCTTGGACATGGAGTTGAACATGTTGTCAAGAAAGCTGAGGCCGTTTGCTCCGTGGTAGACCGGGGCAAAGAGAATGCCAAGAACTGCCGTAAAACTAATCAGCATGGTCAGCCCTATGTAAAACTCTCTTTTTTTTGCTATCATGACCTTACCTCCTTGCCCCTGAGGGTTTTAAGATTTTTGAAGAAGACTGTAAATACCCAGAGCCCGAAAATGCCGACTACAATGAAAAAGGCCCAGGTTCCTATCTGGTTGAGCATGGCCCCTGTTCCCTTGGATATGGATATGAGATCCATGCTGCCAAGCTTTGCTGGAAGGGAAAAGAGCCGGTTTACAAAGCCGGCTAGAATGGTGATCGCGTAAAACCCTCGGATGGTCTTGTCGTTGACAACCTTGGTCACCATGGCCCCAACCTGGATACCCACAAGGGATCCAAGGAGCATTCCAATGGCAAGGGTGTAAAAGATAAAACCGTAGATGGCATACTGGGTGATTGAGGCATAGCCCGCTGTGAATATGATCTGGAATATGTCGGTTCCAACGGTGGTCATGGATGAAACGCCCAGGACATAGACAAAGATGGGGAAGGTGAGAAATCCGCCGCCAACGCCCATGATACCTGCGGCAAGGCCTACGAGCATGCCCGACAGCACAAGGAAGACCCAGGAGATGCTTCTGCCGCCCGGGGTAATATCAAAGTCAAATTTCACCATGGGGGGGAGGGAGATGGCCTGGAGTCGCCTGGGAAATCCGCCCATGGCGTCTTCGCCCGTGTCGTCCCCATTTGTACCCGGGCTTTTGGATTTCAGAAAATCGGTCATGGCATAGATGCCGAGGAATCCGAGCATGAACACGTATACGCTGCTGATAAAGGCGTCGCTTAATACCGGGTTGAGTTCGTACAGGTAACGGTTCAAGAGCCCGCCCCCCGTGGCACCCACGAGGGCCCCGATCACAAAGACAAAGGCCAGGGGAATGCTTACATTTCCAAGTTTTCGGTGGATCACGCTGCCCATGATCGCCTTGGCGAAAATATGGAAGAGGTCGGTACCGACCGCAAGGATACCCTTGATGCCGGCACTCATCAGGGCCGGAGCGATGATGAATCCGCCGCCTGCGCCGATGCACCCGGTGATAAGCCCTGCCAAAAGCCCCACAAAAATTGAAACCACAAAGATGCCGAAACTGTAGTAGGAGGGGCTGTAGGCGTTGTGACCGCCGAGGACATCAGGCATGGCCGTGACAATATCCTCTGCAAACACAATGCCTCCTATGACCGCCGGTATCAGCAGAAGAACCAGGATAGCCGTTCTTCGCCTGCTGTTGAGGATGGTGGCGGCGTTGTTGATTTCCCACTGGGCATAGAATCTTGATCCCTGGATCATGAATTTGCCCCATTGCTTAAAAAAATTCATCGTAAATACTCCTTTCTGGGCTAACAATCTAATTTGGTTGATCTATCCGTTGTTTTTATCCAATGGCGTTGCTGCCTTTATCTGCTGTCTGTTGAGTTGTCTCTTTTTGTGGGCATCCTCCATTTTATATATCAGTTCATCGATCCCCATGGGTTTTGTCATATAATCAAACGCCCCCATGGTTATCGCCTCCATGGCCGCCTTGACTGTTGCCTGGCCCGTGAGCATTATAACCTCGGTCAGGGGCGAGATCTGTTTGATCTCCTTTAAGGCCGCTGTTCCGTTCATGCCTGGAAGGCGCATGTCAAGGATCACAATATCCAGGGTGGTTGTTCGTGCAATGGCAACACCCTGTTCGCCGGTTCCCGCCTCGTGTACGGTGTATCCCCTTACGGTGAGCTGACGCGCAATGGCCGTTCGGAATTTTTCTTCGTCGTCAACCAGAAGGACGTTCATTTTTTTTCTCCCCTGTCATGGTTGGATGTTTTAGTATTTGAATTGCGGGTATCAGCCGGCAGAGAAATGGTAAATATACTGCCTTTGCCGGGGAGACTCTGAACCTCGATGCTGCCCCCCATGGAGTTGATGATCCCGAGGGATATGCTCAGCCCCAGCCCTGTACCCTTGCCCGGTTCCTTGGTGGTGTAAAAGGGGTTGAAAATTTCTTTGATACGTTCCAGGGGCATTCCCTCGCCCGTGTCCTGGATCTTGATTCGAATGAATTTGCGGTCAAAATCCGTGGACACTGTGATAATGCCCTTTTCTTTGATGGCACCCTCGGCATTGTTGAGCATGTTCAGGAAAACCTGGGAAATATGGTCGGCATCTATTTTGATGTCTGGAAGACGCGGTGCATAGTTTCTTATAAGCTCAATGTCGGCAAGTTCAAGGCGGTGTTTTGTGAAACTCTGGAGCACTTTTTCAAGTATGTCGTTGATGTTGTGCATCCCCTTCCGGGGCTCGTTTTTACGGCCAAAGTCCAGGAGCTGCCGGGTTATGCCGCTGGCCCTGAAGGCTGCTGATTCTATTGTGCTGAGCTCTTTTCTGATGGCTGCGGGACTTGAATCCAGGTTGAATTCAGGGTTTAGCATGTCCCGAACCACACCCACTGTGGAGGTTATTATGGCAAGGGGGTTGTTGATCTCGTGGGCGACCCCCGTTGCAAGTTCCCCCACCGAGGCAAGCTTTGAGGCGTGGATCAGCTGGGTCTGGAGTTTAACGCTTTGTTCGGCTACAGTTTGGGCCCTGCTAAGGAGGCGGCTTGCAGTTATCCAGATAATGATGCCTAGAAATAAGGTTATGAGGGCAAGATTGACGAACATGGTGTTGCGGGTCGTGTACATCTGGGTGTGGATTATCTTGAGGGGCTGGCTTATGATCAAAGCCCAGGGGGCTTCAGCGAGCCAGGCGTGGGCCATGAGCATAATTTCGTCCTCATCGGTTTGCTCATGGATTCCGGTGTTGACATCCCTTGGGGGAATGTAGCTGGATTTTTCAAGCAGATTTGCCTTTAGGGGGTCGACGAGCTGGTAGGTTCCAAAACGGTTTATAAGGGTAGTATCCACCTCCTTGACTTTACCGATGGATCTCAAAAACATGTAGAACTTGTCCGGATCAATGGTGGATCGCATTATGCAGACACGTTTTCCAATGGTCATTTTTACGGCAATGGTAAAGTGGGGTTTGTTCCTGAATCCAAGGTAAACGTCCGTGATTACGTAATCTTTCACCTGCTCGGCCATAAGCGTGGAAAACCACGTCTCATTTTTGTAGTTCTTGTTGAGAAGGGCTGGGAAAGGACCTGCATAGCCCGTCTGTACTCCCTCGTGGTTTAAAAATCCCACGTCTACAAAGGCGTCGCTGAAGTGGTTCAGGGTCTGGAGAAAGAAGAGCATCTTTTGTTCGCCGGGGTCGAGGGTGAACTCCTTGGAGTAAAACAGGTTGCGAATGTTCATCTCCCTTTCCCTTAAAAACAGGTCTATGGTGTTGCGCTGGCTCTTTGCCAGGGCCTCGATGTTCAGCTTGCCTGTTTTTTTCAATGCCGCTGTAAACTGCGAATGGAAATAGACGGAAAGAAGCACATGGGGAATGATAAAGCAGGCCAGAACGGCCAGACCAAGACGAACTTTAAGCCGGTAAAAGTAGCTCCTTGTCTGTAGGAGTTCCTCTGAAATGCCAGAGATTATACCTTCATTCATGGAGATTTTGGTGGTGGCAGATTTTTTCTTTCCAAGGCTTACATGGTCCATCTCTTTACCTCTTTTAAGTTGGGTACTGAGTGGGTTGATGATTCGTATGAGCACCTGTAATTGCAACGGCCGTGCCACTGGATGGAAGGAAAGATTTATCTGTCGTTTATATGGACGAACAACTTGAAATTATTGGTTGGTTTTTTTTAAAACTCCTAGGGTCGGTGGGAATATCAACCTGGTTTTCAGAGACAAGAGGGGAAGAATTTAGAAAAATTACGAAATGGATTTAGAAGAATTGCGAAATCAAGAAGTTTTTAAGGGGGAAACAGGTGCCAAGTCTTGACTAGGACATTAATCTTTGACGGTCTTCAGTATCAATTAATATGTTGTTTTCATGTAGTAAAACTAACGTTATATGGGTGGAACAGAGGGGCAGAGGTGGTTCTCAAGGGGGCACTTGCTGCCGCCTATAATGTAAAATTAAAATGAGAATTATTACCCATGTGGCTGCGGATGGCGTTTTCAATGGCCTCCGGAGTAAAAGGTTTCTGGACGACAGCATGGAACCCTGCCTTTTTTGCAAGGGTTATGATTTCATTCTCTCCATGGGCAGTGATCAAGATTTTGACAATGGGTAAAGGCACGGGATTCTGGTTTTTCATTAGATTTTCCAGGGCTTTTAAGAAGGCTATTCCGTTCATTCCCGGCAGCATGTAGTCGATAATAATGATGTCAAAACGCTCTTTTTCACACACCTTCAAGGCCTCTTCTGCGGTTTCAAGGGTTTGAATTGAACATCCCTCGCTTGCAAAGAAGATGGACATGGCGTCTCTGATCCATTCATCATCGTCAATGAGAATAGTTTTTAATTGTTTGAGTCCCTTGAATACATTCATAGTCCTGCTCCTTGCATCTATATCCCCTGCCAGACTTTTTTGAGCCGAGCTTTGCCCCTTTCAACGTTCAGGCCGGAGCCCTTCGGCCCTGCATTTCTGCCGAAAAGCTCCTTTTATCCCGGGCGAGGCAAACCTCACGCCTTTGACTTGAGGATTCCTTTGATACGCCGCTCGTTTATCTCTTCTACGTTTTTTTGTTTTTTCTCATAGGCCCTGTGCAGTGTATTCAGAAGTTCGTTTAGTTCACACGGTTTCTGGAGAAATGCAAAGGCCCCGATCCTTGTGCATTCAACGGCCGAGTCAATGGTACCGTGGCCGGTGAGGATAATCACCTCAAGCCCTTCCTGCTCTTTTTTAAGGGCGGCCAGTGTCTCGTCACCGTTGATGCCGGGCATCTTGAGGTCCACGAGAGCCACGTCAATGGAATGTTCCTTTACCGCTTCAATTGCCTTTTCTCCCCTGTTTACGGCAACAACCTTGAAATTTCTAACCGAAAGACTCTTGGTTATGGAAGTCAGAAACTCTTCCTCGTCATCTACGACTAAAACATTGATGCTGATGTTATCCATTTTACTCCTCCTCTTTTTTGTTTGAGCTATTATCTATTCGCTTTTAGCTAAGGGCTAACAGCTAAGGGCTAACAGCTAACCGCTAACATAATTATTCATCTTCAACTCCCTTGAAGTGTGGTGCCAGGATTTTTTCGTCTATGTCCCTGCAGATTTTTTCCCTGTAAAATGCCACCCTGGCGGGGTTGGACATGATCATATCAATCTGGCGTGTATGAAGGCTGAGATATCCCAATATCATGAGTCGGGTCTTCAGCACCTGGGTGCCCCTGTCTTCCATTCTCGCACTCAGATTATCCTCCCGGACAGTTACTGTGAAATCATAGTCTTCGAGGATCTCCTTTATAAAGTTAACCCTCTTGATCCTGCGGTCGTAATCTGCGGCCCCGCCTTTGAACTGGAAACTTATGTAGTCTTCTGCGGCCCGTCCGCTCACCAGGGCCTCCATGGTGGAAAAGTGGTATCCAAGCCTTGAACTTAGGCTGCAAAAGTTCTTTGAGATCATAAAGTAGTTCTTGTCCGCATACTTTGATTTGACCCCCGGTACGAGCGCAGGATTCATGGTTGATCGAAACATGACCGACATCAGTCCCTTGGAGTCCACCGGGGGTGGACCATCCCAGGGCACCAGGATAAAACCTTCCCAAAATGCTAGCATGGGATAGGATACGATCTGGTTGAGGCGCACATGGGGGCCCTGGACAGTTTCGGTGAAGCCGTCATCCAGGTTGAGTATCCACCAGTTGAGGGGTACATTGTAGTATAACTGTTTGCTGGAGTGTTCGGGAAATTCGTTGCTGCTGCCAAAGTTGAACATCTCGTGCACCGATTGTTCATGGACAAAACGGGTTATGTCGTGGAGGGTCTTGCACCCTGAGGGGCGGAATTCTGTGGAATCGGGATCAATGAGGTTCAGCGGTATAATGAGCGCACAGGTCTGTTCCAGGAGTTTGAAGACATTGCTCTTATACATCAGATTTGTTCGGATGGCCGGTCTTCTCGCTATAATGGCATCCTGTCTGCCCTTGAACACAGCGCATGCATCGGCATCCATGGTTATGGTCGCTCCCTGTTCCAGGGTTTCCATGGCATTGGCTATGTTCATGATGGCCGGAACGGAAAATTCCCTTGCAACATTGGCCAGGTGCCCGGCAAATCCGCCCTGCTCTGAGATGATGCCTGCGGCCCTGTTGAGGAGGGGTGCCCACCTTGGTCTAGCCTGTTCCACCACAAGTATTGCGTTTTCCGGAAACCAGAGAATGTCCGCATCCCTGGTTGCCTTGTACACAACGCCTGTTGCGGCTCCGGGGCTTGCCGTGATACCGCCGGAAATAAGCGGGTCCCCCAGACCGGTGATTTTCGGAAGTTCCACTGCCCGGGCCGTCTGCTTGAGTGGTCGGCACTGGAGAATGTAGAGCTGACCGTTCCTGGAGAGGGCCCATTCAATGTCCTGGGCAAAGTTGTAGTAGCGTTCTATGTTTACGGAAATTTCGGCAAGTTCCAGGGCTGTCTCATTGCTGATCGAAGGCTGAATCTGCTGCTGTGGGGGAACATCGATCATCTCAATGGCTGAGGCCTTTGAGCAGATGTACTGGACCTTTTTCGTGTTGATCTGCCTCTTGATGATTTTAAGTTCAGGGTCCCGGGAAATGGTAAAAAGATCAAAGGAGTCGCTTCCATCCACCACAAGCTTTGGAAGTCCCCAGACCGAATTTATGAACACAGAGCTGTCGTCGGGGTCCAGGGGACTCCCGGTGTAGACCACACCGCCGGCAACGGCGTTGATCATCTCCATGCAGCCCGTGCACATGGCAATGTCCTGGTCCCTGAATCCCTTGTTGAACCGATAGGTCATGGCCTGGACACTGTACTTGCTTGCCACTACCTCCTTGTACACCTGGTTGAAGTTTTCCTTGTCCACGTTGAGTTCGCTTCGATATTGGCCTGCAAACGAGCTGTCAAGGCTGTCCTCGCAAAGGGCGCTGCTTCTGATGGCAAGGGGCAGGGAGCGGCCTGCAGCCTGTTCCAGGTGATCCCAGCTCTGCCTGACTGCGGCCTCAAGCTCTTCGAGCATGGGTGAATTGATGATTCGCTGTTTGATCTGTGAGCTGATAATGTCAATGTTTTTCAGCTCTTCTGCACCGGCAGACTGGGTGATTGTGTCGATCTCGTCCTGGAGGTCATTTGACCGGATAAATCGCTCATAGGCCGTGGCGGTTATTACAAACCCCTGGGGCACGTTGATGTTGAGTCTGTTTTTGATCTCCCCCAGCTTGGCCATTTTTCCGCCAACCACATTGGCCATCCCCTGGTTGATGTCGTCAAAGGGGATAACCAGTCTTGTCTCGTCTGTATGGGCAACTGGGTTGAAGAGGAGCTCAAGCTCCTGTTGAATCCGTTCAAATGCCAGAAAAAGTCCCTCGTATTTTCCCGGGGCAAGCTGATCCAGGTTTTTGATCATGGTGAGAACGTTCACCGATATGGCAGTGCACAGGGTTCGGACAAAGCTCATGCCGAACACTTTTTCCCCTTTAAGTGCCTGCTCCATCTCTGCCATGCCGTCGAGGGAGCGGTTGTTTGCGTTTAAAAGCAGCTTAAAGCAATGGTATCTGGATTTAAAATTCAGACGCAGCTCCTCTGCACTGGCCGAAGGAGTGGGGGCTTCTCGTTTAAAGAGCCATTCCATGCCTTGCCTTATACGCCTGACCATGTTGTTGACCCTGTCTGTGACCATATCTTTGATCCTGTTGTTTGTTGGCTGTTAGCTGTTAGCTGTTAACTATTTGCTAAAAGCTAACAGCTACTCGCTTCCTAATGCTCCATCTGCATACCAAGGCCTTCAAATGTATACATGATCCCGAAGCCGAACCAGAGGGTGTAAACCACATAAAATACAAGGGCAAAAATCAGCAGAAAGGCGCTGTCCTTGACGGATTTCGCCTCGACCTTGTAGTAGTTGTAAGCCGTTTCAACGGCTCTCTGGTTGATAAGGGCGACCGCCTTGGCCTCTTTGAACAGCTTCTCTTTTGTCAGCCCTTTTTCAATTTTTTTGAGCAGCTGATGCCAGTTAAAGAGGATGACCCGCTCGTTGGTCTGATACTTCTGCACAATACTGGCTCCGTCGTTGTTATACATGGTCTCGGAATCCATAATGCAGGCGTTGAGGAGCTGTCCAAGATCCGCAGTCATGGTAAATTCCGTTCCTGCGGTTGATGCGGAGGCATTGGCCTGGTCAAGGAGCCTGGTTAAAATTTCCCGCTGGGATTCTTTGTCAACTTCAAGGGTAAGGTTGATGGTCGTTCCTGCAAGTTTATCAGCCTCGACCTTCATGGCCGGAATATAGTAGGCAGATCCCTTGGACATGGAGTTGAACATGTTGTCAAGAAAGCTGAGGCCGTTTGCTCCGTGGTAGACCGGGGCAAAGAGAATGCCAAGAACTGCCGTAAAACTAATCAGCATGGTCAGCCCTATGTAAAACTCTCTTTTTTTTGCTATCATGACCTTACCTCCTTGCCCCTGAGGGTTTTAAGATTTTTGAAGAAGACTGTAAATACCCAGAGCCCGAAAATGCCGACTACAATGAAAAAGGCCCAGGTTCCTATCTGGTTGAGCATGGCCCCTGTTCCCTTGGATATGGATATGAGATCCATGCTGCCAAGCTTTGCTGGAAGGGAAAAGAGCCGGTTTACAAAGCCGGCTAGAATGGTGATCGCGTAAAACCCTCGGATGGTCTTGTCGTTGACAACCTTGGTCACCATGGCCCCAACCTGGATACCCACAAGGGATCCAAGGAGCATTCCAATGGCAAGGGTGTAAAAGATAAAACCGTAGATGGCATACTGGGTGATTGAGGCATAGCCCGCTGTGAATATGATCTGGAATATGTCGGTTCCAACGGTGGTCATGGATGAAACGCCCAGGACATAGACAAAGATGGGGAAGGTGAGAAATCCGCCGCCAACGCCCATGATACCTGCGGCAAGGCCTACGAGCATGCCCGACAGCACAAGGAAGACCCAGGAGATGCTTCTGCCGCCCGGGGTAATATCAAAGTCAAATTTCACCATGGGGGGGAGGGAGATGGCCTGGAGTCGCCTGGGAAATCCGCCCATGGCGTCTTCGCCCGTGTCGTCCCCATTTGTACCCGGGCTTTTGGATTTCAGAAAATCGGTCATGGCATAGATGCCGAGGAATCCGAGCATGAACACGTATACGCTGCTGATAAAGGCGTCGCTTAATACCGGGTTGAGTTCGTACAGGTAACGGTTCAAGAGCCCGCCCCCCGTGGCACCCACGAGGGCCCCGATCACAAAGACAAAGGCCAGGGGAATGCTTACATTTCCAAGTTTTCGGTGGATCACGCTGCCCATGATCGCCTTGGCGAAAATATGGAAGAGGTCGGTACCGACCGCAAGGATACCCTTGATGCCGGCACTCATCAGGGCCGGAGCGATGATGAATCCGCCGCCTGCGCCGATGCACCCGGTGATAAGCCCTGCCAAAAGCCCCACAAAAATTGAAACCACAAAGATGCCGAAACTGTAGTAGGAGGGGCTGTAGGCGTTGTGACCGCCGAGGACATCAGGCATGGCCGTGACAATATCCTCTGCAAACACAATGCCTCCTATGACCGCCGGTATCAGCAGAAGAACCAGGATAGCCGTTCTTCGCCTGCTGTTGAGGATGGTGGCGGCGTTGTTGATTTCCCACTGGGCATAGAATCTTGATCCCTGGATCATGAATTTGCCCCATTGCTTAAAAAAATTCATCGTAAATACTCCTTTCTGGGCTAACAATCTAATTTGGTTGATCTATCCGTTGTTTTTATCCAATGGCGTTGCTGCCTTTATCTGCTGTCTGTTGAGTTGTCTCTTTTTGTGGGCATCCTCCATTTTATATATCAGTTCATCGATCCCCATGGGTTTTGTCATATAATCAAACGCCCCCATGGTTATCGCCTCCATGGCCGCCTTGACTGTTGCCTGGCCCGTGAGCATTATAACCTCGGTCAGGGGCGAGATCTGTTTGATCTCCTTTAAGGCCGCTGTTCCGTTCATGCCTGGAAGGCGCATGTCAAGGATCACAATATCCAGGGTGGTTGTTCGTGCAATGGCAACACCCTGTTCGCCGGTTCCCGCCTCGTGTACGGTGTATCCCCTTACGGTGAGCTGACGCGCAATGGCCGTTCGGAATTTTTCTTCGTCGTCAACCAGAAGGACGTTCATTTTTTTTCTCCCCTGTCATGGTTGGATGTTTTAGTATTTGAATTGCGGGTATCAGCCGGCAGAGAAATGGTAAATATACTGCCTTTGCCGGGGAGACTCTGAACCTCGATGCTGCCCCCCATGGAGTTGATGATCCCGAGGGATATGCTCAGCCCCAGCCCTGTACCCTTGCCCGGTTCCTTGGTGGTGTAAAAGGGGTTGAAAATTTCTTTGATACGTTCCAGGGGCATTCCCTCGCCCGTGTCCTGGATCTTGATTCGAATGAATTTGCGGTCAAAATCCGTGGACACTGTGATAATGCCCTTTTCTTTGATGGCACCCTCGGCATTGTTGAGCATGTTCAGGAAAACCTGGGAAATATGGTCGGCATCTATTTTGATGTCTGGAAGACGCGGTGCATAGTTTCTTATAAGCTCAATGTCGGCAAGTTCAAGGCGGTGTTTTGTGAAACTCTGGAGCACTTTTTCAAGTATGTCGTTGATGTTGTGCATCCCCTTCCGGGGCTCGTTTTTACGGCCAAAGTCCAGGAGCTGCCGGGTTATGCCGCTGGCCCTGAAGGCTGCTGATTCTATTGTGCTGAGCTCTTTTCTGATGGCTGCGGGACTTGAATCCAGGTTGAATTCAGGGTTTAGCATGTCCCGAACCACACCCACTGTGGAGGTTATTATGGCAAGGGGGTTGTTGATCTCGTGGGCGACCCCCGTTGCAAGTTCCCCCACCGAGGCAAGCTTTGAGGCGTGGATCAGCTGGGTCTGGAGTTTAACGCTTTGTTCGGCTACAGTTTGGGCCCTGCTAAGGAGGCGGCTTGCAGTTATCCAGATAATGATGCCTAGAAATAAGGTTATGAGGGCAAGATTGACGAACATGGTGTTGCGGGTCGTGTACATCTGGGTGTGGATTATCTTGAGGGGCTGGCTTATGATCAAAGCCCAGGGGGCTTCAGCGAGCCAGGCGTGGGCCATGAGCATAATTTCGTCCTCATCGGTTTGCTCATGGATTCCGGTGTTGACATCCCTTGGGGGAATGTAGCTGGATTTTTCAAGCAGATTTGCCTTTAGGGGGTCGACGAGCTGGTAGGTTCCAAAACGGTTTATAAGGGTAGTATCCACCTCCTTGACTTTACCGATGGATCTCAAAAACATGTAGAACTTGTCCGGATCAATGGTGGATCGCATTATGCAGACACGTTTTCCAATGGTCATTTTTACGGCAATGGTAAAGTGGGGTTTGTTCCTGAATCCAAGGTAAACGTCCGTGATTACGTAATCTTTCACCTGCTCGGCCATAAGCGTGGAAAACCACGTCTCATTTTTGTAGTTCTTGTTGAGAAGGGCTGGGAAAGGACCTGCATAGCCCGTCTGTACTCCCTCGTGGTTTAAAAATCCCACGTCTACAAAGGCGTCGCTGAAGTGGTTCAGGGTCTGGAGAAAGAAGAGCATCTTTTGTTCGCCGGGGTCGAGGGTGAACTCCTTGGAGTAAAACAGGTTGCGAATGTTCATCTCCCTTTCCCTTAAAAACAGGTCAACCGTGTTGCGCTGGCTCTTTGCCAGGGCCTCGATGTTCAGCTTGCCTGTTTTTTTCAATGCCGCTGTAAACTGCCAGTGGAAATAGACGGAAAGAAGCACATGGGGAATGATAAAGCAGGCCAGAACGGCCAGACCAAGACGAACTTTCAGCCGGTTAAAATAGGCCCTTGTCTGTAGGAGCTCCTCTGAAACTCCAGAGCTTATACCTTGATTCATGGAGATTTTCGTTGAGGCAGACTTTTTCCTCCCAAGGCTTACAGGGTCCATCTATTTCCCTCTTCTAAGTGGGTTGATGATTTTTCTTCTGGCAATTGTAATAGCAACGGTCGTGCCATTGGATGGGAGGAAGCGTTTTTCGGTTGTTTGAATGTGGTAATGGTCTGTAATTATTCGATAATTTTATTGTTTGTCTCTGGGAGTGGCCAGACCCCCAGTCTGGTTCTCACCGGTAAGAGGGGAAGAATTTAGAAGAATTACGAAATGGATTTAGAACAATTGCGAAACGCAACATGAGCCAATTTTTACTACCAACTACCTACTATCTACAGGCAACCGAACAATAAATCCGGCACCCCCAAGGCGGCTTGGGTGGAGTTTGAGTGTGCCCCTGTGGTCGTTGACTATGCGCCGGCAGATGCTGAGTCCTATACCCGAACTGTTCTTGGTGGTGTAAAAGGGGTCAAATATCCGATCCCCATGGATGCTGGAAACCCCAGGACCTGAATCTTCCACAAGGATGATCACATGCCTAGGGTCGAGACATTGGGTTGTGATGGCAATGGTTTTGGTGCCAGGAGCCAGGGTCTTCATGGCCTCTGCCGCATTGGTGATAAGGTTGAGCATCACCTGCTCGATCATGGGGTTGTCAAGGCCGCATTGGGGCAGGGAGGTACCAAGGTTGGTCTCTATTTTTATTCCGCTCTTTCTAAGGGTTACTGCGGCAAGATCAATGGCGTTATGTACGGGCAGGTTGATATTTATGGATACGGGCTTTAGTTCCCCCGGCTTTGAAAAGTCCATGACTCTTTTTATAACCGCCTCTATTCTGTTGGAGGCGCTCTGGATCTTGGATATGATTTTGCCCTCTGTTTCAGCATTCCGTTCCAGGGCGTATTTCTCCAGGGATTTCAAATAGATGTTGATGCCGGACAGGGGATTTCGGATCTCGTGGGCAATGCCTGCAGCAACACGGCCAAGGGATGTCATCTTGTCCTGGATCCTGAGAAGATTTTCAAGTTCCCTTGGTTTTGTCATGTCCATCACGTTGAGAAGAACGGCGGATCGCTCCTTAAACTCGGTCATGGCGGCCCTGCAAAAGACCGAGGTTATTCTTGGATTGCCGTTGTCTGCCTGGGGGGCTGAGATTCTGAAGTCAACGCTGAGGGTCGTAAAATCGTGGCGCATGATTGCCGTGTGAAATTTCCGGGCCTTATCCCTGTCATCCGGATGAACCCCTGTATCCATAAACAGGTTGGGGCTGTGGGAAAGGGGACCAAAGATTTTTTTGTATTCGGGATTTTGAAATACAACTTCATCGCCCTGGAGAATGGCGATGCCGGTCACGGCATTTTTGGTAAGATCCCGGAATCGTTGTTCGCTTCGTTCAAGGGCGATTCTTCCCCTTTTCCTCTCGATGATCTTGCCCATTCTCAGCGAGATGGAGCCAATGAGTTCTTTTTCTTCGTTAAGGAAGGTTGGTTCATTTTTCCGGTGGCTGTGGGAAGGGTAGCAAACGGTAAGCATCCCGACCGTTTTGCCGTCGACAACAATGGGATTTTCGACCATTGGTGTTCCCCTGGTGAAATTGGCGGTGGTAAATTGCTGGCGGGTGTCAGTAATAGTAAGGGCTGCAGCGGCAAGATCCGGATAGGTCATGGAGGCCGGGATAAGGTCGATCCCCCGTTGCAGAATGGTTTCAAGGTCAGTGTCCGGCTGTTCTGTGAGCTTTGCCAGGCTATGGAAGTAGTTGAGCTCCAGGCTTCGTTTTAAAAGAGCGGTGGCGGTCTTTCGGTAAAGGGTCTCCTGGCCCATTCTGTTAAGGCACGCCCCTAGGTTCTCACCTATCTCAACAAGGAATGACACCTCTGTCTTCACGGCAATTATCTCGCTTGAAAGCGTCACAAGGAGGATTCCGTAAAATTCTTCCCTGAAGAGCAGGGGAACTACAAGGGCTGCCCATCCTGTGCAGTCGGAAATGATCGGGCAATTGGCGCATCCTTTGCCGTCCCGTTCAAGCATCAGAGGTTCTTTATCCTGGATCACGGTCTTGATGCAGAAAGGTTGGGGCTGATCCATGAATAAAGCCCTGGCGCAGAGGGGAGGGGTGCCTGTTCCCCATGCGGTTTCTTCCTGGTCTCCTTTTTCTGCCACCCAGATAAAAACCTCCGAGTAGAGGCGTGATGCTTTGAGGTTCTGGCCCATCCTTTTGAGCAGCGGTTCAACCTGGGTCGCCTTGATCAACAGCCGGCTGATCGTCTTAAAGGTTTCTGGAATCGAGGTCTGGGTTGTACGACTGCGGATTTTCACCTGGAAGTCCTCCTGGCCTTACCTTTACTATGCTCTTGCTCTTTATTTTGATTCTGCTCCTCATTCTGGTCCAGGTCCATGCATTTTTTCCTTTGATAGCGAAAGGTGTGGTGGTTAATGTTGAGCAATTTTGCTGCCTGGCTTTCATTACCCTCGGCCAGGGTGAATGCCTCATTTATATAAAATTTTTCCAGCTCCTGTTTCAGTAAGGGTAAGTCGATGCCGTCGGTGGTAAGGGGGGCAAATATGGTTCTGGTATCCAAATCTTCCGGCTCTTCGTTTGCAAGACCGAGATCCTCAGGGGTGAGAGTGGATCCTCTGGCCACAAGTACCCCCCGCTCCATGATGTTTTTAAGCTCTCGAACGTTGCCTGTCCAGTGATGGTTCATCATGGCCTCCATAGCCTGGTCGGATAAAGAGGTTATGTTTTTGGAAAATTTTCGGTTGAACCGGTCCAGGAAAAAGGCGATCAGGGGCATGATGTCCGAGCGTCGCTGGTTTAGAGATGGAATGTCGAGTTTGATCACCCCGATGCGAAAATAAAGATCACGTCTGAAAAGGTCGTTCTCAATCATCTTTTCAAGGTCTTTGTTGGTGGCTGAAACGATTCGGGCCTGGACCTGGTGTTTCCTGGTGCTCCCTATTCTGTAAAATTCACCAGTCTCAAGGAATCGTAAAAGAGCTGCCTGGGCTTCGAGGCTCAGATCTCCTATTTCGTCGAGGAACAGGGTGCCCATGTGGGCATCCTCAATCAGGCCCCGCTTGCCGTTGGGGTTTGCTCCTGAAAAAGCTCCCCGTTCATATCCGAAAATTTCGCTTTCAATCAAGTTCTGTGGAATGGCCGCACAGTTCACCGTGATAAATTTGCTCCTGAAATTCGGGCTTCGATGGTGAATGGCGCTTGCAATAAGCTCCTTGCCCGTCCCGGTTTCCCCCAGTATGAGAATGGGAGTATCCGGACTCTTTGCAACCATGTCCACAAACTCAAGCATTTCACGGATCACCTTGCTCTTCCCGATAAAACAGGGCAGATTGTCCTGGATGAGCTGATCCTGAAGGCTCTTGACCTCTTTTCTGAGCTTTATGGTCTCAAGGGCGTTTGCAATGACCATCTCCAGGGTGTCCATGTGCAGAGGCTTTACAAGGTAGTCATAGGCCCCCGCCCGCATGGCGGAGATTACTGTGGTGATCTCTTCAAAGGCCGTGATCATGATTACTGGAATACCAGGATTGACCTTTTTTATCTTTTGCAAAACCTCAATGCCCGAGATGTCCGGAAGGCCGATGTCAAGGAGAATCAGGTCCGGCGGTTTCTTGGGAATCACGGCCAGGGCATCTTGACCCGTTTCAAAGCTTTGAATGGTATAGATCGATTCAAGGGCAAAGGTAAGGCTGTCCCTGATCGTCTCCTCATCGTCTATTATAAATAGGGTAAGGGGATTCATGGCGTATAAATACCCCTTTCAACGCTCAAAATCAAATGTTTAATATCATCCATCGGTGTCTGTTCCTTTTACACATTGTAAATATCGGGTATGATGCTGGTGGGGACAAGAAATTTGAAACAAGAGACAAGAAACAAATTTCAGTCCTGATGACAGAATTTTCCCAGGGGCTGAAAAACTTGATTGTTGAGTGGCATGGATTTTGTATTAATTATATCAAGTGAAAGAAGATTGAGCCTAAAATCCGGGGAGAAAATTTAAAGCCTCTTTCCTGATCACATACAATACAGGGATAAAATTTATGAGTACGTGTAACTTAGATCGAATTTTCAATGCAGAATCCATCGCAGTTATCGGTGCCAGTGAACGTAAGGAAAGCGTCGGTGAAGCGATCATGAAAAATCTTGTGGAAAAGGGTTACAGGGGCAGGGTCTTTCCTGTGAACCCAAACCGCAAAACCATCATGGGTATTCCCGCATTCCCCGGTGTGGGTGACATCGATCAGGATATTGATCTTGCCATTGTGGCAACCCCCATTGCAACTGTTCCCGGGGTGGTTGCCGAATGCGCAAAGACCTTGATCGCAGGCTGTGTCGTCATTTCAGCCGGGGGTAAGGAGACAGGCAGGGCCGGGGCCGCAATAGAAAGCTCTATCCTTGATGTTGCACAAGCTTCCGGTATTAGAATTATCGGCCCTAATTGCCTTGGTATAATTAATACTGCTAAAAATCTCAACGCAAGCTTTGCCCACCAGTTGCCCCTGCCGGGCAAGATCGCCTTTCTCTCCCAGAGCGGGGCGGTGTGCACTGCGGTTCTTGACCTTGCCATGCGGGAAAATGTGGGGTTCAGCCACTTTGTAAGCCTTGGATCAATGGCAGATGTGGATTTCGCCGACATGATTGACTACCTTGGCGGACTCAAAGAGGTTGAAAGTATAGTGATGTATCTGGAAAATATCACCAATATACGCAATTTCATGAGCGCAGCACGCTGCGTTTCCAGGGTTAAACCCATCATTGCCCTAAAGACCGGCCGATCTGCTGCAGGTGCCAGGGCCGCCGCTTCCCATACCGGGGCCCTGGCCGGTGACGATGCCATATATGATGCGGCCTTTAAGCGGGCCGGAATCCTCAGGGTGAATGACTTTGAGGAGCTGTTTGACTGCGCAGAATTTCTAGCCAAAGAACAGCGGCCAAAGGGCGGCAGGCTTGCCATTGTGAGCAATGCAGGCGGTCCCGGGGTCATGGCTGTGGACGCCCTTGATCGCTATGGGGTTGAGCCGGCCCAGTTGAGTTCAGATACCTTGTCAAAGCTCGATGCCATCCTGCCCAAGGGCTGGAACCGCCAAAATCCTGTGGATGTTCTTGGTGATACCGCTGCCGAACGATATATCCAGGCGGCAAAAATTTGCATCGAAGCCGAAGAGACAGACGGCCTTCTTTTGATCCTTGCCCCTGTGGGTTTGTTTGACGCCTCCGCCCTTGCCATCGCCCTGGTTGAGTTTTTAAAAGGAGTTACCTTTCCGGTTTTTACTGCATGGATGGGAGGAACCAACATCGACAGAGCCAGGGATATTTTTAACCGGTCAGGTGTGGTCACCTATGACTCTCCTGAAAGGGGAGTAAGGGCCTTTATGGACCTTTACAGATATGGGCAGAACCTGGAGATGCTCCACGAAGTTCCCATACGAAGGGACCGCAGGCTTTTGATCGACCGGGAACAGGCAGCCCGTGTCGTAAGGGGTGTGCTCGAACAAAACAGCAGCGAATTTACCGAGAATGAGGCCAAGGATCTTCTGAGGGCCTATGGAATACCGGTGAATTCCTGTGTGCTTGCCGAAACTGAGGACAGGGCCGTTGATGCTGCCAAAAACATGGGGGCATCGGTTGTACTCAAGATCTGCTCAAGGGATATTCTTCACAAATCCGATGCAGGCGGCGTAAAACTCAACCTCAATGGCGAGGGGGAGGTGCGCCAGGCGTTCCAGGATATTATGGAGTCGGCCCGGGATTATGATCCAGGGGCTCGTATCCTCGGGGTGACAGTTCAGCCCATGGCACCTGCCGGTGATTATGAGTTGATCCTGGGGGCAAAAAAGGACCGATCCTTTGGGCCCGCAATTCTTTTCGGCATGGGCGGCGTGTTGACCGAGGTGTTCAAGGATACCGCCATTGGACTTCCTCCGCTGAACGCTTCCCTTGCACGCCGGATGATTTATGATACTAAAATTTCCCGGGTGCTCGCAGGCTTTCGTAATATAAGCGCCGTAAATATAGCATCTGTGGAGGATGTCCTGATACGGCTTGGCCGCCTTGTCACGGATTTTCCTGAGGTCGAGGAGCTTGATATAAATCCGCTTCTGGTGAGCCGGGGAAACTTAATGGCGGTGGACGCAAGGGTAATTGCAAAGTCAAGCGACGTTGAGTCACCCATGCACCTTGTTATCTCCTCCTATCCCTGGGAACAGGAGGCGGAAGATACCACTGTTGATAACCAACCCATCCGAATCCGTCCCATTCGGCCCGAGGATGCCAACCTCATGATCGAACATTTCAACTCCCTTTCTCCGAGGAGCATTTACCAGCGTTTCTTCTTTCCCATGAAACAGTTGTCCCAATCCCAGCTCATCAAGATGACCCAGATCGATTATGATCGGGAGGTGGCCCTGATAGCCCTCATGGGGACTCCCGGGTCAGAGCGCCTCACAGGGGTGGCAAGGGTGATATTTGAGCGTGACGGTCGACGCGGTGAGTTTGCCGTGGCAGTTGCGGACGAGTGGCAGGGAAGGGGAATAGGGGCCTCTTTATTGAAGCGTTGTCTTACAATTGCCCGGCAGAAGGGGCTTGAAACCGTGTGGGGACTTGTCATTGCGGAAAATGTTCAGATGCTCAAACTCGGCAAGCGACTTGGATTTAAGATCAAGCGGGTTGCGGGCTCCAGCGAATATGAGTTAACTATTAATTTAGCGGATAGCTGTCAGCAGCTAAAAGCTAACAGCTATTAAAAGGAGAATTAAAAATGGAAAAAAAGAAAATACTGGTTCTGGTGGATGGATCTGAAAGATCCCTCAATACCATTCGTTTCATCTCCGAGTTCGCTCCTTTAAGGGATATGCAGCTGGTGCTTTTTAATGTGTTTCATAAGGTTCCCGACTATTACTGGGACCTTTCCAACGAACCCATGATGGCGGGAAGGGCTCCCCACATGGCCTCCTGGGAGGCTCAGAACCGTCAGACCATTGATCAATTCATGGAAAAATCCATTGCCATACTCAGAACCTCCGGGTTCAAGCCCGAGGACGTGGTTGTCAAGGTTGAAAACCGGGTCAAGGGAGTAGCCAGGGACATCATTGCCGAGGCTTCAAGGGGTTACACGGCGGTTGTGGGAAGGCGGCGGGGATTTACAAAGGTGCCAGGGCTCCTGATGGGCAGCGTGGCCGACAAGATCTTGATCTCCCTGGGTGAAATTCCCCTTTTCTTTGCCGGAGTAGAACCTGTGACCGACAAGATTTTGATCCCCATGGACAGTTCGGAATCATCCCTGAACGCCGTCCGGTTTGTGGCAGATATTGCGGGCGATAGCGGTTATTCTGTGACTCTTTTCCATGTGGTAAGGGAGAACGAAGTCTTTGCCGATGAGAGCTATGGAGATATCCCCGAGGGGCGCAAAATAATGCTTGAGGTGTTTGACCAGGCAAAGGAGATTCTCGTTGAAAGGGGTGTAAATGCCCAAGACATAGAGGACAAGGTGATCACCGGGGAAGGCTCCAGGGCAGGCTCCATCGCCAGGTTTGCAGTCGAAAACGGTATTTCCACCATTGTTATGGGTCGCCATGGTGTGTCCAGGGTCAGGGAATTTTTCCTGGGCCGGGTCAGCAAAAAGGTCTTGTATGCGGCCCATAAACATACGGTATGTCTTGTGTAATAGCTGTTAGCTTTTAGCTGTTAGCAGCCATTCGCTAATTGCTAACAGCTAATAGTTTCCTAGGATCTGATTTTTCTGGATAAGTCCCGGGTGAGACTCAAGACCCTCTGGGCGGCGTCAAAACTAATGGCGCCCGTGCCGCAGCTCGGAGTGATAAGGGACTGGCTGATCAAGGTTGTTCGATCTATGCCGAGCCTTTCCAGCTCCCTGATCTGTTCTTCCAGCTTCTGGGCAAGGGTCTCCTGGGTTTCCCGAAATATATCATCCTCATCCGCAGTTGGGACAATTCCCCAGGCAATGATGCCGCCCCGTTGAATGAATGCCCTGATTTTGTCCGGATAGAGTATAAAACGGTCAAAATAGGTGTAGGCGTCAAAGTTGATGATGTCGATTCCGGATTCAAGAAGCATGTCCCATTCGGTGTTGGCGCACACGTGGATGCCGGCAAGGCCTCCCTCCTGGTGAACGGCGTCCATCACCTCGGTAAGAACTTCTGTCACCTCCTGGCGGGTTACGGTAATGTAACCGGATGTTCCAAAGCCTGCAAGGGCCGGTTCGTCCAGGAAGATGATGGGGATAAAGCCCCTTGACTTAAATGTTCGTGCCTGCCAGCGGGCGTTCATGGCAAGGTGTTTTACGGCCGCATCCCTCAGCTGTTCGTTGTAAAAAATTGCCTTGCCTGTGTTGTCGGTAACGCTTGTGGTAAAGGTGAACGGGCCGGTAATCTGGCCCTTGAGGGCCTTGAAGTTCTGGTCCTTATCAAGATCCACCTGGCGGATAAATTCCTGGAATCCCCTGCCTGTTTCAGGGGTGAAGGTGAAACGGGAGGTCTCAAGGCCCTGGCCTGCTTCGGTTACGGCCAGGTACTCTTCGTAAAAGGCCAGGTACTCTGCATCAAAATCATCGCCAGTCCCATCGATAAAGAGTTTGCCTGCGGCAGACTCGGTAAAGCCCGGCATGCCCGGAAGAAACTGGTATGCCATGCCCTCTTCCTTGTAAATGGGCAGCTGGGCCCACAGGGGGATCTCAGGGGTGAACTCGAGGATCAGCCGGGTGGCCGCTTCATGGTCCTTCATGGGCAGGCTTCCGATGAGAAGAGGAAGAGCGTCTGCTTTGAATTTAGTCATATTTTTTTGCTCCCTATATGCAAGAAACTTGAAACAAGAGACAAGAAACAAAGTTCAGTCTTAATTCAAGTTTCATACTTCGTTGTGTCCGTAAGGCCATGTGGGTTTTTATATGAAACAGCTAATAGCTATCGTTTATGTCTTGAGAGGATTTTTTTCCTCACACGAACGGTCTTGGGTGTCACCTCCACAAGCTCGTCCGAACTGATGAAGTTCAGGGCATGTTCCAGGGTCAGGGGTTTGATCGGCGAACAGGTGGTGGCCTCATCCTTTCCCGATGCCCGCATGTTGCTGAGTTTCTTTTCTTTGCAGGGGTTTACGTCGAGATCCCGGTCCTTGCTGTGCTCGCCGATTATCATCCCCTCGTACACTGGGGTTCCCGGTGTGATCAAAAGTCTGCCCCTAGGTTCGAGGTTGTACAGGGCGTAGGCTACACCCTTGCCCTGGCGGTCACTCACAAGGGACCCTGTCCTCCGGGTGGGGAACTCACCTCGAAAGGGTTCGTACCCGGCGAAGATCGAGTTCATGATGCCCGTACCCTTTGTGTCAGTGAGGAACTCGTCCCGGTATCCGATCAACGACCGCGACGGTGTTGAAAACTCGATGTTGGCCCGGCCCCGCTTGTTCACAAGGTTGACCATCCTGGCCTTTCTGATGGATAGTTTTTCCGTGACAACCCCTGTAAATGCCTCTTCACAATCCACGTACAGGTGCTCCACAGGTTCGAGCTTTTCGCCATTTTCACCGGTCTTGAAGATCACTTCGGGTCGGCCTACACAAAGCTCAAACCCCTCCCTGCGCATGGTCTCCACCAGGATGGCCATCTGGAGCTCCCCCCTGCCTTTCACAATGAAGCTGTCCCTTTCAGTCGTGTTTTCGACGCTGATGGCCACATTGGTCCGGGCCTCTTTTTCAAGGCGTTCCCGGATTCTGCTCGACTGGACAAGTTTGCCCTCGATCCCGGAAAACGGTGAGTTGGAAGTGGTGAACATCATGGAGATGGTGGGCTCGTCAACGGAGATTCTCGGAAGGGCCTTTGGGTGTTCCTTGGTGCAGATGGTATCTCCGATCTCAAAGCTGTCCGTACCGGAGACTACGGCAATGTCGCCGGGTTCCACATGGTCGGCAACAGAAAGGGAGGCCCCGTCGTAGGTCTGGAGGCTTGCCACCTTGATCTTTTCAGGAATCCCCTGTTCTCCGATCACCACAAGCTCGTCCTTGGAGCTCACCCGGCCGTTGGCTATTTTGCCGATGGCCAGCCGGCCAGTGTAGTCTGAATAGGCAAGATCCGACACCAGCATCTGAAAGGGTTCATCAGGGTCAAACTCGGGGGAAGGGATTGCACTCAGGATGGTTGTAAACAGCGGTTTAAGATTCTCTGAATCGTCGTTCATATCATTCTTGGCCACCCCGTTCTTGCCGATGGCGTAGAGAACTGGAAAATCAATCTGTTTGTCGTTTGCATCAAGATCTATGAACAGGTCGTAGATCTCGTCTAATACCTCCTCCACCCTGGCGTCGGGCCGGTCTATCTTGTTGATCACAACGATGATCACCAACCCTGCTGCCAGGGCTTTTTTCAGTACAAACCGGGTCTGGGGAAGGGGGCCTTCAGATGCGTCCACAAGCAAGATGGCGCCGTTGACCATGGACAAGGCCCGCTCAACCTCGGCGCTGAAGTCCGAATGGCCGGGGGTGTCAAGAATGTTTATCTTGATATTTTCCCACACCACCGAGCAGTTTTTGGCCGAGATGGTAATCCCCCGTTCCCGCTCAAGGTCCATGGAGTCCATGATTCTGTCATCCATCTCTTTTCCCTGGCGAAAGGTGCCGCTCTGCTTGAACATGGCGTCCACAAGGGTGGTCTTGCCGTGGTCGACATGGGCTATGATGGCTATGTTGCGTATGTTTTTATTTATAGATTTTTTTTTCATTTGTACTAGCATCCTTAAAGTTGTGATGTGAGGAGAACCTCATCGTTTTCAAATTCCCGCTGCTTGATCTGAGCAAACATTTCTATCAGACCCTGTTTGGTTAAAACTCTTTTCCGTTTTGGATGATGGTATTGGCCTTTGCCAAAACATCTACCGGAAAGGTCAGTCCCAGTCGTTCGGCAACATCCATGTTGATAAGGAGGTCAACGTCGCCGGGATCGGTCATGAATACTGTGGGGATGGTCTCGGGTAGCTCGCCGGAAAGAACCCTTGCCGCAATTTCCCCCGTTACCCTGCCCATCTTGTAGTAGTCAAAGCCCCAGGCTGCAAGTACGTCGTTGGTCTCGGCTGAACTAGGGTCGGCCGACATTACGGGGATTTTATGCTTCATTGCCACCCCGGTTACTGCGGAAAGGGCTGAAAATACAGTGTTGTCGTTGCTCAGATAGATACCGTCCACACGGGAGGCAATGGTCTGGACGGCCTGCATCACCTCGGCTGAATTACTCACAGTGGTCTCCACAAACTTGATTCCCATATCGGCCGCCACCTCCCTTGCAATTACGGCAAGGGCCACTGCATTTGCCTCGCTGCTGCAGTAGATATGACCCAGGGTCTTCAGGGGCTTTATCCTGTTTAAAAGGGCAATCTGCTCTCTCACCGGCGTCATGTCCGAGGTGCCGGTCACTTTTTTCTCTCCCTGGCTGGTCGAGGCCACAAGCCCCGCACCAACTGGGTCAGTAACGGCGCAGAAAACCACGGGGGTTGTACGCATGGCACCCACAAGGGCCTGGGCCGTGGGTGTTGCGATTCCAACGGCAAGGTCCACGTTCTGGGATTTAAACTTCTGGGCGATGGATGCGGCCGTCGAGAGTTCGCCGTTGGCATTTTGAAGGTCAAAACGGGCCTGGGGGAACCGTTCCCTTATCCCGTCCTGGACCCCCTGCTCCAGGGCGTCAAGGGCCGGGTGGGCCACAATTTTGGATATGCCCACAAGGACGTTTTCACCGGCCTTTGCCGGTAAAACTGTAAAACAGACTGTCATGGCAACGATTATAACCGCTGGAAATAAGGATCTCATTTGCCGCTCCTCATTGTTTTCTTTATGATTTTATTACTATCATCCGGTCATTCTGGAACAGAGGTTCTCAGGATCAGGATATACACAATTAAAAAGGTGTCTATTATATACCAAAATGCTTAAAAATCAATAGTTTTTATTTTTTGAACCGTAGAGAAGAGTGGCAATGTGAAAGAGCAAAACTGTTGCGGCATTGGCAACGTTGATGGAATTTTTCCTGCCGAACATGGGAATGTGAACCGTGGCATCGCATATGGCCATGACATGGGGGGAAATCCCGTACTCCTCGTTGCCCATGACAAGAACTCCCCGGTCCTGCCAGGCGTTCGCATAAAAGGGCCGTGAGTCCACGGCAGTTTCAACGGCCGTGATGGTGTAGCCAAGCTCCTTCATTTCAACAAGGGTCCGGGCAAGGTCAGAACTTCTGGTGTGGGGCATCAAGTCGGCCGTTCCCATGGAGGTCTTTTGTACAGTGGGGTTTTCCCGGCCCGGGGTGTTGCCAAGGATGATCGAGGAAAATCCAGCGGCTTCGCAACTCCTGAATATGGACCCCACGTTGAACAGACTCCTTAAACCGTCAAGGGCCATGTGATAATCAAGCCTTGGTCGGTCTTTGTTGTCATCTGCCCGGTCCTTTTGATTGATCAGACCTTTGGCTGCAGGTAGAAGATCCTGGTCTTTTGGAGAGATGTTCCATGCAGCACGTTCAAAATGAATGGCGTTGGAGATAAAGACAAGCCAGGATTTTACCCCATGTTCTTCGGGAATATCAGCCAGTGTTTTGTTGGACATGCTGCCGGACCAGCCCATTACCTTAAGGTATTCTCTGGCAAAAAAATCAAGACCTCCGGGAGTTATCCTGTTTGATGAGACCTCCTGGTAAACCTCTGACAGCCATTTTCTTACCCAGGAGCTGCGTCCCCGGGGGGTGAGGGCCATGAACTTTTTTTTTGTAAGGGGAAAGGTCAGCATTGATCGATTGAATAAATCAAATAACAGAAAAAAACAATGGCCTTGTCAGGAATAATGGTGTATTAGTCTCGAAAATTCAACAATTCTCATTTGCTGCTTTTTTCTGGAAGGTTATTTTTTTCTTGAGGTCTGTTATGCTTTTAATCACACGCTTAAACTTTGTTCATTTACCATGAAATCCATACTTTCTCCCTTTATCGCACTTTATGCCTCAGCCTTTGCCCTGATGGCAGGCATGGGGCTCCTAGGCTCTTTTCTTGGTGTGCGGCTCACCATGGATGGTTTTTCAGTGGAAATCATCGGAAGGGTGATGACCTCCTATTACCTGGGGCTGCTTGCCGGTACTTTTTTTTGCAGCAGGCTTATCCAGGGAGTGGGCCATATTCGTTCGTTTACAGCCTTTGCCGCCCTGACAACCTGTGTGGTCATGGTCCACGCCCTTTATGTCTCTCCTTTAACCTGGGCTCTTTTGAGGTTTCTCACGGGTGTTTCGGCCATCGGGCTGTATACGGTTATCGAGAGCTGGCTCTGTGAATGTTCGGCCCCCAAGGTGAGGGGCCGGGTGTTTGCCATTTATATGGTCGTCTCTTATCTCGGCCAGGGGTTCGGACAGCAGCTGCTCAACGTGGGCGCCCCCGAGGGTCAGACTCTGTTTATCCTGTCCGCCCTTTGCATCTGTATCTGCATCGTGCCTGTTGCCACGACCCATTCCATTCATCCCAATCCTGCGGAAACAGTCTCGTTTAACTTTAAGGCCATTTTCCTGAAATCCCCTGTGGGCGTTTCAGGCTGCCTTGTGGCAGGCTTGATCACCAGCGCCTTCTTTTCCATGGGGCCTGTGTTCTGCCGGCAGTTTGACATGTCCCTGTTTGAACTCTCCTGGTTCATGACGGCGGCCATCCTTGGGGGGTTGCTACTCCAGTGGCCTATCGGGGCCATCTCAGACAGGTTTGACCGATCCCTTGTGCTTCTGGTTCTGGGCGCTGTGATCTGCCTTGCAACGCCCTGTGTCTTGATTGTCGCAAAGTCCAGGATGGACTTTCTCCCCTACGCCATGGTTGTTTACGGTGGGCTCATCTTTTCCATCTATCCGGTTGCCGTGGCAAGGGCCCAGGATCTTTTTGAAACTGAAGAGATGGTTATGGTAAGCTCGGCCCTGCTGTTTGCCTATGGGGTGGGATCGACCCTCGGTCCCATGGTTTCATCCATGGCCATGGTAAAATCCCCCTTTGGGTTGTTTCTTTTTTTCATGATCGTTTCAGCAATGTATGCCCTGGTTACATTCGGGTTGAGGAAACACGAGATTATCGAGATCATCCCCGTGGAAGACCAGGGAGATTTTGTCTTCATGCACAAGACATCGGTTGTGGCGATTCACCAGGAGATTCCCGAGGATGTGACCACCTGATTGGAGTAGTCAGTAAGGTTCTATTGCGCCTTGCAGGGTAGCTTGTTGAGAATACTTAAACCTTCCACCCGGGATTTCTGGCAGCAGCAACCCTTAATGTATCCTGGAGCCAGCCGTCTAGGCCGGGCTCAAGATAAAATACCGGCTCAAGAAGAGTTGCATCCGGGGCAATGAGCCCTTTGTGCCGGGCAGTTTCTGCCAGCGGAGTTGATGGATAGATCCTTATTCCAGCAGTCAGCTTGACTGTTTCAAGTTCAAGGGATTCTGCAAATTCAATACTTTGCCTTACGCTCTGCCGTGTTTCTCCCGGTCCTCCAAACATGAGAAAACCCATTCGGCTTATGCCATGCCGGCATAGAAGCTCTGAGAGCCTGCGGATTTCTTTTCTGCCGTATTTTTTATTCATGGCTGAAAGCACCTGGTCATCGGCACTTTCAAAACCTATACTTGCTGAGCTGCAACCGGCCAGGGCCATTTTTTCAATCAGTTTCTCACCTGTGGAAACAGGATAGATTATTGCCTGCCAGCTGATTTTAAGGCCGGCTTTCGCAATCCGCTCACAAAGGTCCTGGGCATATGAGCCGGGCAGATTAAAGGTGTTGTCCACAAAGAAAAAGTTTTTAAATCCGCTTTGCGCGAACAGCTGCAGGTTTTCAACGGCTTTTTCCGGTAAGCGGCAACGCAGATGCCTGCCCTCGATTGCCGGGGTTGAACAATAGCTGCAGTTCATGGCACAGCCCCTGCGGGTTTGAAACGGCACCATAATCTTCCGGCTGTTTCCAACAGGAGGCACACTCAGATGCACACCCGGTTTGGGCATGGGATAATCATCCAGGTTCTGGTCATGCAGGACAGGGGCCATAAGGCCTTTGTCAGGTGTCCACAGACCATTTAAACAATCTAACGGCGTATTGTTTTCAATTCGCTCAAGAAAATCAATCATGGCCCGTTCACCTTCTCCCTGGATACCAAAATCAGCCCCCAGGTATTTAAGCGCTGATCCTGGAAATATGCTGTAACCCGGCCCGCCCACCACGATGGGGGCTTTGCAGCGACTGCGGCACTCATCAATCACGGATTTTACCCGCGGCAGTAAAAATATGGGAGCCCCCATGTTCTGATCGTCGATGTTTCTCACAGAAACCCCGATGACCTCAGGTGCAAACTCGTCTATGGCAGGGGCAAGAAGCCGGGAGACATGCTGCTTTTCCATAAGGTTAACCACCCGGATATCATGGCCTGCAGATTCAACGGCTGCTGATACGCAAGCCATGCCCAGGGGCAGAACCGGCATATTAATCTGTTCAGTATTGGCTGAAACCATTAGTACACGCATTATAATGTTCCTTTTATTGCTCACTGACATCCATATCATACAAGGGTGTTAACTGGAAAACCGTTTTTGCAATTCTGATCCGGCATCAGGGCTGCCCTGTCGCCTTGACATGGCCCAGGAACACGGCCGTAGTTTTTTAAAGCTGAGCGATATTTCTTGTTCTCCTTCAGGCCAATGTTTGAATTCAGCGGCTGACGAAAAGGCTTGCCCTTAAGGCCGCCTCGCTTCTTCCAGTCCGCTGAAGTAACATGATATGTGATATTCCTATCTTGGTATTTTTACAAAATCATCATCATAGTTGCCCTGTTCGGCAGTAGGGTGGCAGGAAATGCAATTGGATCGAGAACCAATTGATTGTCTGCTGAAAATAGTGGAATCTATTTCGTGATGTTTCTCCTGGATGTAAGGCGTTTCCGTTATGCGTAGGGGCGTTTGTCCCCTGAGGCTTTTTAAAATCTTTCTTGCCAGTTTAGCTTGGGAATGTTCTGCTGCATTTGCGCCTAGGTACTCATTGATAATGTTTTTCGATTCTTGGTCCAATGATACCTCTTCGCCGAAATGTGATGGAAGGTTAGAAAGTATTTTTTCCCAGGAACCGGAAGGCAGTAGACCTGGTTGATAAGAAAAATGACAGGCGTCGCATTCCTGTCTGAATGTGTCATTGTTTACAGGTGCGAGATGTTTGCTTTCTTTTCTCTTATGCTCGTCGTCATCGTCATGATCAAAAATTTTCTTGTACCATTTTTTCTTGTCGTTGTGGTCATCATCTGCAAAGGACACGGAAGTGGAAAATTGAATTGTGATTAGTAGAAAACAACAGAATAACATCGCTTTGGTTTTAATTCCTTTTTTCATGTCTCCCCCCCTGTAATCGTTAAACATCACCTATCTACTTGAGGTGCTTGCCAATGGAAAATGCATCGCCGATTTTGTTGCCGACACTGAAGTACGCCTTTTCGGCGGTGGCATAAATAATGGGCTTTAATTTCTCAATGCCAGGCAGGCCGTTTTCCCCTAATATGGATTCATCAGCTTTGATATCCAGTATTTCACCGACAAACTGGGTATGCAGCCCGATTTCCAGCGTGTGTATCAGTTTGCACTCCAGAATTAGAGGAAATTCCTTGACATAAGGGGCATTGACCCGGTCGCTTTTAACCGGTGTCAATCCGGCGGTTTTGAATTTGTCCTCGTTTTTGCCGGATACCATGCCCAGATAATCTGCTGCCGCCACATGTTCTTCTGAAGGGATGCTCAGCGTGTAGGCGCCGCTGTCAACGATACACTGGTAACTGTATGTCGCTTTTCTTAAGGACACCGTGACACACGGCGGGCTGGAACAGCAGATGCCGCCCCAGGCGGCTGTCATGGCATTGGGCCTGCCGTCTTTGTCAAAAGTTCCCACAATCAGTATCGGGGCGGGATACAGAATTGTTTTTGCGCCAATGGATTTTTTCATAATATACCTCCTTTTATTTTTAGTGACGCTCAGTTACCTGAGCGCTGTAATAGCTTACACGGCAATCAGCCGCAGGGGACCGTGGCGGTTTTTATCCGTATCAGCCGAACCGCCCTGATACCCAATCCGTATGCTGGCTGGTGTAGGAGGAGGAAGCCGTGGGGCTGCTCTTTATTCCTATTTAGCCTTTAGCTGAATTATACTAAACATTAGGGGTTTGCCGATTACAGGGATTTTTCCATTTGAATTACAGTTGCTTTCAAACCTGGAATGCGATCTTTGCATACGGAAAACACCACTTCGGCATTCAGATCAAAGTAGTGATGGCTGATAATTTCACGCATTCCCTTTGCCCCTTTCCAGTCAACATCAGGGTATTTAGCAAGCAACTTTCCACCGGTTACCTTGTCCAAATTTTTTAAATTCTCACCGATGACAATCAGCATCATGCATATGGCGTCCAACTTATCTATTCCGGCATCAGATAGGAGGAAATCATCGGAATTGTGAACACCTTTGAATCTTCGATCGATACGGTTTGCGGCATCTATAAATTGCTTGAGTATTTCTTTTGCAAGCTCCCTGTCAAACATAAATGGCCTCTGTGTCGATGCGTTTTTTTAAAAAGTTGTTCATTTTTTCTCGATAATGAACAATATCAACTTTTGTCTGGTAATCGGCCTCAAGTTCTTCCTTTATGTGTAGCATATTGAAAAGGTCGGGTTTGCTCATTTTTACGACAATATCTACATCACTGCTCGATTTATTATCATTCCTGGCAAGAGATCCGAAAACACCAATGGAAGTAACTCCAAATTTTTTTTCAAAAACTGATTTCTTTTTTTTGAGAACTTTTAACACTTCATCAAGGCTCAAATTCTTTTTGTTCATATCACCCTGTACTTTCCATATTATAAGCTGACAGCTCTGAAAATATTCACAATTGCGATATAATGAAATTATCAAGAATCATTGTACTGTTGCCTAACAAAAATTCAAAGTTGTTTTTCTATCATAATGAAAAAAATCCCAAAATCAGGGTTCGGTCGTTGTCAAGAGAGTTGTCAGTGTGCCATGAAGACTAAGCCAAATTAATCAGTTTAGCCATGCTATATCAGTGATGATAGTAGGCCTCTCGGTGTCGTCTATCAGGAGAAGATACCAAACTATAGTGGCCCCCCCCTGTGGCAGGATAGTTGTCGCATGAAGTAAAAAGTATTATAATGAGGGGCGTAGGAGGATTACAAGCATGCGATACACACCTGAACGAAAGGAAGCGGTTTTAAAGAAAATGATGCCACCCCATACACGGCCTATTAGTCAGCTGGCCTTAGAAGAGGGCATCAGTAAAGCAACTTTGTATAAATGGCGTCAGCAGGCTCGTCAACAAGGCATACTACTACCGGATGCCAGCAGTGAGCCTAAAGGCTGGAGTGCCCAGGACAAATTTTCCACCGTTCTGGAAACAGCGGCAATGAATGAGTCTGAGCTGGCAGAATACTGTCGGAAAAAGGGCATATACCCGGAACAGGTGCTCCACTGGCGTCAGGCCTGTGAAAACGCCAATGACTGGGACAGACAGGTTGCCAATAAACTCAAGGCCAGCCAGAAAGATGACAAGAAGCGCATAAAACATCTTGAAAGGGAGCTCAAGCGCAAGGAGAAAGCCCTTGCAGAAGTGGCTGCCCTGTTAGTGTTGCAAAAAAAAGTCCAGGCGATTTGGGGGGACCCAGAGGGCGAATGATCAGCGCCCCGGATCGCCGCAGAACTGTTGTGCTGATCGATAAAGCCAGGGAAGCCGGAGCACGCCTTGAACCGGCCTGCAGGGTTGTTGGGATCTGTTCTCGTACGTATCAACGCTGGACCCGTGAACATGAGATTAAAGTGGATGGCCGGCCAACAGCCAAGAG
>JAVEQI010000021.1:0-57601 GCA_034007745.1 Desulfobacterium sp.
CCAGTTTTCTTTTCCAGCTGCGCTGCCAGAATTGTCACACACTGGACGATATTCAAAGTGTGGCCAACAAATCCAGGCAATACATTGTTCTACCCTGAAAAAAGGGACTGACCGTCCATGGCATCCCCATGACTGATTTCCTTTAAGGCAAGGCACCGGAAAGTTTTCTTGAGCTGACCGGTGCCCCTTACAAATCCGCCTTTAAAGAAGAGCTGTTTGTTTCGGTTATGAGCTCAGCATAACCGAAAAACTGGCCAAACTTCTGGATGGTGTCGAATCCGTTAGAATGTACGTTGTACCTCTCCGCCAAACTCAAAGCCCAAGCCTGGACGTTGTTCATTATTGGTGCTGATAATTTCGCTGCTGCCATCAGTCTCCGCATCATCTCGTTGCTCATATTCCTAATGTCCTGGTTTTTTTCCCGCACCTGCTTTGCAAGTATCTCATTATGCCTGAGCATAAAGTCGTCGAAGGCCTTGATCTTAAGAAGGTTTTTGACACGGATGATTAATTCTCTCTGATTGATGGGTTTTGAAAGAAAATCATTTGCGCAAACAGAGAGCCCTTTTAATTTTGATTTCCTTTCGTGAAGCGCCGTTACCATAATTATCGGTATATTCTTTGTCTCCGGGTCTTGTTTTAATCTTTTGCATACCTCGTAGCCATCCATGACTGGCATCATGATATCAAGTATGATCAGATCAGGTCTGCTATCTCTGACCTTTTGAACTGCCTCCTCCCCATTTGAGGCAAGCTCAATATTATAGCCTAATGGAATGAGCCACTGAGTGAGCAGCCTGAGGTTAGTATCCTCGTCATCAACAAGTAATATTTTTTCATTCGGCATTTGGGCTTCCTTGTTCTATCTGCCCCGCATCACCCATCACTGTCAAAGGCATGTCCGCAAGTTCAATATTAAACGCAATACTCTCTCTGATAATCCGTCCAAGCATTTTCTTCAAGCCAAGGATAATTTCATTGATGTCAACGGGCATCATTATAACAACATCTTTTCTGCTGAAGACAAGCAGCCTTCGAGTCAGATCAGCGGCCCTCTCGGCGGCAATGAGCACCTCATTCATGTTTTTCTTTTCAGGACTGCCGGTTTCCAGCGTTTCCTCGACCATGGCGGAATAGCCCATGATCACATTGAGGATATTATTGAAATCGTGGGCAATCCCCCCTGCCAGTGTGCCGACTGTCTCCATCTTCTGGGCCTGACGGAGTTGGTTTTCAAGCTTTTGGTGATCGGTGATGTCTCTGCCGACACCACTTATGCCTATAGGTTTGTTTTGAGCATCATTCAATATCGCTGAACTGAATGCATAGGGGATTTTCCGCCCGTCTTTGGTAACCATTATTGCTTCAACTTGGGTACTTCCTTGTTCAATGACTTTCAAGATGGCTTCGGATACGCGCTCTTTTTCATCCTCTTAGAAGAAATCAATGACCTTTTTTAAAGAAATTTCCCTGTCTGTGTAGCCGGTGACAGCATTCATTGTCCTGTTCTACCTGAGGAGTCTGCCTTCTAAATTAAAAACAAAGAATATGTCCTGCAGTGTATTGAGTGCATTTTCAATAAAACTTTTCTCTTCTTTAAGTATCTTCTCGGCCTGTTTCCTTTCACTGACATCGCGAATATTACATTGGGCCAGTTTTGCCCTGTCTACCAGATATACGTCAGCATAGACGTCCTGTCCGGACTTGGTTTTTATCGGAACATCCTCGTAATTAAGAATGCCGCTTTTGTTCAAAGATCCCATTCTCACCGAAAAATCATTCATATCGATGGGTACACCGATATCCTCCAGCATTTTTCCGATGTATTCCGCCTCGGAATAACCTAACATTTTCTCGGCGGCCAGATTCGCATGGACGATATGTCCTTCGCGTTTTTCAAGAAGCACGATTCCGTCGGTGGAAGTCTCAAAAATGCGCCTGTAGCGGGATTCAGATTCTTTCAGCAGGCCTTCAAGTTGACTGCTCTCGGTGATGTCCTCAATGGCCAGGAGGATGATCCGCTCCTTGCCCATCGCTTGTTCAATCTGCCGGGCATTCAACAGCATAGTACGCTTGCCGATGGAGGAAAAATCGTGTTCAACCTCATAGTCGTCAAAGGAAATCTTTTACATTCGTCACCATAGAGCTCTTCCTCCACATTAATTTTTAATTTTCTTTTGTTTGAACCAGGCAAAACCATAAGTGGCAGAAGTATTCAACCGAAGTAAGAGGGAGAATGCTTGAATTGTCGGGAATATTTCCTTTGAGAATATGGAGAGGGTACTATATGTGGGGACATAATACAAATAAAAGATCAGATCAATAGTATACTACCGGTATCATAAGTGATGTAGAGGCAATCTAATGGATCAATAACCGACATGGATAATTAAAAATGATGACCTGGTCGGAGGGGGAGATCCAACCAGATTCAAATCAAAGGCTGATCAAGGCTATCTTTTGTATCCTGAAGAAGTCCACCCCCTGGATAGACTGAGCAGGGATAATAATCCTTGACCTCGGAAATACTTTCGTATGATATAAATCGGCACGGCCGGAGAGAGAAAGGCCTCCGGCCACAACGAACATTGAAACTCCGCCAACGGTGGCCCTTTGACGGGAGTTTCTTAGAAAAAAATGGATAAATCGAGTGCCCGGAATATCGAGGGAGAGACACTCTGCTCATACTGAAAGATTGGCCAGATAAATTAAAGGAGAAATAATCTTCATGAAGAGAGAAATAATCTTCGCCCCTGGCGGGACAAACAGCAGATCGGACTCTGTATGAACAACACTGTGACATTTCAATCGCAACTGCGCCCCATGTTTTTTCTGACATCAATTTTTCTTTTAAATTTTACCATCAGAATTATTATCTCTCCACTTCTGCCGACGATTTTACATGACATGTCCCTAACCGGTGACCAGGCAGGTTCTTTGTTTCTTATGCCGGCCCTGGGATATTTTATCACACTTATATGCTCGGGATTTGTCTCAGGAAAATTGCTGCATAAAAAACCATCGGCCTGTCTGCAATCATGACCGGTATTGTTTTTATCATCACCGGCTTCAGCAGCAGCCTTGCCATGATGCGGACCGGCATTTTCATTACCGGCATGGCTGCGGGACTGTATCTGCCCAGTGGGATTGCCCTGCTCACGGCTTGACCTGCGTACTTATGTTAAATGGTATTTCCACCTTGAGCATCGGTTTACTTTCGGGCACCGGGCTTCAGATCGCTGTCTTTTTCCAGCCCATTTTTTCAGTATGTTTTTTCCCCCCGGAATTTTCAGCCCTGTCCAATATTGGAGCCTAAGAAACCCGCAACATTATGGTTTCGCTTACCATCCCGGCGGCATTTCTTATGGGCGGCGGTGCCCCGACGCTGATAGGATTTTTTGCAGAGAATGGATTCTTTGCCATGGGGTTTATCGGCGCCAGCATTGCCATTTCAGCAGCAGCACTGCTACCGTTGTTTTTAAAAATTGAGAAATGATACTCCCCCAAAGGATTGACACTATTTTAAGTTAAAATCTTCAAAAAGAAAAAGTGTTTAATAATGGTATGATCAGTAAAGACGATAGAATCATAACCCTTAAGCCTTTGAATTCCTAAGTTACATGGTAAAAATTGCGGCAAGGGAAGTCGTAATTCCCAATTGGGTTGGAGATAATCCTTGACCTGTGAAAATTTCTCTGTTAACCCTTTTTTAAAAATAGGTTAACCAACCATGGCAAATACCGGAGGAACACCATCAAGGGAAAAATACTACACCACCTGGCCATAAACGACAAAGGGTTTATCTCAGGGGTTGAAATGAGCAGCGCCCTTGGTGTCTCCCGGGTTGCCGTTTGGAAGCACATCAAGTCCCTTATAAATGAGGGGTATGACATTGAATCGTCATCAAGGGGATATGGGTTGAAAACCGGCGGTGATCTTGTGGGATTGAGCCTCGGATCTCCTGGAAACAACATTCTGTTTTTTCCAATCTTAAGCTCAACAATGGACAGGGCAAAACACCTTGCTAGGAATGGGACCCCCCATTTTACCGTTGTCATTGCCGAACATCAGGAGAAAGGGCGGGGACGGCTCAACCGCACCTGGCTCTCCCAGAGGGGAGGGTTGTGGTTCACCGTTGTTTTAAGACCCGATCTTCCAGCTCAGCTCAGCTTTAAGGTCAACTTTGCAGCTTCCCTTTGCCTTGCACAAACATTGAATCGGCTCTTTAACATCAACGCCCGGGTAAAATGGCCAAATGATATCCTGGTCGACAATCAAAAGCTTGTCGGCCTTTTGTCTGAGATGGAGACCCGGGGAGACATGGTCTCGTTTGTCAACGTGGGCATTGGTATCAACGTGAATAACCAGCCTGAAAAAGAACAGCCAAATGCCGTATCCATTTCAACCATCCTGGGGCACAAGGTTTCAAGGGTTGAAATTTTGACGCAGTTTCTTGCAAGCTTTCAGACTCTCCTGGAAAATATGCTTGAAAAAAATATAATTGAGCTGTGGAAGAGGCAATCCTCGACCATTGGGCAGCAGGTCAGAATCGAGACGTTCAACGAACAATTTGAGGGGGTTGCCCTTGATGTGGATGACTCGGGAGCCCTGATCCTCATGCACGGGGACAAGACCACAAGAAGGGTTATTTATGGTGACTGTTTTCACCGGGGAGTTCATTCTTGAATCATCCAGATAGGATCAATCAATCTGATCACCTGAGAAAAACCGTTTACTCCGCCCTTTTTGCGGCTCTGATTGCCGCAGGTGCCTTTATTGCCATTCCAATTGGTCCCGTGCCCATTGTCCTCCAGAATCTCTTTGTGCTTCTAGCAGGTTTGATTCTTGGGCCTCGCTTTGGGGTGTACAGCGTAGCCCTTTACCTTTTAATGGGCGGATTCGGATTTCCCGTATTTGCCGGGGGAACCGGGGGGATAGGTCGGCTGTTCGGGCCCACGGGGGGATATCTCTTTGGATTTCTTCCGGCAGTTTTTGCCACGGCCCTTATTTCAGAGCAGTTGAATAAGACACGCACGGGGGATGGAGTCGCCCTGGTCTTTGGCACGGCCATCGTCTATTGCGCTGGTGTCCCCTGGCTTAAAATTGCCACGGGTATGGCCTGGGACAAAGCTTTCATGGTGGGCGTCTATCCCTTTATTCCCGGGGATCTTATTAAAATCGGTGTTGCCGTATTTGCCGCCCAACTAATTAGAAAGGTTATAAAATGAAAGAGACACCCCTGATAGAGGTAAATAAGCTCTGCCACGATTATGATGGTCAAGGATCTGGGATCCAGGGGATATGCCTCCAGATCTACAGGCGGGAATTTATCCTGGTGGCCGGCCGGAACGGTTCGGGAAAGAGCACTTTTTTTCGACACCTTAACGCCCTTTTAATGCCCACCTCGGGCGAGGTCATCGTTAACGGCATATCCACCCGAAGCAGTCCAATTTCAGCAACAAAGAACGTCGGCCTTGTTTTCCAGGATCCAGACACCCAGATCCTTGGAGAAACTGTATTCGACGACATTGCCTTTGGCCCGGAGAACCTTAAACTTTCCCGGAAGGTTATCGGGGAACGGGTGGAAACAGCCCTTGCCTCCCTCGGGCTTGAAGGTTTAAGGGATCGAAGTCCGGCCTCACTTTCCGGAGGGGAAAAACGTCGTCTTGCCATCGCAGGTGTCATGGCAATGGAACCAGAGGTCCTGGTACTTGACGAACCTTTTTCCAACCTTGACCATGGGGGCACCCTTGACCTGATCACCTGCCTTGAAAAGTTCCACAGTTCGGGGTGCACAATCGTTGTTGCAACCCATGAGATTGAAAAGGTGTTTACCCTGGCAACCCGGATGATCATCCTTGACCGGGGAAGGCTCGTTGCAGACGAGAACCCCCTTGTTCTTGTGAAACAGCTTGAAAACTTTGGGGTGAGAGAACCCTGTGCCTCCCGGTTGGGGTTGGAGATTATGCCGTGGGCCAGCTAAGTGCCTTTACCTATGTTGAATCAAGGGCCTTTGTCAGCAATCTTGATGTGCGGTATAAGCTCGTGTGCATGAGTCTCTTGAGCCTTGCGACCCTCAAGGCTTCTCTGGCTGCGCTTGTTCTTATCACGGCCATGGTCCTGGGAGCTGCGGCAAACCTTAGAGTCAGACCGGTTCCGTTGCTTCTGGCACTCAAGCCCTTTTTTTTCCTCCTGACCCTTGTCTTTATCTCCCGCTCACTCACCACCCCCGGAGAAACGATCCTGGACGTCTGGGGCATAACGGCAACCCGCCAGGGCATGGTTGCCGGCAGCCTCGTATCCTGGCGATTCTTCCTTGTGATGATGCTTGGCATCATATTTTCAAGGAGTACGAAACCCACAGGGGTCAAAGGCGCTGTCCAGTGGTTTTTAAGGCCCATCCCCTTTATTGACCAGGCCAGGGTGGCAGTTATGGTGAGCCTGTTTTTACGATTTTTACCCATGATTCTCCTCCAGGCGTCGGAAGTATCCCAGGCCCAGCGGTCACGCTGTTCTTTGCTTGAAAAAAACCCAATAAAAAAGATGCTGAATCTCTCCACCCCCCTTTTACGCAAGACCTTTCAATCGGCAGACCAGATGGCCGATGCCATGGCGGCAAGATGCTACAGCGACGATCGAACCGATCCTGAATTTTTTGCCTCAACCTGCGATACTGTGGCCCTTGGAGTCTGCCTGCTGGTTTTGGCGATATCGTTTCTATCTTGACCCGTTAGAACAAAACAGATAAAAGAACAGATCAAAAGACAGGAGACAGGCATGGGACTCTACAACTTATATAACGGGTATCTTCTGCCCCGTTTGACCCATATGGTGTGCATGAGCAAAGATATTGCAGATCAGCGAAAAAAAATCATACCCCATGCAAGGGGAAATGTTCTGGAAATCGGTATGGGATCAGGGCTTAATCTTCCCTTTTATGACCCTGGGAAGGTCAAGCAGATCTGGGGTGTTGAGCCCTCTGACGGCCTATGGGCGATTACCCGAAAACGTACCCGTGGTTTAGCCTATAATGTCACCCGCATCGGCCGATATGGCGAACAGGTGCCATTGGACGATAAGTCTGCAGATACAGCCGTGGTGACCTATTCACTATGCTCCATTCCTGGAGTTGAAAAGGCTTTATCGGAAATCCGCAGAATTTTAAAACCTGGAGGCGAACTGATCTTTTGTGAACATGGCAGGGCACCGGATGCAGCTGTACGAAAATGGCAGGAACGTCTCAACCCCTGGTGGGTTCCCGTAAGCGGAGGATGCCACCTCAACCGCCCCATATCCAGCCTCATTGAAGCGAGCGGTTTAAAGATCCGTCATCTTGAGGCTGAGTACAATAGTGGAATTAAAATAATTGGTTTTAACTATACGGGAATTGCCAGTCGGTGTTAGGTTTTTCAGTACCTTTAAAATCATAAGGAATACAAATGTTAACGTTGTTTCAAACCTGGTTTAAACGTTATTTTTCAGACCCCCAGATCATCACCTTGGTTTTTTTACTCCTGGTTGGTTTTTTAACAATTCTGTTTCTAGGATCCATGCTGATTCCCGTTTTTGTCGGCATCATAATTGCTTATGTTCTAGAGGGCATTGTCCAAAGGCTTGAACGTTTTAAAATCAAACGCAAGGTCTCTGTTTTTTTGGTTAGCATCCTGTTCATGACCTGTCTAATCCTTGCGATGGTCAGTCTTTTACCTCTTTTAACAAAGCAGGTGGCCCTGTTTATCCAGGAGCTTCCCAACATGCTGACCAAGGGGCAGGCGATAGTGCTTACCCTTTTTGAAGAGCATCCAAAGCTCATGAAAGAACTTAATATAGATTCTTTTATCAAGGGACTTGCAGCTGAGCTGACCAGCCAGGGTCAGATACTTCTCTCCTTCTCCCTTGCAGGGGTAAAAAGCCTTATCTCAATTATTGTTTACCTGGTGCTTGTTCCTTTGCTGGTTTTCTTTTTTCTCAAAGACAAATCTGTCATTCTTAAATGGATGGCAAAGTTTGTGCCCAACGACCGCTACCTGTCAACCATGGTCTGGAATGATGTAAATCAGCAAATTTCCAACTATATTCGAGGGAAGATCTGGGAGATTCTCATTGTATGGGGGATAAGTTACGCTGTATTTATGCTGCTGAACCTTAAATTTGCCCTGCTGATTTCGTTTTTTGTTGGATTATCCGTACTTTTCCCCTACATCGGAGCCACGATCATGGTTTTTCCCGTTGCCCTGGTGGCCTTTTTTCAATGGGGATTGATTGCAAAAAGCGCCTATGTAGTGGGAGCTTATGGTGTTATCCAGGCCCTTGATGGCAACCTTCTGGCCCCACTCCTTCTGTCTGAGGTGGTTAATCTCCATCCCGTTGCAATCATTGTATCGATACTTGTTTTTGGCGGGCTCTGGGGATTGTGGGGACTATTTCTGGCCATCCCCCTGGCCACACTTGTACATGCTGTAATCAAGGCCTTGAAGACCATCGACCCTGTCCATGGAAAGATTGAAGGCAAAGAATGTGAGGAGCAATAAAACCTGACTACAGCTTTTCACCTTCAACATATCGGGCACAGATATTGCGGTCATCTCCCACATGGATGAATTTTTCAAGTCTGTCTTCCAGGGAATAACGGCCGGCAATCATGGGATCATCCTCGATCACAAGGGCATCAAAGAAGAAGCCCTTTTCAAAGCTGCCGGTTTTGCCGAAAAAACTGCCCCCGCCCTTTGTGCCCATATAGAAAGCCTCTGAAACGCTCAGGGGTTTCAGATCCGCATCCATCATATTCACAATTTTAGACAGCTGTATTGCCCGGACCATGGTTTCATTCATGGCAATTTTATGTCCCCCGGCAATATCGCTGCCAAGGCCGATTTTAATTCCCATATCCAGCAAGGACCTGACTGGCATGATACCGCTTCTTACATTTATGTTGGAATCGGGACAATGGGCCAGCATCATATTCGTCTTTTTGATCAGAAATTTTTCATCATCATCCAGATAAACTGCATGGGCCATGACCGTTTTTGTCTGGCCAAACAGATTGTTTCTATAGTAGACGTCCGAGTAGTTATCTGCGTCTTTAAAAAGATCCTTAACCCATTTTATTTCATCCAGATTTTCGGACAAATGGGACTGAACCGGCAGGTCGTACTTCAGGGCAAGATCTCCCAGTCCCTGCAACAGTTCCGGGGTGCTGGTAGGGGCAAAACGCGGGGTGATAATCGGTTTTACCCGTGGTTCATCCTTGTATTTTTCTATCAGATATGTTGTTCCCCTGAGGGTTTCCCGGGTTGTCTCAATAATATAATCAGGTGCATTTGTGTCCATATCGACCTTGCCCACATAGGCTGCGACCCCCTTTCCCTTTAACACCTCGAACAACTCCTCGGTTCCTGTGGTTGACGAAGATGCAAAGATGCATGCCCTCAGAGTGCCGCATGCCACAAGCTTTTCCGCAAACAAGGTGTAAGCTTTCCTTGCAAATACCCGGTCGTCAAATTCTCTTTCAAGTTCAAAAGTATAATCTTTGAGCCAGCTCAGAAGCTGATTCGTCATGGCCATGCCGCACTGAAGAAACTGTGCGGCATGGAGATGGAGATCTACAAATCCAGGAATGACGAGCCTGTTTCCATAATCGTGGACCCTGCATCCCTTGAATCTGTCAGGGATGACAGGATAAATACCCTCTACCCCTCCATCAACACAGACCAGGTAACTGTCCCCATGAACCTCATAGGAATCAGCCGTTGGAGTGCAGATAAAATTTCCCTTAACGATCAGAGGACTCTTCATTCTTTTATTTTAAAATATATCCAGTCAAGGAGATTCACATTGCGTGCGTTCAGGAATTAGTGTCTATTTCACATTTTTCATTTAAATGAACTCTGATGAAATAAATCCCAAGCCCGGCCACAGGAATTGCAAGAATAATTCCCACCACCGGCAGAATGGTAAAGCCAATAGCTACAAGGGCAAGGGCTCCAACTATAAGAAGTGCGCCAACCAATAATTTTGACATTCTCTCGGGGATGCATTCACTTAGTTTCATAAAATTTTCCTTTTGGTTAAAAGATTAAAAATCAAAACAGAAATAATGTTTAGACTTGAACAATAACTAAAGTATTTAAACAATAAGTCACGAAGTATAAAAATCAAGGTGATGTATAACAAATCCTAGGTTCTCCTATCTGATCACCATACAAGAATCACCGCCTTTGATCACACCATCGTTGTACACGTTTCATCTGTACATTCTTGCGCACAGCATTCCGGTGAGGAACCCAAAAAAATGCCCCTCCCAGGAAACGCCCGGAGTGCCCGGAAATATCCCCCATAAAAGTCCCCCATAGACGGCAATGGTGAGGATGGATATTGCCAGGGACACAGGGCTCCTTTTGATTAACCCCCGGAATACGAGGAAACCAAAATAACCAAAAATCAACGAACTCGCCCCCACATGGATAGCGGACCTTCCCACAAGCCACACCCCTAAACCGCTGACGATTATTATCACAGGGGTGATCGTAAAAAAGATTCGCCTGCCGAGGATAAGGACAAAACTGCCGAGGACGAGAAGCGGCAATGTATTCATCAAAATGTGACCCATGCTGCCGTGGAGAAAAGGGGCAAAGAAAATTCCCGGCAGACCCGTCATAGTTCTTGGAATGATGCCAAACCTTGAGAGACCATGCCCCAGAACCAGGTTGATAAGCTCGATGATCCAGAGCAAAACAACAAACCGGAACATGGTGGGCCATGGGGCGCTTTTTTTAGTTTCAATCAAACCATGCTTCCTGTCTTTTAAATATATTTCGTTAAAACCCCCTCTATTCCAGTAAACAAACGGAATGTCAATTAGATTTTTTATGGGAAATGCCCGCTGAGCTGGCCGCCGCAAAGGGGGCGAAATGACGCTAATGCCAGCCCTGTACCATCCTGTTTATTTTTTCGTTGTGGCCGGATGCCTCTCTCTCCGGTGCACCATGTATCGAAAAGAGCGATCGAAGTTCCGGAAAGGATCAGAACAAACAATTGGAATTATCCTTCTTTTTATGGATAAAATTAAAATTTTTGAAATGGAAAAGGAGAAACTTAATGGTAAAAAGATTCACAGTTAAGAACTTTGTGTTCCCAGTCGCTGCTTTTTTTACGGCCCTTGTTATGGTCACATCGTTACATGCCAATGACCTTGAAAGGTTTACGGGCAAAGCAGGAGATCTCAGAATTGCCGGAGGAACGGCCCATATCCCCGTTGTAAAAGAGGCTGCAAAAAGGATTATGACACTGAATCCCGACATCCGGATAACCATTGCAGGGGGCGGTTCCGGGGCCGGGATCAAACAGGTTGGCGAGGGGTTGATTCACATTGGAAACTCGGGAAGAAAGGCAAGCGAAAAGGAGATCTCAACCTATGGATTAGCCATTTACCGCTGGGCAATTGACGGAGTCGCCGTGGTTGTTAACCCCTTGAACACGGTGACAAGTCTAACCAGAGGCCAGCTTGTCGACATTTTTTCAGGTAAAACAACCGATTGGAAGGAGTTAGGCGGCAAGCCCGGACAGATAAACATATACACAAGGGAGGAGGGAAGCGGCACTAGGGACGTGTTCTGGGAAAAAGCCATCAACAAAGGGGAGATTGCCCTGTCCGCCAACTTTGTTGTTTCCAACGGAGCCATGAAAACTGCGGTTGCAAACGACCCCAATGCCATTGGTTTCATGTCGGCAGGATTTGTGGACAAGGGCCTTGCAGCAGTTGAGATTGACGGGGTCAAACCTGATAACGAATCCATCAGAGGCGGAGAATATACAGTTGCAAGGGGACTTTACAGCAACACAAGGGGGGAAGCCGCAGGCCTTGCCAAAGTGTTTGTTGAATACCTCTTCTCCAACGAGGGTCAGGCAATTGTAAGGGAAAAGGGTTTTATTCCGGTAAGGTAAATACGACCATGGCGGTTCTTCAACACACAGGCTGGGGCAAGGAATATAGTCTTGAAACCCCGGCCAGGGCAATTTTCTTTTTAGCGGCCCTTTTCTGCTCATCCATCGTTGTTCTCATACTTGGGTTCATGGTCCTGACCGGGCTTCCCATATTAGAAAACGGCCAGTGGATGAACATCCTGACAGGGGATTGGAACCCGGCAAGGCAAAGCTACGGCATCTGGCCCATGGTGCTCGGCACACTCTGGATCTCGTTTACCGCCATGGCGATCTCGTTTCCGTTGAGCCTTGGCTGTGCAAGCTTTATTTCCATCCTTGCCGGTCATAGAACAGCGGCCATTCTCAGAGGATGTGTCGGGATGATGACAGGCGTTCCCACAATCATCTACGCCTTTGCCGGGGTGTTTTTCATGGTGCCTGTTATCAGGAATATTGGGGAAACCGGCAGCGGAATGTGCATCCTGAACGCAAGCCTTGTGCTTGCCATTCTCATCTCACCGACCATGATCCTTTTTTTCATGGCAAGCTTTGACAATGTGCCGGCCGCCCTGTTTACCGCAGTTGCAGCCCTTGGGGGATCAAAGGTGCAGATGCTTGTCTACATCGTTATTCCCGCCTGCAGAAAGGGCATTGTCACAGGTGTGGTTCTGGCCTTTGGCAGGGCCGTTGGAGACACCCTGATCGCCCTCATGATCGCAGGCAATGCAGTACAAAGGCCGGACAGCCTGTTTGACTCGGCCCGCACGCTTACCTCCCACATCGCCCTTGTCAGTGCCGCAGATTTTGCCAGCATGGAGTTTAAATCTATCTTTGTCTGCGGAACAGTTTTATATATGATCACAACTATTGTGATCCTCATTGCAAGGGCCATGGAACACAACTATACAAAAAAAGAAAGCTCAGATGAATAAATGGGGAGAACGGGCGGTATACGGCCTGACTGTCATGGGCTGCATGATTGTTTTAGGAAGCTTTGCAGCTCTTGTTTTATATCTTATGTTCAAAGGTTTCACCGCCCTGAACCTTTCCCTCATATTCGGATCAACCCCCATGGTTGACGCCCTGCTTCTTAGAAGACAGGTGTTTGACGGCATTTTTCCGGCCATGGCAGGCACCTTTGCCCTGATTGTTATCGCCATTACCGCCGCCGTGCCCGTGGGCCTCCTTGCCGGTATCTACATGGCCGAGTACAGCAACGCCTTTACAAAAAAAGTGTTTGGCTTTCTGTTTGACCTTCTTTCGGCCATTCCTTCCATCGTTGTTGGGCTGTTTGGCTTTTCAGTCATCCTGTTTCTCCACAAACACGTGAGTGAAACCCTTGTTCCTTCGCTTATTGTATCGGCCCTTTCCCTTGCCTTTCTCGTACTGCCCTATATAGTGAGGACCACCCAGATTGCGATTGAAAGCGTTCCGCAATCGGTGCGACTCACCGGGATAGCCCTTGGGGCGACCCCCCTGCAGAACACCATCCACTGCCTGATTCCCCATTCATTCACCGCCATAATAGGGGGTGTTATCCTTGCCGTTGGCCGGTGCGCAGAAGACACAGCCGTTATAATGCTCACCGGAGCCGTGGCATCGGCTGGTATGCCCCACTCCCTTTTCAAGGGGTTTGAAGCCCTGCCCTTTTACATCTATTACATATCTTCCCAGTACTCGAGCGAGGCCGAACTTGCCAAAGGGTTTGGTGCCTGCATCGTACTTCTATTGATCTGCGCAACCCTTTTCACAGTTGCCGCCCTTATCCAGAAAAAGGCAAAGCACATTTTATTGTACACCCGTTAGGAGAGCAAACCCCAGTGAACCGTTCAAAAATAAAAACCAGTGATCTGGATTTTTTTTACAAAGACCATCAGGTACTCTCCCAGGTCAACACGGCCATCCCTGAGAACGCAATAACGGGAATCGTCGGACATTCAGGGATTGGTAAATCAACCTTTCTTTCGCTTTTTAACCGACTATGGGAAAATATTCCCGGGGCAGCCATCAAGGGCAAAGTTCTTATCCGTTTTTCAGGGGACAGGGACCAGGGGTTTTGTGACATCAACGCCCCTAGCTTTTCAGCCATTGAACTCAGACGAGCGGTGGGCATGGTTTTTCAGACACCAAATCCCCTGCCCATGAGCATTTTCAAGAATGTCTCCTTCCCCCTGAAACTCGCCGGAATAAACAGGAAAAATCAAGTGAACGAGCTTGTCACGGGGGCAATTAAGGCGTGCGGGCTCTGGTCCGAGGTAAAAGACAGGCTCGACAAAAGGTCATCGGTCCTTTCAGGCGGTCAGCAGCAGAGACTCTGCATGGCAAGGGCCCTTGTTATGAATCCCGAGATCCTGCTCCTTGACGAGCCCACCTCGTCCCTTGATCCTGCATCAGAGGAAAAAATCGAGCAGCTCATGGTTGAGCTCAAGAAGAAGTGCACCCTTGTCATGGTCTCCCACAATCAGGATCAGGTAAAAAGAATCTGCGACCATGTTATTCAGTTAGGAACTTAAGATTGCTGGTCCAAAAATTTATAAATTTGCATTTTAAAAAAATTAAGGATATCAATATAGAGTATACAGTTGTCAGATTGTAAAAGAGAAACAGAGGAGGAAATCAATGATTTTAACAACCCCGGAGATATACAAGCTTCTTCCCAAGACAAACTGCAAGGAGTGCCGGGCAAATACCTGCTTTGCATTTGCAGCCCTGGTGTTCAAGGGTGAGCGGGAGATTGACGAATGTCCCTATGTTGACAGCAAGACTATCGCCCTATTAAAGAAAAACAATAAAAAACAGGACCCCACAGAAACGGAACAGGATAAGATGCTCCAGGATTTAAAGGATCAAATTGCGGGCATTGACCTTGAATCCAGGGCAGTTCCAACGGGGGGAACCTTTTCAAACGGCAAGCTCAACCTCAAGGTCATGGGCAAAAACGTGGCCATTGACACCCAGGGTAAAATACTTACCGATATCCACGTGAATCCCTGGATTGCCGTGCCGTTCATGGACTACGTTCTCAACGCACGAGGAACAAAGCCCACGGGTGTATGGGTTCCCTTTCGTGAACTTCCCGGCGGCAAGGACCGGTATCGCCTGTTTGAGCAGAGATGCGAACGTTCCCTCAAGCAGCTGGCAGACACCTATCCCGATCTGTTCGAGGATCTCATGTTTCTCTTTAACGGACAGGAGATCAGCGACCATTACCAGTCTGACATTGCTCTCAAACTCCAGCCCCTCCCCCATGTGCCGATTCTCATTTGCTATTGGAAACCCGACGAGGAAATGGATTCGGAGCTCAACCTGTTCTTTGACGAAACAGCCGAGGAGAACCTAGATATCCAGATTCTCTACACCCTTGGCGCAGGTCTTGTTACCATGTTTGAAAAAATTGCCGTAAAACATGGCGTTACAGCCACTTAAACTTCCAATTTTAACCATTCTCTATAGGAAACACCAATGGCATCATCATTTAAAAGATATACCATCCTTTTCATCATTATAACCCTGGCGGCCGTTGTCACCATTGGCACGGCCAGCGCCGCAGACCTCCCTTCAACCTCTCCTGTCCGGGCCGTCATGGAAACAACGAAGGGAATCATCGTTTTGGACCTCTACGACGGGGAGGCACCATATACTGTTGCAAACTTCATCAATCTTTCCAGCCGTGGATACTACAACGGCCTTACCTTCCACAGGGTGATCGACAGCTTCATGGTCCAGGGCGGATGCCCCGCAGGAACTGGCAGGGGCGGACCAGGCTACAATTTCCAGGATGAGTTTGTTAAAAACCTAGTCCATGACAGACCAGGTATACTTTCCATGGCAAATGCCGGCCCCGGCACCAATGGCAGCCAGTTCTTCATCACCCATGTGCCGACACCCTGGCTGAACAATAAGCACACAATATTTGGCAGTGTTGCAGACAAGAAAGCGATGGCGGTTGTCAATGCCATAAAAAAGGGAGATAAAATTCTTTCGATCACCATTGAGGGGGATACAAACCGGGTAATGGCGCAGTGCAAGGACAAGGTAGAGCAGTGGAACCTAATCCTCGATAAAAAATTCCCCGCCAAATAATTTATGGCTTTACCCCAGTGGCGGCAATCGGTATTCCTTGCTGAACGAATAAAGTCGGGGGGGTCGTTGTGGCAGTGCCGGCTGCTGTCACTGAAGCATTTTATTCAGCTTTGATCCGAATTTCATGACCCGGTTAAAGGGAAGTTCAAGGTTGACATCGATTCTGATGCCCTGGAACTTTGAACCGGGGCTTGAGGCATCGACCCTGGCAAACCCGCCGATTTCCTTTTTATAGATAAACGGCAAACGGTTTTCAGGCTCCCCGTCAAAGGACATGTTCACCACAAGGCTTTCTCCTGTTGTGTTGAACAAAAGTTTGGCCCACTTGTACTGGTAGTCCTTTAAGGCCTCACTGGCGAGATCGATCTGGGTATATTCGGCCGTTCCCTTGGGAATTCCTGCCAAGAGCGTTTCAGCCCCCCGTATGCTGATGTTCCCACCCCCGCCCGGTGTGGAGAAGAGAAAACCCCTGTCAAACGAAAAGTTGCCCTTGGAAAAAGAGATGGGAATTCGTCCGTTGAGCGCTCCTTCTCCCCTTGCCTTAAATGAGCCAATCTGCTTTAAAATTTCTGACAGTTTAAGCCGGTCGCAGAACAGGGTGAGATGGTACTCATCTTTTTCAGGCTCAATCCGCATGGATTCGGTGGTGACACGACCTCCGCACCAGGCAAATCCTACTTTTTCAACCAGCAGAGAGTTCAAGGATTCAACGGTATAGCCAACGGTCAAGTCTGTAACGACAATGTCATTTGCCCTTATTGATTCAATCTTAACCAGCTGGCCAGGTCGGGTTTGCATGGCAAAGAGATCATCTGACACAAAGCGTGCAACAATCCCATTTATCTCAAAATCATTCTCCTTGCCGGACACTCTGCCCCGGTTCAGGGTCATGTCAAAACCACATTTGGTTTTATTTTTCTCAAACAACATGGTTGCAAGGGCATCGGCAAAAAAGGAGAAATCGACCTCCGACACCTTGGCCTTGACATCCAGCATCGCTCTTGCTTCAAAACCGTTATTTATCTGATCGATGGTTCCCTTAAGGCTGCCGATCTTCTGCCCGTTATGAACCAGAGTTTTCACGGCAAAACTGCCTCCTTGGCCATTCTTTTTTCCAGGATAATCAAGGGGCAGATAAACGGGAACAGTCAGCGAGATATCCCTTGCCTCAACCTTGGCCACGGGTGATCCGGCCTTTGCCCCCCCCAGGGAAGGGGTCAAGGTCATTCTTGGGGTAAAACTACTGTCCACAAACAGGCGCCCGGGAATAGTGGCGGCTGGAGCTTTAACAAAATAGTCCTTTGTACCAAGGGAAACCGGGCCGATTCCCGCCGTGAACCCCATCTCAAAAATATCCTGTTCGCCTTTGAGGTTGAAATTTCCCCGACCCTTGAGGGTAATATTCGAGATTGAGCCGGCCTTGATCTTGCAACTATCAATTTTTCCTGAAACATCCACATTTCCTAGATTTCCCCTTCCCTTAAGGGTAATCGCTACACCGGGGTTTACGATCTCAAGGTTTTCGCCCTCGTGGGAAACCTTCAGCGAACCTGGATTGTCAAGGCTCGCTTTTAAATGCCAGCTCAGATCAGGATCTAACCCTCCTTCAAAATCAACACCAAGTCCATTGCCCGCATTCACATTGATTGTATTGCTGGGTAAGTTTTTCACCATGAAACTACCTGAGAAAGAGGCAAGAGAGAGACTCGCCACGGTACATCTTATGTCCCTTAACCCCATATCCACGGGAGCTGTAATTGTCAGGCCGGAAAGATTCATCATCCATCTGCCCTGACCCACCTTGGATAAAAAAAAGTCAGCTCGTCCCTTTACTGTGAGTCCCGGTGCCACATGGTCGATAAGGTCCTGAATACGTGAAAGGGCGAAGCCGGTAGCTTTAACTTCAACCGTTTCAACCCCCGTTTCAGACCCTGCGGTGACTGTGGCTTCCAGGCTTTCACCCAGGGGAAAGAGCCTGGTTTGTAAAACAAGAGTTCCACTGTCCTGGGATCTGAGAGAAATTTCCAGGGGGATTCGAAATGTCCCGCTGTCCATGACCATTGTCAATGCTGAGTTTTTCACCTCAACGGTTTCCGGAATCATGGGGAAGAAGGTTTTCACCATTTCATCGATTGACTGTTCTATTGACGGGGCGGACGGTGATGGGATGGCCAGTGATGGGGGGTGTGATTGCACCAGTGATTGGGTTGATGTTTGGGACTGTGAGTTAACAGGATATTGCTCAGGGAATTTTTCCGGGGATGGGCCAAAAGGCGACTGGGACGAATCTCTTCCGCTTAACAAATGCGAAAAATCGGTGAACACAACTCCCTCGGAAGTAACCCTGCCCCTCAGATCAAGACCAGATACCTCAACACCTTTAATGCGGCCCCTTAAAAGAGTTGCCACGGAATAACTCAGAGAGAGCCTGTCAACACTAAGCGTGCTGCCCGTTGTAATTGACCCAAGCTCAAGACTGTTAAATCCAACAAGCTTTACATTAAAACTGAATTCCTCAAGACCCGGCATCTGCCTTACCCGCTGGATTACCAGGTTTTCAACTAGGGGAGGGGCAATAAAATAAAAAGCAGCACCAAGGATCAGACCCAGGATGACCGAAATAAAAAAGAATCTTCTGACGAGGTTTTTAAATTGCATTTTTGATCACCACTCCCAGATACATGTCGCCCCTTGAGCCTTTTAGATTGTCCCTTCCCATGCCGGCTAGCCTTAGTTTCGTACCTTGCTTTACCCCGGGAGGGACCTTGACCCGGTATAGTCGATTGTAAAACCCCCAGGGGATATTAACGATCTTACGGGTTCCTGTAAATGCCTCCAGCGACGAGATCACAATTTCACCTGTAAGATCCGGGGTATGCCCCAGGGGTTTTGGATGGATCACCTGGAGCTGGGGGGTTTTCTTTCTTGCCGTCACTCTTTTAAGTTTCTCACCCGCAGCAGACCCGGGAATTCTGAAGCTTAACTTGACCATGGCGATACCTGCCAGAAACCCGCCCACATGGGCCCACCAGGCAATCCCGGAACTCTGACCACCTGCTGCATTGAAGAACTGCATTAAAAACCAGAACCCGAGGAATAAAAAAGCTGGAATCTCAACAAACCATGGAATAAAGATGATGGGGATAAGGGTCAGAATCTTTGACCTGGGATAGAGAATAAGGTAGGCCCCCATGACACCTGCTATGCTGCCGCTTGCTCCAATGGTGGGAATGTTGGACATGGGGCTTAGTATGAAGTGAAGGAATGCAGACGCAAGACCGCTTACAAGATAAAAGCTCGCAAACCTCAAGGACCCGAAAAAACCCTCGACATTGTCCCCAAATATGTAGAGAAACCACATGTTGCCTAGAAAATGCCAGAGCCCTCCATGGAGAAACATGTAGGATACAGTTGAAAACAGAAGAGACGAAAGGGAAAACCAGGCTGAAATTTCGGGCACGATGAATTTGGCGGGAACAAACCCATACCGGTAGACAAAAACGGCTGTATCTGAAGGAGACATCCCTATGGAAATTAAAAAAACGAGGGTGTTGAGGGCCATGATTCCATAGGTTACAACAGGAACATTACCCGAAGGGGTGGTGTCCCGGATTGGGATCATTGAACGATCCTCAATACATGATCCCTTTCAAGACGCTGTTTGATCCTTTTTAAAATCACCATGGCGGCATCTTCAACATCAAGCGTGTCCCTGCCCTCAGCACGGGCACAGGCGGCAATTAGTTTTTTATTGCCTGCGTCAAGGGCGAGTTTTACCTTGAGGTAATCGGCCATGGAAAAGTAGAGGGAGGCGATGTTGCTCTTTCTTGAGTTGGCAATCAACGATCGGTTGCGAAGGGTAAGGTCCCTGACAATGAATTCAACGGCTCCTTCCACCGTTGATGGGACAGGTGAGGGAGCCTTTCGTTCGATCAGGATAAACTCTTCATCCCTAAGCGTCTCGGGGCCGGTTTCCATCAGCTGCATATAAATCATGGTTTCAAGGATCGCCTTTACATCCCTGTAAATACCGGGATCACTGCTGGCCCTGGGGCCTGCCACGTTGAGAATTTCAACCGAATAATCCTGGATAAATGAGTTGAGAACCACTGCGGCCTCAAACTCATCCATGGTCATAAGGTTGAGATGGGCCCAGGGTTTTTTATAAGTACAGGCAAGCTTTTTTGTCAGAAGAGAACCGCCTGTAAGGGGTCCCCGGGTGATGATTAGGGTTGCGTGGGACTCTTTTACATTCTTTTCCGTTCGTTTTGGATAGCTGTCCGTTGGCATTTCCTGCATTTGATAGTGCCCGCCAAGGACTCCGTCCTCGGCACAACGGCCAAGGGGGACCCAGCCGCCATGGTCGATGTTGAACTTGATAGCCGTGTCAAGGGCTGCCCTGTCTGCCCCTGTCTGGCCGCCTGAAATTATTTTTTTTATCATACCTATACCCATACGTTATTTTTTTAAAAATGCCAACCCCCTGGAGTAGGTGCAGCAATTCTAATTTTGGTTTTACACTAGAGGCGACAGTCGGTATCCCCTAACTTAAATGAAACCGCCACGTGGTGTTATTCTACTCACTACCTACTACCTACTACCTACTGACTACTGACTACTGCCTACTGCCGTTCAAGTGGCAGGCTGCAAAATGGTCAGATCCTGCCTTATCGATTCTTTTAAACAAGGGTTCCTGTTGATGGCACAACTCCATTACCTCAGGACATCGGGTGTGGAACCTGCAACCTTCCGGTGGATTTTCAGGTGATGGAAGTTCACCTGTCAGGATCGTTCGCTTGCGCTTAACCGAAGGATCAACTACAGGAATGGCCGAAAGAAGCGCCCGGGTGTAGGGATGCAGGGGATGGGCGAAAAGATCGTCCCGGTCTGCCATCTCAACTATTCTTCCAAGGTACATAACTGCAATTCGATCCGACATATGCCTTACAACCGAAAGATCGTGGGAGATAAAGAGATAGGTCAGTCCCATACTTTCCTGGAGGGTCAGAAGAAGGTTTAAAATCTGGGACTGGACAGAGACATCTAGGGCCGATACTGGCTCATCGCATATAATAAGGTCGGGATCAAGGCTTACTGCCCTTGCTATGCCGATCCGCTGGCGCTGTCCTCCGGAAAACTCATGGGGGAATCGCTCAAGGGAACGTTCTCCAAGCCCTACGATTTCTAAAAGCCGGACAAGTTCTCTGTCAAGATCCGGCTCCTTTTTTCTGTGTATCCGATACTTTTCCCCAAGGATCTCCCTGACCGTGTGACGCTGGTTCAACGATTCAAAGGGATCCTGAAATATCATCTGCATCTTTAGACGCATTTCCCGTTTAGACGATCGATCGAGACTTGACATATCCTGACCCTTGAACATCACGCTGCCAGAAGTGATGGGATATAGCCCCATGATGCTGCGGCCAAGGGTGGTTTTACCGCAGCCAGACTCCCCCACAAGCCCCAGGGTTTGACCGGAATGTACATCAAAACTAATCTGGTCAACCGCATGAATCCAACCCTTCTGTTTTAAAAAGACACCGCTCACCACGGGAAAGTATTTTTTCAGATCGGTTACCCTCAAGATGGGTTGTTCTTTTTGATTCATTGTTCCTTCTCCAGGTAATAGCACGCTGCATAGTGGTCGGGACCAACCCTTACTGCCCCTGGCGCCTTATCTCTACAGGGTTCAAAAACAAGGGGACAGCGGGTACTGAACCTGCATCCCAGGGGCATATCCTCGAGGGATGGAACCATGCCGTCAATGGTGGGAAGGATGGTTTTCGGGGTACTGGCAAGTCCTGGAATAGAGGTTAATAGCCCCCGAGTGTAGGGATGGGCAGGGTTTGAGTAAAGCATAGCCACCGAGGCTTTTTCAACGACCTGTCCTCCGTACATCACGACGGCATTATCACAGTTTTCGGCAATTACCCCAAGGTCATGGGTGATGAGAATCACGGCCATGGACATCCTCGTCTGTAGCTCTTTTATCAGTTCCAGGATCTGGGCCTGGACCGTGACATCAAGGGCCGTGGTGGGTTCATCTGCAATCAGGATGTCTGGCTCCGCACAAAGGGACATGGCGATCATCACTCGCTGGCGCATTCCACCTGAAAGCTGGTGGGGATAAGCCTTGAGCACCTTTTCAGGATCTGGGATTCCCACATTTGCCAGCATATCTGCGGCCCTATCGCCTATTTCATCGGGCCTCATTCCTGGAAAATGAAGGCGGTACACCTCATTGATCTGTTTGGCCACCCTGTGCACGGGATTAAGGGCCGTCATGGGCTCCTGGAAGATCATGGAGATTTTTTCTCCCCGTATCTTCTGCATTTTTTTCTTTTCAAGGGTCACAAGATCACGACCCATAAACTCGATGGTGCCCGCCTCAATTCTGCCTGCGGGCTGGGGGAGAAGCCCCATGATCGACAGGGCCGTGACACTTTTTCCACAACCCGATTCCCCCACCACACCGAGGGTTTCACCCCTTGAGAGCTCAAATCCGGCTCGGTCAACGGCAATGGTTATTATATTATCAACGGTAAACGAGACCACAAGGTCTTTAACCGCCAGGATCGTTTCAGGTTTCACTTTATTCATTTCAGGGCCTTGGGTTCAAAGGTTTTATCCACGATGGTTTCAGCTTCAAAGCCCCGGCCTTCCTTCATGGCCCTGCGGGTCTCTTCATAAATGGTGCTGTCAAACCAGAAAAGACCGCCGGTGGTTGAGTCAAAGGGATCAAACAAAGATCCTGAAACACGGGTGCCGTAAGCCTGAGGAAGCTTCAGCCATCGCCAGAATCCCTGGCGGACATAGGGCACCATAAAGGTGGGAACAAAGGCTGCCTGGTCGTGGATCTTCTGCTGGATGGTCCTTGAAAGAGACTTTCGTTCCTCCTCGCTCAGGCTTGAGCGGTATTGGTCGATAAGGCGGTCAAGCTCAGGGTCATCCGTGTTTGTGATGTTGTTGGTCTGAGGTTTATGGGCATTGTCTGAATGCCAACCCTGCCAGTAGGAGGGGCGCAGGCTGGTGCTCCACCCCATCCATGCCACATCATGCTTTTTTTCTAAAAATTTCTTGAAGGAGGCCGTGCTGTCAAGCTTCTGAAGCACGAGTTCAACGCCCGCCTTGATTGCCTCTTCCTTTAAGACCACAAGCCTTGGGGTGTGCTCGTCAAACCCGTAGGTCACCTCCACCGAGAATCGTCGTCCCTGTTTCTGCCAGATGCCGTCCCTGCCCCTTGTCCATCCAGCCCCGGTCATGAGAGACTCGACCTTTTCGATGCTGAACTCCCTTGCACGTACATCATCGTTGGTGTACTCGCCGTATCCCATGAACGCCTGGGCAAGCCTGTAGTAGTCTCCCCTTAAGACCTCATGGATCACCTTGTCCACGTTCATTGCATGGCTGAAGGCGATCCTGACCAAAGGATCGGAGAAGATCTCCTTGTCCTGATTGAGCCACATGCCCATGGCAGATACCGGGGTATCGTTGAAAAACCAGATCTTTTTTGCGTAACCCCAGTTAAACACCCGGGTGTCGGCCCTGTCGTACCAGTACTTGGGCATGGTCAGGTCAAAAACATCGATCTCACCCTTTTTAAAGTACTCCCAGACCATGTTGTAATCCCGTATAACCGTGAACAGAACGGTATCGAGATTAAAGCGATTCTTGAAGAATCTCAGATCCTTTGCCCACCACTCTTTTTTGCGCTCAAAACGAACATACTTTCCCTTTTTAAAGTCAGATATCTGGTAGGGGCCGGTGTTGGGAATGACCGACCAGTTGAAGTTTTGCACAAACGAGGCGTCAAGGGTGCCGAAAAAATGCCTGGGTGTTGGGGAGATTCCCACACGAAGATAGAGTTCGGGCATGGCCTTTGTACTTTTAACCGCAATGGTGTAATCGTCATACACCTCTACAGATTCAATCTCCTGGGTGTAATAATCATTGTAAAAAGGGGCGATTATGTGGGGTGAACGCATGAATTCAAGGGTATAGGCGTAATCCCAGGCCGTTACCGGAACACCGTCAGACCACCTTGCATCCTGGTTGAGTTTAAAGTACATGGTCTTTTTGTCAGGATCAAAGGCCCAATGGGTGGCAAGCTCTGGAACAACCTCACCCGTATTGGGATGGATGTTGATCAGGGAAAGATTATTGGCACGAAGGGGGCCTGCAAAGCTGCCGTTGGAATCGGGCCCCACAAGGCGGAAGGTTCTCGGGAAACTCAAAAGAGCAGTATGCAGAGTTCCACCCTTGACTGCCCTTGGGGATGCGAAAACAGCCCCCTGATCATTAGTAATCCAATCAATGTCCGGTGGAAGGGAAGGCCTGGGTTCAGTTGGTAAGGGTGAAACAATGACTCTCTTCACGGGTTCATCCTTTTTAACCCCGGTTTCAGTTTCACTGCCCCCACACCCGAAAATCAGTCCTGCACAGAGGATCGCGGCGAGGATCATCCATCTTTTTATGATCATTACTACTCCTGTTAGCTGCTCCACTAAGTCTGAGAATCTAAAGAGATATACCACCTGACCTCACTGATATCAAGTTTTCCTTCCATTCTGCTGCCCCCTACCGGTCGATCCATCATTCCGCTCCCTTTGGTTTTAAAATAGAGGCGACAGTCGGCATGCCCTGGCTGAGGTTCAAAATTAGAACTACTGATGTCGAGCTGTCTCGCCCTTGACCTCTATGGGTAATTAATGTATTAGGACAGGGTGTTGAAAAACCAGGTAAATCTCTAAAAAACCTGTGGATTCATTTTATCCAAAGAGGGATCAGACCCAAGCGGCTCACCGTTAGGCTACGCTGACATGGGATCCCCTGGTTCCAGATATCTCTGACACCAGCAGGGCTCTAAACATGGGGTTGGAATTTGTTATGGGAGAAAAAAGCAGCCAATGATTCTACACGTGGATATGGATGCTTTTTTTGCGGCAATTGAACAGAGGGACCGCCCGGAATTAGCCGGACGCCCCCTTGTGGTGGGGGGCAGTTCAACCAGAAGCGTCGTTTCCACGGCAAGCTATGAGGCAAGACGCTTTGGAATCCACTCTGCCATGCCCATGTTCATGGCCATGGATAAATGCCGGGATTTGATCATCGTTCCCCCGGACAAACCCAAGTATGCGGCGGTATCCGGTCAAATTATGTCCATTGTTAGCAGATTCACCCCGATAGTAGAACCTGTGTCCATTGACGAAGCCTTTCTTGACGTAACAGGCTGCGAACGCCTGTTTGGATCGGTCCAAGCAATCTGTGCCGCAATCAGGCAAACTATCAAGCAGGAAGTCGGCCTCACCTGTTCCATCGGTGCATCCCATTTAAAGTTTCTTGCCAAGATCGCTTCAGACATGAACAAGCCCGATGGCACCCATATTATTCTTCCTTCAGATGCCCCGGCCGTAATACAGAACCTGCCGATTAAAAAGGTTCCCGGAGTAGGCAGGTGTGCCATGGACCGGATAGGACAACTCGGCATAGTTACCCTGGGGGATGTCAACCGCATCCCCTTTCACATCCTTGAAAAAAAATTCGGGAAATTTGCCTTTGACCTGTTAAATTTTGCAGGCGGGACTGACCCGTCAAAGGTAAGAACAGATCACCTCATAAAATCCATCTCCAGCGAATCCACCCTTGAAAACGACACCCTTGAAACTCTCGTTTTAAAGCGACACCTCCTGGCCCATGCCCAGAGGGTGGGCAAACAGCTAAGGGCAAAAGGAATTAAAGCCCTTAATACCACCCTCAAGGTCAAGTTTTCAGATTTTTCCCAGATTACCCGACAGACAAAACTCATGGAGCCCATCTGTTCTTCAATGGCCATTTACAATGCGGCCTGCTCTCTTCTTGAAAAAACAATCCTCACCCGAAAGGTAAGACTTATAGGTGTTGGAGTCTCTTCTTTTTCAAACCTTGAAACCCCCGTTCAAATGGAGCTCTTTGATTCTCCAGGTATCCAAGAAAAAAAATGGGCCGCCCTTGACAGGGCCGTTGACAGTATTTCCCAGCGATTTGGCGGTCAAACTATCACGGCAGCGTCGTTAAAGCGATCTTAAAACCCTAAATCCTGATTTACGAGTATTACTTTGACTCTTTTTTTAGGAAAGCACCGTTCGGTAATCGACCAGGTATTGCAGATTCGATCAGGACTCGAACAATCCTGGCACACCCCGGTTTCCCTGCACGGCGTTTTTTTATCAAGGTTCATTGCATTAACGGGTGCCGCATAGTTTTTGACACGGTCCATGGCCTGGTTCAAATCCCTGCAAATTTTATTTCTCCCGACAATGATGATGACATGGCGAGGTCCAAAGGTTATCCCGCCGATTCTGTTGCCTATCATGTCAAGGTTTACAAGCTGACCATCACAGGTAATTGCATTTGTTCCGGTGATAAAAAGATCCACATCAAGGGATTTTCGCCTCAGTTCAATCTGATCGTCAGGCCCCAGCGTCTTATCAAAGGTGTTGAGCACGGTATAACGCCCGTCATCCTTCAGGGCATGGAAGAGTCCGGTTGCGACAAAAGTCACGGAGCCGCCCCATGAGATACTTTTTACATTCAACCCGGGAATAATTTTTTCAAGAACGATATCCTTTGCCTGTTCGCCGGTGTCGGCATGAAAGACCTCAAAGTTGTTCTTTTCAAGTTTTTCTGCAACCTTGGCAAGCCTGTGACTCCAGAAAATATCCACTGGATTTTTCAATGTTAAATACCTCCATTATTATCAGTTTTCGTTTAAAAACCTGGACAAATAACGATATATAAAAAACCGTAGAATAGGCAATATGTTTTTTTTATTTTTTTGTTGACTAAACATAGTTTCCTTTTTATAGTCACAAATACGATATGAATCTAATTCATCGTACAATTATCCCATGCGAATTTCTGGATTGTTTTTTATATGAAATCAATCAACCGTTTCCCATCGCAGCCAGCCAAGCTTTACGATAGAGCGAGATCTAAGCAACCACCTTTTTTTCAACACCCATACTTGTTATTCGTATGGATTAACAATAATAAGAGGATCTTTTCTATTGTTTAAAAGGGGGGTGATATCACACGTTTTTTCACCTTTAAAAGAACCACCAGCACCATGACAACTCAACTAAATCCAAGGAGAGAATCAATGGGCGACAAAAAAGTAGAAGAGACCACAGAAGCACAGATCGCAGTCCACTGGCAGGAAGAAGATTATTATTATCCCTCACCAAAATTCATTGGACAGGCAAATCTGACAGATCCGGCTGTTTTTGAACGTTTCAGCCTTGATAATTTCCCAGATTGTTACACGGAGTTCGCTGAGCTTCTGACCTGGTATAAATACTGGGACGAAGTTCTTGACACAAGCGATGCCCCGTGCTGGAAATGGTTCAAGGGAGGGAAAATCAACGCAAGCTATAACTGCATTGATCGTCATCTTGCCAAAAACAAAAACAAAACCGCTATTCATTTTGTTCCAGAGCTGGAAGAGGAAAGTGTCCAGCACATAACCTATCAGGAGCTATATGTAAGAGTTAACGAGTTTGCAGCCCTTCTCCGGGACTTTGCAGGCCTTAAGCGAGGAGACCGGGTGACGATACACATGCCAATGTCGGCTGAACTTCCCATCACCATGCTTGCCTGTGCAAGAATCGGCGTGATCCATTCGGTGGTGTTTGGCGGATTTTCCGCAAGTGCCTGCGCCGACAGAATCGTTGATTCAAATTCCAGGGTTCTTATCACGATGGACGCCTACTACCGCTCGGGCAAACTTTTAAACCACAAGGTCAATGCCGACGAGGCCGTTGCCATCGCCCAAAAGGGGGGGCAAGTTGTTGACAAGGTTCTGGTGTGGCAGCGATACCCCGGCAAGAGTTCCTCCGAGACTCCCATGGTTGACAACCGGGATTTTTTCATTAACGATATATTGAAAAAATATTATGGCAAGAGAATCAAACCAGAACAAATGCTCTCAGAAGACCCGCTCTTTCTCATGTACACAAGCGGGACAACCGGTAAGCCAAAAGGATGCCAGCACGGCACCGGAGGATATCTCGCCTATGTAACGGCCATGGCAAAATATATCCAGGACATCCACCCAGAGGATGTTTACTGGTGCATGGCAGATATCGGCTGGATCACAGGCCATTCTTTTATCGTCTACGGCCCCCTTGCCCTTTGCGCCTCAAGCGTCATCTATGAGGGAGTCCCCACCTATCCCGATGCCGGCCGTTCCTGGAGAATCGCCCAGGATCTTGGCGTCAATATCTTCCACACGGCCCCCACGGCCATCCGTGCCCTTCGAAAGATCGGCCCGGATGAACCTGCCAAGTACGACTACCACTTTAAGCACATGACTACCGTTGGCGAACCCATCGAACCTGCTGTATGGAAGTGGTATTATACGGCCGTTGGCAAGGGAAAGGCTGTGATCGTCGATACCTGGTGGCAAACGGAAAACGGAGGATTCCTCTGTTCAACCGTTCCAGGCATAGCGCCCATGAAGCCTGGAAGTGCAGGTCCCGGAGTTCCAGGCATCCACCCCATCATTCTTGACGACAACGGCAAGGAGATTACCCAGCCCGGAATTGCCGGAAACATCTGCATCCAGAACCCATGGCCGGGACAATTCCAGACCATCTGGGGCGATAGAAAACGCTTTGTAGACGCCTATTATGCCCAATACTGCAAAGACCCCAACAGCAAGGACTGGAAGGACTGGCCCTATCTATCCGGCGATGCCGCCACCCGCAGCCCTGACGGATACTTCAGAATTCTTGGCAGAATAGATGATGTCATCAACGTATCCGGCCACAGGCTCGGCACCAAGGAGATCGAATCAGCGGCCATGGTTGCTGACGAGGTCGCAGAGGCTGCCGTTGTTCCAGTGGCCCACGAGATCAAGGGCAAGGTGCCCGATCTTTATGTTGCCCTTAAACCGGGTTTTATCGCTTCAGATGAACTTGCCCAAAAAATTTCAGACATTGTATGTCAGCAGATCGGAAAAATTGCAAAGCCAAGAAAGGTGTGGATCGTTCCTGATATGCCCAAGACACGTTCCGGCAAGATCATGCGAAGGGTCCTTGGCGCCATATCCAACAACGGTGACGTAGGAAACGTAATGACCCTGGCAAACCCCGAGGTGGTTGACATCATCAAGCAGATGGTCAGCGGCAAATAGCCATTAATAGCTGTTAGCTATTAGCTAAGAACCTAAAAGCCAACAGCTATAAGCTAACCACTAACAGCTAAAAGCTAACAGACCGGCATCAGAGTCTCTGCTGCCGGCCCCAACCCATTACCCAAAATAAGGACCTGAATTTTATGACAAACTTGTATGAAGAGGCTTACAACCAGTCCATTAATGATCCCGAAGCCTTCTGGGGACCTGTTGCAGAAGATTGCCATTGGTACAAAAAATGGGACAAAGTTCTTGACGATTCAAACAAACCTTTTTATCGCTGGTTTGTCGGCGGTGAGATGAACACCTGTTACAACGCCCTTGACCTTCACATTGAAAACGGCATCGGTGAAAACAAGGCTCTGATCTACGACAGCCCCGTAAGCAACACCAAAAAAGAGTACACATACAATCAACTCCGGGATGAAGTGGCAAAATTTGCCGGAGTTCTTGCCGCAAAGAACGTCCATAGGGGAGACCGGGTGATCATCTATATGCCCATGATCCCTGAGGCTGCCATTGCCATGCTTGCCTGCGCAAGACTCGGTGCCGTCCATTCTGTGGTTTTCGGCGGTTTTGCTGCCAACGAGCTTGCCACCCGCATCAACGATGCAAAACCAAAGGTTATGGTCACGGCTTCCTGCGGCATCGAGGTCAAAAAAATCATTCCCTACAAACCTCTTCTGGACGAATCCATCAAACTTGCCGGGTTTAAACCTGAAAGCTGCATCGTGTTCCAGCGTCCAGAGGTCAAGGCCGAACTTACCGTCGGAAGGGACTATGACTGGAACGAGCTAATGAGGGCTGCAAAACCCCACGACTGTGTTCCTGTCAAGGCCACTGATCCTCTCTACATCCTCTACACCTCGGGTACCACGGGGCAGCCTAAGGGTGTGGTTCGAGATAACGGCGGCCACCTTGTGGCCCTTAAATGGACCATGAAGGCCATCTACGACATTGATGAGGGAGATGTGTTCTGGGCAGCAAGCGATATCGGCTGGGTGGTGGGCCATTCATACATCGTGTATGCTCCTTTGTTCAAGGGTGCCACAAGCGTAATGTTTGAGGGAAAACCCGTTGGCACCCCGGATGCCAGCACTTTCTGGAGGATTATCGATGAATATGGTGTAAAGAGCCAGTTTACCGCACCAACCGCCTTCAGGGCAATCAAACGGGATGACCCGGATGCCAAGCTCATGAAGGGTTATGAGATGTCAAAATTTAAAATCCTGTTTCTGGCAGGTGAAAGAACCGATTCAGACACGCTTAAATGGGCTGAAACGCACCTCAAGGTTCCGGTCATCGACCATTGGTGGCAGACGGAAACCGGCTGGGCAATTGCGGCCAACTGCATGGGGCTGCACCACTTTCCTGTAAAACCAGGCTCACCAACCAAGGCCGTTCCCGGCTGGGAGGTTCATGTGGTGGACCCCAACAACAAGCAGGTCGTCCCCGGCGAAATTGGCGCCATTGTGGTCAAGCTGCCCCTGCCTCCGGGAACCCTTACCACCCTCTGGCAGAATGACCAACGATACATCCAAGCCTATCTTGAAGAGTTTCCCGGATACTACAAGACAGCCGATGCAGGCTATATAGACGAAGAGGGATATATCTATGTGATGACCCGCACGGACGACATCATCAACGTTGCCGGTCACAGGCTCTCCACAGGAGCCATGGAAGAGGTGCTTTCCTGCCATCCCATGGTTGCCGAATGTGCCGTCATGGGAGTAGAGGATCAGCTCAAGGGCCAGGTTCCCCTGGGCTTTCTGGTCCTGAGAGCAGGAGTCACCGTGGCCCACGACCAGATAATAAAAGAGGTCATCCAAATGGTCAGGGATCAGATAGGCCCAGTTGCTGCCTTTAAAAAGGCAACCGTTGTCAAACGGCTTCCCAAGACCCGGTCAGGTAAAATCCTGCGGGGAACCATGCGAAGCATAGCCGACCAAAAGGAGTATAAGGTTCCCGCCACCATAGATGATCCTGCAATCCTCGATGAAATAGAAGAGAGTCTTGGTACCATAGGGTATGGGCCAAGGGCCTCAAAATAGTCAGACCCATATTTTTACCAGATAAAAGAGGAGCAGACAATGAGCCCACAAGCTATTGATAAAGTCCCGGCCCAGGCATGGATAACTACCTTGTCTGGATTTGCCATAAATCTTTGTCTTGGAATTCTCTACGCCTGGAGCATCTGGAAATCTGCCCTGGTCGATGTGGACAGGGCAGGAGAAATGATGACAGGCATTAACGAAGGATGGGTCTACCTGACCAATGCCCAGGCAGCAACCCCATTTTCCCTTTGCGTCATAATGTTTGCAGTACTCATGATCCCGGGCGGCCGCATCCAGGATAGAATCAGTCCAAAATTCGGTGCCACCTGCGGCGGTCTTCTCCTTGCGGCGGGCTGTATTGTCGCAGGAGTGATGAAAAGCTATACAGGACTGATCATAGGTTTTGGCCTGCTCGGCGGAGCTGGAATGGGCATTGGATATGCAGCTCCTACTCCTGCAGCCTTAAAGTGGTTCGGACCGGAAAAACGTGGTCTTATTGCAGGGCTTGTGGTGGGAGGATACGGCGGAGCGGCCCTCTACATCGGGTGGCTCGGCCAGAAGCTCATCGATCTTTACGGCATCTCCGGAAGCTTTATTATTCTTGGCAGTTTCTTCGCCGTTGTCGTTGTTATCGCAGGCCAGATGCTCAAGGCGCCGCCTGAAGGATATCTGCCCCCGGCCACGGCCACCGGAGCCGGTCATTCCGGTGCCACGGAAAAGACCCATAACTGGGAGGCGTCCGACGTCCTGAAGACCTGGCAGTTTTACGCCCTTGTGTTCATGTTCATCCTGACAACCCAGTCAGGGCTCCTCATCATAAGTTCGGCAAACGGCCTTATGATGACAACGGCCAAAGGCATGCCTTTTTTCCTGGCAAATGCATGGATACTGGTCTCCTACGGCGGATTGGTCAATGCCTTTGGAAGGGTGGGAACGGGTTATTATTCGGACAAGATAGGCCGTCTCAATGCCTATTGTCTCAACTGCGGGGTCTCTGCCCTGTGCCTGTTTTCCCTCCCCTTTGTCATCTCAACCCAGAATCTCTTTCTTCTATTTCTGGTTGTGGGCGTTGCCTACTGGCAGTACGGCGGTGGGCTGTCTTTAATGCCCTCTTTTACTGCGGATTTTTACGGAGCAAAAAACCTCGGGTTCAACTACGGTCTTATATTTATAGGCTGGGGATTTGGATTCTTCATGGCAAGGATCGGTGGGGTTATCCAGGATATCACCGGCAGCCTGAACCTTGCCTTCTACATCTCAGGCGGCCTTCTTGTTGCAGGAGTAATTCTTGCAAAGCTGACCACAAAACCTCAGTATAACGGCTAAGATAGCTATTAGCTGTTAGCTGTTAGCCGTTAGCCGTTAGCTACCCGCTGATAGATAGCAGCTAAAAATTTAAGGAAAAATCAATGGAAGTTGCAACTCTGATAGACCTGCCGTTCATGCTTGATTTTTCTAACCTTCAATTTGACACCACAGTTATCTTTATCGTGTCCATCCTCCTTGCCATCACCGTGAATGCCGAAGCCCAGGCTTTTATGGCGACTCTGTTGGGAGATGCAAGGAGTCAAGCCAGGGATCGATTCCACTTCAATCCCCTTGGTCACATGAACCTGGCTGGCCTTGCCTGCTTTGCCGTGGCAGGGTTTGGATGGCCAAAACAGCCTGTTGTACATACGAAAAATTTTAAACACCCTGGTTTCTACCTCATCCTGGTCAGATTTGCCGGACCCTTTGCAAACCTCATGCTTGCATCCATAGCAGGCAGCATTCTGTGGATCATGGGCAGCTTGGGGATTGAAGACCAGGTGTTTCCCATCCTTGTGGCCGTAAACATCATTATGTTTATAGCAGGATTTATTCCTATCCCCCCCCTTGCCGGGTCATCCCTTGTCTCATTTTTTTTTCAAAATACTATAGTGTCTTCATTTTTTTTAAAGAGGATAATAGGAGCGTTACCATACCTTTTCGTAATATCCCTCGTGCTGGTAAAGCTAACCCATGGCAATATCCTGAATGTCTGTTTTTCTCCCGTGCTTGAACCCATTTTTAATTTTATTTCAGGGTAACCCGGGGAAGTATCATATGACACCATGGAGTGCGCCTCCCTTTTGCCCCATCATGTCCACCCTCCTTTCGACATCTGGGTCAGGGACAAGGGGCGAGGCATGGAAGGGTTTGATCCTTGCATCTAGGATCAAGGCTCCCCTACACCCCCAGTGTTTGTGGCGGGTAAAACTTTCGACTCCATAAATATCATGGGAGGGGTTTGAACGTGAAAAGGCGACCCACAAAAAGTTGTTAAAATTTCGGGCACAAAACTCTGGATCGTCAACGATCACAAACAGGGCAAGCCCATCTCCGGCATCTGACCCTGCAAGGTGACGGGCAAGCTGAGAAACTTCCTGTTCGGCCGTTGGATAATCAATAAAACCTGCTCCCTTGACAACCACCATCCCAGGACCCGCAAGTCTTGGCCCTGAAAATGACCGGGGAAGTTCAAGGGAAGATGGATAGAGTGTCGCGAGGGTTCTAAGCCTTTCTCCTGCTGCCGCCACCACGAGCTTTGACCCGGTGTTGAGGCCTTCTGCGCTGTAATCCAGGGTGTCCATGGTAAAGGAGGTGTGAAAGTGAAGATCCCTTGTAAAATCCACCCGGGAGAGACAGTGAACCAGAAAACTCTGTTCATCTGAGATGTCTAAATCCGGAGCATCCTCATGGGATATGATAAAGAGATATTTCGCAAGCGAAAGCTGGTTTGAGCCGAGGATGGCGTTGGCATGGGTCAAAAGTTCCCGGGGCCTTCTTGGCTCATAAGGCACGTATCTCTCCCTTGCCTTGGCAAGAAGCAGGGGGTGTACCCCTGCGGCATCCACGGCATGGATCGCCGTCACACCGGGGATGGCCACGGGAATGGCAGGTCCTGTGATCTCGTGGATCAGCTCACCAAATATTGAATCCTCCTGGGGGGGGCGGCCCACAACGGTAAAGGGCCATACGGCGTCTCTTCTATGGGTTACCGATTCCACCTCAAGGTAAGGAAAATCGTGAACAAGGGAATAATACCCCAGGTGATCCCCAAATGGTCCTTCAGGTTTTGTGCGGCCCATGGCAATGGTGCCTGTGATGCAGAAATCGGCATCAAGGCTGATGATATAGCCGTTTTGTATTGTGTATCGAAAACGTCTGCCTGAAAGGACTCCTGCAAAACACACCTCTGAAAGGGATTCTGGAAGCGGCATGACTGCGGCCAGGGTGTGGGCAGGAGGTCCTCCCACAAAGATGCTCACCTTGAGTTTCTCGTTTCGTTCAAGTGCCCTGGCATGGTGGTTACCTATCCCCCGATGGATCTGGTAGTGCATTCCAACCTCACGGTTCAAAAGAAAATCGTTGCCAGACAGCTGGATCCTGTACATACCTAGATTGGAACGAAAGATTCCCGGAAACAACGGATCCTGGGAGCACACCTGGGGAAGGAGAATAAAACCCCCACCATCCCCGGGCCAGCATCTTACCATGGGAAGCTCGTCGATCCTGGTAGTTCCTTCAAGCACCGGACCGGTTCTCTGTTTTTTGGGCAGGGCATGGACAAGGCCGGGCAGGGATTTAACCGCCTGAAATGGAGATTTTAACGCTTCTACGGGATCGGACTGGAGCGACACAAGGCGTTTCACAGTCTCAAGTCCAGACCCCAGGATCTTTACGGCTCGCTCCCTGGTGCCAAAAAGGTTTGACACGGCCGGAAAACGGGAGCCTTTGACCCGTTCAAATAAAATGGCCGGTCCCCCTGCATCATACACACGTCTATGGATCTCGGCCATTTCAAGATCAGGATCAACCTCCTGGCGGACCCGTAGGATCTCCTTTTGTTTGAACAAAAAATCAACACAGGCCGCAAGACTTGAAAAACTCATAAGATTACGCTCTTCCTTGATCCAAAACCAGCGCTATTGTTCATGTAATAAGACTCCCGGGCGACAAAACGGTAAAACTGTGCTCTAAAACGGCCCCTGATGAAGGCAAGAACATTTCCACCACTAACCTGAATACCATATTTTGTTACGTAGGCCCCTGCTGCCGCAAGGCTTTCAGGGGTCATGGAAACCGATTCTACAACGCCCTGCATCTGAATGCCCCTGAGTCTGTCCACACCAGGTGCATCGGCAAACAAAGAGGCCCCGCACAAAGCGTGGGGCTCTAAGGCATCACGGACATGGCGCGAGTCTGGAGATGAAAAAAAATAAAACCCTCGATTTCTGTAAACATAGTATAACGGTACAGACCAAGGGCCCTGGTCAGATGAGGTGGCAAGGGTCATCACCTTCAGATTTAGCACAAGGGTTTCAGGGTTATCCCCTCCACCTGCCAGGCCATCGAAACCAGATTCATCCAAACCGAATTTGTCCAAATCAGATGTATCCCCACTGTTTAAGCCGTCCATGGGCATGCCTGGCATACTCTCCCTGTTGTACTTCTGTCAGATACTGTTTATAAAACCCGGCAGCATTTGAAACATGATTCATTCCCTCCTGGCAGTACCCCTTGAAAAACAGTGTGCCTGGATTTCCGGGAAGAAGTTTGCCATACCGGTCAAACCGGTTAAAGGCTCTATCAAACTGCTTTAAACTCATGTGGGCAAAACCCGCAACATACTGAGCCTGGGGCTCGTCTGGATAAAGAGTGGTCCCAAGGTCTGCATGGGTTGCAGCTTTTTCAAAATTTTTAGTTTCAAGCATACATTTTGCCAGCATCACATGGGCTGCATAATCCTCAGGGGACAGTTTTACGGCCCTTTCAAATTGTAATTGAGCATTTTGATACTCTTTCTTCGCCATGTATTTATCCCCATCCTGAAGGGCTTCGATGGCATCTTTAGCCGCCCTGATCGGTGCGATATTATCCATGTAACGTTCAGAGTTCAGGGGAAATCCGGACGAGTAACCATAGGGGTTACAACTCTTCGCAACGGCTGTGCCATAGCGTTCGTCGCTCATGGGATGGGTCGAAAAAAGTATGTCCGCCGAAGAGGTTCTATTTTTGTTCAGCGAGTTGAGAACCCCCATTAGACCCACAAATCCCATTGACGAGTATCCAGCCTTAACCATGTATTCGTTGCCAAGGGCATCGGCCTCCCGTTCGTTGTCCCTGCTGTACCTGGCAAGAAGGGCCCCCTGTCCCAGCATGCCTATCTGCTGGGCAACGTCCCCAAGGCCCTGGCTCCGAGTTCCGATGGCCATTGCAACTCCGCTGATAAAGATGGATGACAGGGTAGATTTAGATATCTGCTGGGCCGAATGCCTGGCATTGACATGGCCCAGCTCATGGCCCAGGAGGGCGGCAAGCTCCGCCTCGTTGGAGAGCTTCAAAAGAATACCCCGTGTCACGGCAATGCTGCCCCCCGGGAAGGCATAGGCATTGATGTAGGTTGCATTGACGCACCTGAAGGAGTAGGGCATCTGGGGTCTGTGGGTCAGAAGGCTGAGCTTTCTGCCGACCTCGCTCACATAGGCGTTCACACTCCTGTTTTGAACCGATCCATAATCGGTCGAAAACTGGTGGGGAGACTGGGAACGGTCCATTGCGATCTCCTGGTCAGGCGTCACCATCATAAATTGGTTTATCCCTGTTACGGGATTTACAGCGCATCCTGCCAGGGTAAGACCTGCACCCAGGAACAGGGAGCCCTTGACAAACTGACGACGGGTCATTGAAAAATCTTGCGTCATGGATTATCTCCTTGAGAAAAAACCAAGTATAAAACAGATCACCCCCGAGGCAACAAGGAGCTGGTAAAGGGGTAGATCCCGAACCAGGTAGATAAGGCAGTTTTGCAGATACTCAAAGGGCAGCATCTCTATAAAACCGTCCACTTGATGGTCCGTTGCCGTTGAAAGGGTAAGAGACTTCCAGAGATTGTCCGTGTGCATCATGGCGGCTATTGTCTGAAAACCCAGAACAACGACACCCCCTGCCCCCAGAAGTGATCCTGCTATATTGAATTTATTCATACTTATATATATATTTTGACCCACACCAAGTCAAATCCTTTCATTGAGTTAGCTTCTATCTATTACTCACTACCTTTCCATGTTTTTATCTTTTCTTTGGTCATGGTTTGTGGTACCTCCTGCAAGGAAATCATGGGAAAAAAAAATTCAACATTCAAACAGGTGGGTTTTGCCTCGATAATCATGATGGCATCCGTGTTTGCAAGCCGCATCATCGGGCTTGCAAGGGAGATGACCATTGCCTTTTCAGGCGGGGCGGGCGGCGAGGTTGATGCCTACCAGGTGGCTTTCATTGTTCCAGAAATTCTCAACCACATCGTTGCAAGCGGTTTTTTGTCGGTGACCTTTATCCCCATCTTTGCTGCCTACCTCGCCAGGAACGAGGAGGAAGAAGGATGGAGAATATTCTCCCTTGTTTTTACCACCTTTGGGCTTCTCCTGGTTGCGGCGACTTTGGCCTGTCTTTGGTTTGCCCCTGAACTTGTAGCTGTTTTTGCCCCGGGCATAGATGACCCCTCCCTATTCAGCCTGGCCGTAAAAATGACCAGAATCATCATCCCGGCCCAGCTTTTCTTTTTTTCCGGCGGACTCTTCATGGCCGTCCAGTTCACCAGGAAAAAATTTTTAATCCCGGCCCTTGCCCCCCTTATCTACAATCTTGGCATCATCCTGGGAGGCGTTCTCCTCGGTCCATACCTTGGCATTGAAGGCTTTGCCTGGGGGGTCCTTGGCGGAGCCTTTGCCGGCAACTTTCTGCTTCAATACTTCGGGGCCAGACGAACAGGCATGCTTCTCAAGTTTAAATTTGACATCACCCATCCCGAGCTTATTCGATATACCCTCCTGACACTGCCCTTGATGGTGGGCATGACAATGACCTTTTCCACGGAAATTCTTTTAAAGTTCTTTGGGTCCTATCTTGCCGAGGGAAGCATTGCGGCCCTCAACTACGGGTTGAGAATCATGTTTATCCTTGTGGGACTCACGGGCCAGGCAGTGGGGGTTGCATCCTATCCGTTCATGGCAAGACTTGCGGCAGAAAAACGAATCAATGAACTCAACACCCTTTTAAACACCACACTTAAGTTTCTGCTGCTGGTGATACCAGTTTCTGTTCTTTTCATGGTTCTTAGCCAGGAGATTGTTGTCCTCCTGTTCCAGCGAGGGCGATTCGGTCCCGACGCCACCCGGACAACCGCCGCCATTCTGCCCTTTCTCCTTTGCGGAACCTTTGCTTTTGCGGCCCAGACCGTTGTCGTCAGAGGCTATTATGCCATTCAGAACACCTGGGTGCCAGCCCTTTTAACCACACTTGCTGTCATCATCACCCTTCCTGTTTTCTATTTTTTCATGGGGATCATGGAAGCGCAGGGTGTAGCCCTTGCCCTCTCCCTTGCCGCAACGGCCCAGACACTGATCCTGTTTGCACTGTGGAACAAAAAAAGCCGTAACAGCGGCGCAGGCTCAGTGTACAGATTCTTTTTCACCATAACAGGCCTGAGCCTTGGGACGGGCTTTATCCTTGTAAACATAACCGCTCTACTGAAAACCGTCATCGTTTCCACCACATTCTGGGGCGCTCTTGCAGTATCGATCATCACCACCTCCATATTTGCCCTACTCTTCAGTGGCGCAGGACAGATCTTCAAAATCAAGGAAATCAATCGGTTCAACAAAAAACTTGCCCAAAAATGCCGTGGTCTCTTTTTCTCTTGACACCTGTCAGACACAGGTATTAAAATTCAAATAAAGATCTGACAGTAATTCAAATTCCCCCTGACAACCTTTATCTCTGGATGGGAGGCCCATGAAAAAAACCGGTTACGTGCATGATTTGCGTTATCTTCTCCATGACACAGGATCCTATCACCCCGAGATGCCCGACCGGCTTATCGCCATCCACGACGGCATCAAAAAGGCCGGTCTTCTCGATCACTTGACCATCATCCCTGCTTCCCGGGCGGATCTCAAATGGATACTTGCAGTCCATGACCAGGCCTATGTCAGGCGATTTGAAGAGGTGTGCCTGTCTGGCAACTGCTACATTGATGATCAGGACAACCAGATCTGCGTTGAAAGCTATGAGACTGCATTCCTGGCCGTAGGCGGCATTCTAGACGCCGTTCAAATGATGATGGAACAAAAGATAGACAACGCCTTTTGCGCCATACGCCCACCCGGCCACCATGCCGAAGCAGACAAAGCCATGGGGTTCTGCTATTTCAACAATATCGCCATTGCAGCCCGCTATCTCCAGAGGGAATGGAATATCCAGCGGGTGGGAATAATCGACTTTGATGTTCACCATGGCAACGGCACAGAGCACATTTTCCAATCCGACCCCACAGTCTTCTACTACTCTATCCACGAACACCCCTCGTTTGCCTTTCCTGGAACTGGCAGGGGTTTTGACGAGGGAACCCTCGGGGGTGTGGGGTTTACAAAAAATTCGCCCGTGCTCCCCGGCCAGGGCGATGAAAATTACAAGAACAATATCACCAGGGATCTCATACCGGCCTTTGAACGGTTCAAACCCGAAGTTATTCTGGTATCAACTGGGTTTGACGCCCACATGGGCGATGAGATGTCAGACATTAACCTCACCACCGAAGGATTTTCCTGGATCATGGAGACCATCATGGCCCTTGCAAACCACCATGCCGGGGGGAGAATAATTTCAATTCTCGAAGGGGGGTATTCCCTTAAACTGCTGCCTGAACTTGCCGCAAACCACGTATCCATCCTGCTCAAGGGATAGGGGCAGCAGGTAGTAGGCAGGGAGAACAGCCGTTCCCGCCTGCCGGTAAAAGCAAGCTGCACATAAAAACAATCGGAAGAATTTGGGAGGATATTATGTTTGTAAGTAAATCCATGGTAAAAAAAGTAATTACCATAAATGAGAACCAGTCATTGATTGAGGCACAACAGACAATGGTGTCCAACAATATCCGCCATTTGCCGGTTGTGGACAACGACAATCATCTGACGGGCATTATAACAGACCGGGACATGAGAAGCTCCATGCCCTTTTTCCTCCTGGACGATAAAGAACGCAACGACCAGCTTGAAAAGATAAAAAAACTGACTGTGGCCGATGTCATGACCCCGGATCCCATTACCATTTCGCCCATGGACACCATCCAGGATGCCCTGGTGCTGATCCAGAGAAAAAAGGTCGGAGCCTTTCCAGTTGTGGATGAACAGGGAAACCTCACCGGTATACTCTCTGTAAGGGATCTTTTAAGGGCGTTTACAAATATAATGGGAATAGGCGAACCCGGCACGCTTGTGGGCATAATTGTTGAGGACAGGATGGGCCAGCTCAAGAAGATAGTAGATGTTGTGACCGAGGAGAAGATTTCCTTTGGTTCCGTGCTTGTGGCCCGGTACTGGGATGAGGGCAAACGGGCCGTGTTTGTCTATCTTCGAACAAACAACGTGGTCCGGGTAAAAAAGAGACTCCAAGAGATAGGATTTGCACTAATTGATCCCATGGAATGGTATCTTGGACAATTACCAGGAACGGTTGATCCAAGCATATAACAAAACGTACACCCGATGATCAGGATTTCAGTTTTTGATAATGATGGTATCATTCAGCCCCTTTGATTCCCTTGATCGGAATGGAAAAACGTCGGGGTTTGTAAAGTCAACCCCAAGAAAAAGTTTTCATTGGTTTTCATAAAATACGCTTTCCAAGGGCTGATACAATGAGATCCACAGCTAACTTTGCCGTTTTATTGACCTGATCCAGAATAGGATTGATCTCCACAAGGTCCATGGAGGTGAGTTTAGACGAATCGGCAATGATTTCCATGAACAGGTGGGCTTCGCGAAAGGTGAGCCCTCCGGGAACTGGAGTGCCGACACCCGGGGCCTCCACGGGATCAATGGCGTCAATGTCAAAGCTCAGGTGAACTCTTTTCAAATGAATCAGCTTCATAAGAGCCTTCCTGGCAATGGTGCCCATGCCCTGTTCGTCAATGTCACTCATCGTGTAAACTGTGATACCGCTCTTTCTTAGCCGAATGCGCTCAAGGGGGTCAACGTCCCGTAAGCCGATTATCACGATATTTTCAGGATCTATCTTTGGTCCGATCCTTCCAAGATTTACAAGGCGCTCATCTCCGTCTCCTGTCAAAATGGCAAGGGGCATTCCATGGATATTGCCAGACGGTGAGGTCTCAGGGGTGTTGAAGTCGGCATGGGCATCAATCCAAATAAGCCCGGTGGTCCGGTCATGGGACACTCCGCCCACTGTGCCGATGGCAATGGAATGATCCCCGCCGATAAACAGGGGAAAGGCGTTTTCCTCCAGGGCCTGCTTGCCCCGCTCGTACACCTGTTCACACACACCCAGTATTTCGTCAATATAGTCGGAAGCCCCTCCTCCTTCAACAGGAATTCTGACGGGTACGATTACGTCGCCCAGATCTTCCACATGGTGACCAAGGGCACGAATGGCCGACACAAGACCTGTATACCTTGCCGCAGCAGGGCCCATATCAAGTCCCCTGCGAAGCTGACCAAAATCCATTGGAACACCGACAATCTTCACCTGCTTGTTCATTCAACACCCCTTTAACGCTTGTCATTTTAGATGATATATGATTATTTGTTTATGAGATATAAACCAGAACTCAAAAAATTGATACAAGAGCTTTAAGGAGCCGGAAACAATGTCCACCAAGGAAATAACCAGAGACAAAGAGACCCTTTTAATGATCAAAAGCCTTATAGATCAAGGGGTTGAAAAAATATCCATCATCATGCGTCATTCGGCAAGATACTTTGGCCAGGATCCCAGGATGGAACCCTTCCTGGGATTGACCGAAACAGGCAAGGGGTATGCCGTTAACCTTGGCCAGGCCCTGCCCCGAAGGCCCGACCCTGTTTTTTTTTCAAGCCACTTCAGCCGCTGCATCGAGACAGCCTACCTCATGGATAAGGGATACAACCAGCGGTACTCGAGATTCAAGGGTCATAACACCCTTGAGACTACCCTTGCCCCATTTTATATTCGAGACATGGAGTCAGCCTTTACAACCTTTGCGAAGCTTGGGAGCGACAGGTTCCTGCGCACCTGGTTTGATAAGGGTTTGGACAATGGGATGATGCAGGATTCAGAAGAGACTGCGGATCTTTTGACCGATTTCCTGGAGGCTAAACTTGACGGCCTTGATCCCGGCCAGATAGCCATCTGCGTCTCCCACGACTGGAACCTCTATCCGATAAAAGAACATAAGCTCAACCTTCCCTTTGAAGAGCACGGCAAGGTTGAATTCCTTGAAAGCGTAGTGGTGTTTGAACAAGGGGGGAAAAACTTCATAATGAACCATCAACAGGAGCCTAAGCAGCTTTAGGCCAAGACTATAGATAAAGTAGGGAGACATTATGGATGAAACACGCATCACCGTTATCTGCGAAAACAGGGCGAGCGGGGCAATGGGCATCACAGGTGAGCACGGTTTTGCAGCCCTCATTGAAAGGGGAGATCGAAAGATCCTGGTTGACACGGGCCAGGGAATGACCCTGAAATCCAATGCCCAGGTCCTGGGCATTGATTTGAAGAAGGTCGATACCGTGGTGCTGAGCCACGGTCATTTTGACCACACAGGCGGACTTCCCCAGGTACTCTTCCCCCCCAGGGGGCTCAGGGTGATTGCCCATCCAGACGTGTTTGACAAGAAATACGCAGAGGCTAAGACCCCCTTGGGGACGACCCGGGCCTTCATAGGTATTAAATTTCAACGTGAATTTCTTGAAACCACCCTGGGGGCATGCTTTGACTTCCAGACGGAGTACAGCGAAATCGCTCCGGGGGTCTTTTTTTCCGGCCAGGTACCAAGAACAACTGATTTTGAGCACCCTGACACCCACCTTCTTGTAAAAGAGGGGGAAGGATTTATTGTGGATCCCCTTCTGGATGACATATCCCTACTCATCGAGACGGCTAAAGGCCCGGTAATAGTCACCGGCTGCGCCCATGCAGGCATAGTCAACGTCATGAATCACTTTAAACAACAAAGCGGCCACGACACCTTCCATGCAGTCATCGGCGGCACCCACCTTGGCTTCATGGGACTAGGTGAACAGCTTGATAAATCCCTTGATGCCTTTGACCAATTCAAGCTGGATCTCATTGCCGTATCCCACTGCACTGGCAATGAACCCGCAGCGATCTGCTACAACCGGTTCAAGGATCGATTTGCCTTTGCAAACGCAGGCTGGAGCGCTGTGTTTTAATTTAGCTTTTAGCAGTTAGCTGTTAGCTAGCAGCTATCACATTTCATTCTTCGTTGAGTCCATAAAGAGATGGGGATTATGCGGCTTTTGCCGTAAAAACAGCCCTCACAGGGGCAGGATAACCCTCAACGGTCCTGCTCCTGTCCCGGGGATCCAGGAAGTCAATCAGAGATTCAGTCTGAATCCAGGGGGTTTTTCGCTGTTCTCCGGGTGTGGTCTCAGAAATGTCAATACAGCAAACATCGACAAATCCGACCCGTGTAAGCCAGGACTCCATCACCTTAAGGCTTGGAATAAAAAAAACGTTCCTCATCTTTGCATAACGCTCCTGGGGAAAGAGGCAGATATCCTCTTGGCTCTCCAGGATCAGATTCTCAAGCACCAACTCACCGCCCGGCCGCATCATTTCGTGGATTTTACCCAGCATGTCAAGGGGAGATCGCCTGTGGTAAAGGACCCCCATGCAGAAAATCGTGTCAAAAGAGCCCTCGGTCCCTGGCATGGCATCAAAGGATATCGGCAGGGTAAACAGATTGTTTTGCCGAGCATAGTGGTTAATGGCATGGAACTGGAAATAAAAGGCATGCTGGGGTTCCAGGCCCAAGACCAGTCTGGGATTCTGCCGGGCCATCCTGAACATGTAATAGCCGTTGCTCGACCCTATATCCAGCACGCGGCGATCCTTCAGTGATGAAATGCTTTTAACAAACCTGTTCCACTTGATGTTGGACTGCCACTCGGCATCCAGATCAATACCGAAGACCTCAAACGGACCCTTTCGCCAGGGGCATAACTCAAGAAGGGCCTGATTCAGCTGCTCTTGTTGATCAACATTGAGATCGTCCAAAACCCCTACAAGGGGAGCGTCCCGGTCAAGGTCCACGATGGATGCAGCAGCCTTAATCGGCAGACCTTCCAGTGCCCGGGTGTATTTGAGAGTATTTCCCTTGGGGTTTTCAAACAGGGGGGTAAGCTCGGCAAGTATCCCATCAATACCCTGGAGCTTAAACTCTTCTTCAAGACGATAATATTCTTTAAAAAGGTCTATTCTACCCATTATTCCTTTATTCCCGGGTTTCGTTTTACCGCAATGATCGAGGCAAAGTTAAACCACTTGAGCCAGACATCCATGCATTCAAAACCTACCCGGGCAAGGCGCTGCTGATGGACCTCCAGGGATTCTGGCACAAGAACATTTTCAAGGGCCTCCCTCTTCTGGCTGATTTCAAGCTCTGAATATCCGTTTGTACGCTTGAATCGGCTGTAATAATCCAGGTGAAGGGCCGAAATATCCGAATCATGGGCCGCCACCTTTTCGGTGAGCAGCAGGATTCCGCCGGGCACGAGGGCTTGAAAAATCTGCTGGACAAGGGTATCCCGCAGGTTCTGGCCGAGGAACTGAAGAGTAAGGTTGACAACCGCGACCGAGGCGTTGGAAATACGAACATTCTCGATCCGGTCACAGATCAGGGTTATATCGTCTTTAAAACGCTCATTTTCAAGGCGCTGTTCATATTTTTCAATCATGGGTCTTGAGTTGTCCACACCGACCATGGAAAAGGAACGCCCTTTAAAACGCCGTCCGGCAAGCATACCAAAGTTTCCATGGGAGCAGCCAAGATCATAGATCCTTGTCCCATCCTGATAAAAATCAAGGGTGAACTCAGCCTGGCGAGTTATACTTTCCTTATACATGGGAACGGACCGTTCAAGCATATCACTGAATACAGCGGCCACGTCCCGATTAAAATCAAAGGCTGGCACAGGCTCCTGGGGGGTTGCAAATATTCTGTCTTTTTTCATTTTGTTCCTATAAATTTCAAATCCGTTTCAGGGCCTCGAGGGCTGCTACATAGCCAAAAATTCCGCTGATCATAGATAAGCTTCCCATGGGATTTCTCAAACGCCCTGCATTCATATAGTTGGGCTCCAGGATATCAGATACAGTGTCTTTTTCAACAACCTCCGTTGAGTAGACACAGAGGACGCCCTGCTCCACCCCTACTCGCCTGAGCCTTTTTCTGACCGAGCGTGCCAGGGGGCAGGAAATGGTTGAAGAAATATCCCCCGTGGTGATCTTGGTTGGATCCATTTTCCTTGCCGCCCCCATACACGAGATTACATCAATCTTGTGGCGAACGAGTTCAAACAGCAGATTCACCTTTGGATTAAGGCTGTCTATGGCGTCGATTACAATGTCTGTTCTTTTCTCAAAAATCTCGTCAAAAGATTCCCTGTGGCAAAGCATGTTAAAGGACTCAACTCCCATGGCCGGGTTGATCTGCTTTAAACGCTCCTCTGCCACTTCAGTCTTAAGCCTGCCAAGGTTGGGTTCCACGGCCAGGAGCTGGCGGTTGAAATTACTCTCGCCAATGGCGTCAAAGTCCACTATCCTGAGGGTCCCCACCCCACTCCTTGCAAGGGCCTCAATGGCATGGGAGCCAACGGCCCCGAGGCCTACAACGGTAATTGTGCATTGTTCGAGCCGCTCCATGGCCTCCTGGCCAAGAAGAAGCTCGGTGCGTTTAAATCTTTCCCTGGAAAATCCCATTACTCTCAAACCTCAATGTATACAAGCTTCCTGTCTTTTCAACGCAAAATCAAAGCAATATACACAATTTTACACCTGAGGTTAAGTCTTTTTATCCGATAATATAGTTATATGATCTATAAGGATGTGGATAGAGAGAATTCTTATCCTTCCTGGATAAAATCCTGTTTCAGTGTCCGGTGATCCAGGTGAATGTCCAGCTGGGGAAATGCTATGGTTATCCCCCGTTCCTTGAACATCCGATAGATCTCAAAACGGACCTCGGTGTCCACTAGGAGCATTAGATCAACATTGGTCCAGACCCTGAGAACAAAATCAAGGCTGCTTTCCCCTAAATCGGCAAATAAAACATCCGGCTCAGGAATGGCAAGAACCTTGGAATTTGACTTACCAATTTCAAGAAGGGTGTTACGCACAAGCACTACATCAGAACCATAGGCGACCCTCACCTTGATCTTTCGACGGATCCGTTTATCCCTCAAGGTCCAGTTGGTAACCTGGGCGCTGATAAAATCGGAGTTTGGAATAATCAATGCGGCATTGTCATAGGTTTGAACGATGGTGGACCGGACATTGATTTTTTTGACACTGGCCCAGATGCCGTTTACCTCGATATCATCGCCGACCTTAATGGGCCGCTCAAACAAAAGGATGATGCCGCTTATGAAATTGTTAAAGATGTTCTGGAGACCAAATCCAAGCCCTATGCCAAGGGCACCAAAGGCAACCGTCAGCGATGTGGTCCCAAAGCCGAAGACATGAAGGGCAAGAAGAATACCAAACACCCACATGGTGTAAACTGTGATCATGGATATGGAATTCTGAGCGCTCTCTTCAAATCCACTGTCCACGAGAATTTTATTCAGAAGAATATGTTTCCACAGGCGGGTTGCCACATGGGTGGCCCCAAGAGTAAAGGCCACATAAAAAAAGTTCATGATGCTGAAGGTCAACCCCCCCACCACAAACGAATGGTTCAAAAACAAAAAAATACGAGCCACCACGGCCCAGTCCCAACTCCAGGCAAGAACCATAAGAACGACGATCGTCCCCCAAAAAACAACCCACCCCACCTGGAGCAGAAACCACTTCACCGGGTGACCATGACTGACCACATGGCTGAAGTAGGGATCCCGGGTCACCTCCTGTTTTTGCCTATATCTTAGATCCAGGAAAACTGAAAAGAAATACCACCCCCAGATTAAAACAGCCACAGAATAGACCCAGGAAACATACCAATAAATGGCAAGGGGGCCATAACCGAAGAGCTCCATGAGAAGGCCTGCCAGGAGTATCAGGTTACCCAAGGTCACTGTCAATTTGAGCATCACTGGCCTTGGGACCCTTTCCCCGTCCTTCCCGGCTGTGAATCTCAGCCTGAAGGTAAGCACAAAAAAACAGGCCAGCAGGTAGGATTCGAGGAAAAGCCTTGATACAACCGGAATCATATGGCTGTGGGCAAACACCTGGTGAAGAACCAGGTTGAGAGCGATAAAGGGAAACAGTCCCCTAAGGGAAAAATTCCAGAAGGCCAGTCGCCGGGGGTCGATCATGGCCTTGAACCCCACGGTAAACTCAAGGAAAACGATTAGCCAGTCAACAAACAAAAATGCCATGACTAACTGTAAAAAAAGGGTTAAGCAAGTCTTGTAAAGGCCTGCATCCACCATTAACCCATAAACGTAAAAATAAAAAACGAGGCCCAGAAGGATCAGGGAGCGTCGGACCATGGCCAGAAGATTTTCCAGGGGCCTTGTAAGGGCAGCCCCCCTTTTATTGATTTGACGATCGAGGAAGGTGCGAAGGCGGGCCAGCATTATCAGCCAGATGGCCAGAAGAAAGGTAAAGCCCCCCAAATTCATGGCGATATTGCCATATTCCTTTTCCTTGTCCGCATAATTTCTGAAAATCTCCAGGCTCCGGGGGTAAAGGGAAAGGACCTCCTTGATCAGGTCAACCAAAGAGATGCTTCCAAGGGGGGGATTTCCCTTTTTAAACCGAACCTCTTTTTTCCGGTCCAGGAGTTCCTGGGTAAATTTTTCTGAAAGGGCCTGGAAATCTTTTTTAACGGCCTGCATCTCTGCAAGACTTTTTTTGCCGGCATCCAGGAGCTCGAGAACCGTCTTTTTTTCACTCTGGTAAATCTGTTCCAACTCTTTAAAACTTTTCTTGAGCCTAGCAGCTTCTGAATTGGAGGTATCCACCGCAGCCATCACCTCGTTTGAATAGGCCTGGTTGAGGGATATTTTTTCATCTACCCGGTTCAAATCCTGTTCAAGGATCTGAATTGTATTCTGGGTCTGTCGAACAGCTTCATCAAACCCGCCAATCATGGGCTTAAGAAAATTCCAGTCGGATTGGAGTTTTTTCAAATCCTTGTCTTGAGCGATCAGGGTCTTGGCAAGGGAGGAGAGATATACCCTGTACTCTTTGATTTTAAGGTCCCGCTGGGCAAAATTTTCACGAAGGATCTTCCACTGAACTGTGTCCGCAGCCATCCCCTCTTTTTCCCGGGTTAAATCCTGGGAAAGACTGTCTATAATCGCCCCGTAATCAAGGAGTCTTGTCCTCTCCTGGGCCGGGGTTGAACCTGGTGCTGGATCAGGGGGGAGATTGTCCTGGGCGGCATGGAGATAATTTGCTGTAAAAAGAACGGTTACAAGCAAAATGACAGGCACAAATAAGAGCTGGAATAAAAACCCCCATCCAGACTTACCCCTCAGACCAACGCCCATAAAACTCTCCTTTGTTACAAATTCTTGAGCATTTCCCCATATAGTTTCTCATACTTTTCCGCACTCTTTTCCCAGGTAAATTTCTGCCCCATCGCCCGCTGCTGGATTTCAAGGTAAAGAGTATGCCGCTCTGTGTAGAGGGATATGGCCTGTTTAATCCCATTGTAACAGCTGTCGTTGTCTGGTGAGACAAAACTTATTCCCGTGGCAGAACCAGGGTCTTTGTCAAGACCCACTACCGTGTCTTTCAGCCCGCCCGTCTCTCTGATGATGGGAAGGGTGCCGTAGGCCAGGCTGTATATCTGGTTCAGCCCACAGGGTTCAAAAAGAGACGGCATCATAAAAAAATCAGATCCCGCCTCAATCAGATGGGACAACCCATTGTCATATCCATTGACAAAACTCATTTTCTGGGGGTATCGAAGTTGAAGATGATAGAGTCGGGAACCATATTCAGGTTCACCCGAACCGAGCAAAACAATCTGCACGGGGGGATCTTCATATAGGAGGCGCTCAAGGGCCGGAATCAGATAGTCAAATCCCTTTTGAGCAGTAAGTCTTGCCACAAGCCCTAACAGGGGATGCTCACTGTTTTCTGGAAGCCCCATCCGTCTCTGGAGAGCTTTTTTGCACAGATGTTTTCCAGTCAGGTCTTTGGAAAAAAAGTGGTGGGGAAGAAAGGGATCTGTCCGGGGATCCCAGAGGGTGTAATCGCAACCGTTTAGGATGCCCTGGAAATCCGCCTTTCTATAGTTCAGGTATGGCCACAGATTGTGGGAGGTATCTGGGGAAAGAAGCTCACTTGCATATCCCGGGCTTACTGCATTTATGGCATCGGCGTACATGATGCCGCATTTAAGCTGATTTAAAAGGCCATACTCCTCCATAAGATCAGAGGTAAACCTCTCGGGCCGAATGCCAATCGCATCTATCCATAGCCTGTCTGTCTTGCCCTGGAAGTAACCATTGTGAATTGTCAAAAGGGATCGGGTCTTTTTAAATTCAGGCCGATCAAGGTAATGTTCCTTGAGATAATAGGGAGCAAGGGAGGTCTGCCAGTCGTTGCAGTGCACAATATCCGGGATCCACTCGCTTTTAAGGCAGTCTTCCAGGGCAGCCTTACAAAAAAAAGCGTAACGAAGCACATTATCTGGATAGGAAAAATTATCATATCCATAGATGCCGTCCCTTGTGAAAAAATCATGATGCTCAATAAGCCTGACAGCAACCGACCCCAATTGGACCGGGTGAACAAGACAGCCATACCGTTGGAAATAATTCAGGTTAAAATAGAGGGGAACAGGATTATTGGACCACAGCGCAAGATCCCTGTACTTTGGAAGCGCAACTCTTACGTCATGGCCTCTGCCCACCATTGCCTCTGGTAGGGCCGCTCCGAAATCGGCAAGTCCCCCGGTTTTGACTATTCCATCCATCTCCGAAACTATAATGAGAACTTTTATCATACAAACCCTACCCTTGCGCCCTTGGGGATCACAACGACACCACCCTCAGAAATTTGAAAACGTTGACGATCAAACTCTGGGTCATGTCCAATAATCGTGCCCGGTGCTACCAACACATCCTTATCAAGAATGGCCCGACGAATACGGCAGCCAGAACCGACATCGGTATTTCCCATTATAACCGACTGTTCGATCAAGGCGCGACTGTGAACATGAACCCTGTACCCAAGAATACTCTGGTTTACAAGGGCACCACTTATGATGCAGCCTGAAGAGACAGCAGAGTTGATGGCATGGCCTGTTCTTTCCGCATCAGCGTGAACGAATTTTGCCGGAGGAACTGCGGGGGAATAGCTCCTCATGGGCCAGTGCCGGTTGTAGAGATCAAACGATGGGGTCGTAGCTATCATGTCCATGCTGGCCTCATAATAGGCATCAACAGTGCCCACATCCCTCCAGTACCCCTTTGAGTTAGCAGGCTCTCCCCTGATCTCGTTTGTGGAAAAATCATACACATAAACATTTCCATTGGGAAACATCATGGGAAGGATGTTGTAGCCGAAATCATGGATTGAATTATCGTCCTCAGCATCGATCTGGAGGTAGTTGACAAGGGTGTCCGCATCAAACACATAATTACCCATGGAGGCCATAACATGGGTCGGACGGTTGGGAATAGTTTTTGGACTGTGTTTTGGTTTTTCTTCAAAACCGATCATTTTACTGTTTCCATCAACCTCAATGACACCAAATTTATCTGCCATTTCAACGGGAACCGGAATGGCAGCCACGGTAAGTGCGGCCCTCTTTTTTTTATGAAAATCGATCATCTGTCTGATTTCCATTTTATAGATGTGATCACCGCCAAACACACATACAATTTCAGGGTCATAGGCATCAATAAGGTTTAAGTTCTGATAAATCGCATCGCAGGTACCCTTATACCAGTGCTTTCCCATACGCATCTGGGCGGGTATCGGATCTATGAAATATCCTGTCAGCCCCGAGATACGCCAGGTCTGACTGAGATGCTTCATTAACGAGTGGGATTTAAACTGGGTCAGAACAAAAATGCGATGCAGATCTGAATTGACAAAATTATTGAGGACAAAATCAATAATTCGATAATTACCGCCAAAGGGAACGGCGGGCTTAGCCCTCGTACTCGTAAATGGAGCCAGACGCGTACCCTCACCACCTGCAAGAATCATTGAAAGAATGCCGCTCATACCCCTCCTTTATTGTGATTCGATTATGTATGAATTCGTTTTCATCCTCCATATCTCAATTTATCTTTTTCAACAAGGATCTTCCATATAACCCCCATGACAGGGTATCCTGTCACAACGAACGATGAAACACGATAGTGGTTAGCTGTTAGCTAATAGCTAATAGCTAAAAGCTGTTTTATACAACCCGATGAAGCAAAATTCCTCACTGTTTCTGCCCTATTTATTTAATCTACTGTCCTTATTCTCAGCCGATGGAATACTGCTCAACGATTCCCTGCTGTCTGTAGGTATAAAACCTTGAAGTGGCAGACGCCTTGAACACCGGATTTTTAACGTCGACAAAATCGACAATAACTGCCCTGGTCTTTTCCTTTGAAGGTCGAAGTATCCTGCCCACATACTGAATGATGCGTCCGGAAAACTTTACCGGGGTGGTCAGGTAAAGGGTCGTCAAATCCGGCAGGTCAAATCCTTCGCCAATGAGTTGACCTGTGGCAATCAGAGTCGTAATCCTGCCCTGATGAAGGTCATCCATTATTTCGACTCTCTGTTTCTCTGATTTATCCCCGGTAAGGACTGCAGCATTTACCCCGCCGGTTTTTTGGAGCATTTCACTCAACACTTCGCAATGCTGCCTGCGATCGGACAGGACAAGGTTGACTCCCCTGCCCCTTCTTTTCAACAGAGTATCACAGATAAGCCTGTTTCTCAGAGGATCCCGGGTCAGGGCAGCAAGGGCCTGGGAGTAATTGCTGGATGCATCAATCTGCGTATCAAATTCAGTTTTAACCCAGACCACTTCGGCCTCACAAAGGGTCTTGTCGTCAAGAAGGTCCTGTTTGGCAATCTGACCGGTGATTTCCCCGATATGCCAGAAAATAGCTTTTGAGAGCCCGTCCCGCCTTGTTGGCGTAGCGGTAAGTCCTAGCATATACCTGCAGTCAAACTGACGGATGGCCTCGATATACTGCATAGCTGGAACCCTGTGGCATTCATCCAGAATGAGAAAACCTGTCAGAGGTATCAATTCTTCTGTTCGCCTCCCAAGGCTCTGAATGGTTGCGATGGTGACCTCGGTTCCGATCTTGAACTTGCCATTACCTACAACACCGATTTCTTCCCGGGGAACACCCAGAAAAGTCTCAACCCTGTCAATCCACTGATTCACGAGTTCCCGGGTATGGACAACAACCAGGGCAGGCTGTTTTCGGTGGGCGATCAGCCAGAGCGCTACCACTGTTTTACCGCCCCCCGTTGGAATATGGGAAACCCCGAAATCTTTCTCCACAAGACCTTTAACCGCCTGGAGCTGGTGGGGACGCAACTTGCCGTAAAAAGAGATATTGCAGGCGGGTAGCAGCCTTCTTCTGTCATCAATATCAACCTTTAAGCCTGCATGGTCCACAAGGGCCTTTAACTCATAAAAAAAACCCCTTGGAATTCTTAAGCCGCCATCCTCATCTTCCCTGTAGAAAAAAAGTTCCCTGGGTATCCTGGCCGTAGCTCTCCCCTGCTTCTGGGCATCGGCATATTTGGGATTAGGTATAGTCAGGATTGCCTGGATCTGATCTTGAAACTCTTTATCCATGGCGTTCAGGGTCAAGGAGCTATCAACTATTAACCGCATTCGACCCTATTTTTTCAACTCTCTAAGATAGGTGTTGGTCCTGAGAAAGGGAACGTACATCAAGTCACTTGTAATAATGTGGTCAACCAGCCAGTCACGCATCTCCTTGATCACATCATAGGTCAGATTATCCTTATCTTCAGTCACCAGACGACGCAAACCTATGACGGTTTTAATGAACTTGCGATGTTCCTTTGCATGGACTTCGATCTCTGGGTAACCATTTTTTCTGAGATACTCCTCCTCCTTGCTAAAATAATAACGGCTGTACTCATTTATCTCTGCAACCATGTTTGAGCACTCTTTTGCATCCTTTTGATTCTGTTTTAAATCAATCAACACATTCAAGAGTGCAAACATTTTTTTCTGAAGCTCATCAATTTCCTGGATATCAACGCTGAGTCGTTCATCCCACTCTATTTTCTCTATCTTTTCCATCAAAATCTCCTGTATTTCATATAAAAATCTCTCGCCAGACGGTCACTTTCTGGGAAATTTCATCGTTCGTTGTGGTTGTAAATCATCTCTTGTTCCAGACATGCCAGCTACTTTCTACAGATAAAAATGGTCGAAACAAGCACTATCGATATAAGGAGCGCAATGACAACGGTCATCATTAACCCGCTCTGCCCAAACCGTGGATAGACCACAAAAGGAACAAGCCACAGGTAAAGAAAGGTGTGAAGCAGTCCTATTCCCAAAACCCTTAGAACCGCTCTTTTTTTCATAGTCAAAGGCGCTCCAGAAGTCTGTTGTGAATGTTATCAAACCCGCCGTTTGACATAATAAGCATTAAATCTCCCCTTTCACCTGTTTCAATAAGAAAATCCACCAAAGAGTCGGTATCGTCAAAGAGATAGGCACTTATTCCCCGTTCGCAAATATCGGCTACCATTTTTTCAGGCGAAAGCCTCAGTTCAACCGGTACCTTTTCAATGGCTGAGGGTCGGCAGACACAGACCAGGTCGGCATTGTCAAAGACCTGGGGATAAGTTTCCTGGAACACCTTACGCATGCTTGAATTGGTTCTTGGTTCAAACACGGCAATGATCCGGCCCTGGGTGTAAAACGGGCGTACTGCCTTGAGGGTTTCCCTGACAGCCGTGGGGTGATGGGCAAAGTCATCCATGACCGTGATGCCATTTTTAACCCCCCTCACCTCCTGACGCCTCTTAATGCCGGAAAAGCTTAAAATTCCCCGGGCCAGAATATCTTCTGGAACGTTAATATGTCTTGCAACGGCAACCACGGCAAGGGTGTTCATCAGATTGTGATCGCCCATGAGGGGGCTTTTCAATCTGAAAATCTTTCCTCCTGGATCTTTTACCCTGAAAACGTTTTTTCCTTGTTCCACAAGACTATCAACACATTCCCAATCCGCCAGACCATGGCCGTAACGCTCTACCCTGCTTGGTGTATGGGCGAGAATACCATCGAGATTTTCATCACCATTCCAGGCAATGGTAAGGCTCTCGGACGGGAGACCTTTGACAAAACTTGTAAACACCTCCCTGACATGGTTGAGATCCCTGAAAATATCGGCATGGTCGAATTCAACCCCTGTCATGATGGTAAAATCAGGATTGTAATGCATGAATTTTGGCCCCTTATCAAAAAAGGCCGTATCATACTCGTCCCCCTCAATTACCATATAATCGCCACTTCCAATGCGATAGTTGGAATTAAAATTCTTCAGAATTCCGCCGATCATGAACGAGGGATCAAGCCCCGCCTCATTCAGGATATGTGCCATGAGGGACGAGGTTGTGGTCTTGCCGTGGGTACCGGTCACAAGGATAATCTTTTTACCCCTGGCTGCAAAATGGTTCAACGCCTGGGGCATCGAGCAAAAGGGAATCTCTTGATCCATTGTTGCCACAGCCTCGGGATTGTGTCTGAAAACGGCATTTCCAACAATCACAAGATCGGTAGCAGGATCAAGGTTTGCCCTATCAAACCCCTCAAAAAGGCTCACCCCCCTTGATTGAAGAAAATCGCTCATGGGTGGATAAACCTTGTGGTCCGACCCTGTCACCTCATATCCCAGATCCTTGAGCATGCAGGCAAGGGCGCCCATGCCCGTGCCGCAGGCTGCGATCATGTGAATTTTATTTACTTTTTGCGGGATAAAGTTATTGAGATCCGATGCCATATCAGACAAGCTCCGCCATAACCTCACTGGCAGCAGCCAGGGTATCATCTATATCCTGATCGCTGTGGGCAAAAGAGACAAACAACGCCTCAAACTGTGAAGGAGCAAGATAGATACCCCGGTTGCGCATGCCATTGTAAAACTTCGAAAACCTTACAAGATCGCTCGTTTTGGCCTGGTCAAAATTGGTGACATCCAGTTTTGTAAAAAACATTCCTGCCATGGACCCCACATGGTTTGAGGTGAAATCAATCCCTGCATTTTTAGCTGCTTCGCGCAGACCAGTCACAAGTTTCTCCGTCCTTGCATCAAGAGTCTCGTAGAAACCGGGCTTTTTTATCTCTTCAAGGGTTGCTATTCCCGCTGCCATTGCCAGGGGATTGCCCGAAAGGGTTCCAGCCTGATAAACAGGTCCAACAGGGGCAATGTGGTCCATGATCTCCCGGCGACCGCCATAGGCACCAACTGGAAGGCCGCCGCCGATGATCTTTCCAAAGCAGGTAAGATCGGGTGTGATCCCAAACAGACCCTGGGCAGATCCCCTGGCCACCCTGAATCCAGTCATCACCTCGTCAAAGATGAGAACTGAACCATGCTCTGAACAAAGGGCTCGAAGGGTTTCAAGAAATCCCGGCACCGGCTGTACCATTCCCATGTTTCCAGCCACAGGCTCCACAATAATTGCGGCAACCCTGTCTCCCTTTTCCTCCATGACGCGCTTTACACCTTCTATATCATTATAGGTGATGCTCAGGGTATGGATAATTACAGACTCAGGAATTCCAGGGCTTCCCGGTATTCCCAGGGTTGCAACTCCAGACCCTGCCGCAACAAGAAGAGTATCGGCATGGCCATGGTAGCATCCATCAAATTTTATAATGATATCCCTTCCAGTATATCCCCTGGCTAGCCTTACAGCACTCATGGCTGCCTCTGTTCCTGAGTTCACCATTCTCACCTTTTCGACCGATGGAACAGCCTCAATCACAAGCTTTGACAGTTTGTTTTCAAGGGCAGTGGGCGCACCAAAACTTGTTCCAGATGACAAAGCAACGGTCAATGCCTCCACCACAGCCGGATGCCGATGCCCAAGAATCATAGGCCCCCAAGACCCCACGTAATCGATATAGGTATTACCATCGGCATCTGTTATCCTGCTGCCCTGGGCCTTTTCAATAAATAAAGGGCTGCCCCCCACTGAGCCACATGCCCTGACAGGTGAATTTACGCCTCCGGGAATAAGCAAGGCAGCCTCATTAAAAAGTGCTTCAGACCTGGTTGTCTTCATAATATTTATCCTTAATTCAAACATTTATAATTCTGATGCAAACACATGAAATAACCTTTATATTTACCAAACAGCCAAATTATGGTCAATATGTTTATTCTTTTAAAGATTTTAAAAAAAATGTTTGACAGACTATCTTTTTGCTGGTAGTTTCCCTTTGTTTTCTTGCTTCGGCAGGGCCGTTAGCTCAATCGGTAGAGCAACTGACTCTTAATCAGTAGGTCCGCAGTTCGATCCTGCGACGGCCCACCATTTAACATCAAGGCTTTCAGCGTTTTTCGTTGAAGGCCTTCTTTGTTTTAGTTCTATGCCGGTTCTATGAATTCCATATAAATCTATCAATTTCAATCAATCGTTTCGTACAGTATTTTATGAATATTATACTTTAAAAAATTCACTTAGGCCTCCCACGTTGATAACCCGGGTTCGATTCCCCGTGGGATCACCACTAAACATATCAAGGCTCTTGGCCTTTTTGTCAGGGGCTTTTTTATTTTGGGAAATCACTCTTCCCCACACTTGAGGTGGTTTTCAGAAAATATTTTATTTTTTAATCCCTAAGAGCAAAAGCCGCAAAAGTAGCAAAAGTATATGACCCCATAATAAAACCGACCAAAACATGACCGGGCTGCCTGACCAATAATTAAAACACTCCCTGTAAACAGAAGCGGTATTATGAGTTTATGGGGTCGCCAGTATAACCCACAGCCTACTCTACGCATTCGAACACCCTATTTCCGGTTCACCAGGTAAATACCTGTTCCGACCAGAACAAGAGCGCAAATTAGAAAAAGTGTTACGGGCTCTCCTAAAAGAAATGCTCCGGCCATTACTCCGAACAAGGGAGTGAGAAAGGCAGATCCCGTGGAGCGAATTCCAGCCCGGAGCACTGGCGGGACTCAGGCGAGACCCACCTTGATGGCCACCTGGTTCAAACCCCAGGAGGCGCACAGGATTATGAGCAGGGCCATTCCCTTGAGGTCGATATGGGCATTATCCGGTTTCATCATCTCTCTTTATAGGGTATATGACATCAGGAATCCAGTTGTTAACAATAGGTGCTTAA
>JAVEQI010000022.1:0-56302 GCA_034007745.1 Desulfobacterium sp.
GCTGCCAATGCGACTTTGCTTTTTAATTCTTTACTGTAGTTTTTCCGTTTCAAAATTAACCCCTTTTTCATTTCTGGACTGTTTTATTTTATCTTAACATATTGTCCAGTTGCCGGGGGCCACTATAGTCTTTACACCAGCAATCAATCTCGCATATAACACCACCTATATGGCCACGATCACAACCGCAGCTAAAGATCTGGCTGGTAATGCGCTGGCAAATGACTATGTCTGGACCTTTGACACAGGTACGGCTCCGGACACCACCGCACCCACCGTGACTTCCACAGATCCTGCGGATCTTGACACAGGTGTGATTATCAGTAAGAAAATCCAGGCATCCTTCAGTGAGGCTATGGATCCTGCAACGATCACCAACGTAAATTTTACTCTGAAAGATGGTCTAACACCTGTTTCAGGCACAGTAAGCTATGTTGGTCTGGTTGCGACTTTCAAACCAAATAGCGATCTCGCATACAACACCACCTATACCGCCACGATTACAACCGCAGCCGAGGACCTGGCTGGCAATGGACTGGCAAGTGACCATATATGGAGCTTTACAACAGTTCCAGCTCTAGCGAAAGGTCCAGCGCCAGTAGACCTTGGAACGGCCGGAAATTTTGTGCTTCTGACAAAATCAGGAATTACAACCACGGGTCTCACCAATATTACGGGAGATCTTGGGGTTAGTCCAATTGACAGCACCGCCATTACAGGATTTGGACTAATATTGGATGGCACGAATCAGTTTTCAAAATCGGCTCTCGTAACTGGAAAGGTATACGCAGCAAACTATGCGGTTCCAACTCCAGCTAACTTGACCACAGCTATAAGTGACATGCAAACCGCTTACGCCGATGCGGCCGGGCGGGCAATACCTGATTTTACGGAACATGGAGCAGGAAATATTAGTGGGATGAACCTCGTTCCCGGCCTTTACAAGTGGGGCACCGGGTTATTAATAGATCCTACTGGTGTCATTCTCACCGGTGGTCCAGATGACGTCTGGATCTTTCAGATAGCAAACGACCTCACCTTACAAAACAATGCCATTGTTACTTTAGCCGGCGGTGCACAGGCCAAGAACATATTCTGGCAGGTCGGTACAGGAGCGCATCTCGGAACATCGGTCCAGTTTCAGGGGATTTTATTAGCATCAACAGATATTACGATGAACACCTCATCAACGCTGAACGGCAGGGCGTTGGCCCAGACCAATGTAACATTAAATGCCAATGCCATTACTGAACCATAAGATTGACGGATTTGGCTCGAAAACAGGCTAAAAGGGGAGACAGGCAACTTCTAATGATTCAACCTGTCTCCCTTTAGCCCCTCTCCAACGCCTCGTTCTTTTGGCACAGAGTTTTTCCATACTTTTTTCAAAGAGCCGGAAAGGCAACAGCACAACGCAACTATACTAAGGAGGTATATAATGAAATCCATTTATCGTACAGCGCTGATGATAGCAGTGTTTGTTTTTCTCATTCCTTTGTCTGCTCGCTCCGAGATAAAGGCAGGAAGCTTTGAGGTGAGTCCATTCGCAGGTTATAATTTCTTTGAAAGCAGGCACAATTTGAATGACCGACCTGTATTTGGCGGACGGCTTGGCTATAATTTTACCAGGCATTTCGGTATTGAAGCCGTCGGGGAATTTATCAGGAGCAGTGTTGATGACAAAACAGAAACCTTTGACCGGAAAGCAAAATTCACGAGCCCTATTGATGACGTGGATATTACCTCTTATCATCTTGATCTTCTCTATCACTTTATACCAGAAGGTAATTTTAACCCCTTCATCGTTGCCGGGTACGGCCTCGCCCACTTATAGTCCAGAGAAAATAAATACCAGGGACATGGCTGTTATTAATTTTGGTTTAGGAGCGAAATACTGGCTGAGGGACAATATCTCTCTGAGGTTCGATCTCAGGGATAATATGGTTTACGATGAGACAATCCACAATATTCAAGCTACCTTAGGAATGGTTTTTGCGTTTGGTGGCAAGGCAAAGCCGGCATCGCCCCCTGTTACACAATATGAACCACAACCTGAACCAAAGGCCGAGGCGCCAGTAGTTATCCTTGCATCTGAATCAAACGCTGAGGAGAAGGTCGTTGCAATAGCTTTTGAACCAAAAACCGAGGCGCCTGTAGTTGTCCTGGCGTTTGAAGACGTACATTTCGATTACGACAAATCAACCCTTACAAATGAAGCAAAGTCGATATTGAAAAGGAGCATCCAGCTTCTGAAAAACAACCCTAAAGTTAAGGTCCGTATAGCAGGGTATACCTCTGCTTCCGGCACTGACTAATACAACCAGAAGTTGAGTGAAAGAAGAGCAAAGTCTGTCTATGAATATCTCACGAACGAAGGACTGATTCCACCGCAGAACCTTAACACAATTGGATATGGCAAGAGGAAACCTGCAATGCATGAACCGACGCCGGAGAACCTATACTCACCGGAAGCAAAGGCTAACATGCGGGCTCTTTTTGAAGTTATCGTGGAATAGGAGCATTATATCATCGGGATGTTGAAGAACGATGTTTATGCAAACCAGCCCCTTTCCCTTATCAATGCTGGCTGTCGCAAGTTCTTCTTTTGCCTAGGTGGCGTGGGTCATGGTGGCTGGATGCTGGATCAGGGTTTCACAGTCGCCAGGCTCACGGCAAGGGTGCGCATTGTTCATAACCTTTTCCCTTCCACGCCCCTTTGAATTCAAAACCAAGAATGCGGCTGAATTGTTTCATCAGTTCCCTGGCAAGCCGATGCCTGGAATGGATATATACTAAACACTCCTGGACAAAACTTGGCGGGGAATATCAACTTTCCCGTCAAGTTCCCATCCCCTTCAGCAAAAAGATATTAAAAAATCGAACAAACCCCAATTGCATAAAAGAAAAATCTGCATTCCTAACCTGGTGTGTGTGAATCCTTGCATTCTTTTCTTATATAAATTATGAAGGACGGAATTGTAACCCAGAGTGATAAAGAATTGTTGGATAGGGATGAACCAAAACAATGATGAGTGCAAAGTTAAAGATAATAATATCCATGATCGTTTTTGGAACACTTGCATTGTTTGTAAAAAACATTCCCCTGCCGCCGGAAGAGATTGCCCTGTTCCGAGCCCTGATTGCATCTGCCGCCATCATTTTGTATAAATCATTGACCGCTGAAAAACTCCATTTTGACCGGATAAAAAATGAGTTCCCCATACTTTTTCTATCCGGTGCTGCCATGGCATTCAACTGGATTTTTCTGTTCAAGGCCTATCTCCATACCTCGGTCTCCATTGCGACACTCAGTTACTATTTTGCACCTGTTATTGTAACAATAGCCTCTCCTATACTCTTTAAGGAGAAGTTAAGCAGTAAGCAGATCATCTGTTTTATTATGGCAAGTATCGGACTTGTGATGATAATCGGTGTCAGCGGTTCAAATCAATCCCCTGGCAGTTTTAAAGGAATTGTCTTTGGATTGGCAGCAGCAGCTTTATATGCCACGGTGATCTTGTTAAATAAGCATATCAAATCAGTCACCGGCATCGATAGGACACTGATCCAGTTTTTTGCAGCCATCATTATTCTATTACCCTATACTTACCTGACAGCAGGTATTCATATAACGAGCCTTGACCGGTGGGGGCTTTTTAACCTGTTGTTCCTAGGTATTGTTCATACTGGGATCATTTATTGCCTCTATTTCTCTTCGCTGAAAGATTTGACAGGGCAGGAAGCTGCAATCTTCAGCTATATTGATCCCCTTGTTGCCATCATCATTTCGGTTATGATTTTAAATGAATCCATGAGCCCTGTTCAGATTCTTGGCGGATTAATGATCCTGGGATTTACACTGTTCAATGAGCTTAATATGGTAGCATTTATCAACAGGAGAATAAAGAACGGGAACTGATGCAGCATTAGTTTTCACAAACCTGGTTAATTTTTTAGTAAATACAATTAGGATTGAAACTATGCAAAATACCATAGAAACAAAGTACCTTTCCAGAGAAGAAAAACTCAAAATGACCAGGCCCCCCTGTTACCTTTTTTGTCCATGCTGTTTTGCAATAAACCGTGTCATCTGACCCAGGACCATGGCCATGACTTTTTTGGGCAGAAAATAACCCGAGGCTGTTTTTGAAACTTCTGCCAGCAGTTCTTCAACTGTCTTTTGTTCATCCCGGGTTTTGTCATAGATTTGTTCAATCCATTGCCTCATGGTTTTGGCATCTTCCATGGATTGCTTCATGAATTCATGGCCGGAAGGCTGTATCAGGGCGCCATAGTGTTCAAAAAGATGAATGGCTACTTCGTATTCGGCCATTTTTTTCAGGCTCTCCTGGTAAAGATCAAAATTGGAGTTGGCCGCAGCAAACACCATATTTCCATAAAGGATGCCCGCAGAATCAGAGGCGGAAAGCACCTTTTCCCCAGGGATATAAATGGCCATGGAGCAGGAAGAGTGACCGGGCACATCAATGATTTCAAAGTCAAGATCTCCGCAACCCAGAACATCCCCCTGGGTGACGGTTTCATCAACTTGAATAGTTTTGATATCAAGGCTTTCGCGAAGATAGGCCAACTCATCCTTTTTGGGCAGCATCATAAGATTGAGTCCCACAATACTCGCCACCACATCCTCCCGTGCCAGGAGTTCCTCTGCCCGGACAGAGGCGGTTATCTCGATCCAGGGCCACTGCTTTTTTAAAAAAGGGGCAATGCCCACATGGTCAAAGTGGGAGTGATGGAGGACCAGTCGGCGGATTTTTTCAACCTCAATATCGGCGGCCTTGATCTGGGCTATCACATCGGGAAGAATATAGGTCATACCACCCCCGAGGATGGCATATTCATCCCTGCCATCCACCAGATAAACACAGGACTCATTCCGTCCCAGCAGGGTTATCCTATCGCTTACTTTTCCTGGCTCTTCAATTCTCATCGGTCTGACTCCCATGGTAGAAATTATGTTTTCTAAAAATAAAACAATCGTCACAGACATATTAAAAAATCATCTGGATAACAAGCAGAGAATTGATTTAGCGGAGATGAACATTGAATGAAAAGAATTTGGTGTCCAAGTCTGGCGTCCGGGAAACAAAAAAGGCTCAGCATTTCTGCCAAGCCCTTGATTTCTAAATGGTGATCCCACGGGGAATCGAACCCCGGTTTCCGGCGTGAGAGGCCAGCGTCCTAACCGCTAGACGATGGGACCATTTAAAAGCTTAAAAACAAACATCTTCTATAACAGTGACGGGTTTTTGTCAATCTTTATTTGATGGTTCCATTTTGTTTTTTTTGACGCCCTTGCGGAATCCAAACAAGAGGTAGATGAGCCAGCCTACAAAAGGGACAAGGGTGGTAACGCCCCAGATGGTCTTATTTCGGAGTGACCCAAAATCTTTTAATAGAACATCTATGAAGGCAAGCACTGTGAGTGCCCAGAAAACGGCGGCAGTACCGGCAACGACTGCAAATGTATCCATGGTATTTTTTTATCCTTTTAACCTGTCTGATATCTTTAAAAGCGTATCCACATAATAGTTGCTGTGGTTGTATTTGTATAGGATTTTGTGGGCCTGCTGCCGGGTGACCGAGGGTTCCCAGCCGTAGTGGTTCAGGTAGTTTGCAATGCTGTGGATGGCGTCGGCATGGCTGAACAGGTCCACCTTGCCGTCCTGGTCCCCGTCCCTGGCAAGGGTCATGGCGTTGCTTGGCATGAACTGGCAGATGCCCATGGCACCGGCATAGGAACCGGCTATGCCTGGGGCGTCCAGGGCCTCCTGTTTTGAAAATTTCAAAAAGGCTTTCAGTTCTTCATAGGCCCACTCGGATTTCTGGTCGGCCTTTTGCTCAAACTTATCCTTTGTAATGCGTCTTGAGTCGGAAATAGCGTTCCAGAGGTTTTCCCTCTCCTGTGTGTCGGCAATGGCGGCCATGGTGGAAAGGGTGTTAAGCACGGCCCGGTTCCCCACATAGGTGCCAAGTCTTGTTTCAACAAGGGCGATGGCGGTAATGATGGTCTTGTCCACGCCATAAATCTCCTGGGCCTTGTCAAGTATCTCCCCGTGTTTTTCCATGTAGGCCCTGGCATTTTTGATAGATTCTTCGGAAAGAAATTGGTCATAGTTAAGGCTTGACTCTGAATGGATGAAAAACAGGGAGACTCCCTTGGGGTCAAATGAGACCCTGGGGTCCTCAAATATCGTTTGAACGCTCTCTTTGGGAAACCCATCTGCAATAAGGCGCTGTATCAGGCTTTTAAATTCCGATTCTGGTGCTTTGTCCTGAGCTGCCGCTGGATGGGGCAGGTTTGAAAAAACAAAAAGGAACAGGATGACCAGCAAAGAAAAGGGGGCGTTGTGGGCTTTGATCGTGTGTGTTTTCATAAACGTATATTCTCCTTGGGTCAATTTTTATCTGTAGGTTTTATAACCTATTTCCCTGAGGATTGCATTAAAAAACATAGTGGGCCTCCTTTGCCGAGCTTGATACTGTAAAAACAAAGTGTTATAAGCGGGTTGAAATTTTGATGTTAGTAACAGCAGGATAAACCGGAGATTAAACAGGATCATACGGCTGTGAATAAAAAGGAAAAATCAATATTCAAGTGCCAGAGCTGCGGCTTTCAGAGTCCCCAGTGGATGGGTAAATGTCCCGATTGCGGGGGGTGGGATACCCTTATGGCCGAGCGTAAACGTTCGTTAAAGGCCCAGGGAGATAAACGGTTTTCCAACTATACGCGACCCGTGCCCATGGATGCGATCAAGTTTGAGGATGAGCCCCGGATTAAAACGGGTATAGGCGAGTTTGACCGGGTGCTTGGCGGCGGCATTGTTCCCGGAACCCTGGTGCTCATCGGTGGTGATCCGGGCATCGGAAAGTCTACCCTCATGCTCCAGGTCCTAGCAATGCTTTCCAATGCCGGAAAAAAGACCCTCTATGTCTCGGGGGAAGAGTCCATCCGTCAGCTCAAGATGAGGGGGAAAAGGCTTGCCTCAGAGACCATTTCCATGCTTGTTGCCGCAGAGACAGACCTTGACGACATTCTATCCATGGCCGAGCATGAGATGCCTGTCGCCATGGTGGTTGACTCCATCCAGACCGTGTACTCGCCTGAAATTGCATCAACCCCCGGCAGCGTAACCCAGATACGAGAGGCCTCCATGCGCCTTATGAGCATGGCTAAAAAGACCGGAATACCCCTGTTCCTTGTGGGACATGTGACCAAGGGCGGTGCCATCGCAGGCCCAAGGATAATGGAGCACATGGTGGATACTGTCCTCTACTTTGAGGGGGATCGAAGTCATGTGTTCAGGATATTGAGGGCGGTGAAAAACAGATTCGGGTCCACCAACGAGATTGGCGTCTTCGAGATGAAGGGCCGGGGTCTTGAAGAGGTGCCTAATCCTTCGGCCGTATTTCTATCGGAACGGCCGATCAATACCCCTGGATCCGTTGTTACGGCAAGCATGGAGGGAAGCAGGCCCATTCTTGTGGAAATTCAGGGGCTCGCCTCAAGCTCAAGCTTTGGCACGCCCCGGCGAACCGTTCTCGGTCTCGATCCCAACCGGGTTGCCCTTATTGCCGCAGTCATGGAGAAACGTCTTGGGATGAATCTTTCTGGGCTTGATATATTTATGAACGTTGCAGGCGGGGTAAAGGTGACAGAGCCTGCCGCAGATCTTGGAGTCGCCGTTGCCCTTGCCTCAAGTTTTCTGGACAGACCTGTTCCAGAGGGCACCACCGTGCTTGGTGAGGTGGGGCTGACCGGCGAGATTCGTGCCGTGAGTCATGTTGAGCAGAGAATTAAAGAGGTGGTAAAGATGGGCTTTACCCGCTGCCTTGTTCCGGCAAATTCCCTTAAGCAGATAAGCGGGATAGAGGGAATTCAGATTGAGGGAGTCAGCTCCCTGAAACAGATCATGGCACTTATCTTTTAGCGACAGGAGAGGTAAACAAATGAAGAAAAAAGGCCGGACAAAGGCGAACAAAAATAAATGGGCCGATCACTACACAAAAAAGGCCAGAAACGAGAACTATCCAGCCCGGTCAGTTTACAAGCTCATGGAGATCCAACAGCGGTTCCTGGTGATTAAAAAAAATGCCCGGGTGCTTGATCTTGGTTGTGCTCCAGGATCGTGGCTGATCTATGCTGCCGAAATAGCAGGGCCTTCCGGTGGGACCGTGGGTATCGATCTAAAGCCCCTGGATGTTGCCCTGCCAGTAAATGCCGTGGCTCATACCGGGGATATCTTTGAAATGGATCCAGCCCTTATTGAGGCCGTGGGTCGGGAGTATGATGTTGTTCTCAGCGATATGGCCCCTGCCACCACCGGCCGAAAGGATATCGATGCGATAAGGTCCTTTTCCCTTTGTGAGGCTGCCTTGAGGGTCGCCTGTGATCTTTTAGTGGAAGGCGGTAATTTCGTGTGCAAGATCTTCCAGGGTCCCGAGTTTAAAGATTTTGAAAATCAGGTTAAATCAAGATTTGACCAGTACAGAATTTTCAAGCCGGACAGTTGCAGAAAATCGAGCAAAGAGATATATATTATCGGGTTAGGTAAAAACAATTAGGAGGAATAATGTCAGGACATAGTAAATGGTCGACCATTAAGCATAAGAAAGGTGCCGCAGATGCCAAGCGGGGCAAAATCTTCACCAAGCTGATCAAGGAGATTACAGTTGCCGCAAGGATGGGTGGAGGGGATATAGACAGCAACCCGAGGCTGCGAACTGCAGTTGTGGCAGCCAAGGCCCAGAATATGCCCAAGGACAACCTTGAGCGGGCCATTAAAAAAGGAACCGGGGATCTTGAAGGAGTTAATTACGAGGAAATTCTTTACGAGGGTTATGGACCCGGCGGGGTCGCAGTTCTTGTGGAGTGTCTGACCGACAATAAGAACCGGACCATTGCCGATGTCCGCTATATATTCAGCAAGGCCGGGGGTAACATTGGAACGGATGGCTGCGTTGCCTGGATGTTTGATAAAAAGGGGCTGATCTCCATTGCAAAAGAAGATTCAGACGAGAATACCCTCATGGAGATAGCGCTTGAGGCCGGTGCCGAAGATGTGAAGGACGAGGGGGACTGTTTTGAGATCATCACTGATCCTGCTGACTTCGACATTGTGAAAGAGGCTGTTGAAGCGGCGGATATCAAGATTGAAATGGCTGAGGTGACCATGATTCCCCAGACCCAGACCAGCCTTGAGGGAAAAGAGGCAGAGCAGATGGTCAGATTCATGGAGGCCCTGGATGACTGTGACGATATCCAGAAGTTTTATACCAATGCGGATATTCCTGACGAAGTTTTTGATGCTATGTAGGTTGGGTAGTAGATAGTAGGTAGTAGGTAGTAGGGAGTAGGGAGTAGGGAGTAGGGAGTAGGGAGTAGGGAGTAGGGAGTAGGGAGTGTTTTGATGGGCCGAGGTGTAGGGGCTCCCCTTGCGGGTGCCCTTTGTATCGGCTACAATAAAACCAAATGCCCAGCTTCTGGATCGGAGCGAGTTTCTTATAACCCACATGTCCTTACGGACACAACGACGCATGAAATATAAGAGCTGTTATCCTCAGCCGGCCGTCGGGTCCATGAACAAAAGATCCGTTCCCTGGGGGACTGCAAATTCAAACAGGGACCTGTCAATGGTGTGGAAGTCTATATCCTTGAATTCAAGAATGGTGGTGTCCCCGTAGATGTTTGTGGTCTCCACCCGGTCAATGTCAAAGGTGGTTCGCAATACCCTGATACCAATGGTGCTTATCTCAGGGTTTTTTGTTTTAGGCACCAGGACAAGGAAGACAAAATCTCTCTCAACCCTGTCAAGGGTGATTTCGTAGCCAGCTCTGATGAGGGTGATGTCTGAGAGAAAAGCGCCGCCGCCGCCAGATTTGAAAAAAGAGACCGCATCCCCTTGAACCACCTGGTTCTCTTCTATCCTGTATATCCACAGGGTCGTACCGTTGGTGATGATCTCCTGCCTTTCCGGCTCCTGGTATTCCCATCGCATTTTACCGGGATGGCTGAACGAGGCCGTTCCATTTGCCGTTTCCGTGATGTCGATGGCAGCAAGGAGGGAGGTCTGAAAAAAATCTGCCGTGAAATCCTTGCCTGAGTACCTCTTTTCGATGCCTGCAAGAACAGTTTCGAGATTTGGGGCTGGGTTGCTGTCGGCCAGGGCGCTGCCGATGAAAAAAACCACCATGAAAATGGCAGCTGCCATGTGTAAAAAACCTTGGATCCAGGCATTATCCCGGCAGGATTGCTTATCTGATAAGTTTTGCAATGTCTTTTCTCCCGTCCTTTCCGTAAAGGCGTCGTAGCTTGGGTTTTTCAATCTTTCCTGTGGCATTTCTGGGGACATCCCCAAATATAATTTTTTTCAGCCGCTTGTACCTGGCAAGGCCTTCGCCAAATTCCACAATTTCTTTCTTGGTAAGCTCAACCCCGGGTTTTACGGCAAAAATGCCGGCCGGGACCTCGCCGAGGCGTTCGTCTGGAATGCCGATTACCGCAATGTCCTGGATCTTCTTGTGCTGCATGTAAAAATGTTCGATCTCAACGGGAAAGATGTTTTCGCCGCCGCAGATGATCACATCTTTTTTTCTGTCCACAAGCCAGATAAAGCCCCCATGGTCATACCGGGCAATGTCCCCCGTGTGGAGCCATCCGTTGATGATGGTTTTTGCCGTAGCTTCGGGGTTTTTGTAGTACTCTTTCATCACGCCCGGCCCCCTTACGATGAGCTCCCCGCTTTCCCCGCCCGGAAGTTTGTTGCCTGCGGCATCCACAATGGCGCACTCCCAGTCAAAGCCTGGGACACCGATGGCTCCGACCTTGTTCTGGTTTTCCAGGCCGAGGTGAACGCAACCAGGGCCTGTGGTTTCGGTCAGGCCGTAGTTGGTGTCGTAGTCGTGGTTGGGAAAGTATTGCTTCCACTCGTTGATCAGGCTTGGTGCCACGGGCTGGGCCCCGATGTGCATGAGTCTCCACTGGTCAAGGTTGTAATCGGAAAGGTCCAGTTTTCCACTTTCAATAGCGATGAGAATGTCATGGACCCAGGGAACCAGGAGCCATACGATGGTGGCAAGCTCTTCAGACACGGCTTCGAGAATCCATCTTGGTTTGACGCCCTTGAGAAGGACGCAGCTCCCCCCCACCATAAAGCTTCCCAGCCAGTGCATCTTGGCGCCCGTGTGGTACAGGGGTGGGATGCACAGAAAGGTGTCGTTGCGGGTCTGGCCGTGGTGGCGGTTCTCCACATAGCAGGCATGCTCAAGGTTTCGATGGGAAAGGAGCACTGCCTTTGGGGTGCCCGTGGTGCCGGATGTGAAGTATAGGGCTGCATCGTCTTCAATGGAAATCTGTACATCTGGAGGAGCATCGCCGTCATCATCTTCAATCTCATTTTTATCTTCTATTCCATTTTTGATGCCGATGAATTTTTCGTAATGCACAGCCCAGTCAGGGCACAGCTCCAAAGGACCCGTGAAGATCCAGAGTTTAACCGAGGTGTCAATAAAGACCTTGATTTGTTCTATTCTCTGGATGAACTCTTCGCCAAACACAAACACCTTTGCCTCGGCAACCTCGGTGCACAACCGGATTTTGTCCGATTCAAACCTGAAGTTCAGGGGGACGGCCCAGGCCCCGGTACTTAGAATGCCAAAGTAGATGGGCAGCCATTCAATGCAGTTGGTCATCAGCTGGATAACCCGGTCCCCCTTTTTGACGCCGTGTCGGACAAGGGCGTTGGCCATGCGGTTGGAAGCCCGGTAAAATTGTTTCCAGGTGATTTCCCGGCGCAGATCCTTATCTGGAACCCTTTCCACAAGGGCAATGTCGCTGGGGTACATGCGGCTGTTTCTTGCTAAAATTTCTGTTATTATCATTCCCGATTCCGATCCTTCCAATCAACTGCTTGCTTGCCTGTGTAATGTGTTTTAAACTGTTTGAATTACCCAGAATTAAAAATCCCACTGGGCAGTATACTGCACAGTGGGATCTTATTTCAAGTCTTCAAGTCTGTTTATTTCTTGTCGTCCTTGACCTCTTCAAAATCTGCGTCAACCACATCGTCATCCTGGGCGGCTCCCTGCTGCTCCTGACCAGGTGCTGCGCTATCCTGGGCTGCCTGCTGGTACATGGCTTCGGCAAGCTTGTGGGATGCCTGGGTCAGAGCTTCGCTCTTCTCCTTAATTGCATCTGTATCTGTTCCGTCCTTGACTTTTTTTAACTCCTCACAGGCTGCTTCAATCGATGTTTTGGTCGCTGCATCAACCTTGTCTCCATGCTCTTTCAGAGTCTTTTCCGTCTGGTGAAGCAGGGACTCGGCAGTGTTCTTTGCGTCCACAAGGGCGTGTTTCTTCCTGTCTTCGTCTGCATGGAGTTCTGCATCGTTGATCATACGTTTGATCTCCTCGTCGGAAAGCCCGCTTGCTGCGGTAATCCTGATGGACTGTTCCTTGCCCGTTGCCTTGTCTTTGGCCGCAACGTTGACTATGCCGTTTGCATCAATGTCAAAGGTGACCTCGATCTGGGGAACACCCCTTGGTGCCGGTGGAATGTCCGCAAGCTCGAACTGGCCAAGGGTCTTGTTGCCAGCTGCCATTTCCCGCTCTCCCTGGAGAACATGGATGGATACGGCAGGCTGGCTGTCTGCCGCAGTTGAAAAGACCTGGCTCTTCTTGGTCGGGATTGTGGTGTTCTTTTCGATCAGCTTGGTCATGACACCGCCAAGGGTTTCGATACCAAGGCTCAAGGGAGTCACGTCAAGGAGAAGCACGTCGTTGACATCTCCCTGGAGAACGCCCGCCTGGATGGCGGCACCCATGGCAACAACTTCGTCCGGATTAACGCCCTTGTGGGGTTTTTTGCCGAAGATCTTCTCCACCCGCTCCTGAACAGCCGGCATACGGGTCATGCCGCCAACGAGTACCACCTCGTTGATATCGCTTGAGGAAAGCTTCGCATCCTTGAGGGCCATTCTGCAGGGACCTTCGAGGTTATCAAGGAGATCGGCTACAAGGGATTCAAGTTTTGCCCGGCTGAGCTTCACGTCAAGGTGTTTGGGACCGCTGGCATCGGCGGTGATGAACGGAAGGTTGATATCGGTCTCGACCGCTGTAGAGAGCTCCATTTTTGCCTTTTCTGCGGCCTCTTTGAGACGCTGGAGGGCCATCTTGTCGCTTCTGATATCGATTCCCTGGCTTTTTTTAAACTCATCTGCAACGTAGTCGATGATTCTAAGGTCAAAATCCTCGCCGCCAAGGTGGGTGTCACCGTTGGTTGATTTCACCTCAAACACTCCATCCCCGATTTCCAGGACAGAAACGTCAAAGGTACCGCCGCCAAGGTCGAATACGGCTATTTTTTCTTCACCTTTTTTGTCAAGTCCGTAGGCAAGGGATGCGGCCGTAGGCTCGTTGATGATTCGCTTTACGTCGAGGCCTGCGATCCTTCCAGCGTCTTTGGTAGCCTGGCGCTGGCTGTCGTTAAAATATGCCGGTACTGTGATAACGGCCTCCTTGACCTCTTCGCCTAGGTAATCTTCTGCCGTCTTCTTGATGTTGGCCAATATAAAGGATGAGATTTCGGCCGGGCTGTGCTGTTTTCCCCTGAGGTTGATTCTGGTGTCGCCGTTGGACGCCTCCTCGATCAAAAAGGGAAGAACCTTTATATCTCCCTGGACCTGGGGTGAGTTGAATTTTCTTCCAACGAGGCGTTTTACGCCGAATACGGTGTTTTCAGGGTTTGTGATGGACTGGCGTTTTGCCGTCTGACCCACAAGCCTGTCCCCGCTCTCTGTTAAAGCCACGACAGAAGGGGTAGTCCTGTTTCCCTCTGAGTTTGTGATGATCTTTGGTTCGCCAGCCTCCATGACTGCTACGCATGAGTTTGTCGTTCCAAGGTCGATTCCGATTATTTTAGCCATTTTTTTCCCTCCGATGTCTATTATCTATTTTTTGTCTATTTCTTTTTTTGTCGTTGCCTTTGAAACCATAACCATGGACGGTCTGATGAGTCTGTCATGGAACATATAACCCTTCTGGAGTTCGGCAATCACTGTGTTTGCAGGATGATCATCCGTTTCCTGATGGGTCACGGCCTGGTGAAAGGCAGGATCAAAGCATTGACCCTCGGCCTCCACAGGTTTTACATTGAACATTCCTAAAATTCTAAGCATTTCCCGGTGGGTCATCTCTATTCCTTCGAGAAGGACCTTTACGTCAGCCTTGTCCTCCGCTGCGGAGCTTATGGCCCTTTCCATGTTGTCGATGACGGTGAGAAGCTGTTTTAACAGGGTCTCATTGGCGAATTTTTTAAATTCACTCAGCTCTTTGGACGATCGTTTTTTATAGTTCTCAAATTCTGCCGAAAGTCTTAAAACCCGGTCTTTTTCTATGGTAAGCTGGTCCTGGCACTCTTGAATCTCAGATTTTTCCTCTTTGCAGGAGGCGGTTCCCACGCTCTCATCGGCACGGTTTTCCTGTGCTTCGGGGCTACCTGCTTCAAGTCCCTGAGTGTCTGTTTTCATTAAAGGTTCGTCTTTGTCGGCCAATTCTATCTCCCGGTAAAGTATTTTTTAATGCATAAGTGCTTAATAATTTAAATAAAGCCATGATTAAATTTAGAGGAAAAATAAGACCGTTTGATCCCATGTCAAGAACAAATAAGTTGTAAAGGTCGGGGTATTTAAAAATTTGCAGGGGGGAAGGGGTGCAAAGAAACCCGGCTGACCGTGGGGCGTATGGAACACTTTCTGACCGGGATCGATCCGCGACACAGATGATATCACTTATCGCTGCTTCCTTCCGGATCTGACGAGGTTCATGACCTTCTGTTACGCAGCGACCGATCAGAGTGCCACCAAAGCACCTTCCACGGTACAGCCGGGAACTAAAATATATACCTCAATCTGGCACACTATTCAAGGAAAAATGTGCCAGAGGGGAAAATAGTAGTCAGTAGATAGAAATTCAATAAAATAAGCCGAGGCCAGTAGGGGAACCCCTACACTTTCGTCCAACTTGATGGCGAATGCCGGATTCGAAGGAGGTTGTGGCAAATGTCCAGCCGTTAGGCATTTGTTAGAATTGTGTTGACTGCCCAGCGGACATGGGTGAATGAGATTCGTTCCTGTTCAAGCCTTAGATTTGGGACGTAGACATGATGGCTGTTAATCCTGTCCACGAAACGGGCCTCGTTGCCGCTTGATGGGAAAAATACCTTGACCATATTGGTTATCTCTTCCACAGAGAGTATCAGGTGGGTTTTTCTCAACGTCCTTAGCGTGGAATAGTCAAATTCCATAGGAATAAGCCTGCGGTGCAGCCCAGTATGCCTGCGATTTCCCAGGCTGACGGGCTTTCATTGAGCAGTAAAAAGGCCAGAATGGCGGTGGTCACCGGAACAAAAGACATAAATAAGGAGACGGTAATAGTTCCCAGATGGTGTATGGCGTAGGCCACGCACGATAGGGCAACAATGTTTACGACAATTCCCTGGTAGCCTGCCTGTAAAAAGATCTCGCCCATTGGTACGTCAAAATTGGTTGATGGGAAAAAGAACCACATGGGGAAAAAAAGCAGCACATTTACTACTGGAATGATCACAATGACATCCTTCCAGGTAAAGCCCCACAGTCTGACTCCCACCATGTGGAACGTATACACGAGGGCTGCGCTTAAAAGCAGAAAAACACCGAAGATCTGGTCTGAAGAAAAAAAAGTTCCTCCAGTCATCACAATATTTGCCACGAAAATGATTCCAATCACACCATACCGAACGCCTGAAATGCGCTGTTTGAAAAAGATCCATGCGGCGGCGGCTCCGAACACGGGCAGCATTCCATTGACAATGACCCCGGCATGGGCCGCCCGGATCTCCATGAGACCGTAAAAAGAAAACATGGTATAGGGAAAACCCACACCAAGGCCGATCACCAGATACTGGTACACGGGAAATTTTTTCCATGAATAGCGGACGATGAACGGGGATACCAGGAAGAATGTAGTGGTGTACCTGAGAAGGGTAATATCAGCCGGGGTAAGCCGGGTATGAACCCCGTATCTTGAGATGGTTATCCAGCCCGACCAGATCAGCACCACCAGCATCCCTGCAACAATGGGGCGCAGGTTTTTAATTGCTTCTCTGCCCATGTGAATTTGCCTCCCAGCCCATTGCCTGCAAAAAAAGAATCCTCCGGTTGCGCTCCATGGCCCAAACAGATAGAGTGATTGTAGGTATAAAAAACCTATCATCACCCGAGTGAAATAAGTTATGACACAAGGTGTACTTCCATTCAAGCATGAAGATCTAATTTTGGACATCAGAGTCGGGGGTTCCGACTGTCGCCTCTAGGGTAAAATCAAAATGAGAATCGCTGAAAAAAAGGACCTCGCAAGGAGGAGACCATGCTGATAAAAAATCTATTCAGATACTGGACATATCAACTGTTTGCTCCAGAAAAGGTCTTAAAAGAAAAATATCAGGCCTTCAAGGTGTTACTGACCCATGACAAGGCCGCCCATGAACACCTGGCAGCCCTGGAGGATATTTATTACAACAATAGACGGTACGACTTTCAAGCAGTTGTAAAGACATACGAAAAATTTTCCGGGGCGGTTTCAGGCATGGTCGACGCTCTTTTAACCATGAACCCATCGAAAAACCGGGATTTGCAAGCCTATTTTAAAAAGTTTGATTTTTATGTGAGATTCATACTTGCCCCCCAGGAGTTGGATCTTTCTTCTCCATTCACCGTGGCATTTGACCGTGCCGCTTCATTTGGTGCGGCCGTTGTGGGGAATAAGGCATTTAACCTGTCCCATCTGGCAAAAGTACTTCATCTGCCAACCCCGGATGGGTTTGTCATCACTACCCGTTCATTTCATTATTTTCTCCAGTACAACGGCCTGCAAGCCCCCATCAATGAGAAACTTGCCATGGTGGATATCAGCGATGCCGGGTCTCTTGAAGAAACATCGGCTGAAATCGAAGCTTTGATTTTGAATGCTGCTCTGCCCTTTGAGATTGAACAGACCATTGCAGAAGCAATGGAAATTTTTCAGCAAAACCCGAGCAAAGATACCCCTGTGGCCCTCCGGAGCAGTGCCGCAAAAGAGGACGGCATTGTTACTTTTGCCGGACAATACCGCACATTGTTAAACGTTAAATCTGGCGATATCCTGGATAGCTATAAGAGGGTCATTGCCGGCAAGTATTCCCCAAGGGCACTTTATTACAGAATCAACCATGGCATATTGGACGATGAAACCCCCATGGCAGTTCTGGTCCTTGAAATGGTTGATGCCATGGCCGCAGGTGTCGTCTACACCCGGGATTTTGAAGCGCCGGATTCGGATAACCTGGTGATCCATTCGGTGCGGGGAGGGGGAGAAGCCCTTGTTGATGGGAAGGTGTCCCCGGATGTGTTCCGCATATCACGGGAAAATTCCGTCCTTGATGCTTATACAGCCAGGGGTGAGGCAGACATGGCTTCCCTTGATGAATCTTCGCTTCTCACCCTCGCCCATTGGGCCCTTTCCCTTGAAGCTCATTTTAAGTATCCCCAGGACATAGAATGGTGTCAGGATAGTGAAGGCCGTCTGTTTCTTCTTCAGTCAAGACCCCTGCACATGGGTTCCACCAAAATACAGGGGGACACAAATCAGGGCCAAAACCGAAATAAGAACCAGAATACCGTTCTGTGCTCCGGAGGGGAAAAGGTCAGTTCTGGATTTGCCTCAGGCCCTGTTTACAAGCTGGATGAAACATTCGGGTTGGAGGATATGCCCCGGGGGGCCGTACTGGTTGTCCGGAATGCCTCTCCCCGGTTTGTAACTGCCATTGATCGGATGGCCGCCGTGGTCGTGGCTTCAGGCAGCAGCGCCAGCCATTTTTCATCCGTTGCCAGGGAGTTTGGTGTGCCGGCCATTGTCAATGTTGAGCAGGGCTTTGAAAATCTCATCCATGGGCAGGGGGTCACTGTAGATGCGGATAATGGCATGGTGTATGAAGGGATCAGCCCGGAATTTTCAGCAGGGTCCCGGACGATCCCTTTGAGGCGTGAGATCCTTTTTAAGGAGAGTTCATTCATGGTGAAACTGGAACACGTGATTGGTTTTTCGGCAAAATTAAAACTCACCGATCCGGAATCAGACGATTTCGTTCCCCAAGGCTGTCGTTCCCTCCACGATATTGTCCGCTTTGCCCATGAAACAGCGATGAGGGAAATGTTTTTCATGGGTGACAGAAAGGGACGCCCCGCAAGGGGAGCAAAAAAACTCGTATCCTCCCTTCCCATGCTGTTTTATCTCCTGGATGTGGGAATGGGTATTAACGAGGATGCTGGAGAAGGCCAAACCCTCACGCCTGACGATATCGCAAGCCTTCCCATGAAGTGGGTTTTAGGGGGACTTTTAACTCCCGGGATACACTGGTCCGAGACCACTCATTTTGATTGGGAAACCCATGATCAAATTGTCCTGGCAGGGGGAATTGTCCGGGCGGATTCCCCCAGGTTCGGCAGCTATGCCGTTGTGTCAAAGGAGTATGCGAATATAAACTTTCGGTTTGGCTATCATTTTGTTATCCTAGACAGCCTGTGCACTGCCTTGCCAGAGGATAATTATATCCTGTTCAGATTTTCAGGCGGAGGGGCTGATCCCTGGGCAAGGATCCTCCGGGCCTCTTTTATCGGGGGCATCTTGACCCGATTGGGTTTTACAGTCATGGTTAAATCCGACCTTGTGGATGGGGAATTAAAATATGCAACCTTGCGGGAAATGGAAAAAACCCTTGAAATGGTAGGCCGCCTTCTTGGGGCAACCAAGCTCATGGATATGTACATTAAAGAGGAGCAGGACATCGGGCTGTTAATTGATGAGTTCATGGAGGGTCGGTATGATTTCAGGACCCAGAAATAGGAGGAAAAGATAGGATGCCGGAATACGAGTTAACATGGATCACAGACAGTATTGCCCTAGGATCTGCTCCTACCTCCTATGGGGCTCTGGATTTTATCAAGGCCCAGAAAATCAATGCTATTGTGAACCTTTGCGCAGAGTTCAGCGATCTCCATGAGCTTGAGCAGAACTATGGGTTTGAAGTCTATCATCTGCCCATCTGGGATGAGGATATCCCAGCAATGGACGAGATGGAAAAGGCCCTGGCATGGCTGGATGAGGCCATTTATCTGGGGAAAAAAGTGCTTGTCCACTGCCGCCACGGCATCGGCCGTACCGGAACCTTTATTACCTCCTATATGATCCGCAGGGGGCTTAACCTTAAGTCGGCAAAAAAGAAATTAAAGTGCTCCCGGGCCAACCCCACCAACTATTGCCAGTGGAAGCTCTTGAAACAGTATGGCAAGCGATCAGGCACCCTTAAAATCAGGGAGGCATCCCTGGAGATGAAAAAACGGGTGGATTTAAGCCGTTTTTTTTCAGATTACAGGGCCCTGGTTGAAAAAATGACCAGTGACATGGAACAGCAAATCTTACCCAACCAGATTCCCTGCGGTAAAGGAGTGCATACCTGTTGTAAGACCCGTTTTGAGCTTTCATTTATCGAGGTCGTTTATTTTTATTCGAAGACAAATCAGGAGTTTACTTCGGCCCAACGGGAAAGATTAATACAAAAGGCGGCGGCAGTATCGAAAAAAAAAGAGGGTCTGTGCCCGTTAAATAACGGTGCCGGATGCGAAATTTATGATGATAGGCCGGTACGATGCCGGTTTTATGGATCTACTCGGGTGCCCTCCCCGGGGGACTTAAAGATTTTGACTGAACTTTCCCGCACCATCTTTCTGGCCCTATCCGGGCAATTTTTGCCCGACCAGGGATTTAACTTCTCCGTGGCTGATACCATTTCAGGTAAATTTGTTCAGAAATATTTCCAGCACAGCAAGGATACTTTCTAAAGGTCAGAGGCTTTACAGGTTGAACAAAATATCCATCAAAAATCTTCCAGGCATACGCTGTTGAGAGCTTTGTAAACAGCTTTTTTTATGTTTTTCCCCCCATGGCTTATAGCTTATACTCCTTAGCCCTGCTCAAGCACCTGGGCTACCTTTTCTTCTATTTCGTCCTTGTCAATGGGTTTGACGCAATACTCAGAGGCTCCCAGTGTTATGCACTCCCGGGCTGTTTCAATTGTGGGATATCCCGTGAGCATTATCACTTTAAGACTTGAGTTTCTTTTTTTCATCTCTTCTAAAACTTCAACCCCGTTCATCTTTTTTAATTTAATATCCAGGATGGCAAGATCTACATGGTGGGATTCCATATATTTGATGGCATCTTCTTCGTCTGTGAAGGGGACAACGGTGTGTCCCTTTCGTTCAAGAATTCTTTTGATCAGCTCAACTGCATCAAGGACATCATCCAGCGCAAGAATTGTTGCCATCAGCTCTCCTCCTTTAACTTTCTTTCAGGTTCCTTAAGCCAGCGAATATCGTTCCCTGTGGGCGTTTCATGGGCTCTGATTCCAAATTGGGGCAAGATTGCAAAAAAATGATCAAAAATATCCGCCTGTATGTTTTCATACTCTACCCAGTTGGTTGTATTGGTAAAGGCATAGATCTCCATGGGGAGACCATCAGGACCCGGTGCCAGCTGACGAACCATCAAAGTCATCTGCTGATGAATGCGGGGATGGCTTTTGAGGTAAGCCACCATGTAGGCCCGCAGGGTTCCAATGTTGGTCAGTCTTCTATTGTTTACAGGCGATGAAGAGTTCTTGGCAAGGTCGTCATTGTAGCTTTCCAGCTCTTTGGCTTTCTCTGCCAGATATGGGGAGAGTAAAGTTATCCTGTTAAGCTCTTCTATTTGATTTTCATCCAGAAAACCTACGCTGCTGATTTCCAGATAAAGGCTGCGTTTTATACGGCGGCCCCCGGATTCAGACATTCCCCTCCAGTTCTTAAATGAGTCGGAGATGAGTGTATAGGCGGGGATGGTGGTGATGGTTTTATCCCAGTTGCGCACCTTGACAGTTGTGAGGCTGATGTCGATTACGTCGCCGTCGGCGTTGAACTTCGGCATCTCCAGCCAGTCTCCCACGGCAAGCATATCGTTTGCAGAAAGTTGAATTCCCGCCACAAAACCAAGAATAGGGTCTTTGAACACAAGCATCATCACGGCCGAAACAGCACCCAGACCACTCAGCAGTATCAGGGGGGATTTGCCCATGAGCATAGCTAAGACCACCAGGCCTATGAGGAATGACGACACAAGTTTAATTCCCTGCACCAGTCCTCTAAAGGGGAAGTGCCTCATTTTTGGATTGCGTCGGGATATCTCAAGAAGAGCATCGAGCAGTGAAAAAACTGTTAGGGTACCAAATATCAGGATACATATGCGAGTTATGGTGTTAACTAACGTCAGAAGGTCAGGGTGGCCGCTCAGCCAGAGGCCCGCCTGAATTTCAATGATGATCCCCTGGAATGTAAAGGCAAGCCGATTAAAAAGTTTGTTCTCAAACAACGCCTTTTGCCAGATCATACGGGAAGCCGTAACCCGACTTCCTGCCCATTTGATCACCAGGCGGTGCAGAACAAAGTGGAGCACCAGGGAAAAAAATATGATCCATATTAGAGCTATTGCGGTGAATATTAAGTCAGCATATTCTGGAATGTAGGTTTCGAGCCATTCCATTATAAATTTTTGAAAAAAATTTCTTGTCCTTTCCATTTCCTCTCTCGTCTTTAATTCTGTTGCGGGTAAAATCTGTTCCCGCCAGTCTCTATTGTCTTAGTTTTTAAAAGAATAATCTTATCGTCATGGCAATTATTGTCAAGGTAAATACCATATCAAATTCCATCATCCCAGCCGTTTCTTAATGTTGATTGCATCAAAGGAGCAACGGGGTTTTGTAAAAATATCGACAATAGAGCTCTTTGATTTTCCAGATTGGGCGTCTCTACTGCAGCCCAGGATATGAAATCCAAAGTAGAATTGCTGGAGGTTGTCAAAATGGGTTGACAAGATGGTATATCGTGAACCATTAATTGCTTAATGATAGAGAACAGACCTGGGGTGAGTCGTGAACAACTAGAGGCGTCGGGGATAGGGCAGGGTGTCATTAATTGAAAACCAGATGATGGGCCTGGTGGGAGGCTGTGTCTCACTCCTGTGTGATCTGTGCCATATTTGTACAATTGTTAATTTCCAAGTCCTTAACCTGCAAAGATGAAATAACCCACCACAATCAGGAGGATCACCAGGATTTCCAGGAAGGTGAACCTAATGAGCATCAGGCATATTTTTTGCTGGGAAGGGTTCATGGTGAGGACCATCCGGTTCATCACGGGGTGCCAGAACAGGGTGGACAGTGTGGTTTTAAGGTAAAGCCTCAGATATTCCCGGATTGCCCTGATTCACAGCAGAATGGGGTTTTCCGGATCCAGTTCCGTCGGGGACTGTACCCGGACATGGAGCCGTTTATCCTGTACTGTAAAGGTGATCCAGGTGTCAAATCCCTCAAGCAGGCTTATGTCCAGGAGCATGTTTCCCGGGCCGTCAAAACTCACCAGGCCTGTCAGGGTAAAATTTTCTTCGGTGGCATAATCCTTGAGCAGGGCCGTGAACCCCTGGCCCCCCTGGTTTAGGTTCTGATTTGAGTCCTGGTTGAATTCCAGAATAAACCAGTTGGGGTGGAGGTGGAGAATCCGGTCCCCGGGAAAGAGGGGCGCGACACAAAAGCCTGGGGGCACCTCAAGCCCCATGTCCACCTCCCGGGATACGCCAGGCCCGCCGTTGATTATGGTATTATTATCAGGGGACATGGCAGCAGCGGATGGAGGTCTTTGTTTTTGAGCTTTTATGTACTTGCTTTACCGCATGCTTGATTGCTCCTGTGACCTCCGCAGACAGGCTCAAAGTGTTGGCCTTGGCCTCGGATAAAATACTTTCCAGCTGTGTCATGCGGGCCCGGCCTACACGGTCGAACTTAGTTTTTTCGACACCGGATTCCTTTGAGGCTGGCCTTATTGATCTTTTCCGCAGTAACAGGGACATAATGACCTGGGAAGATACCACCCGGGTCAAAGATAGAGAATACCACATGGTTGCAAGGCTTGTAACTTTTATAGAATCCTGCATGCAGTGCCACGGCAGCCCCGGAGACGCCCCCAAGGAACTCATTGTTGCTTATGGCGGGGACAATGGTTTTGACTATGAGGTGGGCGAAGTTGGCGGGGTTGTTGTGGCAGGTTTTCCCGTGGATATGATTAAAATCCCGGCCAGGGAGTTGACCTACCAGTATCTGAGCCTGTCTATCCTGGGAGTTATTTTTTTTGCCGCCATGATAAGCCTGTTTTTTGACCGCCTTGTGATGAAAAATCTTCACAGACTGTCCGATGTGTTCAAACACAGGTTTTCTGGCGAAGATGAGCTGCCCATAATTGAACGTCTGGGGCAGAAGGATGAAATAGAAGGTCTGGTGGATGGATTGGAGGAGCTTGCAGTCTGTCTGGCCAATGCCAGAAATTAACTTCAGGGTCATGCCCAGAACCTGGAACGGTGGGTGGAGGACCGGACCCAGGCCCTGGATCTCAAAGCCAGAAGACATCTAGGGGACGCCAGGTTGTTTGTCACCCTGCTGTCTGATTTCGGCCATGTCAAAGGTGCGTTTACAGGGGCCGAGCGGAACCGGGATGGATTTTTCCTGGCCGCAGACAAGGGTACTCTGATCCTGGATGAAATCGGGGATATTTCCCTGTCCACCCAGGCCAAGCTGCTGAAATTCCTCCAGGACAAGGAGGCCAAGCCCGTGGGCTCTTCCGTGTCTAAAGTCACGGATGTACGAATCCTGGCCCTGACCAACCAGAATCTGGAACAGCGGATCAGGGACGGCCGCTTCCGGGAGGACCTCTATTACCGGCTCAACGTTCTTTTGGTAACAGTGCCGCCCCTGCGGGAACGGTCCGAAGATATCCCCGTGCTGGTGCGGACTTTTCTGGACAGGACCTGCCGTGAGATGCAGCTTAAACCCATGGAGATTCATCCGGCGGCCTTGAAAGGGCATCCATCCAGAAGATCGTCCGGCGCCTGGACATGGACATGGATGAATTCAGAGGGAAAGGTTAATATTTGTTCTTCCATAGGTTGTAAAAATGATGAACCGGGCCATGACCCTTGCCCGTCCTGTAGTCTGCACCGGCCCTTAGCGCCCCTGTTATGTATGCCTTTGCTTCGGCCACGGCCCGGTTAAGATCAAGGCCCCTTGCCAGGCCTGCTGCAATGGCCGAAGACAGGGTGCAGCCGGTGCCGTGGGAGTTTGAGGTGTTGATCCTGTCCGCGGGAAAGGTCTCCATGGTGCCCCGGGCTGTTTCGTATAGGAGGTCGTGGCTCGACTGTCCCTTAAGGTGCCCGCCCTTGATCAGAACATTGGCCGGGCCCAGATCGGCCAGAGCCCTTGCTGCATCGGGCATCTGGTCTGGGGTTTCAACTCTGTGTCCGAGGAGGGCAGAGGCTTCGGGGAGGTTGGGGGTGATAAGCGCCGCCAGGGGAAAAAGTCGTTCCCGCAGTGCTGTGACGGCATCCTCAAGCAGGAGATTGTCCCCGCTTTTGGAGATCATTACAGGATCCACTACCACATTGGTGCAGCGCCATTGTTCAAGCTTTGCAGCAACCACCTCGATCACCTCAGGTGAGTGGAGCATGCCGATTTTTACCGCATCACACCCGATATCTTCCATGACCGCATCTATCTGATCGCCGATGAACTTTGCCGGAACCGGAAAAATTCCTGTGACCACTCTTGTGTTCTGGGCCGTTAGGGCCGTAATGGCCGACATGCCGAAAACGCCCAGGGCGGCAAAGGTTTTCAAATCAGCCTGGATACCTGCACCGCCGCCGCTGTCTGACCCGGCAATTGTCAACGCACAAAAGTAAGATTTCACTGTTTTTTCTCCTTTATGGCTCTCTTGTATTCCTCGCATAGCTGTCTCCTATGTCCACAGATAATGTTCGATCTCCTGTGCAGAGATCCTGTAAAGGGCGTCGATGAACCCAACCTGGAAGCTGCCCGGTCCTTTGGCGGTTTCCCCAGACATCTCCCTTGCAATCCCCATGACTGGAGATGCACCAAGGGCCAGCAGGGCGTTGGCCGTATTGTTCATGACTACGTAGTTGGTTATGTTGTGGATCAGGGGGGTCGTTTGACGAATAGCCAGGAGGTCTTTGCAGATATCTTCAGGGTCTGTCTTTACAGGATTCAACGGCATTTTGTTCTCCTCAATTGAAATGGGCAGTCATGGGAATGGTCTTTTTGACTTCGGATTAGAGCATGGGCCGCTGGTGGGGAGGAGGTGGGTGCTTTCCTTCGCCGGTATGAGCCGGATCAGGTTCCAGGGGTCGAAACACGGGTTACTTTTGTTTCCTCTCAGCCGAAAACCTTCGACTCCCCCAGCTTTCCTTTGATGTCGTTATAGTTCGAAAATTAAGTTATAGATCTAGGCTTCTTCCACAATGGTAAACCGTCTGTTTAGCCGCATGGTGCTGAAAAGACCAAATACATCCTTTGAGACATTGATGATCTTAAGATTTCTTCCTGCCTGGGCAAGTGTGTTGTGGGTAACAATTATTACACCAATACCAACGGAATCAACCATTTTAACACCTTCAAGGTCAATGACAAAATCACCAGTATGCTCGTTTATCGCAGAAAGAAGCTCACTTTTAAAATCCTCTGCCATGGAGGCAACAATATCAATACCTGGCCTTACCACTGTCCTATCACCGTCCCTGACGATCTCGCTCATAATTTACTCCTGTATAATAAAATAGTTGTTTCTTAAGTAAGAATTTATCACAATAGTTTGGAAATAACAATTCTTCAATCATCCCTGATGCTTCTCGTCAGCAAAGCATCAAAGGTCCAAATGGCCTGCTATTCAACGGTCATCAACTGCCCGGTTAGAATTATACCACACTTCATCCGGGCTGGAAGCCGCTTTACGCGGTACTCAAACTGATAAGCCTCGCGTTTTGTAAAATCAGGGCTCACGGCAACAAGGGTGACGGGGAGCCGGGATCTGGTGTACTTGGCTCCCTTGCCTGAATTGTGAACGGCAACCCGGGCCTCAACATCCTTTGCAACACCGCAGTATAGAGAACCGTCATTGCACTTTAAAAGATAGACCTTCCAGACCATACAATTTTCTCCAAGGTTTTCCTCTTCGGCCGGGGCTGCCGTCCGGGGCGGTCCTAGGACACCTTTGAACATATGGTGACCAAAACAAAAAAGGGTTTACGGAAAATCCCGTAAACCCTTGATTTTTATGGTAGGCACGAGCAGGCTCGAACTGCTGACTTCTACCGTGTCGGGGTAGCGCTCTACCAACTGAGCTACGCGCCTCTATTATCGACATGACAATTACCATTCCAGCGTGGCTTTGTCAAGAGTTTAACCTGCAAGAACCGCAGATTTAATAAGAGCTATTCTGAAATATATGCCTTTTTAATTTCAGAATCAGAAACGGGTGCCACATCATTTTTTGTGATAAACCGGATGGTCATGGACGCTTGGGTGACCTCGGAGATTTCAATGCTGAAGGAATCAAAGGTTTTCAGCATCAGAAGATCGGCAAGGGTGGCGGCATTGCCTTTGAACACGATATCCACCATGGCCCGGTTTGATCCAAGCTCCCTGGTTTTAATATCCTGGATGCCGGGCATGTCGCCCAGTACCTTTCTGAGCATGATAAAGCTTGATAGGTAATCGGATCCCTCCACTCGGGTTTCAATCGTATGTACTGTCTGCTGACGGGCCGACCAGAAATTGTCGATTTTGGTTGCAAGAGACTCTGCTGCAAGGGTTCCGGCCCGGGCCAGGGCCTGGTCTGCCCCCTCTTTGCCCGTATCGCTTTTGACAACGGCAGATTCTTTAACAATCCCCATGGGTTCACCCGTTTCTGAGAAGAAGAGTTCCAGATCTATGTCTGCCCGGTAGGAGCGCTCTTCGCCCATGTGGTTGGAGGGTTCTTCAGCCCTTGCCCGTCCCATTACAAGGACGTCGGCCTTGAGTTCCCTGGCAAGTTTCAATGCGCCCATGGTGTCGTGGACAAAGTCAAACGAGACATCCAGGGCCCCAAGGTTAGGTCGGTCTGGCCCCAGGCCCATCAGGATGAAACCCTTTTTCTTAAAGAGGTCAACAATGGTATCCTCGGTAACGGAGGCATAGGGAAGGGGGTTTTTGCCCCACCAGTACCGGGAGAGCACCTCGTTGTAGGATTGTTCGCTGATCAGCATTAAAACCGAAGGATTTTTTTTATTCCTGTTGAGAATACCTGCCCGGTTAAAAATTTCTTCCAGGGAATCGGTGTTGATCACCGCCTCCACCGCAACCATGTATTGGCCCTGTGTTTCAGCCTCTCCAAGTACCTTGAAGGTTTTTACATAGCGTTGTGTGTCGGCAAGAACCTGGTCATAAATGAGGTCAAGACTCCCTGCTATTTCCGGGGGGGAGAGTATTTCAAGAATGGCCTGTTCAACCGAAGCGTACAGGGCATTGTCAACCGCTCGCTTTTTGGCCCGGGACAGGTTTTCGTCAGTGATGGATTGTTTGCCCAGGGCAATCTGTTTCCCCCGTTCCTCAACTTTCTGGTTGTCCTGGTTTGCAAAACCGTTCGTGAACACCGCAAGGGAGAGGAAAACAACAACCATCAACCCTGTCAGGCCCCTGACCATTCGTCTTGTCATCAAAATTAAATTCTCCTAAACGCTAAACGTTTCTTGCAATGGTGTAATCGGAAAGCATTATCATGGTTTGTTTTGTCATACAATCGTCAAAGAGTTCAAGGCTTTTCTTTGCCTGTTCAACATGGTGCCTAGCCCTTGATCGTGTATCTTCTATTCCCTTGTAAAGGTAAAGCTTCTGGAGGAGCTTCTGGAAGTCGTCATCTGTAAAGTCCGGGTTTAAAATCACCCCTTCCATCCAGGCTCGATCCTTATCATCTGCCCGTTTAAGCGCTAGAATAAGCGGCAGGGTCAGCTTTCCCTCTCTAAGGTCTGCGCCGGGATTTTTCCCCAGGGTTTGTGCGTCTGCCGTATAGTCCAGAAGATCGTCCGCCATCTGAAAGGCCACTCCCAGGTGAAAGCCATAATCTGCAAGGGCCTGTTTCTTGTCTTCGGAAGCACCTGCTATGATGGCGCCGCTTTTGCAGGCACCCTGGATCAAAACGGCCGTTTTTGCGCTTATGATGGACATATATTCGGCCTCGGTCAGATCCAGTTTTTCCTTTTTCTCAAGCTGGTCGATTTCACCCTGGGACATCTCTGCGGTTATGCCGGCAATGACCCTGATGATTTCGACAAGTTCTGCCTCGGCCGCACGGCGGAGGGCGCAGGCCAGCAAAAAATCACCCGTCAGCACGGTCTGGGCAGTTCCCCAGATGGAGTGTGCCGTGGTCCTGCCGCGCCTCAGTTCAGCCTGGTCGACAACATCGTCGTGGAGAAGGGTTGCGGCATGGAGGTATTCAAACAGGATCGAGACATCCAGGGCGAGCTTACCTTCATAGTTGCACAGCCTTGAGCTTAAGAGAAAAAGCAGGGGTCTGAATCTTTTCCCGCCGCTGAACAGTAGATGGCCTGCAATTTGTCTCACAAGATCGAGGTTGGGTTTTAAATTTTCGTTAAGTGCCAGTTCAATGGCGGTTAAATCTTCTTCTACTGCCGCCAGGATCTGGCTCTTGAGTTCATCTTTCATACAAGCTCTCCAACAAGGTCATAGGCATGGGTTTCGGTAATCTTTACCCTGACAAAGGTGCCGATGTCAATGTTGTTACCGTAAATAAAGGTAATACCGTCAACCTCAGGGGCCTGGAACCGGGTCCTTCCTATAAAGATCCCGGGATCTGGATTCTCCTCCACAAGTACTGTAAGGGTTTTGCCGAGGTATGATTCGTTAATACTCTCGGAGATTTCCGCCTGGGCCGCCATGATCGCATCCCGCCTTGCCTCTCCTGTTTCCTCGTCCACATGGTCGGCGAGGCTATGGGCTGCAAGGTCGTCGGAATCGGAGTAGGCAAACACCCCGAGCTGGTCAAACCCGGTCGCTTTGACAAAGGCGAGCATCTCGTTGAAGTCTGCCTCTGTTTCACCGGGAAAACCCGTTATCAGGGTGGTCCTGAGAGCTGCGTCCGGAGCTGTCCTTCGGATCGAGGCAATCAGACCGTGGAGGTCTTCGCCTGTGTAGTTCCTGCCCATGCGCCTCAGGATCCTGGAGCTTGCGTGCTGGATGGGCACGTCAAAGTAGGTGCACACATTGTCGAGGTCTGCGATTGCCCTGATGGCATTTTGGTCAAGGGATGATGGGTGAGTGTAGAGGAGCCTGATCCATACATCTGGATCAAGGGCCTTGATCCTCCCGGATAGGGTGGTCAGGAGAATGGCAATATTTACCCCGGAGTCGGCCCCATCAAGATCCATTCCATAGTCCGAGGTGTTTTCGCCCACAAGTACGATCTCCCTTGCCCCGTTTCGAACCAGTATTTCGCTCTCTGCCACAACGGCAGCCACCGTTCGGCTTCTCTGGATGCCCCTGAGTTTGGGGATGATGCAGTAGGTGCAATGGCGGTTGCACCCCTCGGAGATCTTTACATAGGCAAGGTAGTCAAGGGTGATGCGGCGGGGAAGGGGATGGCCCTGCATCTGCCGGTCAAGAACGTCGGGCAGGAGGGACATGAATTCTGTTGATTCAACAACCCGGACGATCTCGTCGCAGGCCCCTGTTCCCACAAAGGCGTCGACCTCTGGAAGTTCGCCCCTGAGGTCGTCGTCCTTAAACCTTTCCGGCAGACACCCTGTGACAACAAGGCGTCTGCAGCGGCCATCCTGCTTGTATTCGGCCATGGCGAGTATCGTATCAACAGCCTCTGCCGAGGCTGCCGATATGAACCCGCAGGTATTGACTATGATAACATCTGCCTCAGCCGGGTCATGGACTACTCCATGGCCGGCCTCAGCCAATCTGCCCAGCATAACCTCGCTGTCCACAAGATTGCGGCAGCAGCCCAGGCTTTCAAGAAAGATTATCATAGGGCTTTTGTCATCATTTCACCCATGAGCTTTGAAAAGCGCGCTGGGTTGTCGATCTTACCTCCCTCGCTGATCACGGCAAGGTCAAATAAGAGGTCTGCATAATCCTGGAGAACAGGGTTGGAGCTATCGGTCTCGAACACGGATTTGATCTTTTCCATGACGGGATGGCCGACGTTGAGTTCAAGGGATCGCTTCTGTTCGGGTGCTTCCTGGCCGGACGCCTTGAGGATCTTCTCCATGTAGGCGCTCATTCCGTAGTCATCACCGGAAAGGCAGGCCACAGATTCCTTGAGCCGTTTTGAAATCTGGACATCCTTGACCCTGCCGTCAAGCTTCTCCTTGAGGAAATCAAACAGCGGGGTGTACTCGTCCTTTTTTTTCTCATCCACGGTGTCAAGGTCAAGGTCACCTTTTTCCGCACTCTTGAGTTTCTTTTCCTTATATTCTGGAAGGCTCTGGGTGACCCACTCGTCCACGGGATCCACCATGAGAAGAACCTCGTAATCCTTCTCCTTGAGCGACTCCAGCAGGGGTGAATTCATGAGGGATTTCATGTTCTCCCCCGTTATGTAGTAGATATCTTTCTGGTCTTCCTTCATGTTCTCGATGTACTGGTCAAGGGAAACATACTTGCCGTCGGACTTGGTGGTCTTGTACCTCAAGAGGGAGGCTATCTTTTCCCTGTTGGCAAAATCCGTGGGCAGTCCGGCCTTGAGGGACTGACCGAACTCGTCAAAGAAGGTCTCGTATTTTTCCTTGTCCATCTCCTCGAGAAGGGCGAAAATCTTCTTTACAAGGTTCTTTCGGATATTTCGAACCAGGCGGTCCTCCTGGAGGATCTCCCGGCTGACATTCAGGTTGAGATCAGGGGCATCCACAACTCCCTGGATAAACCCCAGGTATTCGGGAAGAAGCTCCTTGCAGTCGTCCATGATGAAGATTCGCTTGCAGTAAAGCTGCATGCCGTTTTTCCGCTCAGGCCTGAACAGGTCAAACGGAGCCTTGGACGGGATGAACAAAAGGGCGTCGTACTCGGTGATACCCTCAAACCGCTTGTGGAGTATCTCCATTGGCTTGTCCCAGTTGTGGCTGATGTGCTTGTAGAACTCCTCATACTCCTCCTGGGTCACATCCTCCTGGCTCTTGGTCCAGATCGCCTTCATGGAGTTAAGGGTCTCGTCGGCCCTGACCTTTCGATAGGTCTCTCCAATGGGTTTGCCGTCGGCGTCCTTGACAATGGCCTCTTCGGGAATGGGTTCACTTTTTTCAACGTTCATCACGATGGGGTAGGTTACAAAGTCAGAGTGTTTCTTGATGATGTGGCGGATGGTGTACTCATCGGTAAAGTCCTGGTCACCCTCTTCTACCTCCTTGAGCTCCAGGGTGATGGTGGTTCCCCGCTCTTCCTTGTCGGTCTCTTCAATGGTGTAGGAACCCTTTCCGTCCGACTCCCAGAGCACACCCTTCTCAGCCCCCGGGGCCTTTGTCACAAGCCTGATTTTGTCTGCGGCAATGAACGCCGAGTAAAAACCTACGCCAAACTGCCCGATGAGCTCGGGGGAGAGCACGTTCTCATCCTTGGATTTTTCCAGGGCTTCAACAAAGGCTGCGGTGCCGCTCCTGGCGATGGTGCCGATATTTTCGCTCACCTCGTCATAGGTCATGCCGATGCCGTTGTCTGTGATTTCAAAGGTTCGTTTTTCCGGATCTGTGGTGATCCTGATCTTGTAATCGTTACTCCCCTCAAACAGTGCCGGCTCTGTCTGCTCTCTGAACCTTGCCTTGTCAATGGCGTCGGATGCGTTTGACACAAGTTCCCGGACAAAGATCTCCTTGTTCGAGTAGAGGGAGTTGATAATAAGGTGCAGCAGCTGCTGTACTTCGGTTTTAAATTCACAAGTTTCTTTTTTTGTACCCATGGTATCTCCTGAATGTTTCTGTTAGGGCTAAAGCTTTTTTTATAAGAAACAGCTTTTAGTTGTTAGCCATTAGCTTTTAGTTAACAGCTAATCGTTAACGGCTATCGTGTTTCATGCTTCGTTGTGGCCGTGAGCCATCTCTTGCTCCGGCCGTGCCGGTTATATTATTGCAAGGCAATTTTTTATCTAAATAATTGGTTTAAATTCATGATTGTCAAGCTGCGGCATTCAAAATCAGCCAATCCCATAGATCAATCCATTGATTATATTTTATTTTTATGAAACTCCCACTGAGGTGGTTGCCACAAAGGGCACCCGCAAGGGGAGCCCCTACACCGGACTCGGCTTATTTTATTGAGGTTCATGATTTGTTGTGTTTGCCAGGACATGTTGGTTATATTGATTTTTACGGCAAAAGCTGTTACGTATCTCATGTCGTCTCAGGGGAACGACATGGTCTCCCTGTATACGGCAGTTCTTGTTTTAGATAGTAACGTGGTTGCTGGAATGTAGGGGCTCCCCTTGCGGGTGCCCTTTGCGGAAAACCGATCCAGTTATCCTGAAAAACAGGCCAAAAGAATTTGATAATTATATCATATCAATGGAGTCCATCACATGCACTATGAAGGCAACGTAATACGCCCCCCAAGCGAGGCTAATTCTATTCTGCTCCAGGTGACAGTTGGGTGTTCCCACAACAAATGCACCTTTTGCGGAGCCTACAAGGGGGAAAGATTTAAGATTAAAAAAGACCCCGTGATCATGGAGGATATTGAATTTGCAGCTACTCACTGCCGCCGTCAGAATCGGCTGTTCATCTGTGACGGTGACGCCCTGATCATTCCCCAGCGACGCCTTGTCCCCATTCTTGAACGAATCAACGAGCGCCTTCCCTGGGTGGAACGCATAGGGCTCTATGCCAACACCAAGAGCATCCGTATGAAGTCAGAAAAGGAGCTTGAAGAGCTTCGCGGCCTTGGGGTCAAGATCGCCTACATGGGCCTTGAAACGGGTGACGACCTTACCCTGAAAGAGATAAACAAGGGTGCCGACTCCCAGCGCATGATCGAAATGGGTCAGAAAATTCGCCGGGCGGGCATCAAACTCTCCATCACGGTTCTCAACGGCATTGCAGGCCGTAAACGATCCATGATCCATGCAGGCGAGACCGGCAGGGTGCTTACGGCCATCGACCCTGAGTATGTGGGAGCCTTGACTCTGATGCTCATCCCCGGAACCCCCATGTACGAAAACCATGCAAGGGGAGAATTCGAGCTTATCAACCCGGACGAGGTCCTTGTGGAGCTCGGTGCCATGATATCGGCCACCCACCTCACCAACGGTCTTTTCCATGCCAACCACGCATCAAACTATCTTCCCATCAGGGCCGAACTTCCCCGGGACAAGGAGAAAACCCTTGCCCACATTGCCAAAGCCCTGAAGGGTAAAATCGGGCTGAAGCCCGAGTTCATGAGAGCATTATAAACAAACAGGAGAGAAACAATGGCTTCCGCCAACCAAGACCTTGATCAGCAATGTATCACCACCATCAGAACCCTTTCCATGGACGCCGTTCAAAAGGCGAACTCGGGTCATCCCGGAGCCCCCATGGGACTTGCGCCTGCGGCCTTTGTCCTTTGGAAGGATTTTCTAAAGCACAACCCCGCAAATCCAGCCTGGATTGACCGGGACAGGTTTGTTCTGTCCGGAGGTCATGCATCCATGCTCCTGTACAGCCTGCTTTTTCTTACCGGCTACGGGACCACCCTTGACGACATCAAGAACTTCCGCCAGTGGGACAGCAAAACCCCGGGTCATCCTGAATACGGCCACACCGCCGGGGTTGAGACCACGACAGGGCCCCTTGGCCAGGGCGTTGCCAATGCCGTTGGCATGGCCATGGCCGAACGCCATCTTGCTGCGAGGTTTAACCGGGACGGAAAGACCCTCATTGATCACCACACCTATGTTATTTGCGGTGACGGTGACCTCATGGAGGGCATAACCAACGAGGCTGCCTCCCTTGCAGGCCACCTTGGCCTTGGCAAGCTCATCTGCATCTATGACGACAATTCGATCACCATCGAAGGCACAACGGGCATTGCCTTTACCGAAGATGTAAAGGCAAAGTTTGAAAGCATGAAGTGGCAGGTGATTGTTGTGGATGACGGCAACGACCTTGGGAAAATCAGGGCGGCCATAAAGGAGGCAAAGGACGAGACCTCACGGCCCACCATGATCAAACTAGCGACTCACATCGCTTATGGAAGTCCGAACAAGCAGGACACCCCGGGTGCCCACGGCGCCCCCCTGGGAGCCGATGAGATCAAGCTTGTAAAAAAATTCTATGGTGTGCCCGAGGACAAGGATTTTTATGTGCCTGAAGCTGTGCTCGCAGAATGTAGAAAGGCCGTTGAAGCCGGACAGGAATTAGAGCATGCATGGCATGAGATCTTTGACGCCTACCGCTCCGAGTTCCCCGAACTAGCAGATAACTTTGTTGACGGCATCTCCGGCTTCTTAACGGCCGGCTGGGAGGACGACATTCCAAAGTTCTCACCCACGGACAAACCCATAGCCACCAGATCTGCCTCGGGCAAGGTGCTCAATGCCATTGCAAAGAATCTTCCCTCACTCATGGGCGGCTCGGCCGACCTGGCTCCGTCCAACAACACCTTTTTAGAGGGCATGGGCGAATTCCAGGCCGACACCCCCCAGGGAAGAAACATCCGGTTCGGGGTTCGTGAGCACGCCATGACTGCCATCGTGACGGGGATGTATCTCCACAGCGGGGTCCGACCATTTTGCGGCACATTCCTCGTGTTTGCCGATTACATGCGTCCGGCCATCCGGGTGGCATCCCTCATGAAGCTGCCCATTATTTATGTCCTGACCCACGACAGCGTTGCCGTGGGCGAAGACGGTCCCACCCATCAGCCGGTGGAACATCTGGCCTCGCTGCGGGCCATTCCCGGTCTTAACGTTATTCGGCCGGCGGACGCAAATGAAACGGCCGAGGCCTGGAAACAGGCACTTAAAACCCATAACGCCCCGACTGCGTTGATTCTGAGCCGTCAGAACCTTCCCGTTCTGGACGCAGCAAAGGCCGACGGATCTTTGGCCTACGGGGCCTACACCCTTCGAGCAACCGAGGGGGAACCTGATATCATCCTCATCGCAACAGGTTCGGAGGTCCACATCTGTGTCGAGGCGGCCGCTATCCTGGCGGGCGAAAACATTCAGGCAAGGGTGGTGAGCATGCCGTCCTGGGAGCTTTTCGAAACGGCCCCGGTCTACTACAGGCAGCGAATTCTTCCCCCTGAAGTGAAAAAACGCCTGGCCGTTGAGGCGGGGATTCCCATGGGTTGGGAGCGGTATGTGGGTGAGGCCGGCAGGGTGATCGGTATAAATACCTTTGGCGCATCAGCCCCCGGAGACAGGGTGCTTGCAGAGTATGGATTCACAGCGGCCAATATTGTCGACCAGGCAAAAGCCCTTGTAAATGGGTAGAATAAGACCCTTGATCATGGACCTGATATCAGTGCTGGAGCCCCGAAGGTTCTGGTGCTGATAATTCGTGCAAGGGCAATTCCTGAATGATCAGACCGGTACAAGAGAGCCTATTACTGCACAAAAAAGGAAAAGACTATGAGACATATTACTTTTATTCTGGCACTCGTTTGTTTTATGATCTTTCAGATGATGGTTTCAGTTTTACCCTGTTCGGCCGATAACAATGATAAGAACAATGAAATTGAAACCAGTGCCGCAGACCAGACAGAGCTTTCGGTCACAATTTACAACCAGGACATGGCCCTTGTAAAGGAGAGTCGATCGCTTGTCCTGCCCCGGGGAGAGGTGACCCTTGCCATAAGGGATGTGAGCGGCAGGATCATTCCTGAAACAGCCCTCCTGAATGCAGACGGCATAAGGGTTCTTGAGCAGAACTTTGAGTTTGATCTTCTCTCCCCCCAGTCAATCCTGAAAAAGTTCACGGGCAAAGATATTAAAATCATCCGGGAAAATTCCAAGACGGGCCAGGAAGAAACAATAGACGCAAGGGTGCTTGCCACCCACAACGGTATCGTTCTTGAAACCGGCAACGGGATCGAAACCGGGGTGCCGGGCAGGCTTGTATTCTCCCACATTCCTGCCAATTTAAGAACGAGCCCAACGCTTACCATGACGGTCCAGAGTGATCAGGAAAAAAACCGGGACCTTTCCCTTTCCTACCTCACCCGGGGACTCACCTGGAAGGCCGATTATGTGGCTGAGTTAAATCCAACCGATGATTTTTTGAATCTCAGCGCCTGGGTCACGCTCACCAACACCAGCAGCACCGACTACACCGATGCAAAGCTCCAGCTTGTTGCAGGGGACATTCATCTTGCCCCTGAACAACAGTTCATCAGGTCAAAGCAGATGGTCCTGAACGCCTCTGCCATGGCCGAAGACGGCTTCGCCCAGGAGCAGATGTTTGAGTACCACTTATACACGCTGGGCAGACGAACAACCCTTAAAAACAACCAGACCAAACAGGTGGCCCTGCTCCAGGCGGGAAATATCCCCTGTCGGAAAGAGTACAGGGTCCAGGGCAGCAGCCATTGGTTCGCCCAGAACATGGGCCACGGAGTCCAGCGTCCAAAGGTCGGGGTTTTGCTCGTTCTTCAGAATCTCAAGGAGGACAACCTTGGCATGCCCCTTCCAAAGGGGACCGTAAGGGTATACAAGGCAGATACAAAAGGAATGCTTCAGTTCGCAGGTGAAGACAGCATCGACCACACCCCGGAGCATGGCAGGCTGAACCTTAAATTGGGCAACGCCTTTGACATCACGGTTGAAAAACGCCAGACCGATTTCAGAAAACTTCCCTCCACGGGCAGGAATTCTTTTGAACTTCAATCTTCCCATGAGGTGAAGATAATGAATGCAAAGAAAATCCCTGTGAGCGTAAAGGTATCTGAACCCATGTCCGGCGACTGGCGCATCCAAGCGGAAAGCCACCCCCATAGAAAGGAAACCAGTCACCAGGCCCTGTGGGAAATAACTGTTCCACCGGGAAAAGATGTCTCCTTAGCCTATACTGTGCAGACGAAATAACCTGATTCCATATTCCATGGCAGGTGGACATTTGTTGTTCATCTGCCTTTCTTTCTTTAGGAAAAGAGACATGAGAACCATTGCATTTGGATATTCAACCCTGTGTAACCTTAAATGCGGCCACTGTGTTGCAAAGGGGGAAGTTCCTGAAACAGCCACCATGGATCCTGGCCGGGCAAAAGAGCTGATCCATGGGCTGGCCGCAGCCGGTGTCAGGGGAATCAGCTTTACCGCAGGTGAACCCCTGATCTTTTTCAACGAGATAAAGGAGCTTGTCCGGCTGTGCTGCAATCTTGGCATCTACACCCGGATCGTCACCAACAGCTTCTGGGCGACCGACCGGACAAGGAGCGATGGGGTCGTAAGTGAGTTGAAAAAGAGTGGGCTGAATCAGCTCAGGTTGAGCTGCAGCCGGTGGCACCAGGAGGGAGTGAATCGCCAGAACCTTGTCAATGCGGCCCAAAGCTGCGAAAAAAACGGGGTGAACTACTTTGTCTCGTTTGTGACCGATTTTTCAAAACAGGATGATATTCTCGAAGATTTTCTCAGGGCAAATAAACTTAGATTTTTCCCCGAACCGCTTATTCTCTCAGGCCGTGCCGCTGAGTTTGACCATGGCCCGATCTGCACGGATTTTCAGGCAAACTGCTGCGCCATGAATCCCTACATCACGCCGGAGCTTGACATGTACGCCTGCTGCGATGCGGGCAGCGACTTCACGGAAACCAGGGTCTTTTTCCTCGGCAACATTGCCGGCACAAATGCTGATGCTCTCTTTGAAAAAACCGAACAGAACCGTCTGTTCAAACTCATCCGGACCGTTGGCATCTCTGCCCTTGCCCTTTTTGCAGGCCTTCGGGCAAGGGATATCATCACCTACCGGAAATGCGACCTTTGCAGGGAGCTGTTAAACAATCCCGTCACCCTTGAAATCCTCCAGAAGGCAGCCGATAACCAGAACATCCAGTGGACCCGGTGATTGTTTACCGGACCTGACCACGGGGCATGATAAGCAACCGCCCCAAACAGAAGGGGGAGAAGCTATTAAACTCCTCCCCCCTGGTTCAACTATTGGTCTCAAATTATACGAACATGTTTCGCCTTGATTTAAGCCTCTACTCCTTCAAGCTTCCATTTTTTGGCTCCCACCGGTGTGGTAAATGTCCATTCCTCTTCAAATTTTATGGAATTCTCAGAATCCCCTTTGACGATTTCTCCGGAGGTTTCATCCACGGTATAATCCAGAAGATTGGCGGTAAAGCGAACTGCGACAAAAATTTCACGGTCCTGAACACCAGCGGCTGTAAGCTCGACATTGCGAACGGCTATATTTTCAAGACGATTGAAATGGCCCTGTTCTTTGAGTTCATCAAAATGCTGCTTATATTCAACCAGCAATTGATCCCCCACAAAGGGTTCCAGCACTGACGCATCCCGGCGGGTCCATCCGGCTTGAATTTTAAAAAACAAATCCTGTGCCGTTTCTTTAAATGCATCCGGGTCAAAACTGCTGTCAACGTCCCAGATTTCCCGCACTCCCGTCACTAGAGGATCTTCCACATTTTGATTTTGGTTTTCCTGATCAGCGCCGCTACCTGAAAAAAGCCGGGACAATGAATTGCCATCCTGGGAAGATGACACACCCGTATTTCCTGCCAGAGCTTTACGACGGGAGAACCGTCGGTATAAAAAATAACCAACTCCTGCCAGGAGCAGAATCTCAAACACACCAATCCCGCTGCCGCCAAGTCCCCCTCCGCCGGCGTGGGCCATCCCGCCGAAAAGCATGCTGCCAAGCATCCCTCCCATCACACCACCGGCCAGCCCCCTTGCAAAAGAGCCCCCCATGGGGTTTGTACCTGCCAGGGGAGACTTGGCTTGTGCCGCAGGCTTTGGCTTTGCCGGGGCTGAGGTAGCCGGGGCCTTTTTAAAGGAACGTCCGCCACGTTTTACACGGGCATCGGCTGTTTCCATAATACCTGCTACCAGGAAAAGCATCACCACCGTTAAAATCATCAGGGGCATTTTTGTTTTCGAAACGATCTGCATTCATTTTCTCCATTTTGCCATTATTGTGCATTAAAAAAATAAAAAACCCTTACCCCCAGCATGAATGCCTAAGATAAAGGTCTTGTTTCAGCATAACTGTAACGGTTCCGGGCCTTTGGACCGTATTGACAGAATCCGAATCTGCCTTTCCTCCAGCAGATAACCGCTCCCCTTTATTGAGAAAGAGAATTAACTTGTTCCATTTTGATTGTCAAGCAATCTTTTCAGATGGGGATGATGATACCGCTGCAATCGGCTTTTTTAAAAGGTTCAGGTAATGATCCATGAAAAAGGCCGGTGTTTCCGACCCCCCTGTGGCAGGGTTATTTTGAAAATCCCGACGGTCCTCAGGGCAAAGCTCTTCAAAGTTTTTTATAGTGAGTTTCCCATGGGTTAATAAAAATTCTATGGTCTTCCCTTGCCGTTCGTTCAACCCGTATTTTTGTACCAGGACATCTATGCGCATTACTCGTTTACCACGTTCTTTGACCTCAATATCGCTTCAGCCATCATCGAGCCATCAATCGGATCAAGTATTGTCTGATTCATTTTTTTACCTCATATTTTGACCAGAAGCTTCGTTTTCGACCATGTGCCTCAATGATCTGTTCTTTGAATGCCTCGTGATTATTAAAATTCTTCCAGTTGGTTATTCCCGCAGACAGGGTGTCCAGTTTCTTCAAATACCGGATACCATGGGGATAGGCCTTGGTGTAGCCACGTTCCAGAATAGAGATCAGCAAACTTCGGTAGATCAGGCTGGTAACAAGATGGCGGCTTTCTGACTCCATTGCTTCGGCCAGAGAAAGCAAGCCGCCGTAGTAATTCCCATCGAGCTGGTCAGCACGTCCAAGAAGATACTCCTCGGCCTCATTGATTCTTTCGATTGAGATCAGGAATTCCGCATCAGATTCCCGGAGCCTGTCGTCCTTCAGTATTTGCGACACCTCATCTCCAATAACCTCATCCCGTTTGTCATGACCGATAACATCCAGAAGTGCCTGTAGAGTATCCGTGGAACGATAGGATGTGAATTTCTGGAACAGAAGATCCGATAGCCTTTCGGTGTCTCCCTGCTTTTGGTAGATTCCCTCCAGAAGCTGATCCCTTTCGTATGCCTGAAAGCTTTCACCTTCCGGGATTTTCTTCAACCATGAATGGGCCGTTTCAACATCATTGCTTTCAAGGTAAACCCGGGCAATATCAATCAGAGCCGCCGTGGACAGCTTTCCCCACGAGGCAATTCGGGTCTTTTCAAACAGCCTTGCATCCTTGATCTGCCGGGCCAGTGATTCAATCGACATCAGGTGATGACGTTTTCCGTATTCATCCTTTTCTTTGTCGGCCCGTTTCTGAAGAGTCGTAATCATGGTGCGGATAACCTCTTCCGGCAGGTATTCAGCTGCACAATCAATCAAGGTATCCCGGATGCCGTAGTTATCCTTTTGAGTTACCTTGAGGATAAGATCTGCAATTCTTTCTTTGTCAGTACAACGGGAGGCATACTCCACAAACAGCTCTTTGGCATCATAGCGGAAGACATCGCCAATATTTCCGCTGGAGTCATCGCACATCTCGAAAATGGTATTGTCGGCTTCATAAAATGCGGCTACCAGTTCAACGCCGGTAAGAGGATCATCCACACCGGATTTCAAATCCTGCAGCAGCATTTCCAGCTCCTGGGAAAAACTGGCAGCGCCCCGCCAGTCAATAAAACTTTTCCGGCGTTTCAGCCCGGAAAGCTTCTTTTTAAATCGCTGAATATTCTCCTTCGGCGTGGCGATTAGTTGTTCAATCAGATCATCCGCCTCATCGGAATGCGTGGCAAGATCCAACAGAGCCTCCGCGAGATTTTCAGAACCGAGATCGATCAGTTTTTGTTTGCGAGAATCAGTCATTTTCCTATCCTCCAACATTTGTACCTCCCGGGCCGGATTGCAGAAGGTCCTTCCAACCTTCATAAATCCTGACCATTGCCATGGTATCCAATTCGTAATACTTGAGCAGAGCCTTCCGGATCTCCTCACGCTCATAGTCCGACATTTCTTCGAACTGCATTCGGGCATATGCCGTAAGAGCAGTGCCACCATCCCGCAGCTCATCATCGTCACTCAAAATACCCATATCTTTTTTTTGAACAAAAAAAGCAGTTAATCTGGCTCTTTTAACCGATTCGTGTTTATTGGTGTCCATTTGTGGCTCCTCCTTCGTCCTGAACTGCCGAGGAATCCTCGTGAATTGCCTCCCATTCGGCCTGGGCCTCTTCGAGTTGTTTTTTTAGAGTCTCTTTGTCGGGAAGATAAAGCTGATAGGCGGAAGCGTGAATATTGGCGTCTTTGGGCAATGTCAGTTTAACAAGACGATCGTCTTTTGAGTGACAGAGCAGAATACCAACGGTGGGATTTTCATCATCCAATTTCACATAACGATCGAAGTAGTTGACATACATCTGCATCTGACCGAGATCTTGATGGGTGAGTCTATCCCGTTTCAGGTCGATGATGACATAGCAACGAAGGAGCCGGTTGTAGAAAACAAGGTCCACATAGAAGTGATCATCATCAAAGGTGAAGCGTTTCTGGCGGGACTCAAAAAGAAATCCTTTTCCTAATTCAAGCAAGAAATGTTCAATTTTATCAATAATAATCGTCTCAAGGTCGTGCTCTGAATACTCAGACCGTTCCTGCAATCCCAGAAATTCCAGAACATAAGGGCTTTTCAAAACGTCTGATGGCTTGGCTACTAACTGATCTTTTTGAGCAAGTTCTTTCACTCCCGCTTTATCACGGCTCAATGCAAGGCCCTCATATAAGCTGGAACTGATTTGCCGCTTCAGCTCCCGAATCCCCCAGGCATTCTCAATGGCTTCAAGCTCATAAAAACGGCGTTCATCTTCCAAGCTAATCGTTAGCAATATTACATAATGAGACCAGCTCAAAGAGAATTTGGCAAACAGTGTCTGCCAAAAGTTTCCAATAGCGGAAAAATCTCCGCTATTGGATGCCAGCGTTGTTTGCGTGTCGGTTACAGAGGGAGCAAAGCATCTCTCTATCAATGCTTTTGATTGATCTATAGATTCGGCAGGCAGTGTCTGCCAAATCTTTTCATAGGTTTCATAAAACTGGCGAAACTGATCTACTGATCGCCTTGAGAAGCCTTTACCGAGCTTGTCCGTGAAACGTTTTGCAAGTTTGGGCATAAGTGTCTTGCCATAAAGATCCCTTCTTGAAGCCCCAGCTTTTTCAAACTCCACAATATACCAGCCAAACAGCCAGTTGCGCACCACCAAAGCAATATCCACTGAACGCGCTGCCTGCGTTTGCATCGCCGTCTGCGTCTGATCAAACAATCCAACCAACCCTTCAAATCCCACTTCAGTGTTTTCCCTGTGTTCTGTGGTTTTACCCAATCCGTGTTCATCTGCGTTCATCTGTGGTTTCTTTTTTTCATGCTTCAATTTACACTCTCTATTTTATCCGCAGATTGAGCCGATTGGCGCAGATAATTTTTCATCTGCGTTCATCTGTGTAATCTGCAAATTATTATTTTTGAACTCTGCGTATTCATCATCACAGATCCTTTGTGTTGAATTGGCTGTAGCCTTCGTAAAAATAGCTGACATCAATGCCTTTCATGAACAGAGATCGATCATTGATTCGATCCGTCAATGCGGCTTTCAGTAATACTTTAATTTCAATATCTTTTACCGGACTGCGCTCCATGGCAGAGAGGTATTCCTCCTTGGGGACTGCATTCCAATCAATCACCTGCTGAATCTCTTTTTTAAGAATCAAATCTAGCCAAATACGTGTTGAGCGTCCATTTCCTTCGCGAAAGGGGTGCGCAATATTCATCTCTACATATTTTTCAATAATTTCATCAAAATTGCTCTGGGGCATGGCGTTGATGTGTTTCGGCGACTGCTCCAGATACATCAACGGTGCAAAACGGAAATTGCCCTTGGAAATATTAACGTCCCGCATTTTTCCCGCAAAGTCATAGATCTCTGCAAAAAGATAGGCGTGAATAAAGACCAATCCTTCAAATGTACCAACAGCCACTTTTTCGATATCGCCGGAATCAAAAAGATGCTTTGCCTTCTTCTTACTGATTTTCTCTTCGACTCGAGCCAGTTCAACCTGGTTTGTGATGCCTAATTTATTTCCCAGTATCATTGTGCAAGTCCTCCGTTCGGATATTTATTCGCCATAATTTGGACTCCAAAACCCTTCGAATTCGAGAGAATTAAATCTGCGGCCATCTACGAAACCTTTTCGTGGTTCCCGGCAATCACGGCAACATGACGGCAGCAAGATGCCGCAACCCGGCAGAGGAAGCGATAGTAGAGTTCCTGCGCCCGGTTGCTGGATGTGCTATTATCAAACACATCACCGGCAACAAGCAAAGCATCGACCTGTTCATCTTCAATAGTCTGAGCCAGGCAATCCAGAAACGCTGAGAATTCCTCATAACGTTTCCGGCCATAAAGGGAGCAACCTAAATGCCAGTCTGATGTGTGGAGGATTTTCATTTGACCACCAACTCTTTCATTTGGTCAAAATGACGGCAGTCGTCTTTTTGAATTAATCCAAGTAAATCACTCAACACCTGTTTGGTTTCAATCAGGATTGATGGGCCATGTTCAGGGTCAGAAATCTGCCCAGCATGGGAATGAGTATGAAGGAACCTAAGAATTCTAGTTTTCTTGGTAACATCGAAATCGATTAGATCAAGTTGTTGGCGTAGTTCTCCCGATTTGGACGGTTGGCGAAATGCGAGAAATGATTCCAGAAGCCTACGTGCAATATTAGGAAGAGGGAAATTAAATTTGAGAATGTCTATTTTAGGCAGTGGTGCAGATTCCTTCTTCTTTTTCTGAGCATCAAGATCGGGTTCGTCCAAGGCCTTTGCAATTTGCTGAGCATCAGAAAACTTAAGCAACTCATCACACTTCTCCTGATAGGATCGCTTGTCATATTTGTTGTAAGGATTGTTTCCACCTGATGAACTCAAAAGATCTTTGACCGATTTAGCACGTTCTTTCTTGAAGTCATCGAGCACTTTTTCTAACCGGCGCTTTTCTGCTCCTTTTTCGCATCCTTCTTTCTCGGCCAGATCTATGTCGCCCTTGAGCTTTTCGACCTGTTGTTGTTTCTCAATGTTTTCCTCACCCAAAAAGAAAATGGGAGCAACTGCCCCATGAGTTGTAAATACGTTGCCTACAATAAAGTCTCTATTAAATACGCGGACTTGAGGAAGTCCCTGAGCGGATGCAATATTCGCTCCGTCTACCTTATTTCCGTTAATTACAAATTCTACTTGCCCCTCAGATATGGGCATCTGCTTCTCGATTGATCGGAACAGGTTGGAAAGCGTTGATTTACCAGTGCCATTCCATCCGTAGAAAAGGTTTTTCTCTTTAAAACCCAGTAGGTCTTGAGGCCAAACAAACCCACTAAAAATACGATGGTTTCTAATTTTGTTAAAGCGCTCAATGGCCATAGACAGCACCTTTCAACATATCAAACAGTTTGTCTATGTAGCCGTCCCGATCATCAGTCATGAAGAGAACATGATTGGACTCCATCTCATCCTGCGGGATTCCCCAACAAAGCAGCGGATATTTAGTCCAAGATAGAATGAAACTGTTAAGAATGACGTCCGGGTTGGCAAAGCGGCTTTCGATATCCTTGATGCGCTTATGAAATTGCACCTTCTCACTCCCAGGGCCTTCGTGAAGTAGCCCGTGCGGCTCAATGAAGGTGACATATTGTTTGCCACCAACAATCATCCACAGAATAAAGTCGGGATGGAAATTACCCGCTTCAAAAAAGCCCACGCCTTTTCCGCGACTCAGATTCCGGAGCAGAAAAAGTTCAACCCCATCATTTTGAAGCGTCTCAGCATTGATTTCGGACCATTCTTTTAGATCCGTTACAAACTGAAATTCACTTTCATTCAGCGCTACTGGCAGAATGGTAATTTTTCCACCTTTTCTTACATGGAAGAGCGGTTGAAAAAGATGCATTCCGAAGCGACATGCCTGGAGTTCACCTGCTTTAAGCAGCGATTGCTTGTTTTCCTCTAGTTCTTTCTTGAGCTTCTTAATACCAAGGATTACCTGCTCTTCACTGCCATCAACTATGAGCTGATAAAAATCTTCCTGTGGAATATTATCATCTTCCGGTGTGAGTTCTCTTAGCTCAAGACGTGGTTCGATAAATGAACGCTTGCAATAGTTGTAATAGTGATCGCAGAACCGTTTGAGAAGTTCTGCTGCCACTTGCTGCAACAACAAAACGTCATCAAATCCAGCCGGTTCTAATCGGGCTGTCGGAAGAAAGAGGGTGTACCATGTTTTATCCGCAAGGAGCTTGTGTATGCCAGCCTTATCAATATTCAGATTGTACCAACTCCTCTCACGCTTGAATTGCTCTAGCTCGAAGTACAATTCATCCATGTTCAATAGCGAGACATGTCTATCTGCCAGTTTGACATCATCTTTCTTAATCGCCTCAGCAGTCTTCTTTGAATGGATGGATTGAATACGCGGATACCAGTCAGACACAACCGGGTGCAACTGAAGGTACTCAGTCAGCTGACCAAGGTTGGGGACTGGAGCGTCCTTCTTGAAGTCATACTCTTTTCCGTCATCCGCCTTCCGCTTTGGTCGAATAATCTGCAGCTTCTTGCCAAAATCATAAGTGACATTCAGCGGTATGGTGAATACACGCCGCCGCTCGTTGCCGGGCAATCCCTCATCGGCAAGGAATTGACGGAATTTCTCCATAAAATCGGCTTCAACACCGAATACATTCAGTGTCTCAAGCTCTTCAATATATTGAGGAATTGACGGTGCATAGCTGTGCCCGCTTCGTTTGAGGCTCCAGTCGTATCCCTTCAGTCGCACGCCACGCCCAAAAAGCTGAATAATCTGCGCTCCTTCGCTTTTACCAACGTGCATCAAACCAAGGGTACTCACTCGCCAGCAGTCCCAGCCTTCGACAAATTTCTTTGACCCGATAAGAAGATTAACAGGAGACGAGGAATCCTTGACGGAATCAAAGGTGGCTTCCGAAAAATCGCTATCCTCAACCGATAGAAGTAAACCGTCCTGTTTAGCCACATCTTCAATGTGATCCGCAAGCGCTTTGGCATCGCCAACGTTAATCAGGCCAAAAGACGTTTCTGATGTACCGACTCGCAGGGCAATTTCACCGGATTCGCCTTTTACGCGATCAAGGGCCAGATGGCCGCCAGTGTTCGTATTGAATAAACGCTTCAAAATGTTTTTATAAAGATCATCATAGCAGAGCCCTGCATTTATTGTTTTAGCCAGCCATGTAAATGAGCCCTCAAAAATATCTACGCCGTTACTGTCCAGCAGGCCGGTATCCTGCCCATTGCCGGTCAGGATTTCTTCCATTCGCTTACATGCCTTGTCTTTGTTTGATAGGAAGTCTGCTATAAATGCGATGATCTGGGCAACATCGGAAATTGTCGCTTTTTCAGCTTTTGAACTTCCTTTAACGGTGCTTCCAACAAAAACCCATAAAGGCTTCTCAATATTGAAAGGATGCAATGCCTGGCTTTTATTCTCGTAAATATCAAGCTGCTGATAGAACTTGAGCAGACAGGCGGTTAAGTAAACGGCCTTAATTTCATCAAATGATTCCGGCAGGTTAAGGATTTGGTAGTCTTTACCAAAGCCATCCTCATAAAACCATCGGTATGAATAGTCAAAAACAACCGTTTTTGCATAATCGTCTTCGTGCCCCGTACCAGAAACAGCCTGATCAAAGGTTGCTGAGTATTCAAAGGTAAAACCTTTTTCACAGAGCATGGCGCGGTTTTTAAACCATGCGTTTTTATCGATCTTGGCATTTTTTGCTGAAAGGCCGCGATGCCCTTCATCAACAAGCAGCAGGTTCTGGTCGCCAAGACTGCGTGTTGCAATCGTGTTCGGCCCTTCCTTGTCACCCAGTTTGGTAATTTCCAGAACATCCACTCGGGAAAGCCCCTGTGCCTGGGTAAACAAACTGTGGCCTTCCTTTGAAAAATTAGATGCTCCAATATTACTTTCAGAAAACTCGGCAATATGTTGTTCGCTCAATCGTTCATTCGGTGAAATCAGAACAACCCGGGAGAGATCCTTCTCCTTGCCGTATTTTTTTGAGTAATGCTTGTACTGCATGTAGTTTACATGCATCAGCAGTGTCTTTCCGGAACCGGTGGCATTCTGCAAAGAGAGCTTGTTCAGCTCATCTTCATTGAAATAATCCATGTCGGAATATTCCGGCCAGCGGCTGTTAAAGCGGTCAACATACTCGTTCAGGGCTTTGAGCAAAGACTCCCGGTCACTGAAATAGCGGTCGAGATAGATTTCAACAAACAGAAGAGACAGCCACTGATAATACTTCCAGACAACCGGACGATGACGTTTGGCATTAATCGCTTGTGTGTGATGAACAATGTTCTCTTCATACGCAAGCAGCTGCGCTTTGCTCAGTTCAGTTAAATCACCCCAAAACAGATTGCTGTTAACCAGTGCATGGTAAAAATTATGCAGGTTGTCCTTGTCGAGACCTTCAAGCCTGGAATCACGAATAGGTTCCGCCAGTTTGTGAAAAGGACGCTCCTTTGCGTCTTCTTGAAGCGGATCAATGCCGAATAAGCTTATCAGCCACTGATTCAGGAGAAGCTTGTCCCTGAATTTATGCTGCTTAGGTCCTTGGGATTTACGTTTAGCCATTATTTGCCTCCTTTTTTATTTGAGGCCTCGATCTGTTTTATGGCTTTATCAAAATCCGATTCAATTCGCTGGGTTGGGTTGAACTTATCGTATTCGGTGAACGCTTTTTCCTCAGCTTTTTTACGGGAAATGGAGCCGTACCCTTCAAGAATTTGATATTCGTTAAACTCAAGAAACTTGTTCACACTTTCGGCAAAGCTTTCCATGGTGAACGTCGTGCGGTTTTCAATGATACGCTCGATGTAGTCAAAGAATGCGGTCACGGCCCGCTCCAGTTTTTTGATTTCATCTTCCTGCAGATAATTCTTCCCGACGGTGGTATCGGATTTGAGCATGCGTCCATCCGGTGCGTTTTTGTAAGTCATCATCCCCATCAGCGGTTTTTCAGCATCGGCATTCAGATAAATGATTTCGGCAGCAGTATGACCGGTAATAGCGAAATGAAATTTATCCTGCACATGGGCATAAAAATTACGGGTGGTTTCCGATTGGGGATCGTAGTCAATACTGCACTCGGCAAAGATATCTGTGATCTGCTGATAAATGCGGCGCTCAGAGGCTCGGATGGAGCGGACACGTTCCAGCAATTCGCGGAAATAGTCCTTACCGAAAAAACGCCCATTTTTCAGGCGTTCATCATCCATGGCAAAGCCTTTGATAATGTACTCCTTCAGCAGTTGTGTTGCCCAGATGCGGAACTGCGTGGCCTTGGATGAATTGACACGATAGCCAACCGAAATAATGGCATCGAGGTTGTAAAATTCCAGCTTCCTTTTTATCTGTCGTGAACCTTCTTGTTGAACTGTTTCCAAAATGGAAACAGTTGCCTCACGCACCAGCTCCCCATCAACGTAAATGTTGTCTAAATGCTTCGAAATGGCCGGAACACCCACCCCAAATAACTCAGCAATACGCTTCTGCGGCAGCCAGATGGTCTCGTTGTGCAGAATGCTCTCGACCTTCACCTGACCATCCGGCGCGGTATAAAGAAGAAAATCAGTCAGCTCATCCTTCATTGTCAACCGACGCTCTTGCGTGTTTTCTGAGTGTTCCGTGGTTCCTCCTAATTTGTGTCCATCCGTGTCCATCTGCGGTTTCTTTTTTTCGTGGTTACTCATTCGCCCACCTCCCACATTTTCTTATGGAACTCCTCTTCAATGAGGCGGACTTTCCAGTTCTCATCGTCCTTTCTCAGGTTGGGCAGGTTGTTGGAGCCGTTGACATAGATGGTGTCATATTCAAAGTCTCGGGTTGAAATACGGTATTTTTCAAACCACTCGTCCAGCATCAGGTTGTCTTCTTCCAGATTACCGGTGAGCTTACGCCAGACGATCAGCACACGTTCTTTCACGCCGTTGTTTGGCTTCATTGGGTCGGCAGGCACCCAGCCTTCCAGTTTACGGAACCACCATTTACCGTCAGCGGCCAGCTGGATTTTTCCATCTACCACCAGTTTGGTGTGCTGATCTTCCGGCAGTTCCGGATCAGGCTTGCGGATAAAGCTGGCGGTAAAGGTCTGGGGAGCCGCCATGTTTTCAAGGCGTAAACCAAGCAGGTAATTAAAGGTTTCAATCAGGTCTATATTCTGTGTGACCTGCTCATCACTGCCGGGCTTTTTCGCCACAAGGGAGTACGCTGTCGGGTCGGCAAAGGCATCAATATTCAACAAGCTTTGACTACCCCGGGTTTCCACATCCAGCAGATAGCGCAGCATGTAGTCCTCTTTAAGCGATGGCTTGCTCTCGATGGCCTTGCTGCGAACAGGATTTTCGTCAAAGACAAGATTGTTCAGGGTGTCTTCGTAGGATTCAAGACGGATGTATTTGAAGCAGTGGGAGATACCTGTATTGCGGGCAGTGGGTTTGCCGTTCTTCCAATCTGAAGAGTAGATGACTTTGGTGATGCGGGGCTTCATAACAGTGTTGAAATATTCTCCCATTTCTACAAGAATATATTTACACCGTTTATCATACTCACGATTAAGACTTATAGTAGCATGACCAGTTGTACCAGAGCCGCCAAAGATATCAAGAACTAAGCCCTCATCGCCATTCAAACCTATATATAATGCATCCTGTAATAACTTTAGTGACTTAGGTGTAAATGATGCCATTCTTTTATTGAAAATATTTTGAGCGAGGTTTCCACCATGCGTGCTACTGTATTCAGGGTCATAAAAAAATGATTTCGGTTTCCGAGTTGGAATATCCCCAATTCCTGGTCTCTGCTTTTTATAAAGAGTGAAATCACCTGTTCGAGATTTTTTTATTATCAAATTGTATTTTTCTGTATTTACTTTAGTCTTTTTCCAATACCAACTAAGCTCCTCACCATCATCATTGACTGGCCATATTGCGACATGCGAGATGTCTTTCGATTGATCATCATCTGTGGTATAAAAATCGCTACCGTCAGGCAAAAAATAAATTGGATACCATAGGTTTGGGCGCTTAGATCTTGGTGCATTTGTTCCTGTCGCTCTTAAACCATCGGCCTGCTTAAATAGTCCATATTCATCTTGCTCCCAATCATCCAGCAATACTTCTTCATCAATTGGTAATCGACCAATATCTGCCAAGCTCCGCTTAGCAAACGCAACTAAATATTCATGGCACGAAGCAAAACCTTCTGTATCTTGGTTCCCTTTTAGATTTGTAATAGCAGGTAATACTTTTGAAGCTTGATAACCAACAAGATTGTGACCCACAAAATACAAATGATTAAATTCATTTTCATCAATGCTTAGAAATAAGCAAGCATTATCTTTAAGTGTTTCATTGACAGCCATAAGGCGATCATAAATCATTGCTATCCAAGATGAGTGTTGAAAAGAGTCTTTGTATGCAAAGTCGCCTTCTTTCCGTTTGTTGTATGGAGGATCTGTGTAAACAGTATCTATGGTTCTTCGATATTTTTGCAGCAATAGGTTCAACGCCTGAAAGTTCTCTGAATGAACCAATAGTCCATCGCACTGTTCATCAAAATCCTCGATGGATTCAATCAGCTTTGCCTTGAACTCATCAGTGAAAAAAGCAGTATCCAACGCTAGTTTGTCATTGGCCTTTAGAAAGTCAGTCGTCAGTGGAACCGAATATTCCGGCGAACCCATGCCCGGCAGGCTTCCGGCATCGCCCTTGATCTCATCAATGGCAAAGAGCGTTACCCACTCTTCACGCTGCGCATCGTTGGCGGCAATCTCCTCATAAAGTTCTTCAGGAACGCGATCCAGGGTAATGCAGTAATTGGTTTCGGTCACAAATTTCTTTTTCAGCCAGAGCTTCTTCTGAAAATCTTCAAGCTGCGCAAGGAAATCGATCAGCTTGGTGGCAATCTTGCGGATGACCTTGAGCTTGGCCAAATAATTTTCCACGGCGGGCACATCGGCATTCTCGATATCATCAAGATGCATCACCTCGTTTTTGATATAGAAATCCAGCTCGCGTTTCAGGAAGCCTGAAAGGTCTTTGTGAATGAAGTAGTCGCAGGTGTTGCCGTCGGTGTACTGCTTAATGTATTTCGCCAACAATGGCCGATTGGGAATTTTGTCTGTTGGCGCATACAGGCCCAATACACTCAGATATTCTTTGGCGTTTGCTAACCCAGAAGCAGCCTCAATCACCTTTTCGGCAATGGCCAGATTCGGCATATCCCCTTTGTTCAGGCTCTTGCCGAATTTTTCTTTCAATATCTTCTCTGTATCGGTATCAACGGCATTCTCCCCACCGGGTAGCGATTTGTATTCAAAATTGATGACCAACTCATCGGCATCATTGAACTCAACTGGATTTTCCTCGTGCAGGACGAAAAACCGCTTTTTATCTTCGGCGGCCTTCACATTGCCATGTTCACCTTCGCTGGCATCAATGATGCGAAAATGCACCTTGAGCGTTTTTTCAGGAATTCTGTTAAGAACCTTTTCACCATCCGACATTTTACGGATTTCAGCAGCCTGAGTAAGATCAAAACTGTAGTTGGAAAAATATTCTGCCGTTTTAATGTAATACTGGTCCGCATTGGCCCAGTGCAGCTTTACCTCCTCACCATTATAGGGAATGGCAAAGGGGGCAGCTTTTCCAGCATTCTCACGGGCGTAGTAGCGCCTTGATATAAAATCGCCTTCGTCATAATAACGTTCAAAGAAACGGTATAAATGGTCATACACGTCGGATTCTGCGGTTGCTCCGTCTTTTATTGCATTGTATTGCGCACGAGCTTCCATAACCCCATCGGTTACTTCTGGATCAGGTGCTCCATATTTTTTTGCCTGTTCAATGGCTTTTTCCACTGTAGCGGCGAGTTCGACTTTTCTGCCTTCATCAACCTGTCCGAAGGCGTCTTCAATAATCTGCAGTAGATCTTTATCTATGAAGGATTTTACCTGCTGGGCCTTGGCCTGCATGATACGATAAAATCCAAAATCAAGATCCGGCTGATCCAGCTGGAACAGCTCCGTAAGCTTACCCATAAGCTTGTTTCTAAGTTTTTCTGTCGTCGGCATATTTAAATCCTTTTATTTGAAACCACAGATGGACACAGATTCACACAGATGATTTTCATAGTATGATTCTCTCCCATTCTAATTTGGCATGTTTAAAGTTAAGCAGCAGACCAACTCGTAGGCCTGTAATTTTTAAGTAGTTTATGATCTGGGCTTTTTCGTTGTTTCCAATCTTCTCGATGACCTTTGTGTCCACGATAATTCTATCGAACACGATCAAGTCGGGAATATACTCTCCCACCTGAACTGATTTATAGATCACTGGAAATCGTGGTTGCTGTGTGTAGGGGATACCTTGCTGTTGAAACTCAACAACCAAAGCATTCTCATAAGGTTTTTCCAGTAGACCATGCCCAAGCGTATTCAAGATTTCAAAGGCACATCCAATAATCCGATGTGTTTCTTCCTTAAATAAAAATCTGTGTTTATCCGTGTTCATCTGTGGTTCCATTAAACAACGCTCCATCGAATGGTAAACAGCTCTTCTGTGGTCGTTTTTTGCTCCATCCGCTTTGTCAACTGTTCGACCAGCGAATCCCGCTTTTCTGCAATTTCATCTTCAACATCAAAAATTTTCTGCTGTTGTCTGCGACGCAAGGTTTCAAGCTTCTTTAACTCAGTCTGAAGCTCTGCTTGTTCCTGCATGGTCGGAGCAAGCCTGACTTTTCGGCGAAGATCGGCAATCTTGCGCTTCGTATCATCCATCTCTTTGGCAGCCGCCTTTTCCATGTCCTCAGCCCACTTATCAAGCTGAATACATGCTTCAGACAAATGCTTGTTGTTGTCTTCAAGGTTTCTGGTGATTGTGGCCTTGATATGTCTTTCACTATCTGCCTTGAGACGCTGTCTTATGGGTTCAGGAAGCGTAGTTTCCTTTTGATCATAGCCGATGCAGTTAAAGAGCTTTTCTATTGTTTCCTGATCAAGGTTATCTGCCGTATCATCGATTGCCGAAAACAAAAGATATTCTTCTGATTCAAACGAAGAAATTTTGAGCTTATTGAGTGTAAGCCAACCGGATTTCCCTTTAAGACTTTCAATAACCGATATTTTTGTCGGATTATTGGTGATATCAAACACGACCTTTGAGACTGGACAGGGCAAATCCTTGCCAGTCTGAATGACACGTTCGCCCAGCGGATGGCTGAGGCGATACAAAAAATCACTGTTCTGCACATCCTTGTTTTTTGTAACAAGGTTATAGGTGCCCAGTCTTGTACTGCCCTCCAGCGGTTTGTGGAGGTTAAAAGAAAGCGTGGAATCATAAAAAGTCGCATGTTCGGATAGTACATACTTGGTGACCGCCCAGAACTGCTTGCCGATTCGGTCCAGTTTTTCCTGCGTACCGATCAGATTGCCTTTTAATCTTTCATGGACATCTTCATCGAAGTGTTCCAGCAAGACTTTTCTGGTATCCTTTAGCTTGAGCTGTATTGATTCCTCCAGTTCTTTTTGGAGGGCTGCGAAGGCACTTTGTATTTGATCCTCAGTCCGGCATTCCTGATATATATCCAATACGCGTCGCTCAAAATCAACACCGGATTCTATGGAGCCAAGCACATCATCCGAGGCACCAAAAACGCCACTGAAAAGATTAAATTTATGCTCTAGGAGTTCATGTACCCGTCTGTCGGCCTCATTCTTTTCATTGAGAAAGTTGATAACAACAACATCATGCTTTTGCCCATAACGGTGACAACGGCCAATCCTCTGTTCGATTCGTTGAGGATTCCACGGAAGGTCAAAGTTAATTACCATAGAACAGAACTGCATGTTCAATCCTTCAGCTCCGGCCTCGGTTGCTATAAGGATATTTGCACTGTTCTTGAAATGATCAAGAATTGCAGTTCTCATATCCACTGGTCTTGATCCAGTAATACGTCCAGTATCTTTGTTGGATTCCAACCAGTCGGTGTAGATTTTACCGGATGAATCATCTTTATTGGAGCCATTAAATGTTACGACTTGCCCTGAGTATCCATGGTTATTCAGGTGAGTTAAGAGCCAGTCCTGGGTTCTTCGGGATTCGGTAAAAATGACAGCCTTGCGCGCAGCCCCCATCTCAGTCATTTTCTGAAAACCGATATCAAGCGCCGTGAGTAAAGCTTTTGATTTCGTATCAATTCCTATGCCTCGCGCCCATCCAATATATTGATCAATCTCTTTTATTTCATTACCGAGACTGGCTATGTCGATTTTCTCTTTCGTTGCAGGCTCATTGTCTTCCGGGAGAATGTCACTGATATCATCCTCTTCATCTTCAAGTATTTCATCCAGCAAATCTTCATCTATATCTGCCTGTTGGACTAACAGCTCAGAAACCGACCGGCCACTTTTTGTCTTTTCTAAAAGCCCCAGCAGGCGCTCCCTTATGATTTCAAGGGTACCGACAAGTGCGATCGGCGATGATGCCAATACTTTTCGAATCAGCAAGATCAATAGGTGTTTTTGTCTTGCAGGAAAGGCATAGGTATCATCACGCATTAAATATTTGGAGACTGCCTCATAAAGCTTATGCTCTTGCTCAGTAGGCTTAAACGGACGTGTGATCAGCTTACGTTCTGTATAGGGAACATACTCAATCACTTGACTTCGCAGCGTACGCCAGCAAAAACCTTGGAGGCGATCACGAAGCCCGGAAACGTCTCCACCATAATTGATATATTGAGTCCTGAAAGAAGCAAGATCTCCAAAGATATTATCGTCTATTATAGTTGAAAGGCCATAAAGCTCAAGAAGCGAGTTTTGCAGCGGGGTAGCGGTTAACAGTAACTTTTTCCTGTCAAATGTTGCCTGCCTGACAGCTTGTCCAATCCGGTTGCTTTCCCTATAGGCGTTCCTCAGTTTATGTGCTTCATCAATGACAACAAGGTTCCATGGGATGGCTCGGATATCCATCGCTTTACTGGCCACAAAGTGCATTGAACAAATGATAATTTTCCGCTCATCAAAAGGATTCGGATTCCCTGCCTTTTGTGAATCCCGATAGGTTTTGGCATCAAGAATCTGGCTGGGCAAATTGAATTTTTCCTCCAACTCCACGGCCCACTGCTTACGAAGGGAGGCAGGACAAACGACCAATAGTTTTCGACAGTTTTCTGCCCAGCTCTGACAAATCACCAGCCCGGCCTCAATGGTTTTACCAAGACCGACTTCATCAGCCAGCAGAACTCCCTTGGATAATGGAGATCTCAAAGCAAAGAGCGCCGCCTCGATCTGGTGTGGATTCAGGTCTACACAAGCGTCAAATAATGCTCGACCAAGGCGGTCTACGCCTTTGCCTCCAGCTCGAGTCAATTCATGAGCGAAATATTTGGAATGAAACTTCGTCATATTGATTTACTCTTTGTTGTCTTCTTCTTTGAAATCACTTGCCTTCCCGTCACGAACCCAAGTGTCCACCTCATCTTTCTTGAATTTCCACAGGCGTCCTATTTTATGGGCGGGCATGCCTTTCTCGCTTATCCACTTATAAACGGTATCTCGTTTGATCCCGATATAGTCTCCAATTTCATCTACGGACAACCATCTGTCTTCCATTTTCGACTCCATCATTCTTTGAGGGCCGCCCAAACGGCTCGTCAAGTTATTTAACCGAACGGAACTCCATAGGGGCACAATTCGGCTACATTAGGTTTAACGGGGTTAAAGGTATATAGATGAAATGAAAAAATCAAGTTTTCTTTCTGGATTTAACCTATTTTAGCCAAATTTCATACCGTCCCAGCACCCGTTAGAAAGGGTATGCTGCATCGGAGGATATGATTGAGGCCAAAAAAGAACCCCCCGGAGGCGTGCGTGCTTCCGTCGGCACCGTGAAGGAGGCGGTCACACGTCCGGCATCATCGCTGACCTCCGGAATTTAGGGTTTGTTTTTCTTCCCGTTACTTACCGGAGCCGGATCATGAGTGTCAGATAGTAGAAAAC
>JAVEQI010000047.1:0-12279 GCA_034007745.1 Desulfobacterium sp.
TAGATATGGTTATGCCTGAAAAAAATTGTCAGTGAAATGGGAAGAAGATGAAGAAAATTTGTTTAAAAAAAATTGAAATTAGGAAGAAAATGAAAAGAAGAAGATACATCTTCAAACCAGGAAGAATATGGCACTTTCAGGTCGCCCCTCACAGGGGGTGATGAATTTCAAGATCAGGATCCAATACTTTAAGGCTACGCCATTTTCTTTTGAGATAAAAAATGTAACATTCTTGTTGACGATGTAACAGGTTGTGATACAACCTCTGCTATGATAAAAAGCTTCAAACATAAAGGGCTTGCCGTTCTATTTGAAAAAGGACACTTTTCAAAAGTTCGACAGGATTTACAATCACGTTCTTTACGACGGTTAGACGCTTTGGATCAGGCGGAATCATTGACAGAATTAAATATTCCTGGATTTGATTTTCAAGGTCTTCAAGGAAAAACCAAACGGTATAGCATTCACGTCAATGGCCCGTGGTGCATCACCTTTGAATGGGAAAATGGTGATGCATTAAAAATTGATCTTGAACAATATCATTAGAGAGGTAAAACTATGGGAGAAATTTTAGCTAAACGTTCTTTAAGAAGACCGCCGACACATCCTGGGGAGATTTTACGGGAGGATGTACTTAAAGGTCTTGGTTTATCAGTAAGTGAAACGGCGAGGAGACTCGGAGTTTCACGTCAACAACTTCATCGTATATTGGCTTGTACTCATCCAATCACTACTGAAATGGCCCTAAGAATAGGCAAATTTGCAGGTAATGGCCCTGGACTTTGGTTACGTATGCAGCAAAATTACGATTTGTGGCATACGACAGAAAAGATATCCGTTGAGCTTTCCAAAATTGAAACAGTTACAGAGGATAGGCTCGAAGCCTGACATCGGCATGCAGTGGAGCGCAAACAGTGCGCACCCACTGATGCCGGGCGTTGGTCAATCTGCTTCGCTGTATCAAAGCCCCAATAGTAAACCACGGCGACAAGCCGGTGTATATTGTTAAACCTAGTCTGGTCAAAGGAGAAAAAATGAAAAAGAGCTTTTTGGGCTATAGTCTGTTTCAAATTGTTTTTATAGCTGTTTTTACCATTACATCAGCTTATGCAGGGAATATCCACTGGTCAAAACAGTTCCCAAAACCTGAATCCTCCATAAAGATGTCGGGTTCTACAGGAATGAGTGATGGAAGTGGCGCCCCGAACATACAGCATGCTCTATGGCACAGGGGAAAGTTGTATATGGCAGGGAACTGGCAAGTCGGGATTGATCCTTTTGATATGACGAAAAGAGATCCCAATTTTACCTGGAATATGTGGACCTGGAATAAAGAAGAGGGCTATAGAGCTGTCGCCTGGCATCATACGGCTCAAGGGGGAGACGGGCCTGCAGGCATGATCAATACATTCTGTTTTCTCCCGGATGGAAGACTCGTGGTCGGAGGTGATTTTGGGGAATTAAACAACTATCATGGTCACTCCTACCACAGAATAAAGGGACTTGTGGTTTTAGATCCCGGGGAGCCTACAGCCAACAGATGGCAGCCGCTTGTCAAGTCCGTTCAACATAATGCGCCCCAGGGAACTATACGAAGTATAGCCTATGATCCCCAGGGAAACGATCTCTGGGTTGCTGGGGGTTTCGTCGGTTTCAGAATGGATCCGACCAGGCGGGATCATAACTGCTTCGCAGTCCAAAGATACAGCCTTACAGATAAGAAATGGTATATAATTCCTCCTGGAGTCAGAAAGGGAACCATAATTCATAAAATTAAAGTGGACAGTTCGACCACTCCGAGCACCGTTTATATGGCCGGGCATTTTGCGACTACAGGCGGAGATGGAGAGGAACCCGGTGATGGTGGAACTGCCAGATACACAGAAGGATTTTGTGCCTGGAGAGCTGACAAAGGATTTATCACCTTTCCCCTCAATCATACGGATGGCAAACAGGGAAGAAAGGGGGTTCTGCAGAAAGCTCCTGATTTTAAATACATGGACAGTGTCAATGTCCTTGATTTTCTTGTTGAAGGCAAAGATATATGGATAGTAGGCGCTTTTAGAGAGGGAACCATGAATAACGGGCAGCCCCTTCGCGGGATTGCCAAGTGGGACCATGAAAATCAGATCTGGATGGATCCTACCGGTAAAGGAGGTCTGGGAAGAGATGCCTATTCCATCGTAAAAACAGAAGACGGTAAAATTTATGTAAGCGGGGCCTTTGGCGGAGAAAATGGAGCCCAACACTTTGATGGCTTTAAAAATGGGGATAAAGCCTACATGGTTACCTGCTATGACCCCCAGGAAAACAGCTGGAAAGAGCTTGGGGATGGTCTTGGGGGATATTCCATGCCGGAGGTCAGAATGGCCGTGTCTGGAAATGACGTCATCTTTGCAGGAACCTTTAAACAGGTTGGAAGAAATACCGGGCAGGATGGTTTTGAAAGCTATTATATTGCTCGCTGGAACAATCATGTTGACTTTACAAAAGAGACCCCGCCCCTTTCGGACGAAGATAATCCCTATACAATTACATTTCCCGAAAAAGACAAGTCTATGGTTGCAGACGGCCTGGAGCACTGGTCCAGAAAGTTTGTCGCACCGCCCAGGCAGGTAAGTGGAAAAAGTCTACAGGATGCCAACACGGGCATGGACAGAGGAACAGGGACACCATCTGTTAAACATATTAAATGGCATGATGGGATACTCTATTTTGCCGGTTCATGGGAAGTTACAATGAATGAGAGATGGTTCGTCTGGACCTATGATCCTGACAGGGGATGGAACCGTCTGGCCTACAAAAACAGAACCGACAGTGCAGGTTTTGCGTCAATACCGGAAGGGTTTAAATGGCGTGATGGAAAAATGTACGTCTATGGAGCCAATGAAGAGTGGAAAGGTATTGCCGTTTATGACCCTGAAACAGCGGAGTGGTCTGAATTCAGAGGTACCTACAGAGATAAGCCTATAAAAGGCAACGGTGCTCAAGGCAACCCGGCCATTAATGACATTGCCTGGGATTCCAAAACCGGCGATATCTACCTTGTAGGCGCCTGCGGAGAAAATATTCGCTATACGCCGGGAGAAAGAGAGGACGGCAAAACTGTTCCTTCCCAGATATTGAGGGTAGACAAGAATATGGTTTACCATCCAATGGGACTTATGCTGAGTGCCCAGATTCCTGATAAACCTTCTGTCAGTGTGAATTGTATACTTCTTGATGAAACCAAAACTCCCACTGATATATATGTCGGAGGATCTTTTGGCTTTTGGGGCATGTCATCAGATCACAAAAATGCAGCCTATAATGTTGCAAAATGGGATTACAATATAGGAGAATGGCAGCCCATTGGGAAAGGTAATTTCTGGCGTATTGGAATGCATGATCTTAAAATATTTCCTGAAGGGTATCCTGGCCTGAAAGGTCAGCCCATATATGGCTTTCCAACATTTATGACTGAGCTGCTGGGACGGGTGAGATGTCTTGAAATGGACAAACAGGGGAATCTTTATGCAGGCGGCTCCATCGGTATTCTTGATGATAATCCGGATATAAACAAGAGGGACGAACATTACGGTCTTGTTAAATATGATAAACAGCAGGATAAATGGGTTGGGGCTACAAAATGCAGAGGAGTATCCCGTGACGTTTTCCAGATGACATGGCTTGATGATACGAAGATGCTTGTCACAGGTTCCTTTCTTTACTCAGAAGACTACAGGTTACTTAATAATGTCGCTGTTTTTGATACCCTGAAGGGGACTCTTGAACCATTGGGTGGTGGTCTTTTAAAGGGAACAGATGCCCATGTTTATGCCTGTGATGTTGTTCACGATGTACGGGATGACGGGTACTGGTTTGGAGGCTTTTTCAATTATGCCGGTTCTGAGCCTAAATATTTATCTGATGCACCTGTTGAGAGTTTTTCCATTGCCCACTACAACCCTAACAAGAATCTTGACCCCAACAATGGTCTTAAAGTAGAGCCAAATGAAGGAGTTAAAGGGGTTGAGGGGTATAGTTCGGAATCAAGGAGTGTAACCTTGAAAGCTGCCTGCCCTGATGACGGAGAAATCATTTGGTATACAAAGTCTTCCACCGGCGAATTCAGCAAGGTTGGAACTGGAAGTCCATACAATACTTCTTTAAGAGTGAAGGCTGGTATGAAAAGTTTCACCTACTATGTTTCAGTGAAAAAAACAGATGGTTCCCAAGGGGGAAAATTACCTGTGATAATAAACATAAAAGAGCCTTAAATCTTACCTGATAATACCAGGAATGAAAAAATGGGGGGGGGGGAGAAACCGCCTACCCCCATTTGGGAGGATAAGGCAGGGCACCGTGTATTTCCCTCCATTTTTCCTACTTTTCATATGGTTGCTTTGCGGTACTGCTGACCTGGTCTATCAACCCGACACCTTCTTCCTCACATAAATTTATCCGGAACCAAAACAAGTTGACTTTAATGCCTCCTCTTTGTTACTGTTTTAACCAGTCTTTTTGGACAGATCCCCTGGAAATGCAAAACAGGCAAACTTTGCAGGATCAACCCCACAGGTCTAACCTTTGAACACCCGTCAACAACCCCTGGCTGAAGACTCAGGGGCTTGCAATGTAGTTTGGAAGCCCTTGTTGATCAGTAGACAAACAGGATATTAAAAGTTGTTTTATGAAAAACATTCTCATTGTTGATGATACCAAGGTTAATCTGAAAGTGCTTGAGGTACTCTTATCCCGCAATGGATATAATACCACATCTGCATTGAGTGGAAAGGATGCCCTGAGCCTGCTCCAGATCAAGCCCATTGATCTTATTATCTCAGACACTCTCATGCCTGAAATGGATGGATTTCAGTTCTGTCGCCTGTGCAAACTGGATGAAAACTTGAAACAGATCCCCTTTATATTTTATTCATCCACCCACACCGAAGCCATGGCGAGAAAACTTGCCCAAAAGGTGGGGGCCAAGGCCTTTATCACCAAACCGGCTGATCCGGCCATGATGCTGAAAATCATTAACAAAATTCTGAATGGCCATGATTTTCTCCACCCCAGGCATAACGAGTCAGTGGAAACCAATGAACCACCCACGAAAATAAAAAATTCCCATGATGCCATACAGCCCCGGGATCAAGCCCTCTGTCAGGCATTACTCAAGCACATTCCCTGTGCAGTGTGGGCCATTGATGCCGGGGGCAAATTCGTCTATATAAGCCCTGCTGTGGAAGAGATCACAGGTTTTGCCGTGGAGTACCTCCTGAAAAATGGTAAAAGACAGTGGCTTGAAAGGGTTCACCCTGCCCATGGGGAAGATGTGAGAAATGGTTACAGGGATCTTTACCGGAACGTGCAGGATTCCAGGTTACCTGTGTCAAAACCGAAATAGCGTCCATTAGGGCCTGCAAAGATGCCATGGCATCAGATTATCCCTTCAGCGTGGTGATTGTGGACCTTACGACCCCTGGGGATGGAATGCCCGGAATCAGCATACTGAAGCAGCTTAAAAAGATCCATCCGGAGTTCCAGGCCATTGCCTCGAGCGCTTATCCTTCAGACCCTGTAATAAGGCAATACAAACAGTACGGGTTCAACGCCGTGTTGTCCAAACCCTATGGGGCAGGTGAACTTGCGGCGGCCATAAAACAGCAGTTGACCGCCTCCTTCGGGTAAAAAAACAAATTGCCAATGTATTGGAAAAGACCCATCAGGAGCACCGGGGATCAGCATGGAGAACACAGATGAAAAACACCAGAAATTCCACCATCCTCATAGTTGACGACACCAAAACTAACGTTGATATACTGGTCCAGACCCTGACGGGTGATTACAAACTGGGGGTGGCCCTCAACGGAAAGGATGCCATCCGCTTTGCAAAGGACCATCACCCCAATCTGATTTTACTTGATATTATCATGCCTCAAATGGATGGGTTTCAGGTGTGCTGGACATTAAAATCCATCCCGGAAACCCGGGATATTCCCATTATCTTCATCACTGCCATGGATAACCAGGCCCACAGAAAAAAATGTTTTGAATGTGGTGGGGTGGACTATATCACCAAGCCCTTTGTGGCTGCGGAAGTAAAGAAAAAAATCCTTGCACATATGACTCCGGCTTGATTCAAGACCACCCAATGGACGCACCCCATGATTTCAATCATTTTACCAAGAGAGGCAGGCAGTTAATGGAACAACTACCCCATGACGGGACTGGAAATAAAGAGGCGTACCATGGAAAAATACTGAAGGGAAACTACAGCCAAGATCTGAAGACCTATATTTCAGACACAACTTCCAGAATGCGGGCATTTGAACACACCTCAATTCCTGTCATTCCCTACCTGTCTGCCTGGCAGGAACAGAAAAATGCCATGTGGTATGAATTTGCCGGACAAGGCTTTTGTCACCTCATGGAATGCGCCCCCGGTGAGGTGGCCGAAACTTTCAGAAAAAATCTCCTTGAACGACGGGTTTACAAATACCAGGAAGCCCATAAAGGTCAGGTAAACACACAGACACTTAAATCCTCAGAACTTTCCCATTCCCGAAGGGGATTTCGTGAAGAGGGAGAAAAAAAGGGATGGACAGAGGCTGTTTACAAGGTTCAGCTCCCGGGCGGCTCAGTTGTGTGGCTGAAGGATCAGGCCACGGTAAAAGCCTTTAATGGGGATCACATTCACATATCTTCGGGATGCCTTACCCTGGTCACCAAGGAGATGGAAGCCGAAGAAAAGCTCATCAGAACCCAGAATGAACTGAAAGAAAATGCCCGGGCATTACAGCTTGCCAAAGAAATCCAGGAAAAAAACACAAAAAATCTGTCCTATGCCATTGAAGCTATGGAAGCTGCCAAAAAAGAGGCGGAAAAGGCCAACAGGGCCAAGAGCGAATTCCTGGCCGTCATCAGCCATGAAATTAGGAACCCCATGAACGGCATCCTGGGCGCCTGCGATCTGATCCTATCCGACGAGCTGTCCTCACAGCAGAATGAATACCTTGGCATCATTAAAAGTGCCGCTGTTTCCCTTTTAGGTCTCATCAATGATATCCTTGATTTCTCAAAAATCGAGGCTGGAAAGCTGACCTTTCTGGAAACAGCCTTTAATATCCGTGACGTGATTGAAGATGTGTCGGATCTTTTTCTGGAACTGGTGTCCAAAAAAAGGCTGGAACTGGTGCTGGATATCCACCCGGATGTTCCCACAATGGTTATCTCCGACCCCATGCGTCTTCGCCAGGTACTCATCAACCTGACATCCAATGCACTTAAATTCACGGAAAAAGGAGAAATTGTCATCGGGGTGGCTCCATGCCGTAATAATGGGTCCCATGCCGAGCTGGAGTTTAATGTCAGTGACACCGGTATCGGCATTGCTCCGGAGCACCAGGATACTTTGTTTGAATCCTTCACCCAGGTGAATGGCCCTGGAAAACACGAATATGGGGGAACCGGACTTGGCCTTGCCATCTCCCGGCAGATCGTCACAATGATGGGCGGCACCATCTGGGTGGAAAGCACCCCGCAAAGGGGCAGCACCTTTTATTTTAAGGCCCCGTTTAAATGCCTGTCCCCGGCCCAGGATGAACCATCAGGTGTTCCCCGGGAGTTCAGACAATACAATGCCCTTATTACCGCAGCCCATGGCAGCGGTCAACAGGTATTGAAATGCCTGCTCCAGGCCTGGGGATTTAAGGTGTCTGTGGCCCTCTCCAGGAATCAGGCCCTTGAAATGCTCTCCCCAAAAGACTCAACCCTTCCCTTTGAACTGGTCTTCATGGACATGGGACTGGAAGACCTTGACCCTGCCCATGATCTGGCCGGATTAACAGATTTATCTCCCCAGTCGCTGTTCATTGCCGTCATCAACATGGGTCGGGAAGAAGAGGCCCAGCGTGCCATGGACCTTGGCATAAAAACATCCTTGACCAAACCCCTGAAACAGACCCTGCTTCTGGAAATCATCAAACAGGGACTTGGATTCTCCACAAAACCCCTTGATCCTGAAGTTGCACCTGCCCCGCCGGGTGAACGATTTTTAAACACCCGGGTACTCATTGTGGAAGACAATATCGTCAATCTAAAAATAGGTGCAGAAATACTTCGCCTGGCAGGGGTTGAGGTGGACACGGCCCAAAACGGCATGGAAGCTGTTGAAAAAGTCCAGACCATGGCTTATGATGCGGTGTTCATTGATATACAAATGCCCCTATTGGACGGTATTGAAGCTTCCCGGATCATCCGCCAGGAGTTTTCCAGCCACGAACTGCCCATCATTGCCATGAGTGCCCATGCCAAATCCATAAAGTGGAAGGCATGTCTGGCAGCGGGTATCAATGATTATATTCTCAAGCCCTTTGATAAAAAAGCCCTGCTGGCGATTCTGAAAAAGCAATTGGGATACCGCCATGGGATTGCCTCGGGCCCTTCCCCTGAAATACCAGGGAAAAAAGCAGATGTCCCGAAAATGTCATCACTGCCGGGCCTGAACCTCCAGGAGGGCATTGAACGGCTGGGGGGAAACCGGGAAGTTTTCGTTGATGTTTTATCGGATTTTTGTGAGGAGCATGCCGACTTTCAAAAAATCCTGGAAGAGAGTCTTCATAACGGTGATTTCAAAGGGGCTGCCACACTGGCCCACTCCATCAAAGGGGCTTCCGGCAATATTTCTGCCCCCCGTTTGTTTGAAGCCTCAAGGGATCTGGAACAGGCTTGTTGGGACAAAAAAGAAAATGAAATAAGACAATTGCTTCCTCTGGCACAAGATGCTTTTTTGCAGGTGTGTGATGCTGCCCGGCAATTATCCACACAGACCCGGCAGGATAAAAAGCAGAACACAGTTTCCCTGGTGGAGTCAGAGGATACTGCCGTATCCCAGATGCTTTTATCCAAAATGGAGGCATTGCTGGAAAGCCTGGACAGCTTTGACCCCATTGAATCTGAAAACCTTGTGACACAGATCCACCCATTGATCCCCGACGCCGCAAAGGAGAAGATGAACAGCCTTGCAAAACATGTTAAAAATTATCAGTTTGATGATGCCCGCACCGTTTTGGAATCCCTCATGCCCACCCTGACGTCCCATGATAACGATACTTTCCAAAAGAACCGGGCGTGAACGGCATATTACATCCGTATACCGGCTCCTTTTTTAAAGAATAGGATCTTTTATCCATGAAAACCATTAATGACTGTACAATTCTTGTGGTGGATGACACCCAGGCCAATGTGGCAGTACTTGTCCAGGCCCTGAAGGGACTCTATAAACTGGCGGTCGCCCTCAATGGTGATGATGCTATCAGATTTGCCCAGGAAAAAAAACCGGACTTGATCCTTTTGGACATTGTCATGCCAGGTATCGATGGACTTGAGGTGTGCCGACTGCTCAAAGCAATGCCGAAAACACGGGAAATTCCCATCATCTTTATCACGGCCATGGATGATCTGAGCCATAAAACCAAGGGCTTTGATTCCGGAGCAGTGGATTATATCACCAAGCCCTTTGACATCACCGAGGTCAAGGCCCGGGTGAAAACACATCTCACCTTGAAGCTTGCCCAGGAGGCCCTTAAAAATCAAAACATCATCCTGGAAGAGATGGTCCGGGCACGAACCCTGGAGTTGAGAAAGGCCCAGATAGAGGTGATCAATCGCCTGGGAAAGGCCGCAGAATATCGGGATCAGAACACGGGGACCCACATCAACCGAATGAGCCAATACTGCCGCATCATGGGTAAGGCCCTGGGACTTTCCCGGGAGGAGTATGACCGCCTGCATCTTGCATCAACCTTGCATGATGTGGGGAAAATAGGCATTTCAGACAATATTTTGCTCAAGCCCGGCAAGCTGGATGTGGAGGAGTGGAAATCCATGAGAAACCACACTTACATTGGCGAACAGCTGCTTTCCGGAGGTTCTTCCCAGCTTTTGGAGGTGGCTCGCATCATCGCCATGACCCACCATGAAAAATGGGATGGCACAGGGTATCATCAGCAGCTGAAGGGAGAAGAAATTCCTCTGGCAGGCCGTATCACCTGTATCTGTGATGTGTTTGATGCCCTGATCTCCCGGCGACCCTATAAAGAACCCTGGCCCGTGGAAAAAGCTATGGAAGAGATTAAACGGGGCAAGGGCTCTTTTTTTGACCCTGAGCTGGTGGATCTGTTTGTGTTCATGGCTCCGGAGATCCTTAAAGTCGTGAATGCCCACCAGGATGAAATCCTCTAATCATACTTTAACCATCACCACGGCCGGAGGATCAGGTGCTGGATTGATTTGAGAGGCTTGAAATTAAAAGCCGTCAAAGACTCTGGGCATGTTTTTATTCAATCGTCCCTTTCCTTGGGCAGCAGTTCTAATTTTGGTTTTACACTAGAGGCAACAGTCGGTATCCCCAACGTTGATATTTATAATTAGAATTGCTTTGCCTTGGGCTGCACTGTTGACACCTCGTGAATTTAGTAATGCCACCATAGATCAGACAATACCATCAATACCCATGTTTTCAAAGGCTTCAAGCTCTTGGATGATCAACGAAATATCCTTTTTCTTGTGCAGAATGTTGCGATAAGGCCCACGGGAACAGATGCGATGAAGACTGCCGGTGTTACGTATCCGGCCATGAGAGAATAGGTGCCCAGCACTGCAACTGGCCCGAAAAAAATAAATATAAACACTTCACTAAGGCCGTTTGAGGCAATGGGAAAGGGGCCGGCTCTGTAACCAATGATCCCGAGAAAAGAGGCAATATTTACCGTACGGTTGAAAGTTGCAAATGCTTGTTAAATTTCACCGTACGGTTAAATTTGCTGATTGTCAATGTCTCTATTTCTATGAGGGTAATGACAATCTGTCTTCCCAGCTCAGGGTCTTTGAAGCGTAGTTCTATATTTTGTAACAGCCTGAGGATTGTTTTTGTTCTTGGAATCCGCCTTCCCCCTTTGGGAGGATAAGAGGGGAGAGAGCAAAGTGTCGGTATTACCATGATCAACGGCGGTTGTGCACGGTTGTATGATATTATTTAAGGTACAATTGAGATCATAATCTAACCATGATATGATGCGGTTGTAAAATGCATTAAAAGCTTTTATATTAGCCCGCAGATTTATAAACAACTCTTTTTTCAACAGGCCAAATGAACCGGTAGAGCCGATTATTCAGGTGTTGAACAGAACCGCTAGGCGGAAGGAAATACAAATCAGAAATTATGATTAGACTTACGTTTCTGCTGGCACTTCTTACAGCATTTCCCCCACTTTCCACAGCCATGTATCTACCGGCCATCCCTACACTTGTAAGAATATGGGACAAGCCATTTTATCTTGTAAATCTTACCCTTGTTATTTTTTTTGCAGTTTATTGTGTTTTTATTTTGATTTACGGCCCTTTGTCTGACAAATATGGTCGTAAGCCACCGCTTATAGCAGGTCTTATAATTTATATTGCCTCTAGCTTTTTGTGTGCTCTCTCAATTAATGTTTATATGCTTATTTTTGCAAGAGTCCTTCAGGCTGCCGGAGCTGCGTCAGCTGCAACAATAGCACTATCAATAGCAAAGGACAGGTTTCCTCCAAGCAAAAGGGAAAAAGTTTTAAGTTATATGGCTGTTATAATGGCCCTTGCTCCCATGCTTTCGCCAATGATAGGAAGCCTTGTTCTTATTTACTTTAAATGGCGATGGATTTTTATTGTTCAGGCATTTTTTGGTATTATTTCAATTTTTTTTGTATCTTTTATGGCTGAATCAAATTTGGATAAAAAAGATGTGTCTGTAAGGGAACTGGCCAAAGGGTTTGGTAAAACCCTTAAAAACAAGAATTTTACCTTTCTTGTTATATGTTTTTCAATGCTTTCCCTTCCGCTGTTTGCATTCACTGCAGCATCTTCATATATTTATATAAGTGTTTTCAATATCAGGGAAACAATGTTTTCCGTATGTTTTGGAATCAATGCAGCCTCTTTAATGGCCGGTTCAATTACCTGTGCAAGGTTTGGTTATAAAATCGGAACATTCAGACTGATTAACATTGGAATTATAGGTATGGTTTTAGGAGGAATCTTAATGCTTCTTAAGCTTTTTGAAGGACCTCTGCAATTTCTTATACCAATGGCAGTTATTTCATACAGCTTTGGTCTAAGCCGTCCTCCATCAAACAATCTTATTCTTGAGCAGGTAAATGAAGACACAGGAACTGCCTCATCTTTAATGATTTTTTCATACTTTATTCTTGGAGCCATTTCAATGGCAGTAGTGTCACTGGAATGGCAGGACAAAATAGT
>JAVEQI010000023.1:0-54148 GCA_034007745.1 Desulfobacterium sp.
AAACAGGCCTTAAGAATATGGACAAGGGCTACGGCCTCGGGGCTGTCAAAAACTGATTCCCGGTCCGACAGGTAAACAGATCGCACGCCTGCGAGATCAAGGGCTGATCGAATGGCCCTGGCTTCAGTTACATCCCTCACAAGCACAGCCATATCCGAGGGTAAAAGAGGAACTATCGAGCCGTCTTTCTGCCTGAAACCCGCCCGGGGCGGAGATTCCTGCCCAAAGTTGAGAAGCCGCACCATTTCACCAGCGGCTGCACCGGCCATGGATTGAAGGTAGCCGTCAGGCCCATTTTTTGTGACAGGGCCATCCTGATCCATCTGCCACAGGGTCATGGGCTGAGCCTCTTCTCCCTCAACAATCAACTCATCATTCCTTCCCTGGGAAAGAACCGCACCAAAGGGAATCATATTCTTGAACAAAAAGGGGCCGTCTGGAAGTTTTGCACCCTGGCTGAAGATCTGATTCACAGCCCGAACCATCCCATGTGTGGAACGATAATTTTTTTCAAGGGTGTAAAGATTGTCTGCAGCCTCTTTTCTGGCCTCAAGATAGGTGTATATATCGGCCCCCCGAAAGGCGTAGATTGCCTGTTTGGGGTCCCCGATCATCATAAGTCCAGCTTCCTTCCGGTTAAGATAGATGGTGCTGAAAAGCTCGTACTGAATAGGGTCAGTATCCTGGAACTCATCGATCATGGCAATGGGAAACTGGGACCGGATGACCTCGGCAAGGCGGCTGTCTTTACGGGTGAGGGCATGGCTGAGCCTTGTCAATAAATCGTCAAACCCCATGCGGGAGAGTCGATCCTTGGCCGCGATGACACAATGATGAATATCATGGGCTGCACGAAAAAGAAGTGCCTGTTTTATGTCGAGGCCTTCAAGGCTGTCGATGAGATGATCAAAGGCATCAAAGGCTGAATGTGCGGGAGGGGTTCCGTTTTTTGACTTACCCCTGTGAAGTCCCGTCGTTGAAAACTTTTCAAGCACAACCCCATCGGGCAGGTTCCCCTGTCTGTTCACCCAGCTGTCAAGCTGATCTATCCAGCCTTCAAGGGATTTCTTTCTATAGCTGTTATTGTTAAGGCTCTTGTCTTCCCGGGCTTTCTCCACAAGTTCAACAGCCCCGGCAAAGTCGACCTGCCAGGCATTTCTGGCAGTTTCTATGGCAGCTCTTCGCCGGTCGAGCATGTCAAACGGATCGGCTGGGCAATCGCCCGGGATGCTGGAGGGTGAACAGTCAAAGGGCAAAATTCCCCTGACAATCTCGTTCATTAACGGCCGCACCTTTTTTAAGAGGTCGGCAGGAGAGGTAATCCCTGCAATCTCCATGAAATCCTGGAGAATCAAGGCATCTCTCGAGTAGAAATTCTTGCGCCAGAACTCTCTGACAGCCTCGTCTAAAAGGTCTTGATCCAAGGGTTCAAGGGTGAGGTCAAAGAGCGAAAGACTGTCAAAGGCGTGCTGGAAAAGCATGCGCTGGCACCAGGCGTGGATGGTATGGATGGCTGCCTCATCCATCCACAGGGCGGCCCTCTCCAGAAGATTTGCCCTGGTGGAAAGCTCGGAAGGTTCGAAGTCGTCCTTGAGCTGCCGGAGAAAATCATCCCCCTCCCCCTTTCCCCGGAAAAAGGCGCAGGCCTCGGTAAGACGGGTTCTTATTCTTTCCCTCAGCTCCTGGGTGGCGGCCGTTGTAAAGGTTACCACAAGTATCTCAGGGGGAACGAGCGGGCGTGAAAAACCGTTTTCTTTGCCATGGCCAAGCACCAGGCGAAGATAGAGGGCCGCAATGGTGTAGGTCTTGCCGGTCCCTGCGCTTGCCTCGATGAGCCTTGTGCCGTAAAGGGGAAAGGTTAAAGGTTCCAATACCTGGTTTGTGGTCATTGCCTCACCTCCCCGGCCGATACCATGGGCGAGTAAAGGGTGACGGCAAGGTCTTTAAAAAGATTCTCCCCGTCCTGCCAAAGGGCATCAAAATCAGGAAAGGTACGCTGGAGATAGGGATCATATCCAAGCTCTCCCTTTGAATTGTAGCCATCGCCCTGGTAGGCTTTGGCGGCGGCACTCTTTGCCTTATCTTGATCGTTATCCACAAGGGCTGCGACATAGGCAAGGCCGGTCTTTGCCGTTGCGGGAAGGGGTCGGGTAAAACCCCTCCTGAAGGTCTTGATTATTTCCATGAGGGTGAGGGCTGCGTCTTCTGGATCAAGGGGATCAAAAGAAAACGTCGTATCAGGAGAGATCAAATGACTTGTAAGACTCATGCCCATGGCGCAGCCGGCAAGATGACCGATCCAGAGGGGTACCATGGGATACAGCCGCAAATCTTTCCTGTTTTTGCCAAGGATATTCCGGGGATAAAACTCGGTCCTTGAAAACTCGGTTAAAGCATCGTTGTGGGCGGCACTGATATCGGTTGTCACGAGGTTATTCAGCCAATCCTCCAGCCATGATTCGGGGGAACCTTCAATATCAAACTTCAGGGATATCTCCCTGGGGTCATGGCTCAAAGGCCAGCGTTCCTTAAGGCGGTCATAGCGGGTGAGCATGGCAAGAACAGGGTCAGTAAGGCTCTTTGCCGCGATGGTTCCAAATCCTGCCATGGGGAGCTGGCCCGTACGGGTGAGGCGTTCGGCCTCTTCAACAACAGCGGTTTCAACCCCACAGGCTCCCCTGTCACCGGGATAAAGTTCTGGTGCGTTTCCCGCCCTGAGACCTGCCTCAAGAAGTGCGTAACCCGGGCCAAAAGGCGCGAGGAAATCAAGGGCAAAGGGCTCGTGATCTAAACTGTCAAGATCGATATCGTCAAAACGGATTCCAAGGAAATGGGTGTAAAAGAACTTCACCGGGTTTTTCATGAATCCTGCCAGCACTCCCAGGGTCAGGGGTTGTTCAGGCAGGGGAATCGAAAGGGGCGGCTCAGGATCATGGACAGCCCTGTGCCCGAGGCAGGTCCGCCACTCGTGGGAGTAGGTAAATAGCGAAGCCCCTGGGTTAGAGCCTGGCTCAGGATCATGATCTGATCCAGGGCCGGTGAAATAGGATATTCCAAAGGGCTGGAGAGGATGAACCGTGGTGAGGTGGGCCGCAAGGCCAGGCTCAAGACTCCCAGACTCCAGATGCCAGCCTGCGTCAATATAGTCCCTCAGCTGACCAACGAGAACCGAAGGCATACGTTCGGCATTGTCCCGGACGTCCCGGCCCACGTGGCTGAGGTAGAGTTTTTCCCTGGCAGACAGCAATGCCTCGAGAAAGAGGTACCTGTCGTCCTCCCTTTTCGATCGATCCCCGGGGCGATACATCCCCTTTTGAGCCATCATATCAAAATCAAGGGGGGGGAAACTCCTGGGAAAATCTCCGTCGTTCATTCCAAGGAGGCAGACCACCCTGAAGGGGATGGCCCGCATGGGCATGAGGGTGCCGAAGTTTACCATGCCGGCAAGAAACCGCTGGGACATCCCCCCTAAGGTCATTTTTTCAAGGAAAAAGGCGCGCACCACGGTGAGGGTCAACTCCTGGTCGAGCTCTGCCTCGGTGCAGTTTTCCAGCCACTCGTCAAGGACCTGATCCATGCGAAGGAGAATAAGGCGTTCACCAGAGTCCATGGGTTCAAAAAAGTCCCGGGCAGTAGATCTTAAATTCAGGCTCCAGAGTTCGGGACGAGCAGGGGTCTGAAGCTTTGTCCAGAGGGCCTCGAGGCGTTCCACTACCTCTGCAATCCTTCCCACAAGGTGGGCATCGAGCCCGCCTATTTCATCAAAGGGCTCGATGCCGTTCCAAGCCTCGTTTTTACCAACGGCATAGCCAAGGAGCATCCGGTCGAGGCCAAAGGCCCAGGAGTTCTGGTCAAGATCCGGGGGGAACCCGAAAAGAGTGCGATGCTCTTTGTTCAACCCCAGACTGATACCGGCTCCCCTTATCCACTGTAAAATTCTTGGCAGATCTGCCTGGGTAAACCCAAACCTTTTCTGGAACGCCGACACCTCCAAAAGATCCATGAAATCCCTTGGGGTCATGGGCAGATCCGGGAGATGGAGAAGCTTTTCAATTGCCCTTAAAAGGGGCACACTCTTTTTTCCTGGATGATCTGCAACGGTAAAGGGAATATACCTCGGATCATCCGATGAAAGGTTGCCGAAAACAGCCTCAATGTGGGGGGCATAGGCCCCTATGTCAGGGGTCATGACGACAATATCCCTGGGAAGGAGATTGTCCAGGGTCTCAAAGCTGTAAAGAAGCTGATCCTGGAGAATCTCTACTTCACGCTGGCGGCTGTGGGCCACCTGGAAGGAGATAGAACGATCGCTTGCAGCAACGGGAACCGTTGGTTCATCCTTTTGAATCGAAGGATCAAGGTCCAGGACAGCCTGCTGGATCTGCTGCAAAAGAGTACCCCGGGTGCCGGGGGGGATGACGTCCCGGAAAAGGTCGATCTCTGCAAAGTTGTTTCGATAAGTCTCTGGAGTATCATATCCATAGACAAGGCCGATATAGTCCCTGCCCTGTTTGCCCCAGGCCGCAAGAAGAGGGTTTGCGTGGCAATGGATAAGGTCTGGATCAAGGGGAACGGGCACAGATTCCTTTTTGAGGTGGCGTGCATGCTCAATGGACAATAGCTCCCTGTCTTCGATGATGTCGGCCCAGAAATAACGGCAGGGGTTGTTCACAAAGAAAAGCACCTGGCAAAAGCCTGAAACCGCATCAAGGGTTTCGAGCACCTGTCTGGGCAGGGATGATATGCCAAACACTATCACCCTTGGCGGCAGCATTGGCGGCCGAACATCTGTGTGTTTTGATTTTCTTAAAAAATTTTGATGAAGATCTGAACGGCCGACATTTTGAAGTTCGTAAGATACACCGGCCCTTAACCTGCGCCACAACTCCGCCTGCCACAGGTGGTCTGCCTTGATGTCAACCAACTGCCCCTTTGAATTAATGACCCTGTCCCTGCCCTTTGCCCACTGCTCAAGCCAGTCGGCTCGATAGACCTGGTATTGATCAAAGAGCTTTCCGAGACGGCAGGCAAGCTGATACTGTCTCTGCTGATCCTTGTCATTTTCAAGGAACCTGTTAAGCGGCAAAAAAAGCTCATTGGTTGAAAGGGTCGGTAATATGGAAAAAAAACGCCACACCAGCCGTTCCCTGTCATAGGGAGATTCGGTTGGAATGGTCTCCCCGAGAATGGAACGATAGGCCGTCCAGACCCAGCGCCCGGGCAGCAAGAACTCAAGGCCTGCACTGATGCCGCAGCCATCATCACCTGCCAGGGCAAGCTTTAACCACTGGGCCATGCCGTTACTCTGAACGATGAACTGTTCGGATTCAAGTACATCCAGGGGATATTTTTTTATCCAGTGAACCGCCACGTCCCTCAGATCTTCCAGGTGATTTCCATGGATGATCGAGAGTCCGGGCAAAAGTTCGTCCCGACAGCTTTTAAGGGAGTTTTCCATCATAATAAAACAAGATCCTAAAAAAGTTCACATCGCATGAAATCAAGACTGACACCATTGAATCGGCAGCCTACAGACAAACGATCTGTGTCAGCACCCGGCAATTTACAAGAAACAGTTATTAGCTAACCACTATCGTGTTTCATGCTTCGTTTTGTCCGCCAAGACATGTGGGGGATACAAAAAAATGTGTTAGGGAGAAAAGGATCAACTTGTTCAGGTTTTGATCCTAAGGACGCCCCTTGCCTGTTATTTTTCCCAAAAAGACGCAACCTTTGCCCCTGTGATTTCGATCTTTTCCCACACCTTGCCAAGCACATAGGGTTCCCTGTCCAGCCACTCCTCTTCAAGAGCATCTCTTGAGTCAAACTCACAAACAATCATGGAACCTGCCATGGTTCCTTTTTTGTCCAGGATGGCGGCGGCATAGAGCCACCGACCAGCGTTGTGCATCTCACCGGCAATGGCAAGGTGGGCCTCCCTGGCTGCCATTCTTCTGTCAAGAGCCTTGTCGTCGGTACCGTCATAACCTGTAACGATAAATTGCATGGTAGTATTTTCCCTAATTTGTTGTTAATTATGTTCACCACCATCTATCAAAATTTGTAGATTCTTTCAATCCTTTGATCCCCCGCCGGGAGTTTATTTTATCCATGACCTGAATAAGTTTTTGAACTATAATTTGATCGTGTATAATCCATGGCAAAAATCCAGGATCGAACAGGATAATTGATGTACAAAATTTTAATTTTAAGGGGAGGAGTCATGAAAATAGGCATAATGAACAACCCGTCGAAATCCATCCTTGACGAGGCCATATACTGCGGTAAGGCCGGGTTTGATTTTCTGGATCTGACCATTGAGGGTCCCCGTGCCTCAACGGTAAACATTGTGGAGTTGCAAAAAATTATTGACACCCATGGTCTCTCTATTGTCGGCCACACTGATCCCTGTCTACCCTACGCCTATCCTGTCCAGGCGATTCGGGACGCCTGTCTTAAAGAGTTGGAACGATGTGCCGAAATTTTTTCGTCCCTCAAGGCAAAGGTCATGAACATCCATCCCTGCTATTTTTGTCCGCCTGCCATGGGAAAGGATCTTGTCAACCTTAACATAGAGGCGTTGAAACCCCTGGTTGCCATGGCCGAATCCCACGGACTGCAACTGGTTATGGAAAACTACAAAGCTCCCTTTGACAGGGTTTCCACCTTTACAATCCTTCTTAATGCAGTACCTGGGTTGGGGCTGCACCTTGATTTTGGCCACGCCAATTTTGGCCGGGATAATTATGATCTGTTTTGCACCAGGCTTGGAGGCCATATCCTTCACGTGCATTTTTCAGACAACCGGGGCAGAACAGACGATCACATGCCCCTGGGGGTCGGGAATATTGATTGGAAAAAAGCTATCACTGCATTGAAGGCGATCGGTTATGACTCAACAATAACCCTGGAGGTGTTTTGCAATGACCCCGGGATGCAGGACGATTGTTTTAGTTTGAACCGAAAGCTGATAAACGATCTCTGGGGGCATCCCCGGGAATAACCTGTCATGGGGCGTTTTTTATAAGAATCGACTTTAGAGTCCTCTTTGGTTATCCTGATCGGAACGTTCAAAACTAAACGGTCGAAAGCATTAAGAAGAATCAAAGAGACCCCCGACGTTTTACGGTTCCAGTCAGGATAACCAAAGAGGGCGAAATGACACTAGTGCCGAATTTCAAATTCAGTGTAGCCTTCCAGGTCTTTTTCAATGGTTTCAACTCGATCAACCCGGGCAGCAGCAGGCCCCTTGCGGCACCACTCCACCCATTTTTCCACAGCAGAAATCTCCCCTTCAGCCTCGGCATACACAGTACCATCAGATTGATTTTTTACAAAACCGACCAGCCCCAGTTCCAGGGCTTTTTCCCTTGTATGGTGGCGGAAGAACACCCCCTGGACCCGACCATGAATGGTCAAACAAAAGCAGGTTTTCATTTTTTATCGCCCTCCGTTAAGATTTTGATGTCAACACTTCATAAAATAAGCGATAGTTTAAGATTGTCGCAATGGCCTGCATGGTTTGAGCTGTATTCTCAAGAAAACCATCCTGGCATTGAATTTTTCCCCCAGCTTTGGTACAAGTTTAATCACAAAATCCGTTTAATTGCAAAGCTGATTACAATTAAGCAGCTTCTTTCAACCCATAAATGGTTTTGCTGGTAACTCTTATAAATGTGACCTTGATATTGAGTAAAAAAATGAAAGAAAGACATTTCGGACCAGTCTGGTTTATTCCTGGAAAAAACAGGGGAAAATATCCATGCTGTCATTCCCTTTATATTGAGGATGCCGGGATATTGATCGATCCATCATCCGACAGGGAGCGTCTCATCCAGCTTCGAAGGGACGTTCCCATAAAAGAGATATGGCTCAGCCACTGGCATGAGGATCATCGAATGTATCTTGATCTTTTTGATGATATTCCGCTTTGCATAATGGAGCAGGATGCACCTCCCCTATCAGATCTTGAACTGTTTATGGATGCCTATGGGGTTGATGAAGAGTACAGGAAACACTGGCGCCCCCTCTTCCACGGTGAATTTAAATTCAAACTGCGAAAACCGGATCATTTTTTACAGGAGGGGGATTGGGTTGATCTAGGATCGACAAGGGTAAAAATCATCCCTGCGCCGGGACATACGCCGGGACACCTGGCCCTGCTGTTTGAGGAACCTGACCTTCTATTCATGGCAGACTACGATCTTTCAAGCTTTGGGCCCTGGTATGGAGATGTGGATTCGAGCATCGAGCAAACCATCGATTCAGTGAACAGGCTGCGCAATCTTTCGGCAAACACATGGATAACCTCCCATGAACAGGGTGTTTTTGAAACTGAACCTGGCAAATTATGGGATCACTACCTGAATGTCATCCATGTTCGAGAAAACAAAATCCTGAGCCTTCTTAAAACACCCAAAAGGTTTTCAGAACTTGTAGATGCCTGTATTTTGTATGGAAAACCCCGGAAACCAGATTATTATTTTAAATTTGGAGAAAAGGCGCACATGAAAAAACATCTCGAAAAATTAATGAAGGAAAATCGTGTTTTTGAATCGGATGGACGCTATTTCATCCAGGGTTAAACCTAAGGACCGCAAACTAAACAAATTGTCATTTCTTACCAGGAGAACTCCATGGGATTGTTCAGCTTCTTTTCGGGAAAAACACCCGAAGCCATCGAAAAAAAAGGAGACCAGCTGTTTGGTCGTAGGGCCTTTGGACCGGGAAAGTTAGAGTATGAAAAGGCCTTTGCCAGAAGCAGGGTAAGCCCCAGCAAAGACCCTGATTTCCCAGCTCGTATAGAAAAAAAGATTGCTGATTCAAAGCACTGCCTTGCCCTCGAACACGTGGAACGGGCAGAGTTACTCCAGGATGCCGATTGCCAGGCTGATGCTGCCGAACGTCTTGACCTTGCAGCAACCCTTACCACGGACAGGGCGCTTCTTGACAGAATAGAGGTGATGAAAAGTCAAAAACAGACTTCAAATCCAAACCTGAATAGAAATAACTACGCTGGAGGGAAAAAACTCCATAAAACCAGCAGACGAGCTCTGGATGAACCTTCAGAATCAGAACAAGGCGTTCAATATGATGGGTCTACTTTGGATCGGTTGGATTTAAACGGGCCAGAGTGGAAGGAGTCTGATTTGGACAGGTCTGAGTCGGATGACTTGGACATGGATGAAATAGAGGTGTTCACGGCCCTTGTAAATGTTCTGCCCCCTGAAGAACAGGAGGCCTACCCCCTCTATGGGTCAAGCTTTATCAGGGGTTTTCTGGCCATGAACCAGGGAGATTTTCATGGGGCGTCAACCTTCTTCAAAACAGCCCTTGAAGAAAATGACAACCAGACAAGCTATATTCACCTTGAGCTTGCCACCTGCCTTGTAAACCTCAACGATGGAGCTGGCGCAAAGGATCTTGCCATTAAGTTCCTCGACACCTTTTCCACCTCCTTCCGGGGATGGCAGATCCTTGGAGAGGCCCTGTGGAGTCTTGAACAGTTTGATGAGGCTCTGGATCGTTTTGCCTCCTCTCCTGCCTCCCTAACCAGGAAGACTCCCATGGAGATCCTAAGGGGAGAAACCCTTGTCTTGTCCGGACGTGTTGACGAAGCCCAGGCCCTTTACCAGGGGCTTGTAAATGCCGGTAACCGGGATGAGGCTGTTTTAAGACACCTTGCCATGGCCTGTGAACGTCTTGGGGAGAATAACGCTGCAAACCAAATTTACCTTGAACTCATCAATCATTGTTCAAGCTGCGGGGCAAGACCGGATGACACCCTGAAGCTCAGGTTTGCCGAGACATCAATGGCCCTTGGACAGATTTCACACAAGCTCCTTGATATCTACCTTGACCTTGCCGTAAAAGACGCCGATAATAAGGCTGTTTATTTTAAGCGGGTGAGTGAAATATATGCATCGCTTGGGGATGAAAATCAGGCCAGACGTTTCAGCGAATTTTCCCTGGAAAAGGGAGTAAAAAATTAAACAACCAATGGATCCTTCCATCGTAAAGAGGTAAAAACCCTTTCCTTTTGGGCGATTGGGTCCATGAACCTTACTTCTCTGGACAAAAGCATCAGGGGGTGTTTCCAGTCGTCCGGCTGTTTGGGCAGAAGATCGGGGTAGTATCGATCATTTTCCAGGGGGCAGCCAAGGGAGGCAAGGTGAATACGAAGCTGGTGCTTTTTCCCAGTCAGGGGAAAGAGCCTGAAAAAGGCCCTGTTGTTCTTAATTCCGAGAAGCTTGAGCCGGGTTTCGGCGTTGGGTTTACCCGGCACTATAGTATTCCTGAACCAGGGTTCTCCCCTTTCAATACGATTGATAATCCTATCCGGTAAAGAAGTCGAACTTCCCGGCCAATGGGTAACTGCCTCGTACACCTTTGTCACCTTTTTTTCCATAAACAGCCGCTGAAAGGCTCCCCTGGTAGTTGGATCGACCGAGAAGAGCACCACACCTGCCGTTTCTCTGTCGATGCGGTGGATGGGAACAAGGTCGGGGTTGGAAAACTTTGTTTTAAGGCGGTTTAACAGGGTCTCGTTCACATGGGGACCCGCTGGAACCACCGGCAGGAAGTGGGGTTTGCACGCTGCGATCAGGTGGTCGTTCTGGAAAATGATTTTTTCCTTAAAGGGAAGTATTGGCTCCGCATCAACCTCTCGATAATAGAGCACCTTTGTCCCGGCCTTAAGTGCGGCAACAAGGGTAAAAGGGGTTCTATCCTCCCGGAGAACCAGGTTACGATGGATTCTCCTTGTCCACTCATGTCTGCCTATCCAGGGAAACCTGGTATCAAGGAAATCCAGGAGAAGGAGTGAGCCCCCCGGGATTTCCCAGGGAACCCTTACCGTGGATGGAGATACGGAAACAACCATTAGAGGAACCGATCAGGCAACTATGTTGGGCCAGCTGGGGGTTTCATCATCCTCCCACAGGTAGCTCCACTGAACTCCGTCAAGCAGGCCGTCTGTGAACATGAAGTTGCACTCAAGTGCGCCCACATTGATGACCATCATGGAAGAATCAAACTCGTCCTCCTCCTCCAGGTAGAAGTAGGATTTTCTTTTCAAGTACTGCTTGATCTCATCCAGGGTTTTCCCAATGATTTTTTCCTTATCCAGGGTTGCGTCGGGGTGGGAGAGAATTATTGTCCCGAGCTTAAAATCCTCGGAACCCTCAAAGCTCAGGGCAATGTCGCCCTCGCCATAATACCAGGTTATATACTCCTCCTCTTCAAACTCTTCCCTAAGCTCCTCGGCTGGCTCGCCAAAATAATTCCTGCACTCATCCATGGTGGCACCAAAGTGAATTGAGCCAAGGCCTATTCCGGGTTTTATCGTACAAATATCCTGCATTTTATCTCCTCATTATTTTTCAAACAATGGCTCAAACAAACAGCAAAGCCACGGGGAAAATCCCATGGTCATAATCGCTGACTATTACCACGTTTCCTGCCCGATGCCAATTTATTTAATCTACATCAGCAATTCTCATTTTGATTTTCTACACTCCCAAAAAACAGGGCCGTGTCATCGGCCGGGTCTTGTCCCCCGGGTGGCAGGAGCGCTTTGGGGATCATCCGGCCAGAAATGCTTGGGATAACGCCCCTTGAGCTCTCGTTTGACCTCGTTGTAGGTGGATTTCCAGAAGCTCTCAAGGTCCTGGGTGACCTGTACGGGCCTTTGGGCGGGAGAGAGAAGGTGAACGGTCACCGGCACCCGCCCCATTGCAACCCTCGGGGTTCTTGTGCAGGAAAACATCTCCTGAATGCGCACCTTCAGAACCGGAGAATCATACACCCGTCCATCTGATGATCCATACTCAAGGGCAATGTTTGAGCCGCTCGGTACAGATATGTGGGTTGGGGCATGCTGCTCAACAAACCTGAATCCCTTATGGGTCAAAAGGGAAACAAGGGGGGGCTTAAGGTCCATCTTCTTGAGGCGGGACATTGAAAGAATCGATCCCATGAATGGCAAAAGCCAGCTTTCAAGGGTCTCCTCCAGGAATCGGTCAGACAGATCCGGGAATATTCCATCACCCGGCTGACCCTCTGATTGATTAGCCGACTGCCCATTCGGCGGATCACCCAGGAACTTGCCAAGAAACACGGCCCTTGTCTGAAGACTCCTCAGGAAGGGAGTCCAGGCAAGTATCCCCACCCCCTGGTTGCGGATTCCCTGGAGCAGGGCCGATCTAATCAATTCCTCATCGGGCTTGTTCAGGGGTTTAGTTGACAGAACAAGTCCCAGGTAGCAGCGGTTGGTGACGGCCTTCACGCTTTTGGATGCTTGATCCCAATAGACCTGGTCAACACTCTGGATAAGATGGCCAAAGTTCTGCTCAACAATCTCCTGGTCCAAGGGTGCTGCCAGAAAAATTCTGGCATTGACATTTTTTCCATCCACATGGGCCGCAACTATCATTTTCTCCCAGGCAAGGGCGTCGCCCACGGGAATAAAGCCCCCCTGGCCCGATGCCAGGAGAAATCGACCGTCCCCGGTGTTCCGGTTCATGGCAACTCTTTCGGGATAGGCCAGGGCCAGAACTATGCCTGCCATTGCGGGATCGATATGCCCATCCCCCAGGGCGAGTTTCTGCCCCAGTCTCCGGGCAATTTTTTTTACCCTTGCGAGGGTGCCGCCTTTGATATCCCTGGAACCTGTTGATGCAGCACCAGACAGAAGAAGTTCCAGACGAAGCCCCAGGTCTGCATCCCCTGGGCTGTTTTTTGCCACAATAAAATCCGGCTCCTGGACAATGGCCGCCACAAGGCAGGCAAGGCTTCCCAATCCCATGACCTTTGCCCGGACCAGCATGTGTCCAAGCCTTGGGTGCACCCCGAGGTCGGCAATCCTTCGTCCATGGGCCGTGATCCGGTTTTCCCCATCCAGGATTTTTAACTGCTTCAATAACGTTCGAGCCTGGTCCATTGGGGCACTTGGCGGAGGATCAAGCCAGGCGAGCTCATCTGGGTCACGAACCCCCCAGAGTGCAAGTTCCAGGGCAAGTCCTGCAAGATCAGAGTTGAAAATTTCAGGTCTGACATTGTCTGGTCTATCCCCATGGTTCTGCCTTGACCAGAGGCGGTAACAGACTCCGGGGCCTGTCCTGCCCGCCCTGCCCCGCCGCTGATCAACCGATGCCCTGGATGCCTCAAAGGTTTCAAGGGCCGACATGCCGGTCCTTGGAGAAAACCTGGGTTCACGCACCAGGCCCGAGTCGATCACAACATGAACCCCTTCAATGGTCAGGGAAGTTTCGGCAATGGATGTTGCAAGGACCACCTTTCTCTGTCCCGCAATCGAGGCTGAAATGGCCCTGTCCTGATCCTCCTGGGAGAGGTTGCCGTAGAGGGGTAAAACCCTTACACCCCCTGGAAGTGTGCTTTTGTTTAAAAGTGCTGCGGTGCGGCCGATTTCCCCCATACCGGGAAGAAAGGCAAGTATATCTCCCCTGTCCCTGGAAAGGGAGGCAAGTATAGTCCGGGACACCTCCTTCTCAAGGGGTTCGTCGTGTCTTGTGCGATGGCCGGGGTCAAGGTAACTGGTCTCAACTGGAAAAACCTTTCCCCCGGACTCAACGGCTGCGGCTTTACCCATGAGTGCACACAGGGGAGCCACCTCCAGGGTGGCGGACATGACAATCACCTTGAGATCCTCACAAAGGGCATCCATTGCATCAAGGCACAGGGCAAGCCCGAGATCTGAATTTAAATTGCGCTCGTGGAACTCGTCAAAGATCACAAGACCTATCCCGGAAAGTCCTGGATCACTCTGTATTCTGCGGGTCAATATTCCCTCGGTGATCACCTCTAGGCGGGTCGTCGGCGATACCTTCCGATCCATGCTGATGTGATAGCCGACAGTCCGGCCCAGGGGTTCATTGAGCATACCTGCCATGCGGCCGGCCGCAGCCCTTGCGGCAATGCGCCTTGGCTCAAGCAAAAGGATTTTCCCAAGGCCAAGCCAGGGTTCGTCGAGGAGGGCCAGGGGCACCCGGGTGGTCTTGCCGGCACCCGGGGGAGCCTTTATAACAACCCGGTTACTGGCCCTAAGGGCCTTTTTAATTTCCGGTATCACCCGGTCAATGGGTAGAGCATTTTCCATGGAAGCTTCCAATATGGTTAAGGGGAAAGTGCGGCATCCCGGGGGAAAGTTTAATTATTAACATTATTGCTCCTCAAACCTCAATCAAATTTAACCCCGTTCAGCAATTCTCATTTTAATTTTACACTAGAGGCAACAGTCGGTATCCCCTTGCTGAACCAAAAAAGTCGGGGGATTTTCGGCCAGGGCTAACCCAACCGCAAAAACTCGGTCGTGCCTCCCTCAGACAATTTGCGGTTAAGTGGGTTTGCCCTGTCCGAAAATCTGATCTCCTTTGTTTTTTATGTTCAGCAAGGGGATACCGACTGTCGCCCCACTCTGATATTTATAATTAGAATTGCTGATCCCCGTCTTGAAAAAACAAATCCAGGTATTATTATTACTAAACGTTTGATCCAAAAGTTTCATGAGAAGATGTTCCATAGAAACAACGCGGTTATTTCAAATATTTTAATATAAAGGAGATATACCATGGCCAAGACACAGTTAGCAGGAAACAGCGTATCCCTTACGGGCGTTTTCCCAGAAAGGGATCTCCATGCAAAAAACTTTACAGCCGTTCTCCCGGATCTCTCAGAAATCACCCTTGACTCTTTAAAGGGTAAGAAGGTGGTGCTGAATATTTTTCCAAGTATTGACACGGATGTCTGTGCAACAAGCGTTCGAACCTTTAATAAAAAAGCCACTGAAGTAGACAACACCAAAGTCATCGGTCTGTCGTTTGACCTTCCCTTTGCCCTTAAGCGATTCTGCGGCGCTGAGGGTATCGAAAATGTCGTGACAGCATCTCTTTTTCGGAACCCGGAATTTGCAACCGATTACGGGGTGCTCATCGCAGACGGCCCATTGAAAGGGCTTACTGCAAGGGCAGTTATTGTACTTGATGAGGCAGGCAAGATTATCCATACACAGCTTGTGGATGATATCAAAAATGAGCCAGATTACGATGCTGCTCTTGCCGCTTTAAAAGCCTAACAGAAAACAAGATAGAGGTTATCAAATGAAATTCTCAATCGATCATTTCAACATAAATGTTTTCGACCTCGACAGGAGCCTCGCCTTTTACGACAAGGCCCTTGGTCTGAAAGAAGAAAGACGGAAAAAAGCCGAAGATGGCTCGTATATCATTGTCTTTCTGGGGGATGGAACAACGGCAAACAAGCTTGAACTCACCTGGTTGAAAGACCGGGACACACCCTACAACCTGGGGGACGAGGAGTTTCATATAGCCTTTAAAACCCCAGACTTTGACAAGGCCCATGCCCTTCACAGGGAGATGGGCTGTATCTGCCTTGAAAACAAAGAGATGGGCATCTACTTCATCAATGACCCCGACGGATACTGGCTTGAGGTAGTTCCGGTGCGTTAGCTATTAACTATTAGCTGTTAGCTGTTAGCCCTCAGCTGATAGCTAATAGTTTTTTAGCTACCACCGACTACCCACTACCCACCCGATACTTCTTTACAAAATCATGGGGCTGATAACTCATTTTAGCCTTTCTAAGCCCCTCGTTTCCCAGGTCCTGCTCCCGGTTCACCGTTGTATAATATTCGGTCAGGATCGAGGCAAATGCCTGATTTACAAATTGCCAGAGCCCCTTGTAACCAGGCACGGCCTTTTCAAAATGAACCACAAAGCTTGTACCCCCGGCATTTTCTTCTCCAAGGGAATAGGCCACGGGCCGACCCTCCACATAATAGATCCCTCCGCACAGCTGGAGGGGGCTGCACAGCTCAAGGGCCTCTTTTGCGGGCAGATAATCAGCATCGTCATCCCGGTTTTCCCGCCATTGTTCTAGTACCTCAAGGGCGTGGGGGATATATTCGTCGAGCAAGGGTCTCCCCTCATACTCATAATCCCGCACAAAGGCCTTGATCAAGTTTCGCTTCTTGTGATATTTGCGGCCGCCAAGGTTGGCAAGGTTTTCCTGGAGGTAGAGATAATCAAAATTATCCCTGTCTTCCATGACAGTATATCCGCCACGAACAAAATAATCTGCCTGAACCGTTGAAACACACTTCAGCTGCCTGTGATTTTCAAACAAAAGATCAAGCGTCTCTTTTTCCGGGATGGCAAAGGGGAGCATGAAAAATGGCTTCCCCCAATCCTCTCCGGTAATGATTATGGACGGTTCATCGCCCTGCCCCACGTATGATCCAACCCTTGAAACCTTGTATCCATGGCGATCCCTGAAAAGATAGAGATTTGCAAAGGTAAATTCTGAAATCCCGTGGGAGAGCTTTTTCAACAACGGATGAAGCACAGGCCTTAAACCAAGGTGAACCGCTATTGAGTCCGGGTATTGGGGTATGGTCTTCATTAAAATGGCCAGAAATTGTTGTCTTCCCACACGGAATCGTGCAAGTCCTGGTCTATGGCCATGAGATTCTTCAAATGCCCCCGCTCAAAGTCTGCAAGCCAGGCGTACATTTTTTTCTCTTCAATGTCCTGTGCCTCTTTTGCCTGTTTTGAATATAGATCAACGGCTCGCTTTTCCATGGAAATGGCCGCAGTGATGGCCGAGGCTTCAAAACTTGCAGCAGCTATTTTGTTTTTTATCTCCTGGTCGAGAACCTCTTTACATATTTTGCAATCTTCCTGATCTTCAAAGAGATTAACGTCAAAGTGGCCATTTTTGTTGAACGCCTTGAACTGGGCTGACAGGATTTTGATGTGGGCCAACTCTTCCTGTGCAAGATCGTTAAAAAAGGCTTGCACCTGGGGATTTTCAGCCTGGTCCGCAACCTTCTTATAAAACTCATACCCACGCCGCTCAAGTAAAATGGCCTGCTTTAAGATATTCAGGCTTTGTTGCGTCACAGCTTGACTGGTCATACACTCTCCTTTTTTTTATTGGTTTTTCCAACTGGAGCCAGATATATGGCAAATTCATTTTCACCGTCAAGGCCCAGAAGTTCGTCCAGCTCCTCCTGGTTATAGGCTGCAATGGCGCAGGTGCCGGCGTCGATTGCTTCACAGGCAAGGTAAAGGTTCTGGCAAACATGACCTGCATCCAGCAAAATAACCTTGTGGGCGGCAAGACCATAGCGCCACTCCATTCGATAGGGAACTGCCGCCCAGATAAAGGTTACCGCAGCCTTGCCCGGATAGGGTTGATTAAAGCAGGCCTCGACTATTCTCAGGGAAAGATCCTCCTTTGAAGATTCAAAGACCAACCCGTGGGTCAGGGGAAGATAGCGGTAGATACCAGGCTTTAAGCCTTCAACATTAAGCACTGCCAGATAGGTTTCAAGGGCGTGGCGGCATCCTGCAGAAGGAACAGTCCGATAGGCGTGGCCCTGGTCAGGCTTTTTCCTGACACCCTGGGTGCACCACAAAAGATAGGCAAGTTCTTCAAGGGACAGGGATTCATGGCCATAGGCTCGACGGCTTTTACGTCTTTTAATCGCAAGGGAAAGATCCATTGCAGGAATTTTCTTCCAGGTTCCGGCTGGGGATGTTGAATCTGCAAAGGTATCAGGTCGGGGCAGTTCAATAGTTACGGCATCTAACTGAACTTCTTTTTGAACTGGAGGGACCGGAACCTTCTGGTTTTGATCGGTGAGTGCAAAATTAATTTTTTTTCTGATGGTATCCTTTAAGAAATATCTGTACAGATCTCTATCCTTGTCGATCATGATGCACCTCCTCCCTGTGTTGGTACTATGTTTATCTGATTTCCCATCAATTGGCAAGGAGGCAGGAAATTCCACAGCAGTTTTAAGAGATCTTTTTAATAACCCACATATCCTTGTTGACACGATTCTTTTTCACATAAAAATCGCCTTGATCTCACCCAGGATCGGATCGCAATATTTTTTATTTTTAATTCCTTATGCATTTCAATATTTTATCGCCTTCAATATCGGATTTTTGTGTACACGACTCATTTCTGTGACCCTGAATTGTGCAATTTTAAAAAAATATGTGTCATACTCTTCCAAAGCTGAAGGTCGCAACATGAATTTTCCATTTGGCATTTCAGTCAAAATTTCTTTTTTTAGGATACTTTCAATAACCTCATTCGCTTTATCAACCATTACCCCAGCAATCTTATAGTTAATAATAACATCAGCAATGGCGTCTTTTTCAATTATTGACAACTGTTTAAACGCCTGATGAAACTCAACCGATCCCCTTGGTACTCGTCCGAAAAGCGATTTTGCCACAAATATTTCTTGTGGCACTCCCTCATGGATTAACTGAGGATGATTTTTAAAACCAAACCGATCAAAATATGTAGGTAACCCTATAAGTACACAGCCTTTACTGTCAAAAGATTTCAGTAAACCTAATCCTTTGTTAACCATTGCCGTACCTATTCTGCAACCCTGAAACTCTGGCAATACAGATACAGGGCCAAGGCCATACCAGTTTGTCGTTCCATCGGAAATTGTGACTGACGAAAATGCAATGTGTGCAACAACCCGCCCATAAATTTCAGTCACAAGAGAAATAGTCAGAGCGTCAGCGTCACGCAGATCACTGATGGTAAAATGTCCCGTTTGTTGACTCAAGGGATGACTCTTGAATGCCGCCTTTATTACTTCGGTGATCATCTCAATGTCTGACGGTTTTTCATGCCTGATAATCATTTCGTTTAATTTTTTCCATGTAATGGGCTTTCATATCGGCTTCAAACTCCTGGTTTGATCCATAGACACAACCAAAGACATCCTGCCACAGGGAGTTGTTCTCCATGCACATGTAAAAAAAAACCTCCTGTTTCCAATTCTGGGGGAAACGGTCGTAAACCCAGGAAAAAAGTCTCTGTTTCAGCTCAAGGGGATAGGATAATTTTCCCCCGGCATCTTCAAGGGGCATCTGGAGGATTTTACTTTTTAATTTCCTTTTGCGCAGTAACTTTATAACCGGCTTGATAAAGGTCAGGGTGCCCAGAGAGACAAGGGCCACCTCTTCCGGGCGAAAGGTAGAAAGGATAAGGTCGACCACCTGGTGATAGCCATCCTCCCACCCCTTGTACTCTACGATGGGGTGAAGATGAAATCCCACAAGTATTCCCTGGTCTGCAACGGCCCTTGCGGCTGAGACTCTCTGGTGAAGTGAGGCTGTGTGATGTTCCTCGGCCGTGATAATCTCGTCTGTATTGAGGGACCAGGTGACAATGACATTTGCAGGGACAGGGCTGGTGCGAAAGTATGCGATGGCATTGGATTTTGTCTTGAGCTCAAGTATGACGTTTTTATTTTTTGACGCAAAATAAAAAAGATCGTCAAAGAGCCCATTTCGATTCCCCCACATGAGGGAATCAGAGGACTGGCCTGTCCCGATATGGTGGATTTCATCGGGGTCAAGACAGAGCCTGTCAAGCTTTGACCTTAAATTATCGTGGAGAAAAATCTTTCCCTCTGTATAAAAGGGCTGAATTGAACAATAGCTGCACCCAAAACCGCAGTTTTTCACCGCATCCAACGTGAGAAGATTGCAGCATCGGGTCTTTTCGCTGGCCACGGGACAACGGCCAAGGATGATAGAGTCATCGGTCTGATGGATAAATTCGAGCTTTGGCCCAGGAAGCTTTGCAGGTGTAAAGCGGCTGTAATCATTGATAGTATTTTTCAGGTACTCCCACTGCTCAACAGCCCTTCGGATCAGCCTCTGCCTCAGATTTTTCCCCTTGAGTTTTTCGGTATCTGCCTCATTCCATATGGACGAAAGTGCCCCCTCCTGCCACATTTCAAGGTCCGCCGCCATATCAATGAGCTGCTTGATCTCCTGGAACGAAAAACCAAATATTATGGATTTGTCTTTGATAAAGGTTCGGTTGCATGAACCTAGAGAGGCGTATACGGGATCCTCCAGGAATTGATCGATCTTCTGCTCTGGTTGTCTGGTCAAAAAAATTTACTCCGACTGTATGCGCAGCCTAAAAAATTATGCTGCTTGATTATCGATAAAAAAGAGCCGCGGGTTTCATTTTCATCACCTTGAAGGTTGCGGCAAAGGCTGTAGCCATGCAGATTGCGGTTGTCAGCAAAAGGATGACCCATGCACCAGAAAGGTCAAAGGCCCACAGGCTGTCAAAGAAATACCAGGCCACAAGCCTTGAAAACCCAAAGCTCAAGGCAATGGCAAAAAGGGCTGCGGTAAATCCCATGAACCCAAATTCGATGAGGGTTATTTCCTGAATTAGACCAAAACCTCCCCCCAGAACCTTTAGCAGATTGATGTTCTGGCGGTTTGTCCATGCCTCGTGGCGGGCAATTGAAAAGATCGAGACAAGGCCCGTTGCAATGGCAATCCAGGCCATGAATCCAATGGAAAGGGAGAGCTTATCCGTTATGCCCAGCATGGCGGCGGCCATCTGGCTCACATCGATCACCGAGACGTTTGGAAAGGCTGTTACGATATTTGCTTTCAACTCCTGGCGCTGTTCCGGTGCCACCTGGGCGATGGCTGCAAGAAAAGTCTTGGGGGCATGGGTCAACACCCCATTCTGGAAGAGAAGAAAGAAGTTGGGCTGAAAGCTGTTCCACCGGACCTTTCGAATGTTTACCACCCTGCCCTCGAGGGTTATGCCCTGGATGTCAAACCCGATGATATCATCCATTTGAAGCCCATACTGCTCGGCAAATCCATTTTCAACTGAGATCTCAAAGGGGCTCCCGGCGCCAAAGGCCCAGGCTGTTTCTGCAAGGGGCCTTCCCTTGACAATGGTTTCCGACACATCGAGCTTTTCTCGATGGGAGAAGTTAAACTCAAGCCTCCGCCCCCGGCCCGATCCCCTGGCCAATGATCTTTCGCCTGATCTCCCGCCTGAATGATCCCTTGATTCAAGGTTGCTTTCGTCCCCGGACCGGTCTATCTCTCCATAAAAGGGGCGCCCGTTCACCGTCAAGATCCTACCCCTGACCATGGGGGAAAGGTTCGTCAATCTGCCCTGGTGCCCTTCCATGAACTCGACAAGGGCCAGCCGCTGCTCCTCCTGGATATCCACCAGAAAAAAAACCGGGATCTTAAGGCCTTCCGGCCGCATGATCTCGGTTTGAAGGCCCTTTTGGATCTGGGGAACCGTGGAAATCAAGAAACAGCCCATGGCAATGGTTACAAAGCAGGAAAGGGAAGACCATTTGTTCCTGTACAGGTTTCGAAATGCGATTTTTCCCGGCAGGAACCGGGTGGCAGACAAGAATCTGCACCCTGAAAACACGGCCCACCCCATGGCTCCCACAAGCACGAGCACAAGGCCGAATCCTGCAACAAAAATGCCTGCCCGCAGGGCAGAATTAGAAGCCAGGGTGGATGCTGCAAAAAATCCCAGGATCAGGGGGACAAAGGCCAGGCCCTGGAGCAGAGCCGACTTTGTTTTTTTTCTGTCCTGCCTTTGATCCCGGCCCTGGCCCCTGTTGAAAAGGACAATTGGCTTTACCCCGAATATCTGAACAAACACGGGCAGACAGAACACAAGGCTGCCGCCAATACCCATGACCATGGCGATGGCCAGGGTGGAGAAATCAAGACCAAGGCCTAACCCTCCAGGAACCAGACCCTTGAAGATCAGGGGAAACATGGGAACCAGCAAAAGGGCTATAAAAACCGCAGCAATGGAAGCGGCAAACCCAAGCACCACAAGCTGAAACAATATATAGACGCAGACCTCTCCCTGGCGTGCTCCCATGGACAGTAGAATGGCGATCTCTTCGTGTTTGAGATTCAGGTAACCCCTGAAGAGATAGGCCCCTGAAATCCCCGCAAGAAACAGGGCAACCACGCTCACAAGCCCCAGGTAACCGGTAAAATAACCGATAAGCTTTCCGATCCTCTGGTTTACATCCCTCGTGTCAAAGACCCTGATTCTGGGGTTGCCCTCGCTTTGCTCGTAAAATGCCCGGTCAAGCCTCGCAGTGATCCCAGGGACATTTATTTTTGACAGGAAGCTGAAATAGTAAAGATAACGGATGCGGCTGCCAAACCCCAGAAGTCCTGTTCCTTCAAGCTGAGCCACGCCCATATAAATTTTAGGGGCAAATTCGAGGGCAGTAAGGGCGTTAGTTGGATCATCCTTTAAAAAATCCCGGATCAAAAAGGATTTAGCCCCAAGTTCCAGCTGGGTATCAAGGCTTTTTTCAACGCCCAGGGCAAGGGCCGTGTCCCTGGCCATGAGCAGTTCTGGATTACGGGCAAGGTCCACGCTCTTATTTTCACCCTCAAGGTCAAAGGCTCCATACAGGGGATAATTTTCATCAATGGCCATAACCTGGACAAGGCGCGCATCATTTGGGGTTTTGACCATGGTGTAAAAACTTACGAGTCTTGCCCTGCGGATATTGCTGCCAAGAATGGAATCGGCAAGGTCAAGCTCTTCAGGGGTCAGTTCAGCTGAAGCCGAAAGAACCAGATCCGCCGTTAAAATTTCTTTGAGATTTCCGTCAAAATGGCGGCTCAACGAGCTTCCAAATGATCCCAGAGCAATATATCCTGCTAACCCCAGGGAGAGGTTAAGGATAAAAAAAAGGGAGAACCCCCTGTTCTTGAGAATCTCTTTTATTCCCAGACGAATCCACAGCATCACACAAGCCCGCCCCGTTCAAGCTTTTTGACATACTGGCATTGACGGGCAAGATCAGGATTGTGGGTCACAAGGATGAGGGTCTTGTTCTCCTTTTCCACGAGGTCGAACAGCAGCCTGATAACGGTTTTCCCGGTCTCAAGGTCAAGGTTGCCCGTGGGTTCGTCGGCAAGAAGCAGGGCTGGTTTACCCACAAGAGCCCTGGCAATGGCAACCCTCTGGCACTCACCGCCGCTCAACTGGCCTGGAAGGTGGTTTTGCCGATCTTTCAACCCCACATTTTCAAGCATCTCATCGGTTTTTTGTACGATACGATTCCGTCTGAGAATTTCCAGGGGCAGGCTGATATTTTCCCTGGCCGTCAAATGGGGCATGAGATGAAAGGATTGAAACACAATTCCTATCCTGGCCGCACGAAACCTTGCAAGCTGGTTTTCCCCCATGGTAGACAGATTTTGACCGTCAAGGATCACCCGTCCCGAATCGGGGGTGTCGAGGCCTGCAATCAGGGAGAGAAGAGTCGTCTTGCCGCTGCCCGACTGGCCGGTGATGGAACAGGTTGCCCCCGGGGAAAGATCAAAGCTGATGTTCTTTAACACCTGGATGCGGTTCCCACCGGGTTGGACATGGGATTTGCACAGACCTTTTATACTCAGCATCACAAATGATCCAATGAATCCAGTAAATCCAGCAAATGTTCAAGCACGGTTGCGGCAATTATCTCCTGGCCCGCCCGGTTGGGATGGATGCCGTCGGGCTGGTTTAAATGACCAATGCCTGCCACATCCTTTAGCAAAAAAGGAATAAGGGCGATATTATGCCTCTTTGCAAGGCGGGGAAAGACCTGTTTAAAGGCCGTGGAATATTTTAGGCCGTAATTGGGTGGAATCTGCATCCCGGCAAGGACCACCCGGATGTTATTCTGCCCTGCAAGGGCGATTGTTCGGTCCAGGTTCTGCTCCATCTCAACGGTGGAAAGCCCGCGCAGCCCATCATTTGCCCCGAGAGCCAGCACCAGGATGTCAGGCTTGTTTCCAAGGGACCATTTGAGCCTTGACAGGGCACTTGCCGTTGTGGAACCGCTGATGCTGCTGTTGATGATTTCGATCCTGTCCATCCCCCTTTTCTTTAAGAGATCATCCACAAGGGCGGGATAGCTGAATTCCGGCTCAATTCCGAAACCTGCGGTGATGGAATCACCGATAAAAAGAATCTGCATGGAATCCTGCCGGGCCTGAAGCTGGCCCGGGATCTGGCAAAAGAATAGGATTGCTGCCGTTGACAAAAAGACTGTTTTTTTCATTTAATTTACAGAAAGAAGAACAATTGCAGTGCGGGCCGGAAGATAGAGACTCAGCCTTGAATGTTCATTTTCCTTTGGACCATGCTGACTCAGCTGCTCTTCGTCACTGGTAGAGCAAAGGGTAAAATGAACCTGATCTACGGCAAGCCGTCCATGACCGCCAAAAATCCTGACATCCGTGTCCATGATCATCCTATAGGTTCCAGGCGGTGCTTCAACATGGTAATCCACAAACGACCGATCGGGATGAAAGTTAAAGACAAAAATCATTCCTGCCCTTCTAAATGCAAGGACTTTGTCCGCCCCATGGATAAAAATCAACTCGGCTCCAGGGGCATTTAAAATTCCATGGGTTTTTGCCATCTTGACCATGGCCCGATCAAATTCTCCAAGGCAGGAGAACATCAAATCCGGATTGTCCCCGAGGGTCCACTGGCGGCGGGCATACCTGTAGGACCAGTTGTTGGCGGCACTTGGAAAATCTATCCATTCAGGATGACCAAACTCGTTGCCCATGAAGTTCAAATAACCGTTGCCAGCCGTTGCAAGGGTGATGAGCCTGATCATCTTGTGGAGAGCAACGGCCCGTGATGTGATGATCGAGGTGTTTGTCCGCTCCATGCCGTAATAGATGGCCCCTCCCATGAGGTGCATCATCAAGGTTTTGTCTCCTACCAGGGCCTGGTCATGGGATTCGGCGTAGGAGATGGTTCGTTCCTCCCTGCGCCTGGAGTTAAGCTCGTACCACAAAGCATCAAGGGGCCATTGTTCATCCTTAAATTCCTTTAAAAGACGAATCCAGTAATCTGGAATACCCATGGCATACCTATAATCAAACCCGGTTCCACCCTGGGTTTCGGGAGCTGCAAGACCGGGATAACCGCTCACCTCTTCGGCAATTGTCACACATTCAGAATTTAGCCTGTGGGCAAGAAGATTGGCAAGATAGAGATAGGCAAGGGCATCTATATCAACTGAGTCTCCAAAGTAATCGTCATAGGAGGTAAAGGCCCTGCCAAGACCATGATCATAGAAAAGCATGCTTGTTACCCCGTCAAACCGGAACCCGTCCATATGAAACTCCTCGATCCAGTAACGAATATTGGAAAGAAGAAACTTCAGCACCATGGGCTTGCCATAGTCAAAACAGCGTGAATCCCACAAACGGTGAATTCCCCGTTCTCCAGGATGGAAAAACTGATCAAGGGTTCCATCAAAACGGCTCAACCCTTCCACCTCGTTTGACGAGGCGTGGGAATGGACAATATCCATGAAAACCATGAGACCCATGCCGTGAGCTTTGTCCACGAGGCTCTTGAACTCTTCCGGGGTTCCGAATCGTGAAGACACTGCAAAGAAATTTGTCACATGGTATCCAAATGAGCCATAATAGGGGTGCTCCTGGATTGCCATGAGCTGTATTGCCGTGTAGCCTGCGGCCTTGATCCTTGGCAGGACCAGGGTTTCAAATTCCCTGAAGGTTCCAACGCCCCCCTCTTCTCTTGCCATGCCCACGTGGGCCTCATAAATCAGAAGATCCCCGGGTTTGGAAGAAGTATGAATCCATTGGTGTTGAATTTCAGGCTCCCACACCTGGGCGTTAAAAATCAAAGAGTCAGGGTCCTGGACAACCCTTGTGGCAGCAGTGGGAAGTCTGTCCCCCCTGCCCTTGTCCCAGGCGACCACAAGCCTGTATAATAAGCCGTGGTCAAAGGCATCAGGGAGAAACTCGGTCTCCCATACACCATCGGCAGTTTTTCGTTCAAGGCTGAACCTTGAATCTATCTTCCACCCGGTCATATCCCCGATAATGTGGATGGAGATGGCATTGGGAGCCCATTCCCTGAAAACCCAGCCGTTTCCAAGACGATGGAGTCCGAACTTTTTGTGGTAATCGGCGAACTGCTCAAGGGAGAGGTTCCCATTTTGGGTAACCCACTCTTTCTTCTTGAGGCAGTGGTCGATCCTTCTTATTATTTCACCCCTGTGGGGTAAAATAAAAGGATCCCTGAACATTTCCGAGTCAGGGGAAAAGTGGTCTTTGCAGCATTCTTTCATAGATTCCTATATATTTTTCAGCACAGGTTGTATGGTTAAATTCAAGCACTCCCTGGGTCATTATACGCCGAATGTGGGCTTCTTTAACCTTACCATCGAGTCGGTAAAAAGCCATGGCCTGGTCAATGGCCCAGGCAAGGCCGTTTGAATCATGGTGATCAAAGACAAAACCGTTGCCCATGTTGTTGTCAAGGTCCAGGTGGTTGACTGTATCGTGGAGACCGCCTGTATTATAAACAATGGGAAGGGTGCCGTATATGCAGCCGATCATCTGGGGCAGCCCGCAGGGTTCAAAACGGGACGGCATAAGGACAAAATCAGCCCCGGCAAAGGCCTGGTGGGAGAGGCCTTCACTGAAATTGTTGACGCTCATCCTGTTTTTGATGCCGTGGAAATTGGCAATATCATTAAAATGTCTCTGGAACTCCCCGCTTGCCACAAACACCATCTGAAGCTTTTCATCCCAATAACGTTCAATGGTAGCATAGGCGATATCCGCAAGGAGTTGACATCCCTTTTGAATCGGGTCAAGGCGGGAAGGCCAGAAAAAAAGCGGGGCTCGTTCGTCCAGGTCAAGACCCAGGGCCTCCTGGAGGTAAAGTTTGTTCAGCCGTTTTTTCGCCCTGTGATTCTTGGGGCCGTAGTTGTGGGCGACCATCTCGTCTATGGCAGGATTAAACTCGGGGTCAGGGGCGTTGAGCACACCGTCGGCACACCCCGCATGCCACTTGTTGGTAAGTTCCTGGCGCAAACAGGGTTCCACAAACGAGTGGCGATGATCTATGATTTCCTTTAAAAAGGTGGGGCTTACCGTGTTTACATAGTGGGAAGAGAACACCCCCGAGGTTAGAAAATCCACGGGCGTTATGTTTCTTGCCCTTTCATAGCTTCCCGGTGCCTCCCGGAAGTAGAGACGTTTCCAGAACGCAGCCGCATCTATTCCCCGGTCTTCTATTTCGGCCATGGTGGCCGTGACCGTGTGTATGTTATGAACTGTAAAGAGACAGGGAATTCCCATCTGCCTTGCCATGGAAGGCACAAGACCCGTCATCCAGTCATTGCAGTGGATGATGTCGGGAATTACCCGGGGAATTATGTTGTTTATCACCTCCCGCTGAAAGGCAAGGGAAACCTTGAGATTTGTGTCAGAATAACCCGAATACACATGGGTTAAATAGTAAAAAATCCTGTCTTCGGCAAGGTGAATTCGTTCATCCTCAAGCCGGGTTTTTATCCTGTCAAGCTCCTTGCTGAAAAAATCTGGCAGATAGCCGTTGATGATCGATCGATAATCGGGAAGGGCCACATGGACATCAGCGCCCAGATCAAACAATGCCGAAATAAGGGCCGCTGAAACATCGGCAAGACCGCCTGCCTTGGCCGAGTAGTTGGACATGTTGCCCATGTCATCGGGAAGATAGGTAACCTCGGGAGTCACAATCAGTATTCGGGGTTTTTTCTTTGTTAGAATCATGGAACTGTCCTTTATAATTACCTGGCCCAGGTCATCAACCCGGAATTACCTTGAAGATTTAATCTCCACTGGTGATTATATCCCTCGCACCACAACCAGTCAAGTACACTCAGGCTGAGTCAACTATTCTAATTATGGGTGTCAATTCAGAGGGGGGCGTCAGTCGGTATCCCCTTGCTGAACATAATAAACAAAGGGGATTAAATTTTTGGTTCATTTCCATGTGAATTTACGCCAAACCCTTGCCAACTCGCTTGTACCCCATGCCTGGGCATCACAGCCCCTTGGCTTGTGGGGCGCATCACCGTCCATAATTTCCGGCAGAAACCCAGCAGCCCCGCACCGCATGAGCTCGACACTGCTTGTCAACCAGGAAATCGCTGTCATTTCACCTTTTGGACCGAATATTTTCCCCCAGGCCTCGCAAAACACGGGGAATACCCAGGTCCAGGCTGTCCCGTTGTGATAGGCGGGTTTCCTTCTTGTGTCCTCATCCCCCAGATAATGACCCCAATAGGGATGCAGGGGATCGTTAAGGAGTCCGGTTGGGCCCTTGATCTCCAGGGGATGAACCACCTTCCTGTCGTCAAGGGTTCGGATACCCCCCGGTACCAGAAGGGCCATGCAGTGTTCAAGAGCCGGGATGCACATATCTTCATCCTGAATTACACCAAGGGAAATCAAAAAGAGCTGATTGGGCCTGAGGGCGTCATCGACAACTGCCCTTCTGGCAGGTGCCATTCCCCGGCTGTGGAGGCAATCTGAGAAATATCCCTTTTGTTCCAGAAAGAAAAGTGATCGCACAGACTCCTTTACCAGGATGGAATACCTGGCCCAGTCATGGGCCCCTTCAGGATCGATTGCTGCAAGAAAATCAAGGCCATAGGCCCACAGCGCCTGAATTTCAATGGGGTAACCCTCCCTTGGGGTGCCGGCAGGATAGTTGGTGTCCATCCAAGTAAAATGGGATGGGCTGTAAATAAGGCCGGTTTCAGGATCCATTGCGACACCTGTTACCGTGCCCCTGATATAGGCATTACCAATGGACAGGAGGACCTTTCTGATGGTTCGATAGCCAAGGGGTTCGTCAAGAAAGGTGAGTCCATCTTTTTCAACCATCTCCCTTGCAGCGGCAAGAAACCACATGGGCGCATCCGAGGTGTTCCTGTTTCTCGCATCATTGCCGCTGATCATGTTGGGAAGGGTGCCGTTTTGTTCAAACCGACCAAAGAGCCTGAGAATTTTCCTGGCATCTTCAAGACGTTCGGCTTGAATCAGAGCACGGCTGAAAATCAGACTGTCCCTGCCCCAGTCAAGGAACCAGGGATATCCCGCAATCACACTTTTGTCCTGGCCCCTTGTGACAACAAAGGCATCAAGACTCTGATCCAGAGCTTCGGACAAGGGCCATACCCTGGTAAGTTCAGGATCGATCCCAGCAAATTCTGAATCGGAACTGTTCACATCCATGGGGAACAGTTCCCTCTGATCCTCCTTGCTGCAGGTCACGTGGGCCAGAACAAGGAGAGCCTGGCTTCCGCCAAGGGTTGTGGTAAAATATCCCGGACTGAACAGGTCTGAATAAGGATCAAGCCCCCTTTGAGCGTCAAGGGAACGATGAACCATATACTGCCACTCTGGTTCCTCCACAAAGCTGCCATCAGAGGCCTTGACGCTGAGGGTGCAGCGACTAACATCAGGAACAAAGGAGAACCCGTTTTTTATCATGGAAACCGCTGATTTCCAAAGACTTTCTGGACCCTGCCAGGCCTTGGAAGTTTCATGGAAGCTGCGGTGTTCAAGATCCGGGCGAATGACCAGGGTAACTTTTTTGTCATCCCCAAGAAGGTGTTTCCGGGATGATCCAGACAGCCTTTTAACAATCATCTCAACTGCATTTTTATGCTCGACCATCCTGAGGGTTATCTCGATGGGGCAATGGCTGCCCTCGCTTGTGGGTACCCGGAAGCGCCACAATCCCATATTTGCATAGGAAAAGGTAAAGGATTCCAGGCAGTCCAGGGTCAGTTCCCTTGAATATCCCTGATATATAACCCAGATTCTGAAACGGGCAAGGGCCATCCACCTGTCCTCGGGATAATCCGGGTTGATATTTGCCGCAAGAAGGGCGTCATAACGACTCTCTATCCTTCCCCACCAGGCAAAGGCACGCATCATCCCACCCCGGTGGTTTACCCCGAGGAGCTTAAGGGTTGGGTCCTTTGAAATGGCCTTTCCTGTAAACGTCGAAGAGACAAAGACAGTTTGCGTTCCAGGTAGATGTACAAGGGGTGCAGCTGCCTCTTCTGCCTTTCCCCGTGTAAAAACCCTAATTCTCAAGGTATGTTCAATGAACCTGCCCCTGGTGTCATGGGGAAGAAAAATGGCAAAATTTCGCCCATCATCTGTGGCAAGGGATTCATTTTGCTCAATGGTAATGCCATCCTTGCTTGGAGTTCTAATCTCTGCCCTGAAGGGGTCTGACGCAACGACCATAAGGAAAAAACCATGGGGTATCATGACCTTGCGTCTAACATCCTTATCCCACTCCCAGACCACTACCCGGCTTTCTTTTCCATCCGGATTAAAAGACCTGACAAACTCCAGGGGATCTTTTATAAGGGCATCTGCCTCGTGGTCAAGATCTATGCCAGATACGTCATTATACCCGGCAAGGGTCGTAACTATTCTTAAAACACAGGCCTTCTGCTTTTGACGAACCACCCGCCATGGCATGGGCTCATTTTCCATATCCGCCTTTTTAAGCAGTTCAATGTCACGCTGATGCCTGGTAAGGGCCATGACTTCACCGGGTTCAAGCGTGACTCTGAGAAGATCCCGGTCAACCTTCGCCACCACCCTCTTTTCAGTTACAAGGTCAAAAAAGACATCTGACACTGCCTCCCCTGGCTGTGTCCCATCTGATCCCAGCTGTCCTTTCTTCCAAAGAGCCTCCTGTTTTTTGTCACAATCAAGATTTGCTATTACGAGGATCTCTCTCTGGGTCGTTGGAATTGACCGGCTGAGGACCAGATAATTTCCCTGGCCTTCCTGGACAAGGTTAAGCTTTACATTCGGGCCAAAGGCTGGGTGTGTCCTTAAAATCAGGTTTAACCTTCGTATGTGGTCTACCTGGTTGATTTTTGCACCCCAGTTAAGCGAAACTGAGTCATGGACATTTATCTTTTCCTTTGCAAACCACTCCACCCCGTTGGCAAATCCAAACCCTCCACAAACTGAAAAAAGAGCGCTGATGGAGGTGCGCATTTGGGCAAAAAGGATGGAGGTGGCAGCCAGACGCTGATTGTCGTGGGTTTCCGCAAAATGGATCATGTGGCCGAATTTTTCAGATATTGAAATTGCCCGGGGAAGATAGGCTTCAAAGGCCCTGCGGTCATAGATCTGGAAGAGCTCGGAATAGGCCCAGTTAAAGTTGGCCTTGTTGAGGATCTCCCAGGTGGCCTCCAGGGGCCCGCCTAGACCTTCAAGGAAAAAGAGGGTGTCGGGATACTCCTGTTTAACCCTTGCAACTATATATTCCCAGGCAGGAACCGGTATCATATATCCGGCATCGCACCTGAACCCATCGACTCCCCGACCGCACCACAGGAGGAAGATGTCCGCCATGTATCGCCACAGGGCTTTTTTTGAATAGTCAAGGCGGGTTAAATCTGCCCAGACAACCCCCCAGGCACCCGGAACCTCAATGTTACCCTCTTCATCCCTGACCAGCCACTCGGGATGCTTTTCATGGATGGAGGCGGCCCATCCAGTGTGGTTGATGGCAATGTCAAGGATAACATAACCCGAACTTGAATGGGCTTTATCCACAAGGGCTATGAACTGTTCGAGGGGAGTGGCGCTTGAATCAAACTCGGCAAGGGCCGGATCAACATCAGTGAAGTTCAGGGCGGCGTAGGGACTGCCGAACCGCCCCATGCGTCCATAGGTCGTGGGGGTTGGATGGATCGGGAGAAGATGAATGGCCCTGCAACCTAAATCGTTGAAAATAAAATCAATTTTTTCGGAAAGATCCCGGAACTTGCCCGAACTCGGGATTACGGCATACCCCTTTTGATCGAGAAGCCTGATGCAGTCACCCTCTTCTTTTTTCAAGTCCTGCCCCTGGGAGCGGGTCGGACCGAACTGCCGCACAAAGGCATTGTACACAATGTTGGCGCAACAGGTACCGGCAGGCTCCACATTGATAACTGAATCCTCGCCCGTCGGCCATACTGGCTCATCGCTGTCCTCGGCCCAGAAAAAGCACTTTGCCTTGAAATGACCGACTTCGCACAGGGGAAGGGTAATCTCAAACACGGAGGGGCCCTGGCGGATCATTTGAATGTCATGCCACGCCTCGTCAAGCTTGATTTCATTACGGTCTACCCTTGCAATTATTTCGTTTCTGGAAATCTCGGCCCTGCCAAGGTTAGTCCTGATCCACGCCATTCCCCTCTTTTCTGCCGGTACCGTAAGCGTAAAGGTTACAACATCCCCACAGAACATAACCCGGGACGTCCCAGGCTCTGGATTTTGGATGATCAATTCCGAAACATTCATGACTCAAACTCCATATTTTTATATGAAACAGCTTTTAGCGATTAGCTTTTAGCTAAATAAAACACTTTACAATCGTTGGGTTTCGTTCCTCAACCCAACCTAATACTATCTGCTAACAGCTAACAGCTATATTGTTTCATCGTTCGTTGCGGGTTACAAAGAAACCACCAACTGACTACTATTTATCAATCTCCTCCATAAGCAGCTCCATGGCAACGGTAGCCCTTTCCTTCAAAAAAACATCGGTGATGGATCGGGTATATGAGGAGTTTATCGTGTTAATCTCTATGATAGCCGCCCCGCGTTCTTTTGCCAATCTTGGAATCAAGTTGGCCGGAGCCACCTCGCCTGTGGTGCCGATGAGAATAAAGCAGTCGGCCTTTTCCGCCTCTTTAAACGACAGAGAGTGTACAGATTCTGGAATCGATTCTCCAAAAAAAACCGCATCGGGTTTCATTATCCCCCGGCAAGAATCGCACAGGGGTGGAAGAACAGCCAGATCTTTTTGAATAACCCTGGCGGATTTTTGGCAGTCAAGACAGACAAGCCGCATTAAGGAACCATGAAACTCATGGACCACCCTGGTTCCTGCTTCCGTGTGAAGGTTGTCCACATTCTGGGTGATGATCGACTTGACAAGGCCGCGTTGCTCAAGCTCTGCAAGGGCATAATGGGCGAGGTTGGGTTTTATCCCGGAAAAAAGGTTGTAAAAAACGTCCCGCATCACCTCCCAGGATTGGGCGGGATGGTTCAAAAAATATCCAATCTCAAAGGTTGCGGGATCATATCTGTTCCAGAGGCCGTTTTCTCCCCTGAATGGTGGAATCCCGCTTTCGACGGAAATGCCGGCACCGGTAAAGGCGACACAGCGCCGGGCCGACTTAATGAGACTTGCTGCCCTTGCGTACATAAAAAAACTCCTTGTTCCAGATAAGCTCACCATCTTCTATCCAAGCTGGGGTTGACCACTCTTCAAATTTAAAACTTAAGCCAATGGTGAAACTTTGATATTACAGCTTTCCCACAGGGCTGTTATTTGATATTAGAAAGTGTAAGTATGACATAACCATATAAATCTGTCCAATAATAAACCTTAGGTGAAAAGAGATGGGTCAAACCCTGAAAAAACAGATAACCGTTGAACAATTAACCACCAACCTTTCAACCTACGCCATTGACCGGGACGACCTAAAGTCACTTCTCCAGACGATTCCCGAAAAAAACGATCTCAACATGGCGACGGTCGAGTATGAACTCCAAATTCTTAGAATTTTAAGCGTCGGTTGGGCCATATCCTTTTACATGGCCCAGCAGCCTGTCAAAAAAAGGATAAGCCTTTTGTTCTGGGAAGAGATCAGGCAGGTGGCAGCCAAGATTTCCACACTGCTTGAGACAACCTCGGGCCGGGGCATTGACTATTTTGAAATTCTCAAACAACGCCTTGACCTCTATGTCAGGGCCATGCAGACAAATCCGGATGGAGCCAACGAACCCACGGCTGTCATGGGTCCTGCATTTGCTGCAGCGTGCAATGCACCCCATGACCCCATTGCCATTCTTGTAGGCACAAAGATGTTTACCCTCTGCCTTGGCGGGGTTAAATCCTACCTTGACTGCCTTGAGATAGAATCCAACAAATAATCCGGCCTGGGAACTGACCAATGATGCCAAAAAAACGAATCTCCCCGGACCTCGTTGTCCGGTACATCATCTATGTGAACGCAGCCCTTTTTATCGCAAGTCTTGTGGTGAGCGGCAGGGATATGGAAATTTCCCTCAATCCCTTTTCGGCTTTTTCTCCGTCCACAAATGCGCTCATCTTTCTTGGGGCAACAGGAACCATTCCCATTAATCAATACCACGAATGGTGGTCCCTCGTGTCTGCCAACTGGCTCCACGGAAGCCTTGTGCACATCCTGTTTAACATGACCGCCCTTGTGCAGATAGGTCCACTTATCATCCACGCCTTTGGCACAAGCCGAATGTTTATCATTTATGCCCTGGGAGGGACAGCCGGTTTTTATCTTTCCTACCTTGCAGGGGTCAGCCTCACCATAGGGGCGTCGGCCGCCATCTGCTCGCTCATAGGAGCCGCCCTTTACTTTGGGAAATCAAGGGGCGGAGAATTTGGCCGGGCCGTTTATAAGCAAACCTCTGGTTGGATAATCAGTCTTGCTGTCATCGGCCTCTTGATCCCGGGCATCAACAACTGGGGCCATGGCGGCGGTGTTGTTGCAGGCATCTTCCTGGGCTGGATTTTGGGATATAACGAACGTAAGCTGGAAAACATCGCCCACCACGTGATGGCGGGCATTTGCGTAATCCTGACCCTGGGGGTCCTTACATGGTCCCTTGTGGCGGCCGTGTTTTTGATGCTTTAATTTAAAAAACACTTGAGGGAACAAGTATGTGGAAAGACTACTCTAGTATTCAGACTAAAATTTTAAAGGAAATGACGTATATTCTCCTTATTTCCATAGGAGTATGGTGTTTCATATGGATACAGGGAGAATATTCTGCCTTTGAGTCGGAATCGGATTTATTACGTTCAGCCTATATCCAGTCTCAAAAATCGGGAGTCAATCTGGATACAATCGAAGAAAAAATTGCTGAGAACAGAGAAACATTAATTCTTGGGCTTAAAAAAAGAGTTGCTCGAAGCGTGGTGGTCCTGGCTGGATTGTTGTTATTAGTTTATTTCTGGTCAAGGCGTATTTCAAATCAGATTCAACGATCAATCCTCATTTTTTCATCTTTTCTGGAAGAGGCAAGAACAGATTCTGCTCTTATAGATCTTGATAAAATTCAGCTGAAAGAATTCAAGGATATCGCAGTATCCACAAACAAAATGCTGGAGGACAGAAGAAAGGCAAATGAAAAATTGCGCAAGAGTGAAGAAAAATTCAGAGAGATATTCAATACAAGCCCTGACTCAATTAATCTCAACAGCTTAGAAAGCGGGAAATATCTTGACATCAACGAAGGCTTTACAAATCTCACGGGATACTCCAGGGAGGATGTTATTGGAAAAACTTCCCAGGAGATTAATATCTGGAACGATCTAAAAGATATAGATCGTCTGGTTGCAGGGGTTAAAAAAGATGGAATAGTCAAGAATCTGGAAGCTGTTTTCAAAACAAAGGACGGTCAAACAGTAATAGGTCTTATGTCTGCATGCCTGTTAAATATCGATGATAAACCTGTAATCCTTTCAGTCACGAATGATATCACACACCGCGAACAGATGCTGACTGATCATAAACGATTTTTAACGGCAATTGAGCAATTGGCAGAGAGTATTGTCATAACCGATATTCAAGGCAGAATCGAATATGTCAATCCGGCCTTTGAAAAGATTACCGGCTACTCAGCCGAAAAGGCTCTCAACCAGAACCCGCGGATTCTGAAAAGCGGAGAGCACGACCGATCCTTTTACCACACACTCTGGGAGACCATTACATCGGGCAAAACCTGGAAGGGTAGAATGATTAACAAGAAAAAAAATGGGACCTTTTACAGTGAAGAATCCACCATTTCACCCGTGTTTGATAAAACTGGAGGGATCATAAATTTTGTAGCGGTTAAAAGGGATATAACCGATGAAATCCAGATGGAAAAAAGGTTGCAGCAATCCCAGAGAATGGAAGCCATTGGTACGCTTGCAGGTGGAATTGCCCACGATTTCAACAATATTCTTTTTCCCATTCTCGGCCATACAGAAATTCTGATTGAAGATTCCCCGGCAGAGGGACCTTTGCGAGACAGCCTGAATCAGATTTATACCAGTGCATTAAGAGCAAAAGATCTGGTACGGCAGATTCTTGCCTTTTCACTCCAGAAGAATAATGAGTTAAAGGCGATGAAGATGCAGCCCATTATCGAAGAGGCTCTTAAAATGCTGAGATCAACCGTTCCAACCACCATAGAAATAACCTCCCATCTTGACAGGGAGTGTGGTTTTATAAAGGCAGATCCTACACAAATTCATCAAATTATAATGAACCTTGCAACCAATGCCTACCACGCCATGGAGGATGATGGAGGAAAACTCATAATAGAGCTTAAATCTATCGATTTGGGTAAGTATGACCTTATCAATCCTGATATGTCACCTGGATCATATGCCTGTTTATCGGTCAAAGATACGGGTAAAGGGATGAATCAACAGATAATTGAAAAGATATTCGACCCGTTTTTTACCACAAAAGAAACCGGCAAGGGAACGGGAATGGGACTATCGGTCGTTCACGGTATTATAAAAAGTATGAAAGGCTCAATCCAGGTCAATAGTCAACCTGGTAAAGGAACCCAATTTTACGTCTATCTGCCGATTGTCAGGAAAACTCTTCAAACGCAACCACCCATGACAGACAAGTCCATACAGGGTGGTTCTGAACAAATACTCTTGGTAGATGATGAGCAAGGCATCATTACAATGGTAAAATGGGCTCTTGAACGTCTGGGGTATCAAGTCACGGCACATACGAGCAGCACCAAAGCCCTCGAGGTTTTTAAAAACAGTTCGGATAAATTTGATCTGGTTATTACAGATATGACCATGCCGATCATGCCGGGTGACAAGCTTGCAGTTGAACTGATCAAGGTTCGCCCGGACATTCCAATATTCCTCTGTACGGGATTCAGCGGAGCCCTAACCCAGGAGAGGATCAAATCCCACGGCATAAAAGGTCTCCTATTAAAGCCAATCATCATTAAGGACCTTGCAGAAAAAATTAGAGAGGCTCTGGATGAGTGAGCAGGGCTTCCTGGTCCAAACCGCCGTTATACCTGTCCATCAGGTGCATGATCTTGAGGAAATCTTTGTCTTTGCCGCTTCTAACCTTGCAGGTTCTAAGGGTATTTAACACGGAGGACTGGTCTTCCAGGCGCTTCTGGTTTGCGTACCGGGCAAAAAGCTCTTCCAGATTGTCCGGCATATACAGGGAGACACGGCCGGGGCATGCCTCACTGAGGCGAAGATAGTCCTGAATGCCGACGGGATCATAATCTCCCGCATGGATAAACACGGCCTTTTCCATAGCATCCGATGACAACCATTGAAGCAGAAGATTGCTGATGCGGCCCCCGGTATAGACGGCCAGACAGGTCCCAGGGATGACCGTTTCTATATGAAAAAGCACCTCGCTGTTTTCAACAGTAACTACCGTGCCTTGAAAAGACCATCGGCTATCCCTTCCCAGACGGAGGCCGGCACCGCCCGCAAAGGCTGTAAGGCTTGCAACAGGAAGCACACGATCATCCCAGGTCAGCCGGGCATTTTTAAATCCCCTGACAAACAAAGGCAGGTGGCTGCTTTTTGAGCCGTGGGCATCCTTGGTATACAGGACAGACCGATTGCGAGGTACAAAGGACGATGCAGCCAGGGGTTCCAGACCTGAAGGAAATTGTGACTGACTGAATCGATAAAGCCCGTCCCGGTCCAATACCCGCCATCTTTGACCGGCACCGGAACGCTCCTGAACTATAACGCCTGCGTCAACCAGGGGCTGGAGGCGCAGGTGCATTTTTTTTGACTTCAGCCTGCTTGCCGGGATGGAACCCCTGTTGCAAAACTCACTCAGGATGGCTGCAAATGGATCACGTCTCATGAATCGTCCTTCTCCTTCTCCTTCTCCTTCTCCTGCTCGTTCTCGTTATCTGGCATGGACCGGTCTATCTCCATACGAAAATGGGGTTTCATCCATATCCTTCCCTGGTGCTGCTTCATGAAATAGAGGATATCGGCAGCATCCACGGCAACCGTACCGGCAAGGAGAGGTGTAAAACCAAGGTCTTTCGACACCTGAAGGATGGACTGAAGATTTTCCGAGCTGAGGTTGGGAGCCTCGTCCAGATAATAGGGAATGCGAAACGTTTTCTTGCCAAACAGGGATTTTAAAAGAATCAGGTTCACCAGGATCTTTATGGTGATGGTGGTGCCGTTGGATTCAATTGCGTCCAAATTGGGATAAGTGGTTACGTTGCCATCAGAGTTTTCCACCACAAAATGGAGGGTAAACAGATCTCTTAAATGCAGGCTTGGAATATTCTTCAGAATTTCGGAAAATTCCGTATAAATCTTTTCCTGGGCATCCATGTCGGCAAACAGGGGAGATTCCTGGTTGATTGCAATCTGCTTGACCTTCCCGACCCATTTATGTTCATCAACCACCTGCAGCTGCAGCTTTGTCAGGTTGGATATGGAGACCTTGCCAAGCTGACGGTTCAAGGCTGTGATCCGGCTCTTAAAGGTCTCATAGGAGTTGTTGAGCTCCTTAAAGGAGTTTCCGAACCCGGCCACAAGGTCTTGCCAGTCATGGGAGTTGGCCTTTTCCTTTTCCTCCAGCCCCTCCAGCTCCTCGGCCAGGTAGCAGACGGTTTCTTGATCATTGCCCCTGGAGTAACTTCCTGATGTCTTGGAATTGATCTTAAAAACCAGATTGTTCACCTCCCGGGCAATCGCATCCTCTTCAGTGCGATATGCCCCGTAAGAGTGTATCAGGTCCTCCATTCCCCTTTGTTCAAGGCCGGACTGGTCAATCCCCTCCCACTCCGGGGCAGGGGGAACCAATGCCTGAACCCTATCCACAATATTTTGATAAAGCCTTGCCTTCTCTCGCTTTTCAAGGTCTATTAGACTCTTTTTTTTATCCAGCTCCTGGGTCTGGGTATGGTTGTCTGTCAACTCCTTGGCAAGCTCCTCCAGCTCTTTTTCCAGCTTCTTTTTCGATGCTTCCCATTTTGGCAGTTTTTCTTTTTTTTCCAGAAACTGTTCAAATTCAAAAAGCTGTTTTTGCAATGCCTTGTTACTCTCACTCAGCCGTTCTTTTTTGGCTTTCAGTTCAGCCGCATTTTCAGCAGCTTCCAGCCGCTGTTCGAGCTCGGCAAGCTCTGTTGCCCCTTCATCAAGGCTCTCCTTGATTCTATCAGGGTCGGTGAACGTTGCAGAGTCCGGACTTTTCAAGCCTTTCAGCAGCAGATCCACAGACTCTTCCCGGTATCGACCCCCATCATCCATGCCCTTGAGCAAGGCGTTCAGCCGCTGCTCCAGCAGTGCCCCGTCCTTGATGACAAATCCGTTCTCTCCCTTTTCAAGGCGGAGCATTTCAGGATTCAGCAGGGTAAAAAGACGGTCTACCTGATAATCGGAAAACCGTTTTTTTAAATGGGTAACCAGCAGGTTCTGGGTCTGTTCAAGGAGCCGTCGTTCCTTTTTCATGATCGTATTTTTGACATCTATTCTTTCTTTAAGCCGCTTAGGATTGTCCACAGAAGCCGTTTTCAAGCGAGCCCCAAGCTCAATCTCCTCCTCCTCCTGGGTGGCAAGGGTGGCCATAGTGATTTCGGAGGAAAAGGAAGCAAAGGTTTTTCCCAGGGTGTGAATCTCGCTGATATTAATATTAAAGCCCCCCATCTCGTTATGTGCGGTGTCCCTTTTATCTTGCAATTCATCAGCATACTTTTTCAGGCCGACCTGCTTTTCGTTAAGCTCTTTAAGTTCCCGGTCCCACGCTTCGTTCCTGGCCTGGTAACGGTTCCCGTGAACTTCTAGTCTCTGTTCAATAACGGCAAACAATGGGGGCAGGATCCCGTGGAGTTCCGCCTGACGTTTGATCTTTTCCTGGGCATCCTCCACCATGGGTTTTACCGACGCCAAAAGCCTGATACCCTCCCGCTGTCTCAGAATCTCCCTGAACCTCTTCCCATAGGAGTCGGTTAGATCGATATGGTCCAGGGAAAAAGAATTCTGGTACACCTTGAGCAGCACCTCCTTGAGCTCATCCTGGCGCAGATTATTAAGATGCAGAAGATTCTTAAAGACAGCCTGGAAGCTTGGATAGTGGTTGCTGTCGCTCAGGGGGATAAACCCTAGAAAGACCCCTTTGCTATCCCCTATACCTGTAAGTGCAGCCTTGAGATGCCGGGGTTCGAGGGTGGTGAAGTTCTTTGCCACGAGAAGGGTCTTAATGGCTTCAAACTCCCGAACCCTGTTCTCCCCGTCAACGAACATCTCTTTTTCAAATGTTCCCTCAAAGGCAAACCGCTCGATATTGTGGTTTTTAATCGGCCCCATGCCGTGGGCTCCAAGCACCCTGTACCCTGTGGGGGTGATGATTTCCAGGAGAACATAGCTGTACGTGTCTCGAAAATAGTATGCCTTGGTTTCTTTCAAAGTCTTGGGAAAACTCATCTGTCTTTCATCGTCAATCAGGAGGAATTGTAAGGCATTGATCAGGGTTGTCTTGCCCACATTGTTGGCCCCCACCAGCTGGACAGGCCGATCGACCAATATTTCACCATACCCGTATTTCCCTGCATTGATCAGGATAAACCTTGAGGGACCTGTATCAATCATCCATATCCTCCTCTTGCCCAAGGGCAGACACAAGCTCCGTGTCATTAACCTCATCCCCGGGATCGCCATCCCTCATGACCGTCAGACAGAGGTCAATAAATCGGTACACCGGCGATCGGAACCGGAACTTACTGCCCCCAGAATATTCTGCAAAACCGTGTCTTGTAAGGGTATTGATGCTTTTCTCTACGGTGATGCCTGCCTCATCCATATAGCGCCGGAACCGTTTGCTTGTCTCGTGGGGCAGAGTGTCAATTGCGATATAACCCGATGTCAAAGCCTCTTCAACGGATCTGCCCTCGTTGGCCAGATGTTCGATCAAAATGAACATGAAAACTGCCATTCGTCTTGCAACAGTTGTAAACCCAAGGTCGCTGCGAAAATAAAAAAAATCCCTGGGATGTCTCACCAGGGTAAATCCCAGGTAATGAAAAAGTTCCCGAAAGGATTCGTACTCCATCAGAAGAGAGCGGTACAGATCTCCATCCTCGACACAGATGTGTCTGCCCTTTCTGAGTTCGTCAAACACCACTGCCAGGTCTGGCAGGTCAAAGGGGCTTTTCATGTCTGTTTCTCCACGGTCAAAGGGCAGGATTTAATGGTGTAATGCCGGTGACGATATTTTTTCGGCTCATCCTTGAACCGAACCCTATACCCGTTATCCAGAACATGGACATAGGCATGGAGGAGCACCTCCAGGGAAGCATCAGCATAGTTTTCTAAAAGCCAGGCAAACCAGTCTTCAAGGGGCAAAGCGTCAATGATTTTCTCCCGCAACTGGTCCGGGTCAATGAAATCAACCGGAATCTCATTCGAAATAGACTCTTGGATAACGCCTGGCGGTGCCGGGGTGTAGCCTGAAAGCTTGTGAAAATACCCTTCCAGCAAATCGTCGGAGAGCATGCCTTCCATACGCATGAAGGTGATGGGGAAATCCAGATCCAGATTTTTTACACCCTTATGGTCAATGATCTCCAAGGCCCGGGATGCCCCCTTGAGAATCTGGCTTTCCCGCTTCAATGTCCTGTATAGGGGTTCCACCTCCCGGCCGGATTCAATAAAATCAAACCGGACACTCTTTCTCAGCCGCAGCAGCCGAACACTTGCACGGCTGAACTCCTCGGCCAGAAGACCGTGGGCAAGGAAAGTCCGCTGCCCTTCCTTAAACAATCGATGGAGTTGGTCAATCAAATTCTGGATGGGCATTTTAATGTCAATAATTTCCCGAAGGGGAACAAGGTAACGCTCCCTGATCCGGTTGATGATCAAATACCGCTCCCTGACGCTTTTTTTTTCCAGGTTGGATTTGATCGCCAATGTCTGAACTGTTATCGCCTCAAGGTTGTCGGCCGAGTCGCTTCGCATTCGCTCAATAATATCGTTGCACTCATCCAGGATGCGAAGGGCACTACCAGTCTCTTTCCGGTCAATTGCACCGTCAAGATCCTGACTCATCTGCTCCAGGCTCTCCAGGTAGGAGCGTATGACGGCAACCGGTGTGAGCTGCTGCTTTCTGAGCAAAAAATCAAGAAACTTACGCACCGCCGGTACCAGTTCCTTGCTGGCCGTGGCATAGGGGGCCTCCTCCAGAAATCCAAGTGAGATAAGCTGACCTGCAGCATACTCAACAGCAGGAGATCCGCCTGTTCTGTGGCGCAGAATAAGCTGCCTCAGTTCCGCATCATTAACACACTTCCTGGTATGCAGGTCTTTGAGCAGACTGAAATTATCAGAACCGAATTTAAAGAAGTCTCTTGGATTAATCCTTGTTCCCCCATTATTCGATGATGGTCATGGCTATCTGTTTCTTTGTTTACCCAATAAAAGACAAAAGCAGAAGCATCACCAGGAAACAATTAGCACATTAATCCAAATTATTCATCCTGTTTTCAGTCATATTTTTAGATTCAGGGTTTGGTGAGACCGGCCACCTCATAGGGATTAAAGCCTGCAGTGGTCATTTCCCGGGCCATTTCAGGGGTAACGTCAAACTCTTTGGCAATGTTCACAAAACGCCGGGGTTGGTCAAGGTAATCCACAATGGCCAGTACAAGGGCGGCCTTGGGGGTGTCCTTTGGAGCAAGCTGGTTGATTTTGTCAAAATCAAAGGAAAAGGCAACCCCTCTGCCCGCCCCCGTTCGATTATCTGTTATCAAAAGGATACCTGCCGGATGATCCACAGAGATTTTATCCTTCTGGGTCTGGGTCAAATTATTCACGATCATTCCGCCCTTGCCGGGAGTCAGGTCCAAAATCGCCTGGAACGCATCCTCCTTGCACCAGACAGGAGCTGATATCATGGTGTATTTTTCACCCTCTTTTAATGGATATTTGTCCATAATCAGCCTGGAGATCAGGTAGCCGGAACTTACCCCCGGGCAGAGGTGATTATGAATTTCTGCGCATTTAAGATAGTCGTAGGGTGTACCTATTGCCCAGGACCCGGCAATGGTTGCAATGGTAAAAAGCTCTGGCTTACAGGTCAGCCCTTCCGTCCCTTTCCAGAAGGCATTGCTGGAAAGGTTTGATCGGGATAGTTCGAGCCGTTCCACTGTAAAGCCATCTTTTTCCATGGACATGACCACTGCATCACCGGTGGCTTTGTGAAAAAGAGTGATGCTTAACGGCGAATACTGGGGACGCTGGAAAAAGAGCAGATTCTGGCTGCCCACAGAACACCCTGTCAGATCCTGAATGGATTTGAGACAATCAATTCCCGGCTGTCCATTGTATTTCACATAGGGCGCATTTGTCAGACACAGGAGGTCTTGGCTGCCCTTGACTGCTGAAATATCCGTCATGGCCTTGGCTATCATCCGGTTAAACGACGAATCTGTTAGGCTGGTTTGTGTACTGACCGATGCACCGACTGGCCCTGCAATAACAAGGGAAACGACCAGTAATGCAACAACATGTTTAAAAACTTGCTTCATCTTTAATGCCTCCTTCAAGTTGTGGGTGTAAAAAACCGTCTGTTTTTCCATGCCCGGAAACAAAAAAAGCCACAAAGGAAAACAGACTGTTTTTCAGTCTAAGACCTTCATGGCTTTGGATTTACTATTTTATTTGCTGCTTGTTCTCGCTTTTTTACGACATCTTCAAGATGCCTTTTATCAGAGCTTTATTACACCAACCCCAGGGTGTCAACACAAATAATCCCATTTTACACAGTGTAATCTACACAACTCCCAAAAACCCCATGCCAAAAAAACATATATATCTTTTTTCATTATTCATCCAATTTGTTGTTGACATAAACAGAATGATATAGTTTTATCCTTTTATGGATTCTAATCTCAACTTCATCGGAAAGAACATCCGGTTCTTTCGTCGGTCAAGAAACTGGACCCTGGCCCGGCTGTCAGCCAAAATCGGCATTCAGGAGGGCCCCCTGGGTCGTATCGAGCGGGGTTTGAATCTGCCCTCTGCCACCGTGATCTACAAGCTCACCAAGGCTCTGGACGTTCCTGCCAATGCCCTGTTTGCCCCGGAACTCACCCAGGCCAGGGCCGCTGCCGAAAAAACCGATGCCATGTTTGTCACCATCGACCCAGAGCCCCTGCTTCCCCCTAAAAAACTCTTGATGACCTGCCATGAAATTATGACGGCCTTCCACGCCATGGAAGACATCCTCAAGGTTCAGAAACATGCTTATTTTCCCCTGTGCATTCCCTTTGAGCCAGACTATACCGGCATGGAACAGCTCTCCATCCAGGTTAGAAACTATCTGGGCATTGGAGATGCCGTCGTCTTTGACTACCTGGAGCTGTTTGAAAATTTCGGACTGCGAATTATTCTCTTTCCCTTCATGAAAACCGCAGATGCCTTTGACGGGATCTCTTTTTTTGAGCCCCATCACCAGAACGCCTTCTTTTTCATCAACTCCCGGAAAAACACCGAAAAACAGCTATTCTCCCTGACCAAAGAACTGGGAAAAATCCTGATCTTCAATACAATAAGAACCCGCAAAGATTCCCTTTTCCCCCTGCCTGTCCCGGAAGACGGACCTCGACCCATCAATCCAGCCAGGGCCGCAAAAAAATTTGCCGCCACCTTTCTTCTCCCCGACACAGCAGTGCGGACCACAGTGGAACAGTTAGGAATCATCCCGGACGGCTGGACCTGGGACCTGCTTCTTCGCATCAAACATAGATTTGGCATCTCCGCAGAGGCCTTTTTATACCGGCTCCTGGAACTGGGGCTCATCACCAGCTCCCTGGGGGAAACCTTCAAAATAAAGATAAAACAACACTATGACAGCACCGACTTTGCCGAGCCAGATTCCTCCCGCCGCATCCTCAGCCCCAATGGCCGGTTCTTTGATCTGCTGATGGCGGCCCAGGAGATTGATTCGGCAAGGGAAGAGATAGAAGAGATTAAGGCAATGGTAAAGGAATTTAAACTTGTAGATATTTAAAACCTGAAATTACAAGCGTTAGAGCGTTAGTGGGCCGGAAGTGCAAGGCGCCAGGCATGAATGCATTTTTCAGGTGAAACCCGTTAAAGGGGAAACACATGCGTGACCGGATTGTGAAAAAGCTGGATGAGATTTCAAGAACCGAAGACGTCCAGATCCTGTACGCCTGCGAATCCGGTTCCCGGGCCTGGGGATTTTCCTCCAGGAACAGCGACTTTGATGTACGATTTATTTATCTCAGAAAAAAAGAATGGTACCTGTCCATTGACCTGGATCGAAAATCAGACGTTATTGAGCTACCGATTGTGGATGAATTGGACATCAACGGCTGGGATCTTAGAAAAGCTCTGAGACTCTTCCAAAAATCCAACCCGCCCCTGCTGCAATGGCTCTCCTCCCCCATTGTCTACAAAGAAGAAACCAACGTCATCAAAAAGCTCAAGAACCTTATCCCGAAAAGCTATTCACCAATTTCCTGCATGTACCAAAGGATTATAAGTTCCAACGGCTGGTTTTTAAACTCTTTGCTTCAAACCGAAAATGCCTTCGTGCAAGGGATATCCTGAATATGTGTACAATGAAAAAATTGTTAGCTCATGTTAGAGAAGATGATCACCAAAAATGGATTGTTCACGACATCAAAGACCACCTTAGAGATGTTGCAAAAATTGCAAAGGAATCTGCAGCAAAATTTTCATGTAAAGATTGGTTGGAGGCCGCAGCACTTCTTCACGATATGGGAAAAGGTTCTGAAGCGTTTCAAAATAAAATCAAATTGAGCAGTGGTTATGATCCTGAAGCTCATATAAAAGATGGTGAAGGACAAGCACCACATTCCACCCATGGGGCTGTCTGGGCATATCATAAATGGGGACCACACATTGGAAAAGTGCTTGCGTATTTGATTGCCGGTCATCATGGGGGGCTGCCTGATTGGACACATACCATAGGAATCGGCGGAAATCTTGAATATCGTTTAAAGCCTGATGAGGTTGCAAGGCTTCCGGAACTCACTGATGAATTTATCGCTGAGATTACAAATAATCTTAAAATGCCAGATTCTATTCCTGAGTTTATTTCCAAAGAAGAATATGAACACTTTCATCTCTGGATACGAATACTCTACTCCTGTCTTGTTGATGCGGACTTTCTCGATACTGAACGGTTTATGGATAAAGAAAAATCTGATAACCGTGGAAAATATCGTTCAATGAAAATCTTAAAAAAATCATTTGATGCTCACATGGATTGCCTTGCAGAAAAAGCGTCAAAAACGCCTGTAAACAGAATCCGAGCAGATATACTCGCTCAATGCAGAAACCAGGCAGATAAAGAACATGGGTTGTTTTCCCTCACTGTTCCCACTGGCGGAGGGAAAACACTCTCTTCAATGGCATTTGCTTTGGAACATGCTGTTAAGCATAACAAAGACCGAATTATTATGGTGATACCCTACACCAGTATCATTGAGCAAACCTCAAAGACCTACAAGGAAATTTTCCGTGATGAAAACGTAATTGAACACCACAGTTCGCTTGATCCTGACAAGGAAACACTTCAAAGCCGTCTGGCCAGTGAAAACTGGGATGCACCTATTGTTGTTACCACCAGTGTGCAATTTTTTGAATCTCTCTTTGCTGCAAAATCTTCGGCATGTCGAAAATTGCATAATATCGTAAACAGCGTGGTCATTATTGATGAAGTTCAGATGTTGCCAACTGATTATCTCAAACCGGTTCTTCACTGCATCAAAGGCCTGACAAACCATTTTAATGTATCAATGGTGCTTTGTACTGCGACACAGCCAGCAATAACATCTGAAATTTTCCAAAAAGAAAATGGTGAATATTATGCCATTCTTGAACGAGAAAAATGCCGTGAAATAATTACATCACCAACTCCAGAAGAGCTCACAGAGAAGCTTGAGCGTGTCCAGGTTGAACTATTGGGTAAATTTTTAGAATGGCATTTTGTGGCTGAAGAACTCAAAAAATATGACCAGGTATTGTGCATTGTAAATACCCGGAACGATTGCCGTGAACTATATAATCAAATGCCCGAAAAAACCATCCATCTTTCGGCAAATATGTGTGGGCAACATAGAAGTAATTGCATTGAAGAGATTAAAAAGAAGCTTGAGGCAAAAGAACCAATTCGTGTGATAAGCACCCAGTTGGTTGAAGCCGGGGTGGATTTTGATTTTCCGGTGGTATTCCGAGCAATGGCAGGTTTTGATTCAATTGCCCAGGCAGCGGGTCGCTGTAACCGCGAAGGAAAATTGGAGAATAATGGGAAACCTGTAAATGGCAGAGTGTTTGTTTTTGAACCCCCAAAACCAGCTCCTGTGGGGGCACTGCGTAAAGGAGAACAGGCCGGCAAAACAATTCTTTCAGTTGATCCTGAAGGGTGTAAAAAGCTTCTTCCACAAACATTTACAAAATATTTTGAACTCTATTTTTCCAGCCTAAACAGTTTTGACAAACAGAATATGGAGGAACTGCTGGTTAAGGATGCGTCTGATTTTAATTTCCAGTTTCGTACGGCGGCTCAAAAATTCAACTTTATTGACAATCAACGACAAGTTTCAGTGGTGGTTTGGTATGAGAAAGAAAAGATACAAAAAATGATTAATGAGTTACGGTATAAGGGGCCGTACCGCAACCTGATGCGAAGGCTTCAACGGCATATAGTTTCTATCCCTGAGAATGTGTTTGATGAGGTCAGAGGCTCTTTTGAAGACGTTCAGGGAATATGGTGCCAGAATGCAGACACTTTATATGATAGTGTGCTGGGTTTTGTTGGTTATACTGGCGATATTCCAATCATTTAATATTGTGGCATATACAATATAAAAAGGAGTGGCCAATGAGTGAAAGTGAAAAGCGGTTTTGCCTTGAAGTCTGGGGAGATTACGCTTGTTTCACCCGCCCTGAAATGAAGGTGGAGCGAGTGAGCTATGATGTAATAACCCCATCAGCTTCAAGGGCAATATTTGAAGCAATTTTATGGAAACCGGCTATCAAATGGCATATTCGGGAAATTGAAGTGCTTGCACCAATTAAAAACATTTCTGTTCGGAGAAATGAAGTTGGCTCTACTGCCGGGACGGGAAAAAAGAAGGAAATCTTCATAGAAGATAATCGCCTTCAGCGGGCAGGGCTTTTTTTACGTGATGTTCGATATCGACTTCACGCCTGGATGGAATACATCCCTGTAAATAAACGAAAGGGCAATTTCAAAACAGTTCCTGAATTTTTATGGGACAGTGAAGAAATTGCAGATATTCAAGAAACTAATGAGGCTTGCAAAGCAAAAAAAGATGAAAGTCCCGGCAAATACCTATCAATGTTTGAACGACGGGCAAATAAAGGTCAGTGTTTTAATCAGCCCTATCTTGGATGCCGCGAGTTCTCAGCAAACTTTGAACTTGTTAAAAACCCATCGTCTTATACTGATGGGTATTCGCCAATTCAGGAAAACCGTGATCTTGGATTTATGTTGTACGATCTTGATTTTTCAAATCCCAAGGACATTCGGCCGGCTTTTTACCGGGCAGAAATGGAAAACGGCAAGATAGTTGTCCCCGACTGGAATAGTGAAGAGGTGCGTAAATGATTCTTCAGACACTCTATGATTATTACGAACGTAAAGCCAAACTGGGAGAGATAGCTCCTGTTGGTTGGATAAAAAAAGAAATTGGTTATCTTATCGAAATAAATGAACATGGCGAGTGTATGGATGTTTCATCTATGGTTGAATTTGATGAAAGAACCAAAAAATTTTTAGGTAAACCTATAGTTGTTCCCTGTATTGGCAAACAGGCTTTAAAGCATACTAATAGCGGTGTTGATACAAATTTTCTTTGGGATAATACGGCTTTTGTTTTGGGGCGATATCCAGAAGGTTCAGCTGATACAACAATCAAGAAGAAAATAAGAAGTAGAAATAGCTTTTATGAACTAACAAAAAAATTTAATAAAAAAGCAAATATAAAAGAAGTTTCAGCTGTGGTGTACTTCCTTGAAAAATTACAGAATGAAGCAACAAATTTAACTACAATGAATTTCATTGTTGAAAAACTCACAAACAATGAACTTTCAAGCCTTGATGATCGGCTTTTAAAAGTTAAAGAAAAAATCAAACGACTTAAAAAAGAGAAAGCTGATAAAGAAAATCTAACTGCCCATAAAAAAATAGAAAAAAATCTAACGAAAGAGCTTGTTGCCAAAAAGAAAAGTTATGCAGGATTTTTAAATGGTCAGAGCAGTCCTGCAGTCTCTTTTAGGATTTATGGGGAGTCTAAGATGATCTTTGAACTTCCAGAAGTAAAAAAAAAATATTCTGATTTCTTTTTTCCAGAAAATAAAAATGATGACAAAAGGCGAAGGTGTCTTATTACCGGAAAATTAGAAGAAATTGAACCAAAGCATCTTGTTATAAAAGGTGTAAAAGGTGCTCAAAGTTCGGGTTCTGCGATTATTTCATTCAATAATGAAGCATTGTGTTCTTATGGGTTCAATGCTAGCAATAAAAAGGGTGTTGAAGGACGAGAAGGTTTAAATGCACAGGTTGGAAAGCCTGCTGCAAGTAAATATATACAGGCAATAAACACTCTTCTATCCAGTGAAAATAATCATGTGGATGTTGGAGGAACTTCTTTTCTTTTTTGGGCTCAAAAAGAGACTGAGATCGGGATCGAAAAAATTGCTAAACCAATACTTGCTCCTCCTAAAGACAATCCTGATTCCTGTACCAAGGCGGTTCGGCAGTTATACGAAAGCATTCATAGTGGCAAATTGACACTTGAGGAGTCTAAACGTTTTTATATCTTAGGACTCTCGGCTCCCAGTAAGGCAAGAATAACAGTTCGTCACTGGCAGAATGTTACAGTAGGAGCTTTTGCAAGGAATCTCAAACAACATTTTGATGATTTAAAAATTATCAATAGTAGTGCAGACCAAGTATATGATTCTTTATCAGCTTTATTAGCAGCATCTTCAAAAGTTGCTGGAAAGAAAATGGAGCCATACCATATTTGGCATAAGAAAATGCGTTATGATGTGTCGCCCAACCTATCTGAAAATGTCATAAACTCAATTTTACAAAATCAACCTTATCCACAAACTTTGCTTCATTCTGTTATTCGGAGAATTAGAGCAGAACAAAATAAAAAAATTAATGATAGATCAGTACCTAATGTTACCAGAACTCGTGCTGCAATAATTAAAGCCTGCATCAACAGATTTAATAGATTTTACCATAAAAAAGAGGAGGAACTTACAGTGTCTCTTGATAAAACAAACAAAAATCCAGCCTATCTTCTGGGAAGGCTTTTTGCAGTTCTTGAGAGAGTGCAGCGAAAAGCATTGGGAATTGAAACCATTCGCGAACGATATTACGGAGCATTCTCCAGTACCCCGGTTACTGTTTTTCCGCAATTAATGAAATTAAAGAACCATCACCTTGCAAAAATGGATTCTGGTAAAAACTTTTTTGAGAACCTCATTGGTGAAATTGTAGATGGGCTTGATGGCAGCGGAATCATTCCCCGTCAATTTTCCCTTGAAGAGCAGGGAAAGTTTGCCGTTGGTTATTATCATCAGCGGCAGGATTTAAGATTTAAAGGAAAGAAAACAGAAAACAATATTGAAAAATCAGAGGAGATCACAAATGAGTAACCCAGTTAAAAACCGCTATGACTTTATACTTTTCTTTGATGTACAGGATGGAAACCCCAATGGCGACCCTGATGCAGGTAACCTTCCCCGCATTGATGCAGAAACGGGAAAAGGACTTGTTACAGATGTCTGTCTTAAACGAAAAATTCGTAATTATGTGCAGTTTGAAAAAAAACATCAGCGCCCATATGATATTTTTGTTAAAGAGTCAGGAATTACACAAGAGATCACTATTCTTAACAAGGTGATTCGTGAAGGATATGAGGAGTTAGGAATTAATCTCGTAACCGAAAAAGATTTAGATGGTAACAAAAGAAAAATTGAGAATAAAGCTCAAGGTAGTGAAAAGAAAAAAGGACGTGAATTCATGTGCTCCTCTTTTTTCGATGTAAGAACTTTTGGGGCTGTAATGAGTACTGGTCCTAATGCTGGACAAGTAAGAGGACCTGTTCAAATGACATTTGCCCGATCTGTCGATCCAATTGTTGCTCTTGAACATTCGTTAACAGTTGTTGCAGCTCGTTCTGAGGATAAAGAGCCTGAAAGTCAAATAGGTATTCAAGGACGAAAATATACGGTTCCTTATGGTTTATATCGTGCTCACGGATTCGTTTCAGCAAATTTTGCGGAGCAAACTGGTTTTGACGTAGATGACCTCAAACTTTTTTGGAATGCATTATATGGAATGTTTCGAGATGACACATCTGCGGCTCGCGGTTTGATGGCTGTACGTAAAATAATTATATTCAAACACGGTTCAGCTCTTGGAAATGCTCCGGCTCATAAATTATTTGAAATGATTCCAAATCCAGCTTTGAAAGATGCGTCAAAACCACCAAGGGAGTTTTCTGACTACCAGGATATTGTCATTCCTTCTGATGATCAATTGCCTGCGAACATAACAGTAGAGGTGATTGAATAAATTTATACAACCGCAGTTGCCCGATATTTTCGGACAATTAAAAAAATGGTGGGTTTTATTCGGTGAACTGACTCCTACAGAAAAATGGGGATAATACGAGATGGTTTTCTATAAGAAAGATAGTTTTATCGTGGGGTTATGTGAGGATTTAAAGTGACTCATGGGGACAGGATCCGGGCTTTGGAGGCATATGCAGACCTTCATGTCTCCTTTGTCAGGATTCCACCTTTTTTTGACGGAAACGGCAGGCTGGCCAGACTGGTTGCCAACACTCCGGTTTTAAAGGCTGGCCTCCCCCCGATCATTATCCCCAAGGAATAGCGCAAAGCCTATATCGATGCCCTGTCCGAATACCATTATGCTGCGGGAGAGCTCAGGAAAGGGATGAGCTACTGCCTAAACGGAATGAGTTAGAGCCATTTACATCCTTGTGTGAACAGGCCTGGAAGGATTCCCTTTCCCTTGTGGATGAAATTCACCAAAAACAGCGAGTAAGAAACAATAAGCGAATAAGGTAAAATGAAAACATATCTGGAAAAAGACTATCTTTCGCTTTCTGCACTCCAACATATTCTTTTCTGCAAACGCCAATGCGCCTTGATTCATATTGAACAGATGTGGGTTGAAAACAGGTATACGGCCGAAGGCAGGGTCATGCATGAAAGGGTGGACAGGGGCGATCAAATAGACAGGGGAAGGGTCAGGATTGAATACAGCCTTCCCCTGAAATCAAGACTTCTTGGTGTTTCCGGAAAAGCAGATGCGGTGGAATTTCACAGGCAGGATTCAGCGAACGAAAAATGGATGCCTTTTCCTGTGGAATACAAAAGAGGAAAACCCAAGAAAAATCTGTCGGACAAGGTTCAGCTCTGTGCCCAGGCCCTGTGCCTTGAAGAAATGCTGGATGCCAAAATTGAGGCCGGTGCTATTTTTTATGGGAAGACAAGACGCCGTCTGGATGTCTTGTTTGATGATGATTTGCGGGAAAAAACCATAAAGACAGCCAGGGATCTTCATGAAATGATCTCCTCAGGTATAACGCCGCCGCCCAAATACGCAAAAAAATGTGATACCTGTTCGTTTATCTCATTGTGTCTGCCTAAAGCCATTGAAAAGAAAAGAATGGTTTCATCCTGGTTAAAAAGGATGATCCAAAAGGATTAAACCTGAATGAAAAAACATCTGAACACCCTTTTTGTTACAACCCAGGGTGCTTACCTGGCCAAAGACGGTGAAACCGTTGCGGTCAGGATAGAGCAAAAAACGGTATTTCAAATTCCCATCCACACCCTGGATGGGATAGTATGTTTTGGTTCGATAGGGTGCAGCCCATACCTGATGGGATTCTGCGCAGAACGGGATGTTACCATAAGTTTTTTAACCGAATATGGCCGATTCCTTGCCATGGTAAAAGGACCTGTATCCGGCAACGTCCTGTTGAGAAGAAAACAGTTTCGAATGGCAGACGATGCGATCATTTCAGCTCAGGTTGCAGGATTTATCCTTACCGGGAAAATAGCAAATTGCCGGACTGTACTTGAACGATCCCTCCGGGACCATCAGGAAAGAATAAATCATGAGGCGGTAAAAAAGGTGTCAACCCGGCTTTTAGTGTACCTCCAAAAAGAGATGCAAAAAGACGACCTGGAAAAGTTGAGGGGAATTGAGGGAGATTCGGCCCATCAGTATTTCGGCGTTTTTGATGAGCTTATTTTTCAGCAGAAAGAATCTTTTGTCTTTTCGGGGCGGAATCGGCGTCCTCCGACCGACCGGGTGAACTGCTTGCTTTCATTCGTCTATACACTTATTGTTCACGATGTTCGGTCCGCCCTGGAATCAGTGGGGCTTGATCCGGCAGTAGGCTTTCTTCATCGGGACCGCCCAGGGAGGCCGAGCCTGGCCCTTGATATGATGGAAGAGTTCAGGCCTTTTCTCGCCGACAGGCTGGTATTATCCATGATCAACAGGGGCCAGGTAAAATCAGATGGATTTACCATAAAGGAATCCGGTGCAGTCCATATGGATGATGAGACCAGAAAAACAGTTCTGACAACATACCAGAAAAGGAAACAGGAAAACCTGACCCACCCGTTTTTAAACGAAAAAGTCCAGATCGGGAATCTCTTTTTTATCCAGGCCCTGCTCCTGGCAAGGTTTATCCGGGGAGATTTAGACGGATATCCCCCCTTTATCTGGAAATAAAACAGGAGAGATGCTTTGCTGGTTCTGATAAGCTATGATGTATCAATCGAGAACAAAGGACAAAAACGATTGCGGCGTGTTGCAAAAACCTGCCAGAATTATGGACAGCGAGTTCAATATTCAGTTTTCGAATGCGTTGTGGATCCGGCCCAATGGACCGCTTTAAGGCAAAGGCTGATAGATGAAATCGATCCGGAACTGGACAGCCTTAGATTTTATTTTCTGGGATCCAACTGGAAACGAAGAATCGAGCATGTTGGAGCCAAAGAGTCAATTGATTTTGATGAACCGTTAATCCTATAAGAGGCCTGCGAACCCCAAGCTTGAATTTCAAAAAATCAAAAAATTCGTTCCACAGTCTGACTAATCCCTTGTTTCAACGTCAAATGGTTCGCAACTTTGTAATGTCCTGTAATCATAAAGTTTTCTATTTTTATAGATTTTTCTTTCTTGCAAAACAAAAAATAGCAAAGAGGATCGCTCTTTGACAATTTATTTTGTTTAAATTATAAGATGTTACTATAGTAA
>JAVEQI010000048.1:0-11384 GCA_034007745.1 Desulfobacterium sp.
GCTCTTTACGGATGCAGCTCAAGGCGGTTTGGTATCTTCTCCTGATAGACGACACCGAGAGGCCTACTCTCATCACTGATATAGCATGACTAAACTTATTAAATCGGCTTAGTCTTCATGGCACACCAACATCTATCCTGACACAGGGGGCTATCTCCATAAGGAAATGGGGGTTATCATAATCCTATCAGCCGAAAAAATTATCCACACTTAGTATAGCCGCAGGAATGGCAGGTGACGCACCCCTCCTCGTGGACGATCTTCAGGCCGCACTCGGGGCAGAGATCCTCCTTAAAGGTGTTATTGGCCGTCTGTTTGCCGTTACTGCCATAGCGTTTCGCAAGGACACGGCCAATGGCGTCGGGAATGGACAACACCCTTCCACCCTCCTGGAATACTGCGTGCTCACCGCCAATGCCTACAACCTGGTCGATGATATCCCGGACATCAACCCCGGCCCTCAGGGCAAGAGAGATCAGGCGGCCGATGGCCTCGGTCTTTGCCGTGGTGGACTTGCCGGATTTACCGATGGTGGCAAACACCTCAAAGGGTCGGCCGTCAAGCTCGGTAACCGTGACGTAGAGCTGGCCCATTCCGGTCTTCATCCTTGTGGTAAATCCCTCCAGGGTTTCGGGCCGCTGGCGCACGCTCTTTGAAAAACTATCCTGGGCGGCGGGAACCCTTGAGATGGAAAGCACCTGGTTTGCCTTGCTTCCGTCCCTGTAGATGGTGACTCCCTTGCAGCCAAGGTCAAAGGCCATGGCGTATATTTCGGCCACATCGTGCTCGGTTGCATCTGCTGGAAGATTCACCGTCTTGGACACGGCGTTGTCCGTGTGGCGCTGAAAGGCGGCCTGCATCTTCACATGCCAGGCAGGAGATACGTCGTGGGCCGTGACAAAGACCTTCCTGACCCGTTCTGGGATCTCGGTCATTCCCTTGATTGTACCTGTTTTGGCGATTTTCTCCATGAGGGCTTCACTGTAAAACCCCTGGGCCTTTGCCACGGCCATGAAGGCAGGATTGACCTCCAGGAAGGTGTCGTTGTCCATGATGGTTCGAACATAGCTCAAGGCAAACAGAGGTTCTATACCGCTTGAGCTTGCACAAATAATGCTCAGAGTGCCGGTGGGGGCAATGGTTGTAACCGTGGCGTTCCTGAAACGTTGATCCTTGTCGTCCCTGAAGACGCTCTTGTCAAAATTTTCAAACACACCCCTCTCCTGGGCAAGTTCCCGGGACGCCTTGCGTGCCTCGGTGTGGACAAAGGCCATGATCTCTTCGGCCAGGGCCACGGCCCGGTTGGAGTTATAGGGGAGTTCAAGGGCAAAGAGGAGATCCGCAAAACCCATCACCCCGAGACCGATCTTTCTGTTGCCCCGAACCATGGCCGTAATTTCATCAAGGGGATAGATGGATCGATCAATGGTGTCGTCCAGGAAACGAACGGCAAGATCTACTGTCTTTCCGAGGGCTGCATAATCAACGGTTGGTTTTCCTTTTTTCTCGACGACAAACCTGGCAAGATTAATCGATCCAAGATTGCACGCCTCCATGGGCAGCAGGGGCTGTTCTCCGCAGGGATTGGTGGATTCTATCTCACCCAGGAGGGGAGTTGGGTTATCCCGGTTGATGTGATCCAGAAACACGATGCCGGGATCACCGTTGTGCCATGCCTGCTTGACAATGGCCTCAAACACATCTGCCGCATTCAGGGTGCCGACCACCCGGCCGTCCCTTGGGTCCACAAGGTCGTAAGGCAGGCCCTTCCTGGCCTTGACCATGAAATCGTCGGTCACACCCACGGAAATGTTGAAGTTGTTCAGTTCTGCGCTTGCCTGCTTGCACAGGATAAACTCCATAATATCCGGGTGATCCACCCTGAGAACGGCCATGTTGGCCCCCCGCCTGGTGCCGCCCTGCTTCACCTGCTCGGTTGCAACGTTAAAGATCTTCATGAACGAGACAGGCCCCGATGCGATGCCGCCGGTGCTTCCCACTATTGAATTCTTGGGCCTCAGCCTTGAAAAGGAAAAACCGGTACCCCCCCCGGATTTATGAATCAGAGCCGCATTTTTCACCGTTTCAAAGATGCCGGTGATGGAATCTTCCACGGGCAGCACAAAACAAGCGGCAAGCTGACCAAGATCGGTACCGGCGTTCATCAGGGTCGGGGAGTTGGGCAAAAACTCAAGCCTTGCCATGATCCCGTAAAACAGGTCCCGATAGACCGCTGGATCATGACCATAGGCCTCTTCTGCAGCGGCAATATGGGTTGCCACCCGCATGAACATTTGACCGGGTGTCTCAACGACCTTCCCCTTTTTATCCTTCTGGAGGTAGCGCCTTTTAAGTACGGTTAAAGTTGCTTCTGATATTTCAGGCTCAATGGCCAAAGTCTCTTGTGTCATGGTGGTCCCCCGATTATATACCTTATAATGTGGAAAAAATATTTATACATACAACATATTGCTCATCTAAGGCAATAGAGATGTTAGAGTTTATTGCTCAACACCGAGATAGGCCTCCATGACCAAGGGATCGTTCATGATCTTGCGGGGAGTATCCAAGGCAATCACCGCTCCCTGGTCCAGCACCAGCACCTTATCACTCACCTCCATGGTCAGCCCCATGTCGTGCTCGACCAGCATCAGGGTAACGCCCCTCTCTTTGATCCTGTCTATCAGGCTGCCCAAGGCAGAGGTTTCGACCCGGTTCAACCCGGCTGCCGGCTCGTCCAGCAGCATGAGCAGCGGATCAGACGCAAGGGCCCTTGCGATCTCGGCCATCTTCTGGCGGCCCACGGGAAGATCCCCCGCAGGCCTGTGGGCATAGTCGGCGAGCCCTGTGAACTCAAGGAGTTCAAAGGCCTTTTCCCTTGCCTCCCCCTCCTGCCGGACAAAGGAAGGCGGTCGTATCACCGAACTCCAGAACCCTCCGGCAAGGCGAACGTGCATGCCGACCATCACATTCTCAAGCACGGTCATGCCGGCAAACAGCGCCACGTTCTGGAAGGTCCGGGTGATGCCCCGAGCCACCCTTTTATGAACGGGCAGGGTTGTTATGGCTTGGCCGTTAAAGACGATATCTCCCCTGTCCGGGGTATACACCCCTGTGATCATGTTGAAAAGGGTGGTCTTACCGGCACCGTTGGGGCCGATGAGCCCCAGAACGCCGCCGGGTTCAACCTCGAAGGAAACCTCATCCTGGGCCTTGACCCCGCCAAAATTTTTTGTCAACCCCTGCACCTTCAACAGAGGGTCATTTTGCCCCTTTCCCTCCCCCTGGACCTTCAAGGGGAGTTCATTTCGCCCTTTTTTTTCGATAACGTTCATACTGATCCAGCAGCCCCCTTGTCAATCCCTGGGGCATAAAGATCATCACCCCCATTAATATTGCGCCAAAGACGATCATCTCATAGTCGGCAAACCCGTGGAGAACCTCGGGCAGAAGGGTTATCACTGCGGCACCAAGAACGGCCCCCCACACGCTTGCCATTCCCCCGATCACCACCATGGTAACCATCTTAATCGAGGCCATGAATCCAAATGAATCTGGGCTGATGAACAGAACAAAATGGGCGTATAAGAATCCTGCCACAGCCCCAAGAGCTGCACTGAACATGAAGATGGTGAGCTTGACGCTGTGGGCGTCCACCCCAAGGGCGATGGCTGCGTTTTCCCTGCCATGGATGGCGGCAAGGGCCCGGCCTGTCTTGGAAGCGATGATTCGCCTGCAAATAAGGATAGTCCCAAAGACCACTGCCCACACAAGGTAAAAGTAACTGCGTCCGCCCTCGAACACGAAGGTTCCCACACCGAGCATGGGAATCCCCACAAACCCCGACGCCCCGCCCGTGACGGTGCCCGCCTCCCGAAAGAGGATATGGACGATCATACCGAACCCGAGGGTTCCCATGCCAAGGTAATAACCGGACAGCTTCAGGGTAGGGCGGCCCACCACCCAGGCCACAGCAACGGCAAGGGTCACGGCGCACACCAGGGCGAGCCAGGGAGACAGGCCATAGGTTCCCGAAAGAACGGCCGTTCCATAGGCACCCAGGCCGTAAAAGGCCCCGTGGCCAAGGGAAACCTGGCCCGCATACCCCATGAGCATGTTGAGCCCGAGGGCGAGAAGCGTGTTGATACCGATAAAGGTCATGACCTGGAGGATGTAGGTGTTTTCAACCACCGCCCCCATGAGCACCACGACCACGACAAACAAAACATTCTCAATCGAGCGCCGGCCTGGCATAAAATCAATCCCCCTCAAAACCGCTCGGCCGATTTCTGGGCAAACAGCCCGCCCGGGCAGAGATAAAGGATCAGAAGCAGCAGCACAAAGGCGATGGCGTCCTTGGCACCCGACGAGATCAGACCCGCACCCAGGGATTCCAGGACCCCAAGAAGAATCCCCCCTGCAAAGGCCCCCCACAGGCTGCCGAGACCGCCGATCATGGCGGCGCAGAAACCCTTGAGACCTAGCATGGTCCCCATGTCATAGGTGTTCATGGTGACGGGGGCGATAAATATCCCGGCAACTGCCCCTGACACGGCACTGATAAGGACGGCAAACAACCCCATGCGCTCGTACGGAATCCCCGTAAGCCAGGCCGCCTTTTTATTGACGGCACAGGCGGTCATGGCCTTGCCCTGGATGGTGTACCGGAAAAACAGATGAAGGGTTCCGGCAAGCACCAGGGCCGCACCAACGATGTAGAGACTCTGGGGAACGATAACTGCCCCTGCGATCTCGATGGACTCAAGGTTGGAAAATGGAGGCAGGGCCACGGGGTCCTTTCCCCACACCTTCATGGCAACGCCTCGAAAGACGATGGATGCGCCAACAGTGATGATCACAAGGGTGATGGGGTTGGGATCCTTGACTGGTCTAAGGGCAAAGCGCTCGAACACCATCCCCACACAGGCAACACCGGCAACGGTCAGGGCAAAGGCCAGGGGAAGGGGCAGATGCAGATGCCCCCACAGGGTCACAAGGCCGAGAGCTCCGAACATGGCAAACTCGCCATGGGCAAAGTTGATCAACTCGGTGGATCGATAGAGCATGGAAAGTCCGATGGCCACCACCGCATAAATAGAGCCCTGGGTGATGCCTGAAAAAAGGTACTGAAGCAGATCCGCCACAAAAGGTCTCCTGATTTAAAGGTGTTACAAATTATTCGGTCAACAGGTTCCAGGTCTGATTTTTGATCTCAACCATGACAAAGGCACCGGGGGTAAGACCATTGTGGTCCTCTGGAGTGAAGGAAAATCGACCGGTCACTCCCACATGGTCTTTGATGTTTTCAAGGGCGTCCCGCACCTTTTTCCTGTCCCCGCCACTGCCCTTCAACGCCTCGGCAATAAGGGTCATGGCATCGTGGGCATAACCGCCGAATCCAGACATCGCACCACCGTACCTTGACACATACATGGTCTCATACTCTTCAAGGACCGACCGCTGGGGGTCATCCGCCGGGAGCTGATCAGTGACAAGGATCTTGCCCGTCGGCAGCACAATATTCTCGGCAGCGTCTCCTGCAAGGTCGATAAACTTGGCAGATGCAACGCCATGACTCTGGTAAAGCGGAATCTCAATCTTGAGCTGTTTTAAATTTTTTGCAACAACGGCGGGGCCGGGGTTGGTTCCCCAGCAGATAATGGCATCTGGAGAGATACCCTTTAATTTTGTCAACTGGGGGGTCATATCTGTGTCATTTGAGCCAAAGCTCTCTTTAGCAACGATGGTCATGCCGTAATCCCCGGCAAGGGATATAAGCTGTTCAAAGCCGCTTTCACCGAATGAGTTGGAAACGGTGATGATCCCCACTGTTTTAACCCCCCTCCTCCCCATGTGCCTATACAGGGCTGAAACGGCCAGGCGGTCGCTCTGGGCAGTCTTGAACACCCAGGGTTTCACGGGGGATGTGATCTTGATACCGGCGGCACAGCTGATCAAAGGGATTCCAGCCCTTTCAACAAAGTTGACAACGGCAAGGGTGGTGGGCGTTGTGCTCGGCCCCACAATGGCGATCACCTTATCTTTGTGGATTAGCTTGTTCACGGCACTCACCGCCTTTGCAGGATCGCCTTCGGAATCGTAGATCACGGCCTCCAGCATGTGGCCGTCAATGCCGCCTGCGGCGTTCATCCTGTCGACCATCATCTCCATGGTCTTTTTTTCAGGATCTCCTAAAAACGAAGAGCTTCCCGTCGAGGAAAATATCCCGCCAATCTTGTAAACCGAGGCGGCATCGACGGTTGACAAGGGACTCACAACAAGGGTGAGGACAATGACAAGTTGAATGATCTGTTTGATACAATTGATAGACATGGTGCTTCCTCCTGATAAACGTGCTCGTTAATGCTCAGGAGTCTAAGGAGCGCAGATTTTATAATATGACCGAAACAGCCTGTCTTTCGGTCCAACTTATTTGATCTGCATTCCTAACCTGGCGGCTGACAGCTGGAAACCCTGTATCCTGAAAACAAAAAAACCATGGATTTCCTGACTGATTCAGTCTGTCCATGGTTTCGACTCTTGCGGTATCCTTCAGCCCCTCTAAAAGATCCCTCCATGGGCAGACTCGATAAAAAAGCCGCCAAAAAAGGCAATCCTGAAAAATGAGAGAGCGCTGTAGTTCATTACATCCCCGTAAAATTAAAATATGTTCTGTGACTATAAAAAAAGTCGTCCGTTGTGTCAAGCGTTATTTTTTATGATAACGCCAATTGTACTGGGCTTTATAAAGTGAGGTAATACCTATGTCCCTGAGGTTCAGCCCCTCAACAGTCATCCATTTATTGTGTTGATCCGAAGAGATTCCCCCCATTGTAACTTTTTGATCTCCCCTGCGGGTAAGCCCGATGAAAAAGCCCTGGGGCTGATACTCATACATGGTGCCAGGAGTGCCAGAGGATGTGTTGCCATAATCATAGGTTCGCATAAATTCATCTTTAAGTTCACAACTGTAGCAGCTCATATTCTCAGGAGCCTCAATGTTCCAGAAAACATTGCGAACACCGGCATGGGGCATGACACTTGTGTCTCCACCCGGACAGACATAGAACCCGCGCATGTTATCAAACAGGTTTTCGTATGGAAACAGACCATGAAAATCAATAACCGCATCCGTGCTGTTATTGTCATTTCTTCCATCATAGTGGGTTTCACAATCTGTTATAACATTACCCGATGCAAAATTTTTCAAAGAGATCGGATGAACCAGCCTTGCAAAAAAGTCAGCACGTTCCACAAGAATGCCATGGCTTTGGGCAATGGTTACACCGGCATGCCCGTCAAATCCTTCAAAGGAAAGATCTCTGGCTGTAATGCTGGCGCACCTGCTGAAAATAATCCCCTGGGTTAAATTTCTGAAGCTTACGTTGCGTATCCATCCATCACTTGCTGAACTGAGCCAGATTCCCCCCCAGAGATAGTCCTGCTCCATGGCGGTTCTGGCTATCTTGCCGTCTTCTCCAATATTGGGTTTATGGTGACGATAGCCGCCGGGCCAACTGCTCTCAATTATCAGGTTTTCAACCCCCACCCCTTCAACCCCGTTAAACGAGAGAATGCGTGGTGAGTAACGTAGGAACTGGTCAAATCTTGCAGGCTCTGACAGGACGATTGTCTTTTTATCAATAACTTTGTCAATCTTAGTAATCCAGGTGATTTTTTTAGAATATTTTCCAAATGTATCGGTCTGATCTTTGACTAACTTCAGGGGGTGGGTCAACTGCGCTGCAAGATCTGCCTTGTCCGACAGCGGATTTTCAGGGTCGATGAGTGGGTCTGTAAATTCAACGATCACTGTCTGGCCAGGTGTGAGAAGTGAGCTGTCCATCACTTCAAGCATCTTCTGTCCCCGCAGCAACGTTTTTGTATAACGGGTAAGTTCACCGCTATGTTCAGACCCCATAACAGAAACGCAGGTAAAGTGGCGCCCCTCCTTTTCTGCTGGTACCGTTCCAAGTCTGCGAATACTTCCGGCAGGTCCCGGGGAGCCTAAGTGGAGGATGGTTTTTATTTCTGGTGGCGCTGATAATTCTGAATCCCCCAGGGTTGTGGATGGCTGATATCTCTCCCCCTTGAGGATTACATTGTCATGGGAAATCCTGAGAAATCCATTTTCCGGTTTCTGGTGAACTTCATAACGCCCCCTGGGCAGAAAGACCACCCCGCCTCCGGCAGAACCGGCTGCATCAATTGCCGACTGAATCCCATCTGTGTCATCATTCCCATCATCTGGAACAGCCCCAAAAAGCTTTGATGTAACATCAAACAGATGCACCTCACTAACTGGTGCCTGAATATCTGGAACCGGTTTACTGCCCATCCGATAACCTGCACAGGAAAAATCAGGAAGATTGTTCTTTACAGGACCTCTTTCCATATATTGCCGCCATACACCGGGCATCCATTCTGCCGCCTGTGCCAGCGTGTATAAAAAAAAGGTAGAAATGGCACAGAAGATCACCACCGCAGTAGATAGTACATATATTCCTGAATCTGCTGTCTTTAAGCGTTGAGATGTAACTTTCACAAAACCGTCCTTCAGATAAAAAAGTTTATCAATCTGACTTAACTTGATGTATATCACCTATTGATCTCAACTCATTAACCATTATAAACCAAGATTGAGACAAGTTACCATATGCTGTTTAACTCATTATCGTTTGCCCTGTTCTTTCTGCTGGTTACAGGTCTCCATTTCACGCTGCCGCAACGCTTCCGGTGGATACTTATGCTGGCCGCAAGTTATTACTTCTACATGTGCTGGAGCGTGGGATATATTCTGCTTATTCTCACATCCACCCTGATAACATGGTACTGCGGCCTGCAGATTGTGGGGGGAGCCGCCATGTCTAACCCTACATCAGGCAATGAACCATCTCACAAAGATGCATCACAAAACAGGATATATTACAAGAAAAAAGTCTTTCTGGTCGTCAGCCTCATTGCCAATATTGGTGCGCTCTTTTTCTTTAAGTATTACAACTTTTTCACCACATCTTTTTTTGAAATTTCAGTCCGTTTTAATCTGCTTCAGGGGCATGATGCACCGCTGCTGCACCTTATGATGCCGGTGGGGATATCTTTTTATACCTTCCAGATAGTCAGCTACACAGTTGATGTGTATAAGGGAAAAATACCTGCCGAAAAACATCTCGGCATATTTGCCCTTTATGTGGCCTTCTGGCCAAGGCTGGTGGCAGGACCCATTGAGAGAGCGGGCAGACTGATACCCCAGTTCAGGAAAGAATTGTCCTTTGATTACACAAAGGCAACTGACGGTCTTCGCCTGGTAATGTGGGGAATGGTCAAAAAGGTTGTAGTTGCTGACCAGCTTGCCGTCTATGTAAATCAGGTCTTTGACCATTGCGGGGAGTATGCGGGGGCCCCTCTGATTGTTGCGTCCATCTTCTTTACCATCCAGATTTACTGTGATTTTTCAGGATACTCTGATATGGCCATCGGCACGGCAAAAGTCATGGGGTATGAATTGACCGAAAATTTCAGACACCCCTATTTTGCAGCCTCTTTACGCGAATTCTGGCAAAGATGGCACATATCCCTCTCAACCTGGTTTCGAGATTATCTATATATTCCCTTGGGCGGAAATCGTGTGAAGAGGTGGAGATTTCATTACAATCTGTTCATTACCTTTCTGGTGAGCGGACTGTGGCATGGCGCCAGCTGGAACTTTGTAATATGGGGAGGGCTGCATGGTATATATTTAATTTTTGAAAACATACTCGAAGACTTTTTCAGCAGGTTTTCCAACAAAAAGGCAACTTCATCTTCAGACCTGATGACATCAGCCGTCAGACCATCACTCACCACAGTGTCTGACTATTCCATAACAGACTCCTACCTATATAAGGGATTTCGTATTGCAGGCACCCTGTTTTTAGTTAACTATGCATGGATTTTCTTCAGAGCCAACACAGTCTCTGATGCCTTTTCCATCACAGAAAAAATGTTTCTGACAGGGGGAAATCCAGTAACCTCAGTTGTTGCACCATCAGCATTCATACTCAATATAGCTCTTATATTGTTTCTTTTTTTTGTGGAGATCGGGGAACAGATTGTACGTATTAAGCATTTCTGGAACACCCTTCCATTGGCTGCAAGATGGTCCGTTTATATTATGGGGTTCTGGGCAGTTGCAATTTCAACTGTTTTTGGCGTAAAGCAGGATTTCATATATTTTCAGTTTTAACCGCAGGGAAAATGTGTTTCATATGCAAGCTAAAAAACTTATATTCAAACTTGTAATATTCTCTGTGCTGAATCTGGCTGTTATGGTGAGTCTGCTCTCTTTCTTTTCCGGGAGAAATAGGAATATTGATTTTAAGAACTGGGAAACAGAATCAAATCTCCTGGTGACAGGAGAAAATGAACATTACGATGTTGCAATTCTTGGTACATCAAGGGGCCGCATATTCTCACGGGATTCAAATCATTTCACAATGGAAAAGATTCTTGGAAAGAAAGTGATCAATCTCTCCAAAGGCGGCGGCGGCGGGCTGATGCCAGCAAAGATTCACCTTGATCATTTTTACAGCAGAGGAAACAGGGTAATTCACATTATCTACTTTGTGGATCCCTGGGTCTTTTTCTCTCCCATCAACAATGAAAACAACACCTTTTTCTTACGGGATGAACCCTTTGAGCTTTCCATCCTCTGGGATCTTATTCTAAACCGATTCCCGTCACAACAAATCATCTCATATATTCAAATGATTGCTGTGGACGACTGGAAACACCTAAGCCAGTACGGGGAACCAGGGCTTGACAAACTGACGCTTAAAGCCATTGACCCTGTTAAACTTGAGAAGGCAAGGGACCATTATCTTGGGTTATACGACTATGACAAATTCAATTATTACAGCCATTTTTTAACCAAGATCAATAGAACAGCAAAAAAACACAAGAGCAAGATCACCTATGTAATGCTCCCCATTCTGATGAAGGATTTCCCCGGTGCAGGACAGGTGGATGAAAAGATCAAAGAGATAAGCAAGAATGAGGAGGTGGGGTATTACAACCTGATTGATAAGATGCATGACAGACACTTTTTTTATGACCATATGCATTTTAACAACAATGGGGTTGCACATTTTACGGAGACATATATGAAATCGATTCTGAAACAGATCCCATTAAATCAAGTGGGAAAGCCCCAACACAGGAATGGGGTCAAACCTTGATTTTCATCTTTACTATACTTCGGAAAGATTGGAATGCACTGCTACCTAAAAGTTGCAAGCGATATATGGTTTTATTGCATAAAAAGCTTCCATATTTTTTATAAATACAGTACTATAGCCCTATAAGCAACTACTTTATGGAGGGCATCGATATGATGAGGACGTTTC
>JAVEQI010000049.1:0-11285 GCA_034007745.1 Desulfobacterium sp.
AGCGTTCATTCTGAGCCAGAATCAAACTCTCCAGTTAAATTCTTTGAATATCTTTTGTGTGCTTTCACAGCACTCAAAAAACACGCTTCATCTCTTTTTTGTCACTAACCAGTTTTCAAAGATCAATAGATCGGGTTCAATAAATCACGTCCATAAAAAAAGTCTCTGTAGAAACGCCGTAAAACGTTTGCGTCTCACAAAGACTCAGGGGTTCTACATGGATCTGAGCCGCTTGTCAAAGGTTTTTTTTATCACCCCCCATTTTTTTATTTTAAACTCGATATTAATTGCAATAAAAGCCTACTCAACAGTCTGATTTAACAAAAAGAATAAGGCTGGACTTTAACTTTAACGCTGCCATGAATAGTAGATAGTGGGAAGTAGATTTATGGCTAATGGCTAATGACTAATGGCTATCAAATTTGTTGCGGCTTAAGGCCATCCCTTGCCCCTACAATCCCGGTTCTCCAGAATTAGAATCACTGGTTCAGAATATTGACACTACCATAATTAAAACAGCCATGATAAAAGTAGATCCAATTTTTTCACGATTAACAGGAATAAAAGGAGTTGTTATGCTGAGTGTTATTATTGTTTACCTGATTTTAGGTACCTGCGCCGGGATTCTATCTGGACTTCTTGGAATAGGCGGAGGCCTTGTGATCGTTCCAATGCTTGTGGCAAGTCTTACCTGGCAGCAGATCCCGGGGCAGTTCATAATGCATCTCGCCCTTGGAACCTCCATGGCCACCATCATCTTTACCTCGGTTTCAAGCTTCATGGCCCACCATAGAAGAGGAGCTGTCCACTGGGCGGTGGTACGAAAAATCACTCTTGGCATCCTCCTTGGTACCTTTATAGGATCCTGTGTTGCGGCAAAACTTTCAGGACCATTTTTACGGGGGACCTTTGTGGTGTTTCTGTACTATGTTGCATTCCAGATGATTACCAGCAAAAAACCCAAACCCTCGAGACATCTCCCGGGCAACGCCGGCATGTTCGGCGTGGGTAATATAATTGGAGGGGTATCGAGCCTTGTTGGAATCGGCGGTGGAACCCTTTCAGTGCCGTTCATGATGTGGTGCAACATCCCTGTCCACGAGGCCATCGGCACCTCGGCCGCCATCGGTTTTCCCATTGCCATTGCAGGAACCATCGGGTACATTTACAATGGAACACATGCAGTTGGGCTTCCTGCCTATTCCCTCGGGTATGTCTATCTTCCGGCCCTTGCAGGCATAGTCCTTGCAAGCATTTTTACGGCCCCCCTGGGCGTACGCCTGGCCCACAGCCTGCCAGTTCCCAAACTTAAGCGGATCTTTGCCATACTGCTCCTTGTAGTGGCTACCAGGATGCTGATATCGCTCTTTTAGGCTATACTCACTATCCGATCATGCCTGGAAGGAAGGTGGCGATCTCCGGGAACGCAATCATGATGGCCGTACCGACAATAAGGGCAATAAGAAAGGGAACCACCCCCATAAAGATCTCCTCCATGGGCACCTCCGGGGCAAGGCCCTTGACGATGTAAACATTCACCCCCACGGGCGGAGTGATTATGCCCATCTGGGTTATCAATACGATGATGACTCCAAACCAGATAAGATCATAGCCAAGGCTTTCAACAATGGGATAAAAGATGGGAATGGTCAATGTGATAAGGGCCAGGGCATCGATAAAGCAGCCGCCCACAAGATAGATGAGGCAGATGAGAGAAATGATTGCCCAGCCCGGCCAGTTAAGGGAGGCCACAAGGTTGGCGCCCTCCATGGGAATCCGGGTAAGGGCAAGAAAATGACCAAATATGGTTGCACCAGCCACCAGCATGATAACCATGACCGAGGTCTTGAGCGTATCAAAAACGGCCCGGTTAAAGTTCTGCCATGACAGCTTTCGCTGGAGAACTGCGATGAGGAGAAGGGTAAACGAACCCACAGCCCCGGCCTTGGTCGGGGTAAAAAATCCAAAGAACATACCCCCCATGACCACAAGAAATACCAGGGCTGTCTCCCAGATTTCCAACAGGGCAACCACTTTATCTTTGGCGGAAAAGCTTTCGCCCCTTGGTCCCTGTTCTGGGTAGATGGCACAATATACGACAATGGCCACGATAAAAAGACCGGTAATCATGAATGCTGGGAGGATACCTGCGATAAAGAGCTCACCGATGGAGAGCTGTGTCAGGATACCGTAAATGATCAGAACGACGCTTGGCGGCATGAGCACACCGATACCACCGCCTGCGGCAACCGAGCCTGTTGCAAGCCTGCTGCCGTACTTATAACGTTTCATTTCTGGAAGACCAATGGTCCCCATGGTGGCGGCTGTGGCCGTTGTAGAGCCGCAGATGGCACCAAAGGCCGTGCACGCTGCTATGGTCGCCATGGCAAGGCCTCCCCTGACCCGGCCCATGCACTTGTGGGCCACATCGTAAAGCTTTGCACTCACCCCAGAATAATAGGCAATGAAACCCATGAAGACAAAAAGGGGAACCAGGGCAAGACTATATGAGGAGAACACGTCAAACATATCCCTGGACAAAAGGGTCATGGCAGCCTTGAAGTTAGTTAAATACCAATAACCTGCAAAACCCACAACAGCCATGGCATAGGCAACGGCAAGCCTTGCAAAGAAAAGCATCAAAAGGAGAAAAATTCCCACAAAACCCACCAGGGTGTACTCATTCATGGCAATCCCCCCGGACAAGGCTCACAAGTTTTCGTGCAATCATAAAAGTCAGCACGGTGCAGCCAAAGGCCACAGCAAAGAGCACATAAAAAGTAGGCAGCTCCAGAGTGGACGACACCTGGCCGATGCGCCTCAGCTCAACTGCGTAATTATAGCATTCCCAGGCCATGAACCCGAAAAAAACGACCATCAGAACCGAAAGCAGAACATTGTTGATTCTCTTTATCTTTGGAGAGAGACCAATGTAAATAATGTCCACTCCTATGTGGGCTTTTTCTTCATGGGCCGCAGGCAGCACAAAGGCTATTAGAAGGGCCGCCAAAAGGGAGACGATCTCTTCTGATCCAAGAACCGGGTGTCCGAAAAAATTTCCCACCACATCGGTGCAGGTGATAAGCATCATGGCAATAAGCATTAGGCCGGAAAGAAACTTCATAAATCCGGACAACCTGTTAATCATTTATTTTTCCTTGTAAAAACATTTCCAAAAATCAGAGATAATCGCTCTCAAAGCTTCCTTTGGTGTACTCGTCCAGGCTGTTGTTAAGAAACTTGAGTGTCTCTTTTCCCGGAACACCTCTTTTTTCTGTCTTTTCAAGATAAGCATCAAACACAGGCGAAATAGCCTCTTTCCAGCGAAGGGCCTCATTCGGTGCTATGCCGATCATGGTGTTGCCAAGACCGAGGGAAAAGCTTACCCCTTCGTAATCACTCTCGTCCCAGGCCGCACCATGCTTTCCAGCCCATTCTCGATTGATATTCTGAATGGCTGTTCGAGCATTGTCAGACAGGGCATTCCACTTGTCCTTATTTATGACCACAAAAAAACCAACCGAATATGCCGTTGGATAGCAGGCAATGGTATAACGGGAAACCTCTCCCATTTTCCAACCCTTATTTGTCTCCTCTGGATATACAGCCCCTTCGACAACTCCCTTTTGAAGTGCCTGGTAAACTTCGGGCATGGGCATGGAGACCGGTGTGGCACCAAGGGCCTTGAGCATTCCAGCAACTGAACCCGGGGATCTGAGCTTCAGCCCCTTCAGGTCCTCCATAGTCCGAACCTCTTTTTTCTGGGTATGAATGAATCCGGGTCCATGGGCGTGGAGAAACATAACCTTTGTGTCGGCAAGTTCGGCAGGCTTGAAGCGATCGTAAATCTCGTTGAAAACGGCCGTTGCAAAACGTCCGCTTGGATTCCCAAATGGCAGGTTGATGACATCCATCAGGGGAAATCGTCCCCGGGTATAGAGCAGGCAGGACATGCCTATGTCGGTTCTTCCGGTTACGACCCCGTCATATATCTGCTCCGCTTGGACCAAGGTATTCCCGGGGTAATAGGAGATTTTAACCTCACCGGCAGTCTGTTTTTCCACCTCATCACACCAGGACTGGGCAAGTTGACTCTGGATATGGCCTGGGGGAAAAAAATTGCTGTAGGTCAGGTTGACCACCTTTGCCGATGCTTGCCCGGTCATAACCGGAAAAAGACCCGCTAAAAAGAACACTCCCAGCGCCAGTGCAATAATCCGGGTTTGTGCTGATTTCATTTTTGATTCCTCCTCAAGATTTAGGCTATCAGATTAAACTTATCATTTTGTTAAGCCTGTTTACTTATACTGTCAATAGGCATATGTCCAGTAAAGAAAGCCTTTTCAGGCAAAAACAATACCTGAAGACACAAATTGTCCTTTGTCTGACTAATCCTTATTCCCTTCAAAAATTTCATTGAACTGGCTTTTAATTCCCTTGAAAGCATGAAGGACTTCAGGGTCAAAATGACTCGGCATGGTTCGTCCATCTCCTTTTATAATGATGTCAACGCTCTTCTTATGGTCAAAGGCCGGCTTATAAGGTCGTTTGCTCCGCAAAGCATCGTATTGATCTGACAAATTCATGATTCGAGCGGTGAGGGGAATCTCATCTCCTTTAAGCCCTTTTGGATACCCCTTGCCGTCCCAGCGTTCATGGTGGCATCTTGCTATGTCCACTGCCATGACAAGGAAAGGAGAGTCAGAGCCTTCGAGAATGTCAGCCCCTATCTCAGGGTGTGTTTTCATAATGCGCCACTCTTCTTCATCAAGGGGTCCTTCCTTCAACAGTATGGCATCGGGTATACCCACCTTGCCGATATCGTGCATGGGGGAAGCATAAAAAATGGTTTCTGCAAATTTTTTATCAAGGCCCATCTCCAGGGCAATCGCCCGGGTATAATAGCTGATGCGTCTGATATGGGCACCGGTCTCCTCATCTTTGTATTCAGAGGCCAGGGTCAGGCGGTGAATCGTGTCGATATAACCGTTTCGCAGCTGTTGAGTTCGTTGAGTCACAAGCTGTTCCAGATAACTCTCGTGGTGGCGCAGGTTAATATGGGTTTTAACCCGGGCCAGAACAATAGGCGTGCTAACAGGCTTGGTAATGTAATCCACCGCCCCGAGGGACAATCCAAAAGTTTCATCTTTCACCTCATCCATGGCTGTAACAAAAAGGACTGGAATGCGGCTGGTTCGAGGATCTTTTTTCAGTTGTCGACACACTTCATAGCCATCCATTTCAGGTATCATGACGTCAAGCAGGATCAGATCAGGAGGCTGAGCCGAACGGGCTATCTCAAGTGCTTCACCTCCATTTGTGGTTGCACTGACCTGATAGTCGGCCCGCAAAAGCTCACTCAACACCTTAATGTTGGCCGGCAAATCATCCACTATAAGTATCCTGTTTCGCACAACTTTCTCCTTTGTCATTTACGATCTGTTTTCTTTGTTTAGCATCTTTTCTATAATCTGGTTTGCCTTCTTAAAATCAAGCGAGACAATAGCGTTTCCAATCCTCCTGGCCATCTGGGGCATTTGTCGAGTTAAGGCTGCTTCAAATCCCTTGAAAAAATCTTCCGAATCCATGTCATTGGCCCGGATCAGTCGTTTAAGGGCAATTAGGTTTTCAGCCATTTCATCTTCCGATATAACCCTTCCTTCATTTTTCTCTTCATCCTCAACAGACTCAGGGGCAGATGCCAGGGCAGTTACTATACAGGATACGATTTTTTCAAGCTCCGATTCCAGTGCTGTAATTTTGGGTTCCACCTCTTTTTCATCCCCTTGGATCGCCCTCTCCAGCGCAGCAAAATGCCGATGCAGGGTTGAGGCACCAATGGTGGCAGAAAGGCCCTTGGCTGTGTGGACCAATCCTAGGGCTTTGTCCCGATCATCAGCCATAAGATCGGACCGGACCTGAACCGGTGAATCTTTAAATTGTTCTGCAAAATCCTGGAGCAAAGATCTGTATAATTTCAGGTTTGAACCGGCCTGTCGAATCCCCAGTGCCACATCAATTTCCGGTAGTTTTTCTTCAAGATACGAGCCCAATGAAAAATCGTCTGGAAATTGTTTCTTAATCTCTATGTTTTTCACATCCCCCCTGGGAATCCACCTGTGCAGGCACTCATAGAGCTGTTCCAGGTCCACGGGCTTGCTGATATGATCATTCATGCCGGCATCCAGGCTTTTCTTACGGTCACCGGCCATGGCGTTGGCCGTCATTGCAATAATAGGCAGGTTTTGTGCCCCATTGTCGAGCTGCCTTATTTTTTCCGTCGCTGTGATCCCGTCCATTACTGGCATCTGGATATCCATCAACACCAGATTGAATTTTTGTTCGTTTAAAACTTCAAGGGCTTCAAGACCATTCTCTACGATGGTCACCTCCAGGCCTGCCTGTTCCAGAAGCTCTTTTGCCACCTGCTGGTTCAACTGGTTGTCCTCCACCAGAAGCACCCGGGCATTGCCAAACCTCTCCAGATTACTGGACGATTCCGGCAGATAAAAAGACCTTTTTTCTGTTTTGAGATTGCTGTAGCCAAAGGCATCGACAATGGTATTAAACAGATTTGAAGGAAAAATCGGTTTGGACAGAAGCCTTACCATGGAAAGTTCGTTCATGGCGGTTTCAGCATGCTCCATCTCATTACCCCCCGCCATAATGATCACAGGGACCTTGAATTTTACCAATACATCCCCGATTTTACCTGCTGCCAGTGGCGGCATTCTGGCTTCACAACTCTTATAATCCAGAACAATAAGCTCAAAGGGATGTTTATCCTTTACCGCTTCATCCAAGGCCTGAAGTCCTTCAGAGCAGGACAGACAAGTCTTTACATTGAATGTCAGAGATGCAAGCTGCCCGCCAATATTGTCAAGAACCTTTTGACTTGCATCTATTAGCAGAACCTTTAAATTTCTTAAGTTGAGGGGCAGCACATTGCTATCTTTCAGGGGGATACTTTTGGCCTGGGACAGATAGGGAAGGGTAAAAACAAAGGCTGAACCTTTTTCTGGGGTGCTCTTTACACTGATATCGCCGCCCATAAACCTTACCAGCTGTCGGCAGATGGCAAGGCCTAGGCCGGTCCCACCGTATTTTCTGGTAATGGCCGTGTCAGCCTGGCTGAACTTTTGAAACATCCGGGAGACCTGTTTTTTATTCATTCCGATACCGGTGTCTGAAACTGTGCATTCAACCTCTTGAATGGCCTTGTTTTGCGATTTAAGCCGGATCGAGATTTCGATGTAACCTTTTTCAGTAAACTTGACTGCATTGCTTAATAGATTATTCAACACCTGTCCCACCCGGACAGGGTCGCCCAGGACCATGGGAGAAATTTTATCATCTATCCAGATATGCAGCTCCAGCCCTTTTTCAGCAATAGCCGGGGCTGAGAGGGTTACAATATCGTTGAGCACATCAGACAGGCTAAATGGGATCTGTTCCACGGTAAGTTTGCCCGCCTCAATCTTTGAATAATCAAGGATATCGTTGATAATCCCCAAGAGGGATTTAGCTGAAATTTCGATTTTATCCAGGTAGTCTTTCTGCCGGGGAGTCAGGGGGGTCCGGGCGGCCAGATAGGTCATGCCGATAATAGCATTCATGGGGGTTCTTATTTCATGGCTCATATTGGCCAGGAACTCACTCTTGGAAACGGTGGCCTGCTCTGCCGCATCTTTTGCCTTCTTAAGTTCAAGGGTGTTTTTTATCCGCTCACTGATGTCGGTTTCAATGGCTATAAACTGGAACAGCTCGCCTGCATCAGAAAAAACTGGCTGGATATCCAGATCCAGCCAGTAAGATTCACCTGACTTATTATAGTTCAATATTTCAACACTGATTCCCTGTCCTGCCTTCACGGCTTGCGAGATCTGCTTAACTGTTTCAGGATTGGTTTCAGGTCCCTGGAGCACGGTGCCTGGTCGTTTACCCTTCATCTCTTCAAGACAATAGCCTGAAATTCTTTCAAACCCCTTATTAAACCACTCTATTCGAGCATTCCTGTCAGTAATCACAACCCCAGTGGATGTCTTTTCAACCACCAGGGCAAGTTTTCTGGCTTCAGCCTCTGCAATTTTACGATCTGTAATATCTCTTCCTTCAGGGATAAGCCAAAAGACATTTCCGCTGCTGTCATAAATTGGTTTCAAAGAAAAATCAAAGTCATACAGTTGACCGTCTTTATCCATATGGGGGATTTCAAACCTGACAAACTCACCGTTCGCCGCAGTTCCAACAGCCTTCTGAATTTTCTGGGACACTGCCTTGGAATACCGCCACCAGGGGCTGTCCCAAAACAAGCGCCCCCGGAGCTCATCTTCGGTCATTCCAACCATTTGCAAGACGGTCTCATTCACCTTAAGGATTCGACCTTCGGTTGAAATCAACCCCATGAACTGGAAACTCTGGTTAAAAATCCCTCGGAACTTACGCTCGCTTTCCTGCAGCGCCTTTTCAATACGTTTGCGCTCAATCACATATCCCAGATGATTACCAATCTCATCCGCCACCTCAAGCATGTCCTGATCTGGTGCTTCAATTTCGGGGGAAAAAAACTCCAACACAGCAACGACATCCATTCCTGACCTTACCGGGAGTGCAAAGGCACCCCTGAAACAGGTATTGGACAAAAATCTCGCCCTGAGAAAGTTCTCATCTGCCGTTACATCTTCAATCCAGGTGGCTTTTTTTGATGTGTAGACCCTTCCAGGAAGTCCCTCTCCTGGTTTGAACACGGTGTGTTCTGTAGCATCAATAAAATTTTGAAACCGCCCACCAGGATCATCAACATGCCACAGGGGCAATGAAACCAGGCGTATCTCATCTGCCTGAACAGCCATATAAACATGTCCCACAGGCCAGCCCGTGAAATCTGTAATAAGCTTTAGACAGGTCTGCAACGCCTGGTCTACCGAATCCGCCGTGTTGGCCATGGATGCCACATCTCCAAGGAGTGCAACCACACGTTCTTTTTCCTCGATGCTTTTGACCAGTTCTTCCAGGCGTTGCGTCCTGTTTCTGACACGTTCTTCCAACTCCCTGTTCAGTGCCTGCACCTGGGCTTCAGCTGCACGGCGTTCTGTGACATCTGTGGCCATGCTGATCACCGATCGCCTTCCATCTGAAAGTTTCCCCAGGGGAGAGGTTGATATTTCCCAGTCCCGGGTACGGCCATCGGCTGTCGTAATTATAGATACACCCGTATTAACCCGTTTTTCAATCTGATAAAGGGTATTTATTTTTAAAAGTTCCTGTTCGGCATTCTCTACATAGGCATGGGCTGCCCAGTCTTCAATGGTTTTCATGTCCCCATGGGTATAGCCGGACAGTTCAATCCAGGGCTGATTGATTAACAATACCTCACCGTCTTCGGCATGAATCATGGCAGGATATGGAGCATCATTAATGGCTTTTTCAAAGCGTTGTTCGCTGACGGCAGCAATCTCTTCAATGGCCTTTCGAGCGGAAATATCCCGGACAACTCCCACGGCCCACCATTGCCCGTCTATCTGAACTGCATTCAAATTTATCTCTGCAGGGAAACAGGTGCCATCTTTTCTCAGGGCTTCAACCTCACGCAGGTGACCGATGATCTGCCCCTCACCAAAGAAGGCAAATGACTTAAACCCCTTTACAGCATCAGGTCGAAGGGATTCGGGGGTGATAAGCCCATGGACATCCCTGCCCAGTATTTCTGCGGCAGAAAAGCCAAACATCCTTTCAGCAGATTCATTCCAAAAAGATGCTTTGCCAGAATCATCAACCATTACAACGGCATCTCGCACCGAACGGGTAATGGTATGGAGCTCCTTTTGTTTTTTTTCAACATTTTGAAGTGCCATTTGACGACGGGTTATCAGAACCGACAGATACCAGGCCAAAACGGCGAGCAAAATTATTCCCCCAGCCAGAATCAGTCTTGCCTGCGTCCACCAGGGAGGAACAAGTTTGTCTTTAGAGATAAAATTTATAATTCTCCAGTTTTCTTCGACCATCACCTGCTCCTGTTCCGATGTTTGACTGTCAGGTCTATAAATTGGTGTGATGGTTGAAAAAAAAAACAGGCCTTTGTCTGAAAAAAAATGACCGTCAGGAACGGAGCCCATCCGTTGCCATAGTCGGGGAAAATCCATAGCCAGGGTCTTTGGAGATTGAGAAAACATGAACTGCCATTCCAGATCCGGAGACGGACCTTTCAGCCAATGGCCCTGATTGTTAGCCAGAAACACCTGACCGGATGAGTTGGTCCCTGCTTCAATAAGAGTCTGGAGCAGTTTTTTACCCAGCAGGTTCACCACAATAATACCTGCACTTTCACCGTTGCCTCTGTTTACCCGATGGGTAATCCGCAGGGCCGGTTTAAGGGGAAGTTCTATTTTTCCCTTTTCAACGTTTAGATCAAACCGGGACAAATAGGCACCAGAACCTTGGGCCATCCCTTTGATAAAGTACGAACGATTGCCTTTGTTTTGTAATTCTTTTTGAGATGTAGCCCAGGCTCCGCGCTCACTGTTCCAGTTGATTCGCACCTGCTCCATTCCAGATGAATCTATAAATCGAATCTGGTCAAAAATCGCGTGATGAATTGCATAGGAAGAAAAAAAATCTGTCAGAATTTCATATACCTGGACTGTGTCAGTCTGGCGTTTAAAAATACTCCCGGTGGTATCGGCTAACATGGCAACTCCGGACAAATAACCGGACAGGGTGGTTTCAAAAAGACGGGTTTCCATTTTAAGAATATTTGATTCAACAAGCCCAAGTTCTCTGATAAAAAACTTTTTCTGCTGCAGAGCACCTCCCCACACCACCAGAGAATATCCCAGGGCAAGGAAAGCAAAAACACCTGCAAATAATTTCAAACGAAAGAATCTAAAACGATGATTCATCCTATACTCCATGCATCAGGGAACTTCCAAAAAATAATCTATGCATCCTGTTTACCCGTTTTCTACGTTGTGATAACAGGCACATAGTTCACTATGCTCCTGTCATCACGTCTTGAAAACGAACAAAAGTCCTGCACGATATGCGTATATTATTTCCTGGAAACTCCATCATTATTGAAATATTCTGATTGTTATTTCAAAAATTAATACTCCAGACTGCTTTTATACTTTATATGGGATGCTAACACAAACAATACCCAACAAAAAAAGCCCCGGCCATGTTTCCATGATCGGGGCTTTGTATAAAGATAATCCGGCGGCGTCCTACTCTCCCACAGAGACTCCCCTGCAGTACCATCGGCGCTGGAGATCTTAACTTCCGTG
>JAVEQI010000024.1:0-50106 GCA_034007745.1 Desulfobacterium sp.
GTCACACCGGCGACAGCGCCCAATCCCAGGCCCAGGAAGCTTCGTCTATCTACTTTCATAGGTTACACCTCAATAAATTTATAGGGTTCCAAGTAAGGCCTCGGGCTATTTGTGACACTGAAAACATGCGCCCTTGCTTCCTGTCTCTCGTTCATGGCACTCAGCGCAAACGCTCATTTTCATACGATCCCAGGAATTCTTCGAGATCCCCCAGGGACTTTTACCCCAGATATCCCGGCTGTAACCCGTTATTCTGTTCTCCTCATAGGTCCTGGTAGTGGTTGATTCGCCAATGTCGCCATGGCATGACCTGCAATCCATGCCCGCCTTTACGACGTGGGCCGCATGGGAGAAGAAAACACAGTCCGGCTGCTCTGAGTAGATCAGCCAGGGAACCTCTTTTCCCGTTTCCACATACTCGGCTACAAAAATTTCCTCATCCTTAGTATCGCCCAGAATACTTTCGTGGCAATCAATGCATTGAGATGTCTTGGGGATGCCGGAAAAGGTGCCGTCCTCACGGAAATAATGGCAGGAATCGCAACTTCCCATTTCGTCCACATGGAGGGCGTGGTTAAAGTTAAATGGCTGCTCTTTCTTTGAATAGAGCAGATTGGGAAACAACAACCATCCAGACAAAAAACAGACGGCAAAGGCCCCAATAAAAAAGAGGACCCCATACCCTGTGGCTGAGTCCCCTTTTTTCCCCTGTTCCAGGGAGGCATCCTTGTTTGACGCATCCGATGAACCGTTTTCAGTTTTCTCTTCTAATTCACTCATGAAAACCCCATCAATTAAAATGTTGATGATACTATTATACTCTGGGCCCACCAAAGATCAATATGATCCAGGCCCTATATTTAAGCTGCAAAAGGCGTTAATCGCCACTTTTGCAGTCAGATCCCCACCGTTGAATAATTTACGGTCAATCTATATAACATATGTAAAACTTGTCAAGTCAAAATCCAGGCATACCAGTAATTTTGCCTTAGAACATCGACAATAGGCCCCTTTGGTTTCCCAGACCGGAACATTGAAACACGATAGCCGTTAGCTGTTAGCAGATAGTAGTTAGGTTGGGTTGAGGAACGAAACCCAACGATTGTAAAATATTCTATTTAGCTAAAAGCTAATAGCTAACAGCTGTGTTTCTTATAAAAAAATTGAAAAACCTAATCAGCAAAACCTAGGCATAGCTGTGAAGTCCGGGCAGATAATTAACGCCAAAATAGGTAAACATAACAGCCATGAATCCCAGAATGGAAACCCAGGCAATCTTTCGCCCGTTCCAGCCCCGCATCATTCTCAGATGAAGAAGCATGGCATATACTATCCATGTAATCAAGGACCAGGTCTCCTTGGGGTCCCAGGACCAATAGGTGCCCCAGGCCGAATTTGCCCAGACAGCCCCCGTGATGATGCCAATGGTGAGGAAAAGAAAGCCAAACATAACCATCTGGTAGGTCAGCTCGTCAATGATACCAAAGTTGGGGAGCCTTGACAAAAGAGAGTCACTGTCCTTGTTTTCAGGTTTTACAAGGTACATGATGGAAAACCCGAAGGCCACGGCAAAACCAGCATACCCCAGAAAACAGGTTACAACATGGGCAATGAGCCAGTTGCTCTTTAATGCAGGAATCAGCGGGCTTATCTTGTCTGAAATGTTCGGAGAAAGTGAGGCATAGGCAATGGCAAGAAAAATTAGGGGAGTTGCGAATACACCGATCAGCCGCTCCTTGTATTTAAACTCTACAAAGATATAGAGGGCGGCAACAGTCCATGAAAAGAACACCAGGGACTCGTACATGTTGGAAAAAGGGGCATGGCCATAGCCCACCTGGTAGGATTCCACCCACCTGAGGATGATGCCGACAGTGTTGCAGAGAAACCCTGTGATAAGAACACCGATTCCAAGGGTTCCCAACCTCTCCTTCTTAAAGGTCCATGCGCCTATGTAGAGCACCGTGGCAACGGCGTATGCAAGGGTTGTGACCGAAAGTACCATGGGACTGTTTATCATGATTTTAACTCCTTCATGGCTAAGGCAAGTTTAGCTGTTTTCAATTTCAAACTCTGGGGGTTACGGTTGGATGTTGCTGCAATTTCGACCATGGCCTTGTTTTTTCCAAGATCTTTTATCTCCACACAATAACTTTGGTGGGTCATGAAAAAGGTGACCCAGCATCCGATGATCATGAGGATAAATCCTGAATAGACATACCACACCCCGGGGTCCTTATTTACCTGGAGGCCTGTGTAGTAAGACTTTTCAAAGTTGTCGACACTGAAGGCAACCTCGCCCCTCCTCATCTTGTCAAAGGTGGGAAACTTGACCGGGATCACAATCTGGGTTTCAGTTCCATCGGGGGCCGTCACCTTGCCCACAAACGATTCGCCCAGATTATGGCCCTGGAAATTATACCCCCTCACAAAATGCTCCATCACAAAACTTCCCTGGTTTTCAGGAAGTTCAACCGTTTTTCCAAACTCAACCTGCTCCTGAAAGGCAAGGCCGCTCTCCCTTGCGGTCATGGTGAGCTGGATCGATTTTGCTCCGGCGATGCCATAACTTGACTGGTATAAGCTGACTCCCTTGTACCTCAGGGGATGGTTGACCAGAATATCTGCGGTCAACACCTCCTTGCCGTCTTCAATGAGGGTTACGTTGGATTTAAACTCGTCAGGTGCGCCTGTATCATAGAAACTTACGTCAAAGGTGTTGCAGCGGATGGAAAAATCAAGGGTAAGGTGTTCGTGGGCACCCAATTTGAGCTCTATCTCGTTCATGGTCTCCCCCTCCGGGATGGAGACACGCCCCTTAAACCCCCACAAACCGCCAATCACGGCACCCCCAAGGAGGAGTAGCACACTCACATGGACAACATACACACCCATGCGGGTCCAGCGACCCTTTTCGGCAAAAAGGGCGGTACTGCCTTCAAGGTTCTGGGTTGTAACCTTTCCGATCTTTCGTTCCAGAAAGCCCTGGAGCCGGGTGACAAGCTCCCCGTTATCAAGGTTTGCCGCAAAGATTTCACGATCTTTCAGCTTCCTGAACCTCTCTGGTCGAAACACGATCTTCCGGGGAAAAATAACCTTCCATGTCACCTTAAGCCGCTGGATAGAGCAGACAACAATATTAACGGCAAGCATGGCCAGAAGGGTCAAGAACCACCATGCATTGTACATATCATCGATATCCAGGACCATAATCACCTTGGACCATGCCTGACCGTATTTTTGAGCGTAAAAGGCAGTGCTTCCGCTCTGGGGAATGAAGGTTCCGACAATGGATGTAAGGGCAATGGCAAGCAGCACAACAACGGTGAGCCTGACCGAGCAGAAAAAATTCCAGATCCGGTTGGGAGGATTCTGGTGAAGAGCTTTTTTGTTCATAATTAATTCCAGATTGTTTGCTGGTTTTCAGGTTAACAGGTAGGGAGCCATAACGGCCTCAATACGCTGCCGGGTTTGTTCAAAATCTGCCCTTGTTGCATCGGCATCAATTGTTTCCATGGGCAGATATTTGATGGTTACCCGGGAAAGGGGCTTGGGAACAAAAAAACGGTCCCAGGAGTTAAAAAACCAGGCCGATTCCGGAATCACCACACAGGGCACAAGCCAGGCCCCGGAACGCTGGGCCATGCGAACTACGCCTGGTTTAACCTTGCCGGCAGGACCTGTGGGTCCGTCCACAAGATTTGCCCCGAGACACCCCTTTTCAAGACTTTCAATCATCTCTTCCATGGCGTCTTTGCCGCCCCTTGACGAAGAACCCCTTGCCACATGCCAGCCGGACAGACGTGCAACCGGTGCAATGATATCTCCATCCCTGCTCTGGCTGATCATGATGCAGGGTTTAAACCGTTCATAACTTTTAAAATGGCGAATCAGGGAAAAAAAATGTTGATGAAAGACGCACAAAACCACAGATCCCCCTTGATCGATATTGCGCTGCCAGCCAGGCTCATTAACCACTCTTATTCTGAGCAGAAAAGAATAGGCCCTAACCCACCGGTAAAGGAACCATAAAAAGCCCTTTGACCGAAACATCTTCTTCATCGTTTTATTCATCCATTTCCCCTGGTTAAGTTCCATTAGATCATAAAATTTCAGCTTTATATCAAATCCTGAAACATACTGCAATAATGCCGCAATTAAATCGGTATTTCACTGCCTGCTAAAAAAGCTTCTAACTGTCAGCTCTTAGCTCTTAGCTAAAGGCTAACCGCTAAGAGCTAACGGCTAATTAATCAAAGAACCCACTTTTTAACAGCCGCAAAAATATCCTCCCGCTTAAATGGCTTGGTCAAAAGATCGTCCATACCGGCCTCAAGGCAGCGTTGTTTAAACACGGGCAGGACATTGGCAGTAAAGGCGACAATTGGTATTCTCGTTCCAGAGACAGCCTCCTGGATCCGAATATGCCGGGTAATTTCAAATCCGTCCATCTCCGGCATGTTGATGTCCATGAGAATGAGATCAAACAGATCCGGTGATCCCTGGTAAAGATCCAGGGTCTGCCTGCCGTTATCAGCCGTAGTCACCCGATACCCTGCCTTTGAAAGCATGATCTTCGCCATTCTAAGGTTCACGGGATTATCATCCACAAGAAGAATGGAGGCGGATCTTTTGGCCTGTTCAGCCAGAAGATGGGTGGTGATTAGTTTGTTTTTTGCTCCATAAAAGCCCTTGTCTCTATCCGCCTTCATCCCCAGGATACCGGCAATCATTGAAACGAGCTTTTTTGCCCGCACAGGCTTTGGCAGAAAACCTTCAAACCCCAATTTGAGACAGGTTTCAGCACCACCAGGGATTGGTCCGGCACAGGCAATCATGGGAAAAGACGGACAGGCACATTTTGTTCGCCTGATTTTCCTGATAATTTCCTTGGGGTCAACTCCACCCTTAAGGTCAACCACACCCGCATCATAGCAGACAGGTGGTAAAAAACTTCTATCAAAGGAGGTAATAGCTGCCTTTAGATTGAGGACTATATCAACGTAAAGTCCCGCAGCTTTAAGCTCCCTTGAGACCATGGCCCCAAAGGCAAGGGTAGAAGTAACCACAAGAATCCTGCTACCCGCAAGTTGAGAAGACTGAATAAGTTCACTCGCCTGATTTTCCAGGGGGAGCGCCCAGAATGAGAACTCAAACAGGCTTCCCTCACCCTCCCGGCTCTCAACCTTGATCTCTCCTCCCATGCGACGGGCAATTTTCCTGCATATGGAAAGCCCAAGACCTGTTCCCCCATGTTTTGCTGAACTTCCACCCTGGACCTGGCGAAAAGGTTCAAATATGGTTTCAAGTGCAGATTCAGGAATGCCCATACCCGTATCACGTACACAGGCGCAGAGCATTATCCCATCGCCCGACCCCTGTCTGACACTGAGATTGAGCTCGATCACCCCGGTCTCAGTAAACTTTGCAGCGTTGCCAAGCAGATTGAGCAGCACCTGGCGAAAGCGGTTAGGATCGGCAACCACATATCCCGGAACACAATCGCAGATGCGGCACAAAAGCTCCACCCTGGACGTATTCACCTGACTTCTCACCATTTCAAGACACTCAAAGCAGAGAACCTCTGGATCAAATCTAATGGGCTCAAGACCTATCTCACCAGCCTCAATCCGGGAGATGTCCAGTATTTCATTGACAACCCCCAGGAGTACGTCGCAACTCTTTTTTGTATTTACAACATACTCTTCCTGTTCACAGCTCAGGCCGGTATCAAGCAAAATATCCGTGTAACCCTTGATGCTGTTCAGGGGAGTTCTGATCTCGTGGCTCATGCGGGCAAGAAAATCCCCCCTGGCAAGGGAAACTTCCTCGATTTCTTCCATGGCAGCGGCAAGTTCATGGTTTGTCGTTTTCAAGTCAAAAAGGATTTTACGTTCACGTTCGATGCGACGGGTCCTTGCAATGACAGAGTCGACCTTAAATGGTTTTGTAATGCAATCTGCGGCACCCGCCTCCAAAACCTGAAAGCAGGAATAAACCCCTGAATATCCGGTTATGATTATGAAATCAATATCAGGCAAGTCCTCTTTGACCGATCCCATGAAACGAAAACCGTCCATACCCGGAATGGAAATATCGTAGATGACAAGGTCAATCCCCCCGACCGAAAGAACTGTGTGGGCCCCGGGGACATCGGATGCCCCTTGGCAGCAATACCCATTCTGTTCAAGGGCACCAACCAATACACTCCTTAAATCATCTGCAGCAACAACCAGAACACCCTTGACAAAGGACGATTTTATCTGCGTTTCCATTATTTCTTATTCGTTGACCCGCTCAACATACTCTGAGGTTCTGGTGTCGATTTTCACAAGCTGTCCCTCTTCAACAAATGGAGGCACCTGGATTTCATAGCCTGTCTCAAGAGTGGCAGGTTTGGTACTGCCCGTGGCAGTATCCCCCTTGGCCCAGGGGTCAGATTTAACGATACGCAGATTGATGAAATTAGGAAGGGTAAGACCTATGGCTTTTCCGTTAAAAAAGAGAACAGTGCAAACGGTGTTATCCTTTAAGAGATCTACGGCATCGCCCACCTGGTCTTTTCCAAGGAACTCCTGCTCGTAGTTCTCAGAGTTCATAAAACAGTAGCTGCCGCCCTCGGAGTATAGATACTCCATCTCATGCTCCTCGAGTTGAGCCTCATTGAATTTATCACCGGATCGAAAGGTCCGCTCAAACTGATTACCTGTGATCATATTTTTTAACTTACACTTATATAAAGCCTGCCCCTTACCGGGCTTTTTAAACTGAAAATCCACAACAACGTATGGCTCTCCGTCAATCTCAAACTTAAGTCCCTTTCTCAGATCACTTGCGTCATACATATAAAACTCCTGTTTTTTAAATTGTAAAAACCACCAATAATTTACCGAACTAATAAATCATATTCAGCACAATTTGGCAATCACGATGTGAAAACGCAAAGCAATTATAGTTTTGGATACCAGAGTGGGGGGATACCGACTGCCGCCTAGAATGAAAAACAACTTGCTTTTTAAGCGAGGTTAAACGTAAAATAGCCTCTTAAATTAAAAACAACACCCCTGAGCCAGATCTTTAAAAAGGTCTCAAACAAATTTAGCAGGCCTTGACAGGTCTAACCAAGACACAATCCAAGACGAAACAGGATATACTAATGATACTCATTATTGATTTTGGGTCACAGTTCAACCAGCTCATCGCCAGAAGGGTAAGGGAAAACGAAGTTTACTGCCAGGTGGAGCCCGCCGGGATTGATCTTGAACGAATCAAGGCCCTTGACCCCAAAGGCATAATTCTTTCAGGAGGACCTTCGAGCATCTACGAGGATGACAACCCGCTGGTGGACGTGGGAATCTTCGATCTCAACATCCCCATCCTCGGCATCTGCTACGGCATGCAGTTCATGATAAACGCCCTTGGCGGCACAATTGAACGATCTGACAAGCGCGAGTACGGCTTTGCAGATCTTACCATCAAGGATAAAGACCCGCTTTTCACTGGATTGAATGACAGCACCCAGGTGTGGATGAGTCATGGAGATTCAACAAAGCTGCTGCCCAAGGGCTTTACCGTCACCGCTTCAACCCCAAATACGGAAATAGCCGCCGTTGCAGATTGTAAAAACCGCTTTTTCGGCCTTCAGTTCCACCCCGAGGTCGAGCACACCCCGGACGGGTTTAAGATGCTCAAAAACTTTCTCTTTACCGTGTGCGGCTGCAAAACGAGCTGGACCATGAAATCCTTTGTAACAGGTGCCGTGGATCAGATCAAGGAGGCGGTTGCAGATAAAAAAGTTATCATGGGGCTTTCCGGCGGCGTGGATTCTTCGGTTGCGGCACTTCTGATACACCGGGCCATTGGAAAAAATCTCTTTTGCATCTTCGTGGACAATGGGCTTTTAAGGCAGAACGAGCGGGAGAACCTTGAACAAAGCCTTACCGCCAACCTTGACATGAACATCCGGTTCGTGGATGCAAGAAAACGGTTTCTGGATCGCCTGGCAGACGTTACAGACCCGGAAAAAAAACGGAAAATCATCGGGAACCTCTTTATTGAGGTGTTTGAAGAGGAGGCTGACAAAATTGACGGGGCCGATTTTCTCGGCCAGGGCACCCTCTATCCAGATATCATCGAATCAAAATCTGCATTTGGCGGTCCCACATCCATCATCAAATCCCACCATAACGTGGGGGGTCTTCCTGAAAAGATGAAGCTAAAGCTCATAGAACCCCTGCAATTTCTCTTTAAGGATGAGGTGAGAAAACTTGGAATTGAACTCGGACTAAACCATGACATGGTATGGCGCCAGCCCTTTCCAGGGCCTGGACTTGCCATCCGCATCATGGGTGCTGTCTCTGAAAAAAGGCTCACCATCCTGAAACAGGCCGACACGGTTTTATTAGAGGAGATCCGGGATGCCGGCCTCTACAAAAAACTCTGGCAATCCTTTGCCGTGCTTCTGCCCATTAAAAGCGTAGGCGTCATGGGCGATAAAAGGACCTATGAGAGCTGCATAGCCATCCGGGCCGTCACCAGTAACGACGCCATGACCGCAGACTGGGCAAGACTTCCCCATGAGCTTTTAGCAAGGATCTCCAACCGAATCATCAACGAGGTTGCCGGGGTCAACAGGGTTGTTTTTGATATCACATCTAAACCGCCCGGAACCATTGAGTGGGAATAGAACAATGGGCACCCCAAAACCGGATGATTTCACCATTGGAGGTCCAGGGTTGGATGACGACGAAACGTCTGCTGCCGTCTTTCTCCAGGAGTCCAACCAACTCAGGATCGAAAGGCTTGGCAACAGGATAACTATCGTTTCCGTAATTATACCATGTATTATCTGTGCCATTCTCCTCTTTGCCTACATGGACATCAAAAAAAAGGTGATGAATGTCCACGACACAGGTCAGACAGAGGTCCTTGGTGTTGCCGAAAACCTCGACACAAAAATAAACGCCATGACGGTGGATCTTGCAGGCGTCAAACACCGGTTTGAAACCACCGTCAAACCCCTTGAGTCGGAAACAGCCAGGCTTGAATCTACCAAGGCGGAAAAAAGCGTAATAAAGGAAAAACTTGCCCAGGTAGAGGCGGTTCTTATTGACCGAACATCTAAAGATCTCCAAAAGGCTGTCCAGGCCCTTGAAAATTCCATAAAAAAAGAACTGGAAGCCCTGAAAGCCAAAGAGATCCTGATATCTGAGGCCCTGGCAAAAACAGATGGGGCGGCAAAGGAACTTGCCCAAAGAACAGGAGAACTTGAAAAGGAAATCAAGGCTGAACGAGCAAGAACAGCAGTCCTTGAGGCCAGGGTAAGCGAACAGAACCAAACCATGACCCTCCTGCAAAAGGAGCTCAGCCTTGTCAAGATAAAAGCCGATACCCTTGAACAGACATCTATTGACCGCAAGGTTCTGGACAGGGAGCTAAAGCTGCTCGAACAGAAGATTGACCAGAAGACAAATATGATCAAGGCCCAGACCCAGGCAAAGGAAAGGTTAATAAGTCCACAGCCCGCCCCCCCACCATCGCCCAGTCAACCAAAACCATCAGATACCATCTCTGAAAAAGACCTGCTGCAGTAACTTCAATCCTGATATGACAATCACAGCCATGGCATGGCACAAAGATCCGGACGACATTGAATCAAGGCTGATGAACCAGCTCCTTGACTTTTCTGCAGCTTATATGGCCGTAAAATCCATTGCAGCAAGGGCTGAAAAATCAACTGGGAGTATCACTGACCAAACTGTTCAGTCGCTTATTTTTCTCCTCCAGTCAAAAAAATTTGACTCCCAGAAGCAGGTTCTTTTCCTCTTCCGGGAAACCGCCGAAACCCTTATTGCCATCCTTGATGCCGACCCTGATGGGGTGGGTGAATCCATCATCCCGGAGCTTCAAAAAATCCTGGTCTCAAGCACCGGCCACAGACAGAGGGCAGTCGGCGAAGCACTGGGTGCCCTACCCCTTGCCATAGAACCTGTCAAAGAGCCCCTCCCTGGGAAGCCCTTGATTGTCACGCAATCCTTTGAATGGATCACCGGTGAACTTGACATCTGTAACACAGCTCAATTTACATGGCGGGGAAGAAGTCTGACTGCACCCACCCAAACCAATCGAATCGGGGTCATCAAGTTTCTCAATGCCCTGGAAGATCCGGCAAACCTTGCCGTTGAAACAGGGTGGCTGGAATTTTTCAGAACCCATATCCAATCTGAGTTTACCAATTTTGACATCCCCCGACCCCTCAAATACGGGACGGTCGGCCTGTATAAAATCATCAAAATTCCAGACAGCATAGTTCTCCCCCCTAACCTTCATGGGGAACTGATCGCCATTGCCTTTTGTGCAAGCCCCAACTACTATGACTATCCCAACGAACCCCTTGACCATGGCACCCTCCTTGATGACCTGCCCCGGGTTCTTGGCCGCAATGCCAGACTCCTTGGTAAAGCAGCAGCCATGGGAATTGTCCATACGGCGGTTATTCCACTTTTCCACAACAGGGTTCAGCAAAACCGCAGACAGGACGAGGGTCTTTACCAGTGGGAACGAAGCGGCAGACTAGACCGCTGGCTTGAGAGCTGCCGACACCCCAACTTTGCGACATCGGGATTAAGGGATTTTGAACATTTTGCCTTTGTTTCTGGAACAAAAAAGCTGCACCATTACATCGGGTCCCACCTTTTAAGCCTCATTCTTGTGGCAGGAAGTTTTTTTAGAAACAATTCGCCGGAACAGAGGGGGAACGACGCCCAGGGACGCCCCGTGGATGCAAGGGAACTCTTTGATGCCAACGTATTCAAACGAGCCATCACCTGCACCATCAACCAGTACTATTCAGGTTTTACAGGGATTGACGCCCCACCTTTCCTGCTCCCTCCGCCCTCCGAGGAGCTGATGCAGTCCCTGATCGATGAAATGGGGGTTGACCGCCATATGAACGAAATCCTCAGGATCGAAGATCAGGACAGGATGGACAACTATCAGTTTCGATCCTTTCTTCTGGATCGTGGGCTCTCACCGGATGAGGCTGCCCTGCATGAAAGGGGTAAGGCCAACATTTCCCTCAGCACCGGCCCCCATCTCGGGGGATTCAACCAGCAGATCTCCGTTCCCCGGCTCATCGATCATATCTTCTCCTGGGCATCCCTCTGCATCTGCGGCAAATTCTTACAGCAAAAAGACCGAAACCAGCAATTCTAATTGAATATCAGAGTTTTGAATCCACCTTGAGCCGGTCTCCCGGATGAATGAGACTCGAAAGGGTAAGATTGTTCAGCCGCAGCAGCTCCCCAAGGGACATCTGATACTGCTGTGCAATGGTACTGAGACTGTCCCCTTTTTTCACCACATGAAGTGCTGTTCCACTTTTTTCTTTCCATGCTTTAACTAACCCTGGGAGCCTGCTGGAAAATTCCTCTGACCTTTGTGCCGGGATAAGAATTGTACGCTTTCCCTCTGAAACAAAGTCCCCCCGAATGTCAGGATTGAGATCCTTAATCTCCTTGAACGAAGTCCTGGCTGCCTGGGCTATCACCGCAACAGGTATTTCATAATCCAAAACCATCTCAATCCTGTCAAAAGAAATCTGTGGATAGTAATCCTCTCCTGAGAGGACAAATCCATATTTTTCCGGATTCTTCATGATCTCCTTGGCTGCAACGATTTTTAAAACATACCCCTGGGTCTCCAGGGGGAGATACAGGGAATAGTAGTCTGCTGTTCCCTGTTTTTTTATCTCAGCTGCCAGACCATTTTCGCCCATATTATAAGCGGCAGCGGCCAGGGACCAGGAACCGAACATCTCTTTCAGGTTTTTCAAATATTGACAGGCTGCCCGTGTGGACGTGAAGATGTTTCTACGTTCATCCACCATTGAATCAACCCTGAGACCGTGGTTTTTTCCCGTTGAACGCATAAACTGCCAAAAGCCAATAGCACCCATGGATGATCCGGCATGGGGCCTGAGACCACTCTCAATGACTGCAATGTACTTTAAATCGTCGGGCAGCCCCTCCTGTTTGAGCACCGATTCAATGTGGGGAAAATACCGGGAAGCACGCTTGAGCCACAAAACCACCTGGGCCCTGTCCCATAGGGCAAGGAGAACCTCTTTTTCCAGGCGTTCCCGTACGTCAAAATCCTCAACTGGAACCTTGTCTTCACAAAAGAAAAAAGGATCAGAAAACCGGACGCTCTCCACAAGGGAAGGAATAACACGGTCCGGCGAATCTAAACCATTGGCCGGACAGGGACAAAAAAGGGGCAGGACAGCAAAAAACACAACCCACCTGGGAAACGACACAAAATAATTCATGGGAATCAAAACTCCTGAAACAGGTTATCGACTGGAATATGGTCTCAAATACCCATGACTTAGTCAAGCGGATACGTATTACTTGACACACCAGGAGTTGCCCAGTATTCTTCAGTGCATGAAAATAACAATGCAATTCAAAGCCATGGCTCTGTGGAAAAAAATAATTCTTATTTCAGCAACTATGCTTGTTCTCCATGGAATAACAGGTTTTCTGATCCTGCCCGTTGTCATTAAAAGTCTCGCCCAGAGCGAGCTGACCAAGGCGATAAAAAGAACGGTTGCCATCGATAACGTCTCCGTAAACCCCTATGACCTTTCCCTTACAGTTGGGGGCTTCACCATCATGGATGAGGGTGGAATCGCCCCCTTTTTCTCCTTTGAATCTATCCATATAGATCTTGACAGCAGCTCCTTTTTAAAATTTGCCCCGATGATTGAGAAATTCACGGTTGTTCGCCCCTATTTTCGCCTGATTCGCCTTAAAGACGGCAGTTACAACATTTCAGATCTTTTACCCCAATCCCCGACTGCCCCACGGCCCGAAAATGACGAAAAAAAGGGTCTTCTGAATTTTACCCTGGCCCGCCTTACAGTGCAGGAGGGCAGAGTGGAACTTCAGGATCAGACAATCGGTACAAGCCACCTCATTGACCGTCTAAACATTGACATTCCCTTTATCTCAAGCATGAAACTGCATGGATCAACCCCTGTAACCCCCAATTTTTCAATGCTCGTGGATGGCGCTCCCATTAATCTTTCAGGGAAAATAATGCCCTTTTCCACCTCCCTTGAAACTGCCATGACCATGGACATCAGGGATGTCCATCTGAACCATTATCTCTCCTACCTGCCCATGAAAACCAATATTAAAAAGGCAGGCGGTCGGGCAGACCTGATGATGACCCTTGGTTTTTCAAAGGATCCAACTGGTATCTTGGATCTGGTTGTGTCAGGGGAACTCACCCTAAACGATCTTTCCATCGAAACCCAGAACGGAGAAACCATTTTTGCCCTTGAAAAATTCCAGGCAATCCTGGCGCCGTCCAACCCCCTGGCCCATTCCATTCATATCAACACCATTGCCTTTGACGGCCCCAGACTCCATCTGATAAGAAACGAACAGGGCATTTTAAACATTGACAGCCTGGTGATCAAACCCGATGATCCCGTTCCGGCAGACACCGTCCCAACTTCATCGAACGCCACTGCACAGGCAAAAGCCCCCTTTGACCTTACCGTTACTGTTGATAACACAAACGTCACCCAGGCTGCGCTAATTATAACAGACAGTTTTAAAACTAAGCCGCCCTTTCCTCCCCGGGAGATTGCAAGCCTCGGCGGTCTCGATCTTGACCTGGCAGTCATCAACATGCTGGAACAAAGGATCTCCCTTGATAAAATTGCCGCAACCAAAGGGATATTCACCCTACTCCGCCTGGCCGACAGCCGTCTGACCATTGAACCCCTCATGGGGACGGACAAAACCACCATAAACAAAGAACCTGAAGCAACCGCCCCCCCAAGTGCTCCCTGGATCACAGAGATAAGAGAGGTAGCCATTGATGACTTTTCCCTCATCGGTAAGGGCCTTGCTCAACCTGGCAGGGGGGATGTCACCGTTGATAAACTCAATTTAAGATTGAAGGATTTCTCCACCCTTCCCGGGAAAAAAACCGCAATAGATCTTGACCTTAAGATCAACACCACCGGGCATTTCGGGGCAAACGGCAAGATCGGCCTTGACCCTTTGACCGCAGACTTGAACGTGGATATAAACGCCATCAGCCTTGCCTGGGCACAGCCTTTTGTCACGGATTACCTCAACCCCATGATTTCCAATGGTCGCTTGACGGTAAACGGTAACATTGCCGTTGAAAACCCGGGAAATCCAGATGGCAAGGCAAGCTATACGGGCAATGCAGCCATAATGGATATGAGTCTTACCGACCCCCTTGAGGGAACCGAGGTAATTGCATGGAAAAAACTTGAACTTAAAAAAATGAATCTGGGATTGTCCCCCATCCATGCAACCATTGGTGAAGTTTTTCTGGAACGCCCCTTTGGCAACATTGTGATCGACAACGACAAAACCATCAACATTCAAAATCTCTTGAAAAAAAGTACTGCCCCGGAAAAGGCAAATGGGGGAGAAAGCCGATCCAGCGAGATTAAATCTGACAAAAAAAAGAGATTAGAACAAAATGCTGCGTCAGAAGCAGCAGACAACACCTCCTTTGACCTCACCATTGACCGAATTGTCCTGACCGGGGGAGATCTTCATTTCAAAGACCGCTCCATTGAGCCCGAGTTTAAAACAAATCTTGGCAGCATTGACACGACCCTGAACAACATCAATCTCCAGACAACAGAAAAATCTGACTTTGATTTTAATGCCAGGGTTAACAACCATGCACAATTAAAGGCTAAAGGACAGGTTCACCCGATCAGGGACGCCCTTTTCCTTGACACACGTATATCGCTCGACAACATGGATCTCGGCCCTGTCAGTCCCTATGCCGGAAAATATGCGGGCTACACTATCCAGCAGGGAAAGCTGTCCATGGATCTGAATTACCGGATTGACAGTGGGCAGCTTGAGGCAAAGAACAATGTTGAACTGGACCTTTTCAACTTTGGAGAACCCACCAACAGCGATGACGCCATCAAGGCACCGGTCAAACTTGCCCTGGCCCTTTTAAAGGACACAAAAGGAAGGGTTGAGCTGAATCTTCCGGTAAAGGGCAACCTCAATGACCCTGAATTCAGCGTGGGAGGTATTATCCTCAACATGATCATGAACCTTATGGCCAAAGCTGCAACATCCCCGTTCGCCCTTCTAGGCTCAATGTTCGGAGGCCAGGAGAATCTTGACGTCATTGAGTTTACCCCGGGATCAGCCACTCCAACCCCCCAGTCCCTGGAAAAGCTGACCGTTCTGACCAAAGCGCTCCAGGAACGGCCAGGATTAGGCCTTGAAATAACGGGCCATGCAGACCTTGAACAGGACAGGCGCTCCATTGAAGATCAAAGATTCCTAAGAAAACTCAAGGCCTTAAAACTATCTAGACTGGTGAAACAGGGAGGCACAGCCGTCCCGGTGGATGAAATATCCCTGACCAATGAGGAGCATGACGAATACCTTGAAGCTGCCTACACCAAAATCCTCACTCAACCCAAAGCTGCCGAAAACGGCAAAGGGGGAGTCACCCCCCGGAAGAATCAATCAGACAAAACCTTACATGACCCTGAAACCATGGAGAGCGTTGTGAGAAAAACCATTATCGTAACCAACAACGATCTTGGTCACCTGGCTCGTGACCGTGCAGCAGCAGTTGCAGACAAAATAGTTAACATGGGTGAAATAGACGGCCGGCGAATCTTCATGAAAGAGCCAACCGGACTTGAGTCCCCAAAGGCCGATGGACACCCCGCAACATCGGTCATCATGAAACTGAGATAATCCTGAGAGTAGAATTGGCCCACCTCTTTTTTACCTTTTATAGTCCAGCATAACTGTGGTATGCTCCTGAACATGTATATTTCAGCAACAGCCCTGTTGATTCTTGGCGCTCTGTCCGGGGCCGCCTATGGATTTATCTCAGGATTTCCAATATTTAAAACTATCATCTATTGTTTTGCAGGAGGTTTTGCAGGCAGCGTGGCAGGAGCCTTTTTGTTCACCTTTCTATACTTTAAATCCACAGATACAGACAGTTCCGGCAAAGACAAGGAGAGAGATTAACAACAAAATGGATATCCAGTGGTTCCCGGGACATATGAGACAGACAAAAGAACTCTTGATAAAGGCGGTGGCAAGGGTTGACGTGGTCATGGAAATTCTTGACGCAAGAATCCCCCTGTCAAGCAGCAATCCCCTTGTTGATAAAATCTGTAAAAACTCTGTAAGACTAAAAGTCCTTAATAAGAATGATCTTGCCGACCCCGAAACGACCCGTTTGTGGCTCGACTATTTTAACCGACCCGATGCAGCCTCTGCCATTGCCATTGCCGGGACCGAGAGTCGCGAGGTATGGGGGGCTGCAGATCTTTGTCACAGAATGATTACCAAAGGCAAGTCAAGACGGATGAGGATAATGGTAGTCGGAATTCCCAACACGGGGAAATCCACCATTATCAACACCCTTGCCGGGAAAAAAATTGCAAAAACAGGCAATGTCCCTGCCATTACCCGCCAGAAACAGCGAACTGAGCTCAAAAACGGGGTCGATATTTACGACACCCCGGGCATTCTCTGGCCGGTGATGAATGAACCGGCCAACACCTATCGCCTGGCAGCCATGGGGGCAATTTCAGACACGGCCATTGATTATACCGAAATAGCCTGTTTTACAGGTTCCCTGCTTGTTGAGACCTATCCACACCTTTTAACCCGGAGATACAAATTGCCCTCTCCCCTTCCCAGGGATGGTCTGTCCCTGATCAAAGCCATTGGTGCGGGAAGAGGGTGCCTCAAAAGAGGTGGTGAGATCGACCTTCAAAAGGCATCGGAAATACTTATCCGGGAACTGAGAGCAGGAAAAATCGGCCGAATAAGCCTTGAAACCCCTCAATCTATAGTTGTTCCCCCAGCAACCATCCACTGAAAAAATTGGAGAACCTTTCATGAAGCCTAGTGTCCTTTATTCCTTTTCTGCCGTAATTGCAGCGTTTCTGCTGTTTTTCACGCCGGTCTCCCAGGCAAAACAATTACCAGAGGCTGGGGAAGCCCTCACCTTCACCGTTGAAGATCAGGCCACGGCCGTTGCCATCGTAAGATCACTTGAGCGCAACCACTATTCAGGACAACGCCTCAACAACGCTGTGTCATCAAGGATATTTGACCAGTATCTCACAATGCTCGACCCTGGCAGGATACTTTTCACCCAGTCTGATATCGACGGTTTTGAGCCGTTTCGCTACCGATTTGACAACGATCTTAAAAGGGGGAACATAGCTCCTGCCTACGGCATCTTTAAACGATTCATGGAAAGATCCCGTCAGCGCCTTGTAAGCTTTACCACCCTTGCCGGCACCTGGAAAACCACGCTTGATTTTACAACTGACGAGACGATTGATCTTGTGAGAAAAGAGATGCCCTGGCCTTCCGATGAAAAGACCCTTGAGCATCTCTGGAAGAACGAATTTTTAAACGTCGTCTTGAACCTCAAGCTTGAAGATGAAACCGATGAGGCCATTTCAGAGACGGTGACTAAACGCTATGCCAGCCGACTTAACCACCTTGACCAGACTAATTCCGCAGACTGCTTCAGAACTTACATGAATGCTGTAACAATGAGTTTTGACCCCCACACCCAATATTTTCCTCCAAGGCTGTCCGAGGATTTCGACATTCAGATGAGCCTCAGCCTTGAGGGGATTGGTGCCGTTCTCCAGAGCGAATACGAATACACCAAGGTGGTCAGTCTCATTGCGGCAGGCCCCGCTGAAAAATCCCACAACCTCATGCCCGGCGACAAAATCATCGGTGTGGGTCAGAACCTTACCGGGGAGATTCAAGATGTTGTGGGCTGGAGAATAGACGAGGTGGTCAAGCTTATCCGGGGCCCCAAGGACACGGTTGTCCGCCTTAAAATAATTCCGGCAGAAAAAAAAGGCCTCCAGAGTGCAAAGGTTGTGAACATTAAGCGGGACAGGGTAAGGCTTGAGGAGCAGGCAGCCAAACAAAGCCTTGCCACTGTGAATGTAAACAATCGCGACTACACCATCGGCACAGTTGAAATCCCCGTTTTCTATCAGGACTTCAAAGGTTCCCAGGCCGGCGAAAAGGAGTATCGGAGCACCACCCGGGATGTAAGACGATTGATCGATGAGCTGAAACAGGAAAACATTGACGGGCTGATCATCGACCTTAGAAACAACGGCGGCGGATCCCTTCAGGAGGTCAATGAGCTTGTAGGGCTTTTTATCAAAACCGGGCCCACCGTCCAGGTAAAAGGAAGAAACGGATTCATGTCAAAGCTGACCGACCCCGACCCTTCGATTGTCTATACCGGCCCCCTGATTGTGATGATAAACCGCATGAGTGCCTCGGCATCGGAAATATTTGCCGGAGCCATCAAGGATTACAACCGAGGTATACTGGTGGGGACCAGAACTTTTGGCAAGGGAACGGTTCAGGTCCTCCAAAGCATCAACGATGGCCAGCTAAAGCTCACCAATGCAAAGTTTTACCGAATTTCGGGCAAGAGCACCCAGAACCGGGGGGTCAGCCCGGACATATTCTACCCCATGCTCTACAACCCAGAAGACATCGGCGAAAGCGCCCTTGACGGTGCCCTTCCCTGGGATATGTCCCAGCGGGCAGAATTCACACCTTACAGGGATCTTGCCCCGGCCATTGAGAAACTAGGACAAGCCCATGAACAGAGGATCATATCCAACCCTGAATTTGCCTACTTAAGGGAAAGATATGACCTTACCACTCAGATTTACAATGTCCGGGAATGGTCCCTCAACGAAACAAAGCGCAGGCTGGAAAAAGAACAGTTCAAGACAACGGAATTAGCCATTGAAAACAGGCTCAGGGCCAGCCGGAATCTTCCCCCCCTTGAGAGCCTTGAACAAAAAGAAACCCGGACCAAAGATATCGACCCGGAAAAAGATATTCTTCTCAAAGAGACCGAACTGATAATGGTGGATTTTATTGACTTCTCAAAGAACCAAGGTCTTATCTGGTAAAAACGTTGGTAGCCAACAATTATCATTTTGATTTTACATTAGAGGCGACAATCGGTATCCCCTTGCTGAACCAAGAAAGTCGGGGGATTTACGACCCGGACAAACATCCAGGTTCCAAAATTTCATCTTGCTATTCTATCCGTTATTGGTTATTTTACACGGTTAAGAGACAAATTAAAGCCTAACAACAACTGTAAAAATAAAAAAAGGGAGAATTCAATGGCAAAAGCCAGTGCACGCCATATCCTTGTAAACACAGAGGAACAATGCCAGAATCTTATCGATCAGATCAACAGCGGAACCGACTTTGCTGACCTTGCCCGGCAGCACTCAAAGTGTCCCTCCGGAAGACAGGGAGGAGACCTTGGAGAATTTGGCCCGGGTCAGATGGTGCCTGAATTTGATAAGGTTGTATTTAATGAGGCGGTTGGTAAACCTCATGGTCCGGTAAAAACCAACTTTGGTTTCCATGTGGTTGAAATCACCAGTCGTACTGAATAAATTACGGCTTCAGCGCTGTCCCAGGGACGGCGCTGAAAAAATGCCTGACCCATGACTGCAAAAAAAAAACATCCCCTCCGATTTCTGATTCTCATTTTTTCCCTTTTATCTATTATTACCCTGGGTACCTGCCTCTCCTTTTTGTGGCTGCGGGACTCTTCCTATTTAAGGGACGAACTTTCAACCTTCTTCACACAGAAGCTCAACATCCCTGTAACTTCGGAGAAAATTAAAATAGGCTTTTTCCCCTTTCCCAGCCTGACCATAACAGGTCTGGATATGGAAACGGGTAAAGACGTTCACATCCTTATCAACAAGGTCCTTATCGTTCCAGATTTTCTAAAGCTTGCAACCGGAAAATTAGACATCAACAAAATCCTTTTAAAAACGATCTCTGTAACACCGCAAAACGGTTATAAAAACAACACCATCACGCCCCAGAGCGACCTCATATTCCCCGAACTGCCGGTGCTTTCAGAGCTTTTCTCCATGCTGCCCATATCCCAGAACGACCTTGTGGTAACCTTTGATGACTTCCAACACCACCTCTTCGACCGGATGGACGGGTCCATAATCATTTCACCAGAAAAAAAAATTTTTTCTGGTACCACCTTTATCCGAAACCTTAAAATGGATGAACGATCACCCTTGGACCTGATCCCTGGCAAAACCGTATCAGCACTTACAGCTCCCATGGTCACAACCAATTTTTCCCTTACAGATACCGCAGGACTTGAGATGACTCTTACAATCGTATCTCCAGAGATTTGTTTAAAAGAGGGAAATGTACAAAAAATTTCAGGGAAAAAAATCGAGATCTCGGCCAATGCCACGAACAGCAGGATTGAACTTTCCATCCTTCCCTTTACCCTAGACTCCCCCGATCTGACCCTGGCCGTTGATTTTAGGCTGGATCGTAATACTGAATCTGCCAGCCTTGCCTTCAATGGGAAAAACATCCAGATTGAGCCCACCAGAAGCGCGGCCCTCGGGCTTTTAAAACAAAACAGAATCTGCCAGGAAATTTTTTGGATTTTACGCAGCGGATTTATCCCGGAGGTCAATGTCTCGTTCAGTTCAAACAGCCTAAACAGGCTGTTCGACCCCAAAAAAATGGTAATAGTTGGTTCCGTTAATAGGGGAGTTGTCCATATCCCCGGGACCAAACTCACTGTAACAAACATCCAGGCTGGGGTTACCATGGAAAATGGCATTCTCCACACCCGGCCAACCAAAGCAAGTGTCGCTGGAGGTGAGATCAAAAAAGGCACCCTCAGGGTTGATATCCTTGGGGATGACAATGACTTTAACGGCGAATTTGACCTCGCAGCAGACCTTGGTGGCCTCCCCCAAACTCTAAAGCTGCTTTTGCCAGAAACCCTTCTTGCCAGGGAACTTAATCGGTGCAGCAGAATCAGCGGAACTGCAGGTGGAACCCTTGAGCTAAATTCAACAGGGGGGAATCTTTCTGTGTCGGTTCAGGCGGAAAACATTGTTCTATATGGAGAATACGACCGCATTCCAGGCAGCATGAACCTGACGGCCAGTTCATTCACCTTTAACAAAGACAAAATCCAAGTGGATGGTCTAGGCGGCACCTCTGACCTGGGGAATTTTTCCAATATCAAGGCCTGGATAACCCTTGACGATGCACCCTTGCTCACCCTGGAAACAGGGTCCGGAAAAGTCAACGTTTCAGCCCTCTTTGCCTGGCTATCCCGATTTAAATCCATTCAGCCTACACTGCTGCCCCTTATGCCAGCCCGGGGAATTATCAACCTTGATGAGGTGCGCCTCCAGGGAGCGATCCTGACCCCCCAAACCCTTGATTACTCCATTGACGGGTCGTTTACCGACCTCACCCTGGCAGAACACTCGCCAACCCATGGTGGCAGCAATGGAATATCCAACGCATCAGGAAGGTTCATTATTTCCCCGAAGAGCAAACGCCTCACACAGTTAAAGGGGACAATACATACACCCGACCAGATATCCTTTCTGACCGGTTCGCCACAAATTGAAGATCTCCTTCTCCCCCTTACCCTGTCCCGGGGATTTATAGAAACAAACGGGATGGGAGTCAATTTTAAAGGAAATCTCAAGTTTGAAACCGGAACCACACTTTTTATCAGCCTCAAAAAAACTCCCGATGCTGTTCTCCTTGATCAGGCAGCCATAACAGTAAAGGACAAGGAGATTGCCCGGATCACAAACAGACTGGGGGACCTCACCTTTGAGGGGAGCCTTAACACCCGGATCCTGGACGAAATTCTAAAACCCGGTGGGCTTGCCTTAAACCTTGTCAACAACCTGACCCAGAACGGCCATTTTACGATTTCAACAGATTCGGACAACACACCGGTTCTGACCATGGATTTCCTTGACCTTAACCTGATACTCAAGAAGCAAACTCAAAGCCCACAAGATTCACTGCTGCCCAAAGGCTTTAACCTTCCCCCCTTTATTCTCAAGGCCGGCTCCCTTAAATACAATGAATTAATTTTAAAGCAGGTAGAGGCCAGGATAACCCCCACTGAACAAGCAATGGAGATCACTATTCTCCAGGCCAATTTCTGCGAGATTGACCTTACAGGCACAATCAGAGACAGGGACAACACCCTTGGCGTCCATTTTAAAACCCACACAGAGGATAAGGACATTAACACGACCCTGTCATGCCTTTATGGCAAACAGGAGTTGTTCGAGGGCCGCTATTCCCTCAGGGCCAACCTTGATTCAACGGGTAACATGGCAACTTTGACTGACAATTTAAAGGGAGAGTTCACTGTTAATTCACCTGGGGGCCGTATTTACAAATTGACACTATTGTCCAGGATTCTCTCCATAATCAATATAGCTCCACTCTTCAAGGGAAAACTCCCGGATCTTGAGCAGAGTGGTTTTGCCTACAAGAGTTTAACGGTGAATGCCCAGGTAAACCAGGGCAGGATTATTTTCAAAGATTCAGTCATTGACGGACAGGACATGAGCATTGTCTTTAACGGCTGGATGGACCCGACACTGGATACACTGGAGCTGATCTTTCTTGTGGCTCCCTTTAAGACGGTTGATCTCCTGGTCCAGAAAATACCCTTACTTGGAACCATCCTCAAGGGAACGCTTGTCTCGATTCCAGTAAAGGCAGTGGGTGCCGTTGATAATCCAAACGTATTTTTGCTCCCCCCTGCTGAAGTAGGAAAAGGCCTTATGGGAACCATGCAGCGGATTCTTGAGACACCATTCAGACTGATCGATAAACTTCCGGGTAATTGATCGTCGGGTTTTGATCCTAACTTCGCCGACTTGTCATAATTGATGATTCGAAACGATGATCAAACCCTGGTCGTATATCACTGAGACACAACCAGGCAAAAAAGGAGGCCCCATGTATCTCCTCTGCATTTATGTACCCGCATCCCACTTGGAATCCGTTAAAAAGGCACTTTTTGAGCAAGGCGCAGGCAGATTGGGCAATTACGACTGTTGCTCCTGGCAGACAAGGGGAACCGGCCAGTTCCGCGCCCTTGCAGGTAGCTCCCCCTTTGTGGGGCAGGAGGGGCAAATTCACACCCAGGAAGAATATAAACTTGAATTGATCTGCAATGATGATATTGTAGCCAAATCTATTGAGACATTACTTCGGGTGCATCCCTATGAAACTCCGGCTTATCACCTGATCAAAATTACTGAAACCGGGGACAAGCAAGGGACTTGCAATCTTTGACCTCACGAACAACTCATTATGAACAGGAACAAATTTAAATCAGCAGAAAGATAAAACAACCAATGCCTGACAAAAGATTGACCCACATCAAAAAAACCAGCGTAGGATACTCGAACCTCGACTTCCAGGGAAAGTTAAAGATCGTCAGCATTTTGAATTTTCTCCAGGATGCAGCATCTGAACATGCCTCTGAAATGGGAGTTTCCGGGTTTGACCTTGCCAGGAAAAACCTTGCCTGGGTCATTGTGCGATATCAGATAGAGATAAAAAACTCACCAGTCTGGCGGGAAGATATCCAGATTGAGACCTGGAGAACTCCATTAAAGAACCTTTACGAGTTAAGGCAGTTTCGAATGACAGGCAGTAATGCCCTTGAAATCCTGACTGCAAGAGCATGGTGGGTGATGATCAAAAAAAAGAACAATCGGCCGGTAAGGTTGAGCACCTATATGCCCCACCGATTTTTAAACGACCAGACACCTGAAGATGCTCCCCAGCCTAAGGCCCTAAAGCTCCCTGAGCATGCGGACCTTGACCTGCCCTTTAAGGTAAGAATGCACGACCTCGACCTCAATGGGCACGTTAATAACGCCATCTACCTTGAATGGGCAGTTGAAACGGTTCCCCAGGAGATTTTACTCTCCCACAGACCAGAAAATCTGGAGGTCATCTTTCAAAGGGAATCCCTCTACAGGGACAAAATTTTATCAAGGACAGAAATTGTACATCTGGGGGGCCAATTGATAACCTATCATTTGATCATGGAAGCCCATACCGGCACAGAACGCGCACGTATAAATATCCAGTGGAGGGCTAAGGAGCCTAGGGGCAAGAGATGAAAGATTCTGCCAGAGCCTACAACCAGGCCCTTATCTATCTTACCCCTAGGGCAAGAAGCATTATGGAAGCCAGGAAAAACCTCGATAAAAAGGGGTTTTCATCCGGGGTAATCGAAGAGACCATTACAAAATTAACCGACCATGGCCTCCTGAACGACAGAGACTTTGCCGCCCTTTTTGTAGAAAACCGAGAGCGTTTTCGCCCAAAATCTAAATTTGCCCTGGGTTATGAACTCAAACAAAAGGGCGTAAGCAATGCCATCATCGAAGAAGTATTGGCCGGTGTAGATGAAAGGGATGCTGCCCTGCGTGCCGTCAAAACAAAAATAAACAGGTGGAAGCATCTTGACGCTTCAACCCTTAAAAAAAAAGTGCTGGCTCTGCTCCGGAACAGAGGATTCAACTACGAAATTTCCATGTCAGCCTATGCAGCCATCTCAACTGACAAAGAGTAAAAATACTCCTATAAAACTATAAACAAGAAAAAAATACCCTATAAAAATATGAAGATAAAGTCATACCACATTCAAAATTTAAAAACTATAAATCCAACTTTCAGGTGCTGAATAGATTGATCCGTATGATTTCTTAAAAATAGCAGCCAGACAGACAACACAATGGAATAACAATTGCATTCTGAAGTCAGATAAAATCACTTTAACATTTGCACTCAAAAGGACTTGACTATGGCTACGACAAAAAAGAGAGTTGAAAGAAGAAAACACAAACGCTACAAGGCCAAAGATGGAGCGTATGCCGCTATCAGTCCCCATTCCAGAAAACTTGGACAAATTATTGACATAAGTATGGGTGGGCTCTCATTCAAGTATATTGACAATAGTGATTATCAGGAGGAGAAACCCGAAAGGTCTATATTTTTAAGCAGTCTTGGTTATTATGTGGGAGAATTGCCCTTTAAAACCGTTGAAGATTGCGAAATAACCAACTATCCCTCGTTCAACTCCATGCGGTTAAAAAAACGGCGAGTTAAGTTTACTGATCTATCCTTTAAGCAGCTGTTTGATCTGGATTTCTACCTGAGAAACAATGTAATCGAACCAGTGGGTAAGAATTGGCAACTGCCGGAAGAATAAAGTCTCTAGGGGCGACCGCAAGGGTCGCCCCCACACCTACTACCACCTACTCCACTACCTACCACCCAAGGGCCGGATAACAATCAAAGCCCTTTTATCTATCGTTAAATATTCCTGTGCCAGCCTGTTTATCCCGTCCACACCAATGGAGCTATATTCGTCAAGAATAGTAGTTGCCCATTCAAACTTCTCAGGATGCTCCTTAGATCCTGAAAGGACCGATTCCAGCCAGTATGCATTACTCTTCTGCATATCCCTGATATGGGTAACAATAGGCTTACACGCAAGGGTCACCTCTTTTTCAGTTACCCCGTTTTCAGCGAGGGAAACTGCTATACTCTCAATCTCCTGAACGACCATTTCAGCGGCATCCGGCTCAACATTGACCACTGCACGGAAAACCCCATAACCGTCATAGAAACGTGATGGATCATTATAGGCAAAGGGAGAATAGGAGGCACCAAGCTTTTCCCGAATGTTCTTCCTGAGTCTGTCTGAAAAGATCGACGCAAGAACATTCAAACGCCTCACCCTGGAGATATCCCAGAAATCATCGGTCGGGAATGCCAGCTGAACCAAAGCCTTGTCAAGTGTGGTTTCCACGGTCAGTTCCAGGATTTTTCCAGCTGGAAAAGTCGGACCGGCAGGCTCCGATAAACTTTCCAAATCTTTTCTTTCCGGCAGGCTTCCAAGATAGTTCTGAGCCTGGCTGAGGAGCTGTTCCGGGTTAAAATCCCCCACAATTGAAAGTTCAATTCCCCCCCTTGTAAAGTAGGGATCCATAAAGGATTTAATATCAGCCAGGGTTATGGCTTGGATCTGAAGTATTGATGGAAACCCGAACCTAGAATCACCTCCGGCCAGAAAGCTTTCCCCATCAAGCGCCATGGCCCCTTCTGGGGTTCCCTGAAGCTCGTGGAAAAACTGCCGGTAACGTTCTTGCACAAGGTCAAGGGCACTCTGCCTGAAACCGGGATCAAGAAAATAATTCCGAATCATCTGGAATACAAGCTCTGACTCTTCAGATCCTGCAAAGCCCGTGATTAAAAACCGTCCCTCATCCGCAGATAGATTAATTTTTACATTTTTTCCGGCCAGGGCGGCTTCGATCTGATCCCGGTCAATTCCACCAAAACCACTTTCATTGAGCACGTTTACGGCTAAACTTGCGATACCCGGCAGGGATTTCGGCTCTGCTTTTTTACCCTTTCCAAAGGCAAGGGTAAAAACAAATTCTCCCCGTTTAAAGCTGGTTTGCTTTAAATTAAGAGTAATCTGATTTTCAAATTCAACCACCTTTACATCAAGGTCTTGAATTGTTTGCGCAGTTTTGATCTTTCCGCCAACCCGGGGTGAAGGAAGATAGGGAAATTCAACATGTTCATGGGTCACCGGAGAAAAGACTTTTTTGGCCCGGCTTGTTTTAAAGGCCTTTAAAACCTCCTCCCAAGCCTCGGTTGAATCGGATGGGTCTATCACGGCATTACCCGTTACCAGCACATGCCAGGAGCCCATTTCCCATTCGTCCCTCAGGGCCTGCACTAATTGGTCAGGCGTCAGGGAATCAAGGAATTCGACCAGAATATCATACTGCTGATCAGGGGATTGAAATATGCGTTTGCGGTTAACCTGGTAAATAATTTTTCTTGCCAGATCTCCGCTCTTCCGGGTTGGCGCCTCTTTTACCTCTGTTGTGAGTCCCTGGATATAATCTGCTTTCACCCGGGCGCACTCCCCATCTGAAAACCCGAATTCAAGGGCCTGCCTGAGGGTTGTCTCTACAAGTTCAAGACTCTTTCTCCATGCCCCTGGATCACACTCTGCGGCAATGGCGGCAAAATGAACCCCCTGAAAGAAATCACCGGAATAGATGCCCGCATCGGACAGGGGTGAATCCTTTTGACGAACAAGCCTTGAAAGCCTGTTACCCACAACGGCCTCGGCAAGATCCAGAACGCTCCTCTTTTTAAATGCGTCCAGCGTATCCTCCTCAAAGGGAACGGCCCTTACCTTTTCAATGGTAATTGTCGTATTTCCTGCCTCAGGCTCGTGGAGATAAAATGCCCTGTCCCGGGATATCTCCTCCCAGGCATCCCCTGGAACCACCCTCTTTGGTGCCCTCGCTGTCATATCTGAAAACCGCTGTTTAATCTGTGTCTCAAGCATGTTTACATCAAAATCACCCACGGCCACCAGCATCATATTCTCCGGTCGATACCAGGCGTCGTAAAAGCCTTTGAGCAAACTTTGGTCTGCTGCTTTAATCACCTGCTCTGTTCCGATGGGAAGACGCCGGGGCAGCCTTGCACCGGGAAGCTCAAAGGCAAGGGTCTGCTCAAAAGTACGATGGGCAACAGAATCCCTTTCTCTTTTTTCCGCAAGAATCACCCCTCTCTCCCGATCAACTTCAGACTCCAGGAGCAGGGCCCCCCTGGCAAAATCGTCAAGAACAAGAAGCCCCCCGTCAATGGAATCCCTGTCTCCTTTGGGCAGTAAAATATCATAAACCGTCTCATAAAAGCCCGTGTGGGCATTTACGTCAGCACCAAACCCCATGCCAATGGACTGGAAATACTCGACCAGGTCATCTGGCTTGAAATGAGTGGAACCATTAAAAAGCATATGTTCGAGGTAATGGGCAACCCCCCTTTCAGCCTCTGTTTCGCCCATGGAACCTGTCTGAACATTGAGATGCATGCTCACCCTGTTTTCAGGGGTAGAATTTTTCAACAGATAATAGGTAAACCCATTGGCAAGTTCGCCCCGGACAATATTGGGGTCAAGCGTTAGTTCCGGGCCGACACTGCCAGACTCGACTCTGAGTGACGCACCAGGAGCTGCACAGGCGGCAAGGACCGCGATACACAAAATAATCCCGAGTGCGGCAAATCTTTTCAGCTTAAACATATCAGTCCAGGAATCCCTGCCTTATATCAATCTTGGCGTCTGCCCTTAACTGAGTCAGCCACTCACCATAAACCCTGTTTTGCTTTAAGCGGGTCACAGACTCTTTTATCTCTTCAAGATTTTCTTTTATATAATCGGCCTCCGGCAGTTTCTGTTCCCCCATACTGATGAGATAAAAGCCCCCATTCCCCTTGATAACCTCCGGATACAAGGGTTCTTCAGGGGTAAGCTCAAATGCCTTGATTGTAATTTGAGAATTTGGACCAAATTCATCCACCGTAGCCCCCCGGACAAAGAGGGGTGAACGCTTGAGTGGAAGGCCCTTCTCACCTGCGAGAACCTTTAGTTCTTTCCCATCTTTGAGCTCTTTTAAAACCTTTTCAGCCTCTGCCCCTGCCAGTTCCTGACTCTTCCCGGCTGTAAAGTCTTTGATCAAAAGACCACGAATGGCCTCAAAGGCAAGCACTTGTGACTCAATTTTTTCAATGGGCTTTATGATATAATAATTATCGCCAATCTCCTTAATATCCCCGATCTCGTTCATCTCCAGGGAAAAGGCAGCCCTGGCAAACCCTTGGGCGTTAGGAACAGAAACTCCAGTGCCCATAGCCGTGAAAGGTCCGTCGGTTCGAACCTCTTTGCCGACAGCAAGACCCGCCTGCTCCATATCATCCCCGTCAATGATCCCGTCAAAGGCTTTTCCTGCATCGGCATAGGCCAGATTCCTGACCTCAGTGTCGGAGAGGGTTTTACGAATTTCAGCCCTCACCTCGTCGATAGGGGTTGTGGATGCGGGAAACCTTGCTTCGACCTTGATCACATGCCATCCAAACTGGGTCCTCACAGGTTGGCTGATTTCACCTGCCTCCATGGAAAAAGCTGCGTCGGCAAAGGGTTTGACCATGGTATCCCGGGCAAAAGAACCAAGATATCCACCGTTGTCCCTTGTCGGACCCTGGGAAAAACTTTTGGCAAGCTCTGAAAAATCCTCGCCCCCAAGGGCCTTTGCATGAATTGCCTCAGCCTCTTTTTTTGCAGCTTCAACCGTTACCTCATCTGCGTCTTCCGGCAAACGAATCAATATATGACGTGCCTCAACCTTTTCCGGGACCTCATACCGGGCAAGGTTTTCCTCATAATAAGCCTTTATCTCTCCATCGGAGATAACCACCTGGTTCCTATAGTCCTCGGCTGCGAATTCAAGATATTTGACTGTAAGTTCCGGCTCGGACCTGTAATTATCCTGGTTTGCCCCATAGAAATCGGCCAGCTCTTTGTCGTCAACAAAGACATCGTTGTAGGACTCTGGATCAAACACAAGATAGTCAACATTTATCTGGGTATTACCATGGACATACCACGCCTCAGCCTCGAGATTTGAAGCTGAAACAGTACTCAGCACAAGATCCTGGACTTTTTGCTGCCTTATAGCCTCCTTCTGCATCATTTCAAAGGATTCAGGATGCATGCGGTTTTGTGCCAGCACAGCCTTATAGGTTGCCATATCAAATGCCCCATCTCGCCTGAAGGCCGGAATATCGAGCAAAGATTCTGCAAGCTCCTGATTGGACACGGATACCTTAAGCCTGTCCGCCTCGCTTGAAATCAAACGCTCGTCTATCAAACGGTCAAGAGCCTGTTTTTTTACCTGGAGCATTTCAAGAATTTCATCGTTTAGATTGTCACCAAACCGCTGGCGCATCTGCTCAATAATATTTTGATAGGAGCGCTGATACTCTTCCAGGGTAATCTGCTGATTGTTAACCGTTGCAACCTCATTGCCCTGCCGGGAACCTAAAGAACCCATCCCAAGAAAGACAAAAACCAGAACGATAAGACCAAGCAGAATTTTAATAATCCACGACCCTGTGTTTTCACGCATAAACTTGAGCATACAATCTCCTTACTTTTCAAAATAAATAGTTCAAGATTTAAACCTGTCTTTTACCGCTATACAAGAGAGCGTGTCAACAATTAGTTCGACAATGTTTTTTACCATCTTTGCATTTTTTGGTTGACATCCCTTCCGTCATAAACTATAAGTTGCAAAGTTTTGCTTGTGGGGCTGTAGCTCAGCTGGGAGAGCGCATGGCTGGCAGCCATGAGGTCAGGGGTTCGATCCCCCTCAGCTCCACCATTACTTGTTATATCAGTTAGTCAGATAAGTTAAGTCTAAAATCATCCTTTTTTTGTCCATTGGGTCCACATTCGGACTCACAATGGGAGAAAAAGGATTTTTTTTTACATTTCTTAGACACTCCCGCAGCAGTTCTAATTTTGACTTCCTTCTTTAGGCGTCAGCCAGTATCACCTTGCTGACACTCCCGCCGAAGCATTGCAAATCTCAATTTTAGAGCCCTCTTTGGTTTTTCTGACCGGAACATTCAAAACCAAAGGGGGCGCCACTACCTACTAACTACCACCTACTATTCCTTAATAAAGCGTACTGCAATGAAACTAGTGTTGCCCCTTCGGAAAAGAAGCTGAACCGTACCTCCCTTTTTAATCCCTGCAAGGACTTCAAGATACTGATCCATGGTTGCGATCTTTATATGGTTAACCTCGCTAAGAAGATCCCCCTGACGGATGCCGGAGGAGGCAGCCTTGCCATCTGGCTTTATCTCCACCACCACCAGCCCTTGAATCCCGCCTGCATAACCAAACTTTTTTGCAAGGGCAGAATCGAGGGCCTGGAGGCCCAACCCGAAGGAATCAAAACCAATCTCAGCCAGAAACTCACCAAGTTCAGTATCGCTTCTCTTTGTCAGCACGACAAAAACTGTCTTTACTCTGCCCTCCCGGATAAGGGTAACGGGAATTTTACTTCCAACCCCAAATCCTGCAATGGCCGAAGAAAGCTCCCTGCTTGACGTCACAACATCGCCTTTGATGTGGGTTATAACATCACCCGGTACAATACCTGCTCTGTCAGCCGGATCATTCTTATAAACCTTTGCAACAAGAACTCCGCTCTTTTCCTTGAGACTGTAATACTCGGCTAGCTCAGGTGTGATATCCTGGATGGCCACTCCCATCCACCCCCGTGTGACCTCTCCTGAAATTCGGAGCTGTTCAACGATACCCGTGGCAAGCTTTGAGGGGATGGCAAAACCAATGCCCTGACCAGTTGCCACAATGGCAGTATTGATACCCACCACCTCACCGGCAAGGTTCAGCAGCGGCCCTCCACTGTTGCCCGGGTTAATAGAAGCGTCAGTCTGGATAAAATCATCGTAGGGACCCGATCCGATGATCCTGCCTTTGGCACTCACGATCCCGGCAGTAACTGTCTGCTCAAGACCAAAGGGACTGCCAATGGCGACAACCCAGGTCCCCACCTCAAGGGCATCAGAATCACCCAGCTCGAGATAGTCAAGCCCCTTGGCATCGACCTTGATCAGAGCAAGGTCTGTCTTGGAATCTGTTCCCACAATTTTTGCATCGTACTCCTTGTCATCATAGAGCTTTACCTTGATCTCATCGGCCTCTGCTACCACATGGTTGTTGGTTACAATATAGCCGTCGCTGCTGATAATAAAGCCTGATCCAAGGCTCTGCTGGCGGGAGTCGCGCTGGGGCTGCTGTCGAAGAAAGGGTTCGAAAAAATCCCTGAACGGGTCATTATTGCCAAAGGGCTGTCCAAAAAAATGTTTAAACACCCGCCCCCCCTCCTGTGTGACTTTCACCGTTCTGATATTCACAACAGCGGGTTTTGCATGTTTAGCTAACTCACTGAAACTTTCCGGCACCATGGCAACGGATTTCCCGAAAGCTGCAGCTGCACTCCCCGGGCCAAAGGCCAGCATGGCAATGACTCCCAGGGCAAACAAAACAAGTCGATTTTTTCTGATTAGATTCATTGTGAACTCCTTTTCCGGACGTACCGGCATTTAGAATAAACGAAAGATGATAAACGTTCATAGTTCATGAATTACAAATCATACTATAATACAAAAACATGACAATTAAACTCAATGGGCATATTTTTTTGATATGGTCCCAGGATAACGGGGTCAGATTACCATAATCACCGGATGCTTCAAACATGGGGACATAGAGTCCCAGGCTGTTCCCTGTATTGCTTTACAGTAGAAAAAGAAGTATAGTAGATTCCAAAAACAATCACTGACAATTAAGAGGTTTTTCCCTTTGATGAAATATTATTGGTGGCCCCTCCAGACAGGCCTTGTTCTTATTTCCATATTTTTCCTCGTCTTTGGTATTGATTTACTCATAGGGTCCTATTCTCTTAAAAACCCCTTTGATTTTATCATGACCTTTTTTGCCGCATGCCTTATCATTCTGATCAGCCTCACCCTGACTGGAGGATTCCTCATCCGCATGGCAGGAGTTTATAAACGGCTGAAGCATGGCTCTGGGGCAAAATCTGCTGGAGCTGAACTCCTTGAACCTGAAACACCTGAACCAAACTTTCCTGAAAAGGATACCACCATGAATAAACGACCAAAAGAGAAACCATGACACTTGTTTTCAGCTATAAATCCATCGTCAAGTCCTATGGAGGCAAACCGGTTTTTGACGACCTGACCATCAACATTCAAGACAACGAACGGCTGGGCCTCATCGGTGGCAACGGGTCTGGCAAATCAACCTTACTTGAACTGATTGCCGGAAGGGACACCCCGGAGCAGGGGGAACGCTATCTCAACAAGGGCACCCGCCTTGTCCTACTCTCCCAGCAGGACGAACTGGATCCTGAAAAAACCATCCACGAAACCCTGGATGAATACCTAGCAGCGAACAATATCCATGGCCAGGAGCGTTATCGAAGAGTTCAGCAGATGATCGGACTTGGCGGATTCGAAGACCCGTCAAAGCGGTGCAACACCCTTTCCGGCGGTTGGCAGAAACGCCTTGCCATCACAAGGGCATTGAGCCTTGAACCAGGTCTTTTTCTTTTGGATGAGCCCACCAACCACCTTGACATCAGTGGAATACTCTGGCTTGAATCCATACTCAAGAATCCATCGTTTGCCTTTATCGTTGTAAGCCATGACCGTGCCTTTCTCGAGTCCGTTTGCACAGACATCACAGAGCTTGGCCTGTGCTATCCCGAGGGGTCAATCAGCGTCAGGGGAGGGTACACAACATTTGAACAGGAACGCTCCCGAATTCTTGCCACCCAGATCAAACAGGAAGAGATTCTGGCTAACCGCATGCGCCGGGAAACTGAGTGGCTCAGACAGGGGGCAAAGGCAAGGACCACCAAGGCACGCTATCGAATTGACCAGGCAGATAAGCTTAACAGTGAGCTTTCAGACATAAGGCATAGAAATCGCCAGACCGTTCGCATGGAGCTTGATTTTAACGCAACCGACCGGAAAACCCGCAGGCTTCTCACCTGCCAGGGAATTGAGAAATCCCTTGGCGGAAAGCAGCTTTTCTCAGACATAACCCTCGCCCTTACCCCCGGCACAAGGCTTGGGCTAGTGGGCGACAACGGCTCTGGCAAGACCTCGTTCATGAACATCCTCGAGGGATGTCTTGACCCTGACAAGGGCCGTGTAGATCGGGCAGACCAGCTCAAGGTGGCCGTGTTTGACCAGAACCGATCAAGACTTGACCCGGACCTGACCCTGAAACAAGCCTTAAGCCCTGCCGGTGAAGCAGTTGTCTACCGGGGGCAGAGCATCCATGTGGTGTCGTGGGCAAAGAGATTCCTCTTCACCCCGGATCAACTCACCCTGCCCGTTGCAAGGCTTTCCGGAGGCGAAAAGGCAAGAGTTCTGATGGCCGAAATAATGCTGACCCCGGCCGACCTGCTTCTGCTTGACGAGCCCACAAACGATCTTGACATTCCCTCCCTTGAGGTCCTTGAACAGGGTCTTTTGGAATTTCCCGGTGCCATTGTCCTTGTCACCCACGACCGATTCCTCCTGGACAGGGTTGCAACAAGTATCCTTTACTTTGACGGCAAAGGGAATGCAACTCACCACGCAGACGTCTCCCAATGCCTTATAAGAAAAGAGTCCCCCAAAAAAAAGAAAAAAAGCAACCGAACAGCAACGGAAAAAAAACATGGTAAACCCCTGAGGTTCTCCTACAAGGACAAGTTTGAATTAGAACAGATGGAGGCCAGCATTCTGGCCGCCGAAAAAAAAGCCGCGGATCTTGAGCTCTCCATGGAAGATCAAGCTGTAATTTCAGATCCTGATGAACTCGCAAGGGTGTGTACCGACCTTCAAAAGGCCCACGACCTTGTGGAGGAACTCTATGCCCGGTGGGAGGAACTGGAAGAGCTTAAGGTAGCGGGTAGTGGGTAGTGGGTTAAAATCCCCCGGCTTTTTTGGTTCAGCAAGGGGATACCGACTGTCGCCTCTAGTGTAAGGAATACAGATTAGAATTGCCGGGAGATTGAGTTTACTGTTGACCATCCGGCGTATCAATGATATAAATTTATCCTTTTATCGGGAAGGATGTAAATCCATTCCCCTTTTTTTAATCCTTGCTCCACGGGACCACCGTCGGGGCTTAAATCCGTGAGGAAACAGAGTATGAGAATGTATGAAACCATTTTTATCGCTGATCCCGACCTTCAAGATGAAAGTCGGAACACCCTGTTTGAAAAATTCAAAGGCATACTTGGGCAGGAAGGTGGAATTCTTGCCAACTTTGACGACTGGGGAAACAGGAAACTTGCCTATGAGATCGCCAGAAAATCCCGGGGACACTATGTCTGCATGACCTATGGCGGAACAGGTCCCCTCGTGGCTGAGCTTGAGCGTACCTTCAGGCTGGATGATAAGATCATGAAATACATGACGATCCTCCTTGAAAAAGAAATAGACCCAGAGGCACTCCAACTTCAGATTGATGCCGAAGCCACGGCAAAAAGTGAAGCTGATGCAGCCAAGGCAAAGGCAGATGCAGAAGCTGCCCAGAGTGAAAAAGTAGCCCAGGCAGCTGAAGCCGAGAAGGTCGCTGAAACGGTAGAACCCGCAACCCAGGAAGACGAGGAGGAGGAGAATTAGTATGACCTTTCAGAAACGAACCCCAAAAAAAAGATTTTTCCAGCGCCGTAAAGTATGCAGGTTCTGTGCCGACTCAACCCTTGAGATAAACTACAAGGACGCAAAAGAACTTCGATCGTTTATCACTGAAAGGGGCAAAATCATTCCCCGAAGAATTACCGGCACCTGTGCCAAACACCAGAGGGTTCTTTCAACGGCAATTAAACAGGCTAGAACCATCGCCCTGTTACCCTATGTAGGAAAGCTGAGTTAGAACAAGCTGATCAGGATAAGCTAACGGTTAGAAAATGGAGAGAACATTGACCGGTCAAAGCGCAATACAATCGGTGGCACGGGAGTTCATCACAGGGATATCCATCTGCCTTGTAATCTTCAGTGCAACTCTGTACCTGCCGCTCATGGGCTTCTTTCTTGCCCTGGTTCTGCCCATGCCCATAACCTTTTACAGGCTCAAGCTCGGCAGAAATCTGGGGGCCGCAATGATGGCGATTATCCTTGCTGTTATTGCCGGAACCACGTCAGGAGCACCCCTTGATCTTCTTTTTTTCGGGTCCCTGCTTTTTACCGGTTTTTTCCTAGGTGAATTTATAGAGATGCACGTTTCTATCGAGCGAACCGCAATTTTCACCTGTGCCGCCTCGATGGGAACCTGCTTTCTCCTCTTTTTCCTATACACACTCACAACCGGCCAGAACATGATCCAGCTGGTATCAGGTTATGTAAGCGCCAACCTTGAGATGACCCTGGGTCTTTATTCGGAAATGGGGATCCCCCAGGAAAGTATCGACCTTGTCGCAAGATCCATGGATACCATTAAGTATATTATGGTAAGGATCATCCCTGCACTTTTCTTTGTCATGACCATGATGGTGGTGTGGGTAAACACCCTTTTCATAAAAAAGATACTGACAAAAAAGGGAATCCACCTGCCCCAGTTGGAAAATCTCAACCGGTGGAGAGCCCCGGAAAAGCTTGTATGGCCGGTTATTATCTTTATTCTGCTGCTCCTTGTTCCAATCCCGTCCAATGTGCTTAAAATACTTGGACTGAACTGTATCCTTGCGGTCATGCCCATATACTTTTTCCAGGGTATAGCCGTTGTCTCGTTTGTACTTGAAAAACGAAGTTTTCCAAGGCTGTTGAGGTTGTTCATTTACAGTATCATCGCAATCCAGCAGATTTTTGTGTTTGTGGTTGTAGGACTTGGTTTTTTTGACACATGGATAGACTTTAGGAAACTTGGAACCATGGGCGAGGGAAAAGAGCAAGAGTAGAACAGACCCGAATTCAAACAGACAAAAAAACAGGTTTCTGCCTGACGTCAGGCAGAACCTTTATCGGAGGTTGAAATGAGAGTAATATTAAAAGAGACAATCGCCACACTCGGCATTGTTGGAACAGAATGGGAAGTGGCACCCGGATATGCCCGAAACTACCTATTTCCCCAGGGAAAGGCCATTAAGGCCACGCCCCAGAACCGCAAGATTATAGAGCAGGCAAAGGCCAAGTTTGACCTTCAAATTGCAAAGGAGAAAAAACTTGCCGAGGAGATGGCAGACCGCCTCAAAAGCGTTGAATGCATCATCAAGGCCAAGGTCCATGAGGAATCCAAGCTCTATGGGTCTGTCACATCCCACGACATCAAAGCTGCCCTTGACGCCCAGAACATAATGGTTGAGCGCAGAACCATTCTTCTGGGTGAACCTATCCGGGAGACTGGCGAGTATAAGGTGCCCATCCGGCTTTACAAGGATGTAGAACCTGAAATAACAGTCAAAGTTATTGCTCAAGAAAATATATAGCAGCACAATTGTCAAATCCGGCGTTGTCCATCCTCTCTGATAAAGGGATGGATAACGCTGAATTTACAAAGGAAATATAATCTCCCCCATGCGAGAAACACCCCACAAGGATCCCCTTCTCACCAAGGTGCCTCCCCACGATATTGATGCGGAAGAGGCTTTGCTGAGCGCCGTCCTGATCGACAACGAAAACCTCTTTGATGTGGTTGATATTCTAAAGCCTGAAGATTTTTATAAAAAGGCCCACGAACGAATCTTTAACGCCATACTCGAACTCTTTTCAAGGGATGAGCCGGCCGATCTTGTCACGGTGGCAACACGACTCAAGGAAAAAGATGAGCTTGAATCGGCAGGCGGTGCTGCCCTTTTGGCTTCAATTGCAGACTCCGCCCCAATGGCGGTCAATGCCGTTCACTATGCAAAGATCATCAAGGGCAAGGCCTCCTTAAGGTCCATGATCACAAGCGCCTCAGCCATCATCGAACGATGCCTTAAGGACCGGGGTGATTTTGAGGACATTATTGATTTTGCAGAAAACCAGGTGTTCAAGATTTCTGAATCAAAGGGTGGCCAGTCCTTTTCAACTCTTGGCCAGCTGATTGACATGAACATCGATACCCTTGAAGAGCGCCAGGGGTCCACGGGCGGACTTTCGGGGCTCTCCACCGGTTATTCAAGGATTGACTCTTTGACATCGGGTCTTCAGAAATCCGATTTAATAATTCTTGCTGCAAGGCCCAGCATGGGCAAGACCGCCTTTGCCCTTAACATAGCAAGGAACGTGGCTGTTGAGGAAAGGGTCCCCGTTGCCGTGTTTTCCCTTGAAATGTCAAAAGAACAGCTCTCCATGCGCCTTCTTACCTCTGAGTCCAGAATCGACTCCAACCGCCTTAAGACCGGCTTTATCAGCCAGGAGGACTGGCAGAACGCAACCGACGCCGCAGGGGTTCTCAACGAGGTGCCAATCTTCATCGACGACACCCCCAACATCTCATCCCTGGAAATCAGGGCCAAGTGCCGGAGGCTGAAGATGGAAAAAGGACTGGGCCTAGTGATAATAGACTACCTTCAGCTGATGAAGGCACCTTTCCATTCAGACAGGAGGGACCTTGAGATCGCTGAGATTTCAAGGAACCTGAAGGCCCTTGCCAAAGAGCTTGATATTCCCGTTCTGGCTCTTTCCCAGCTCAACCGAATGCTCGAGCAGCGGGCCGAAAAACGACCGCTCATGTCTGATCTGCGTGAATCAGGAGCCCTGGAGCAGGATGCTGACATCATCGCCTTTATCTACAGGGACGAGGTGTACAACAAAGAGGAGAACAACCCCAACAGGGGCAAGGCTGAAATCATCATTGCAAAAAACAGAAACGGCTCCATCGGAACGGCCCACATGGCATTTATAGGCGCCTACACCCGTTTTGAAGAGCTTGCCAGGGAATCCTATCAAGGCTACGAATGAAAAAAATCTTTGGTTCCACCACCGGACTTTCCGCCTCCCAGTTAAAAGCCCTTGAAGCTCTTTACCACTTTAATACGAGACCGGAAGATCTCATCTCAAGGGAACAACTTGAAGCTCTTGTGGCGGTTTCCACGGATATCCGTCGCCAGGTCGGTGTTCTCATTGCAAGAAACGGCAAAACAGTTAACGTTATTGCCGGTGAACCCCAGAGGATAATCATCCCTGACACCCCGGACTTTCGGACACATCCGGGCCGTCTCAAAGGGATAAGGTTTATCCACACCCGTTTAAATGAAGCCCATCTCACCCGGGAGGACCTCACCGACCTTGCACTTTTACGCCTTGACTTCCTAGGGGCCGTCTCGGTCTTCACATCCAGGAGCTCTGACCAGACCGGAATAAAAAACGGGGAGCAGGAAAACTTTCCTGTTACAATCTATCCAGCTCATATCCTTCCCGGTGACGGGGATGAGCCCTACACTGTCATATCTCCTCTTTCCCCGGACGATCTCAACATCGGATGCATTGAAAGAATCGAGGCTATCGAGGATGAACTAAGCCGGCAGGATGCAAGCCACAAGGTGGAGAAAGGTGAAGAAAGAGCTCTGCTGATAAACGTCTTCACTGACCACGTCAACGAGGCCGTGGCCTCCCTTGAAGAACTCAAGGAACTTTGCCGATCCTCGGACATAAGGGTTCTCGATACTGTCCTGCAGCGGCGAAAAAAAATAGATCCAAAATTTGTGGTGGGCAGGGGAAAGCTGTCCGACCTTGTAATCCGGGCACTTCAAAAGCATGCCACCATGCTGCTCTTTGACCGGGAGCTCACTCCCTCCCAGATTCGATCCATCACCGACTTTGTGGAGATGAAGGTAATCGACAGAACCCAGCTCATCCTTGACATATTTGCCCGCAGGGCCAAGAGCCGGGAAGGAAAACTCCAGGTAGAGCTTGCCCAGATGAACTACCTCTTACCCAGGCTCGCCACCAAGAATACGGCCATGTCAAGGCTCACCGGCGGTATCGGCGGCAGGGGACCGGGGGAAACCAAGCTTGAAATAAACCGAAGAAGAGCAAGGGAAAAGATCTCACGACTTACCAAGGAAATTGACAAGATAAGGAAGCAGCGCACCCAGCAGCGCTCAAAGAGAAATCGAACCGGCATACCCGTGATATCGATTGTGGGATACACCAATGCCGGGAAATCAACCCTTCTCAACACCCTTACCAAGAGCGACATCATCGCAGAAAACCGACTGTTTGCAACCCTTGATCCCTCGTCCAGAAGGCTCAGGTTTCCCAGGGAGCTCGAGGTTATCATCACAGACACTGTGGGATTTATCCAGGATCTTCCCGAAGAACTCATGGAGGCCTTCCATGCAACCCTGGAGGAACTTAAAGAGGCCGACATCCTCCTCCACGTGGTTGACATAAGTAATCCGAGGTACGAACAGCAGATGAGTTCAGTTGAAAAAATATTAAAAGAGTTAGGCCTTGAACAGACCCCGGTGGTGTACGTTTTTAATAAGCAGGACAAAATAAAAATTGCCGACTTTGACAACCCTTGGCTTCTGAACCAGGGAACCCTTGTCTCAGCCACGAGACCCGAAACCTTGAAGCCCCTTGTGAACCGCCTTGAATCCATGACCAGGTCCATGGCTCGGTCGACTTCATGACCGGGCCCACGGTGGGATAACAAACAGGTTGACCCCCAGACAAGGATTGATTATAGTAACCCCAATTCAACATCTAACTATAAGCTGGAAAATTACCAAATGAAATTTATCGATACAGACTATATGGGCATGATTGATTCAGACAATGATCGTTCAACCAGAAACTCAAGGGTCGATTCAATTGACGATCTGGAGTGTTTTGGAGAGTTCAGCAGGAATGACAAGGTGTGTACAAATTACTGTTCCTGTTCGATTCAATGTGCCATCGAGCAGAACCAGAATCCAGGGATCGACTTTTTTGACCACATTCTGAACCTTAACTTTTATCCTGCAAGGATCAATTAGAAAGGGGCATCCTTTAGAAAGGGGCATCCTTCATATCAGCATAAAAGATTAAAAAATCTTCCCGGGATTCAAAAGATTCCCGGGATCAAAAACCCCCTTGATTCCCCGCATGAGTTCTATTTCCGCCTGGCCCATCTCCTTTAAAAAATATTTCTTTTTCGTGGTCCCCACCCCGTGCTCACCCGTTATGGTCCCGCCAAAGGAAAGTGTTGCGTCAAACAGCTCGTCCACGGCAGCCTCGGCCCTTTTGAGCTGATCCTCGTCCCTCTTGTCATACATGATGTTGCAGTGAATGTTACCGTCCCCTGCATGGCCGAAACTTACGATGGCAAGACCTGAACTCTTTTTGATGGATTCGATCTTTGCAACCATCTGGGGAATCCTGTTAATGGGAACAACGATATCCTCGTTAATCTTGTTGGGGGCTATCTTAAAAAGAGCCGGTGACAGGGCTTTTCTGGCCTTCCAGAGATCCACCGCTTCCTGGGGGGTGCTAGCTATCAAAACGGCTGAAGCCCCCATTTTATGACAATAGGCTTCTATCTTGACTGCGTCCGCCTCAACCATCTCCCTTGATCCGTCAACCTCGATTATTAGAATCGCCTCAACTTCAGGACCAAGATTAAGCTTGACCTCATCTCTTACACAATCAATGGATGCCCGGTCCAGGAACTCGACACACCTTGGCACGACGGCCTCACGAATAATGCCCGACACTGTTTCAGCGGCCTTTTTGATGCTGTCAAATACAACGGCCATTGTTTTAACAGCATCTGGAAGCGGCACAAGACGCAGGAAAACTTCCGTAACAACGGCAAGGGTGCCTTCAGATCCAACGATGAGCCGGGTCAAATCATAACCTGCCACACCCTTGGCCGTCCTGACACCTGTATGGATAATCCTGCCCGAGGGCAACACAGCCGTAAGGCCCAGAACATAGTCCCGGGTCACGCCGTACTTGACTGCCTTTGGACCGCCTGCACATTCACCGATGTTTCCGCCGATGGTGCAAAAGGACGAACTTGCAGGATCGGGAGGATAGAACAGACCGAGGCGTTCAACCGCCATGTGAAGATCGCCTGTGACAACACCCGACTCCACCCTGGCCGTGAGATTTTCGGTGTCGATTTCAAGGATTCGGTTCATGCGGCTCATGGCCATGACGATCCCTCCCCCCAGGGGCAAAGTACCACCGGTCATGCCTGACCCGCTTCCCCTCGGGGTTACACACACCTTATATTGGGTGGCAAGCTCAAGTATCTTTGACACCTCAAGGGTTGTTGCGGGAAAAACCACCATATCCGGCATAGAGGAGTGGCCCGTCGCATCAAAGGAATGGCAGACAAGATCCTCCGGCTCACGGGTAATCGCATCTTTGCCGGCCACCCCTTCAAGGGCCTTAAACAGGGAATTTAGATCTGTCATCTGCAACCATCTCTTTTGTTTATAGAAAATAGCTTTTAGCTATTAGCTATTAGTTATTAGCATTTAAGTAACTATTAACTGCTAAAAGCTAACGCTAACGGCTATTGTATTTACTGACTACAGCCCACTACCTACTATCTTGCCGGATTCAATTTTCTTGTAAAGATAATTCATCTGTTCGGCAAATCCGCCCTGCTGCTTGAGCTGCTTTTCCACCGCATTGATCGAATAAATGGCCGTGGCATGGTAGCGGTTAAAACTTCTGCCGATGGTCTTCAGGGGCTGGTCTGTATATTTTCTGGCAAGAAACATGGCTACCTGGCGAGGTTTTACAATCTTTTGTTTTCTTGAGGATGACACAAGATCCTGCTCAGAAAGGCTGAACTCGTCGCAAACCAGTTTTTTGATTAAATCAACGGTGATGGTCTTTCGAGTTCTTGAAATGGTGGCAAGCACTCCCCTGGCAAGGTTGAGGTCGATCTTCTCACCCATGAGTGCACTCTTTCTGGCAACCCCCATGAGACCGCTCTCGAGCTGGCGCACGTTATCACACAGCTCCTGGGCAAGGTACTCTGTAACATCGTTGGGAATGACAAACCCGTCATGCTTTGATTTGTTCTTGAGAATCTTGACCCGGGTCTTGAAATTGGGAGGTTCAATTTTAGTGACCATACCAGTGGTTAGCCTTGATTTGAGCTGTTCGTTCATCTTTGGTATGTCGTCGGGAAGATAGCAGCCGCTGAAAATTATTTTCTTTTCCGCGTCCATAAGATAATCAAGGGTCATGGCAAGCTCTTTCTGGGTGGCATCCTTTCCGGAAAGAAAATGAACGTCCTCCAGGATCAGCACATCACATTTCTTTCTATACTTTTCCTTAAACCCGTTGATTGTGTTGTTTTTTATTGACGAAACCATCTCATTGGTGAAATCCTCGGCCGTCACATAGTAGACCTTATCGGTAAAACCCTGGGCGATCACATGGTGACCTACGGCCTGGGAGAGATGACTCTTGCCCAACCCCGTATCCGACAAAAGGTAAATGGCACCATTGTTAACAGACGAAGTCTGGGCAAGGGCCAGGGACGCTGAATAGGCAAAATCAGAATTCTCCCCCACCACAAAACGATCAAATGTGTACTCCTTTTTGAGCATTCTGCCGCTGTCTGAACGAATATTCAATCCTGGAAGGGCCATCTGCATGGGCCGGTTTGGCCTCTGCCCAAAGTTTAAAGGAGTAAGGGGATAGGACCCGGCATCCCCTGGTATGGCGGTGGACCGGGCCGGTGCTTTTTTTGCACCCCGGGTTTCAACAGTAAGATCAATTTTTATCCGACCCAATCCTAATTTAGTGAACTGGGATTCAATCCCTGCCAGGTAGTTGTCATTGATACGTTTTTTTGAAAACAAATTTGGGCAGGACAACTTTACCACATTGTCGGACGCCGTTATATATCCCATGGGTTGAATCCACATTCGATAGCTGTGATCCGGCAAAGAGTTCTTTATCTCTAATTTTACTCGTTCCCAGTATAGCTCCATGAAATTTTTATCTCTCTTATCGGTTTCAAAGGTTAGTATTGCGCCTGAAAATGGTATCTTCACAGTCTATTAGAGCAATATTTCGCGTATTGCAGATTAAGATCAAAAAGGATGAACCCTGTTCTATTTCATCTCTCACTCCTAGTCAAATCTGATAGGCATCTGTTAGGCTGATATAATCTTCCAACCAAGGCAAGATCCTTACCCACTGATTTAATTGTATTTAATTTCGTGAAACATTATTTTTGGCTTTAATTCCAGCAACTTCCACAATGGGCTAATTTCCCATGTGATAATCATGGTTTCAGCAACAGCAACTTTTTCAACAAAAATTTTTTACTCAAAATAGCTTTGATTTACTCTTAATAGCTCTTTTTTTCATTATTTGTTTACAGATTGCACAAAGGTATGGTTTTTCAATGGTTTCACAGCATCACAAGATGAACCTGTTTCAGTCAATATCTTTTTCAGGTTTTATGTTTACACTGGTTCCTTACAATAGTATGATTTACATTTTGTTCCTTGGAAGCTCCCACCAAACAATTACCATTGACAGAACGGAGTTTCGCCAAGGCATTTAAATTGTCGAACTTAAAATCGCAAGATACCAGAGGAGCTTTGAGGGTGAAAGGAAAACGTCCCATTATCGGAATCACCATGGGAGATCCAGTGGGAATCGGGCCGGAAATCATCGTTTCCGCCCTTGAGGACCCGCTTTTGTACGAGATTTGCAAACCCCTTGTCCTTGGTGACGAGGCAGTAATGAAAAGGGCCATTGCCTTAAAATCAGGCAAACTTGAAATTCATAGGACCGAACCCCCTGGCAAAGGACACTATTTCTGCGGGTCAATCGATCTTATGCCCCTGTCCAGCCTCGATGCCGTGGTGCTTTGTCCTGGCCGCCCCACCAAAGAAACAGGAAGGGCCATGATCAACTACATCACTACCGGAGTGGACCTTGCCATGGCCGGGGAAATTGAGGCTATTGCCACCTGTCCCATCACCAAAACCGCCATGAAGCTTGCCGGTTCACCATTCCACGGCCACACAGAACTAATTGCCGACAGAACAAAGACCCCGAAATTTGCCATGATGATGGCGGGCGACCGCCTCAGGGTAGTCCTTGTAACGATCCATATCCCCCTGTGTGAGGTTTCCCGGAGATTAAACAGGGATGAGATACTCACAACCATCAGCCTTACCTCAACGGCACTAAAAAACCAATTCGGCATCCATCAACCAAAAATTGCGGTTGCAGGCCTGAATCCCCATGGCGGTGAGGACGGCATGTTCGGAAGAGAAGAACAGGATACGATCACCCCGGCAGTTGAAATGGCAAAGGCTCAGGGAATCGATGTGTCCGGCCCCTTCCCGCCGGACACCCTTTTCTTCAATACTTCCAACGGTAAATATGATGCGGTTGTCTGCATGTACCACGACCAGGGGCTGATTCCCTTTAAGATGCTCCACTTCAGCGACGGTGTAAACACAACCCTTGGCTTGCCCATCATACGAACCTCGGTTGACCACGGCACTGCCTACGACATCGCCTGGCAGGGAGCTGCCGACCCGTCAAGCCTTGTAAGTGCAATTAAAATGGCGGCTACCCAGGCCGTAAACAGACGAACCTTTTCTTCATCCCACAGTAAAGCGTGATGGCTACTGATAAGATAATCATCAGGGGTGCACGGGAGCATAACCTCAAGAACATTGATGTGGAGATCCCCAAAAACCGCCTTGTAACCATCACAGGCCTTTCTGGGTCGGGAAAATCAACCCTTGCCTTTGACACCCTCTATGCCGAGGGCCAGCGCAGATACGTAGAATCGCTGTCCACCTATGCCCGCCAGTTCCTGGGCCAGATGGAAAAACCCGACGTGGATTTCATCGACGGCTTGTCTCCTGCCATCTCCATCGAGCAGAAAACGGCGAGCCACAATCCAAGATCCACTGTTGGAACCGTGACTGAGATCTATGACTACCTGCGCCTCTTGTTTGCCAGGGTAGGAACTCCCCATTGCCACAAATGCGGCCTTCCCATCACCTCCATGACCATAGACCAGATGGTTGACCGGGTCATGACCCTTGACGAACGTTCAAAGATCATCATCCTCGCCCCCCTTGTCACAGATCAAAAGGGAAGCCATGAGCGTTACTTAAAAAAGCTCAAAAAGGAAGGCTTTGCCAGGGTAAGAATCAACGGTGAGATCTTTGCAACAGAAGACCTGCCCGATCTAAAACAAACGGTAAAACACAGGATCGAAGCCGTGGTGGACCGGCTTATAGTAAAGCCAGGCATCGAAAAAAGACTCTCCGATTCCCTGGAGCTTGCCCTTACCATGGCCAAAGGTCTTGCGGTTGTCCTCACAATTACTGACAACCGGGAGATCTTTTTGAACGAGCGTTCTTCGTGTGTCACCTGCGGGGTGAGTTACCCTGAATTTGTGCCGGCAAGCTTTTCGTTCAACTCCCCCCAGGGTGCCTGCCCCAAGTGCGACGGTCTTGGAACTGTAACCGACTTTGACCCTGACCTTATCATCCCGAACCGTGAGCTTTCCCTCAGGGAAGGCGCCATAGCCCCCTGGGCAGGAAGGGGTTCCGTGCAGTTTGTCGAATTCCTGGATGCTTTGACCTCCTTTTACAACGAAGACATCTACACACCCTTTTCAAAGCTGTCGGCAAGATTCCAGAAGGTTCTTATTTACGGCTCCGGCAAAAAAGAGATCCCGTTTTACTTTGAAAAGGACGACCGGCGCATCACATATACGAAGACATATGAGGGAATCATCCCCAACCTCAAACGGCGCTACCACGAAACCGACTCCCACCAGTCTAGGGAAGATATCAAGCAGTACATGAGCTTCACCGCCTGCTCCAGATGCCAGGGTACAAGGCTGAACAAGGCTTCAAGTTCCGTTAAGGTGGGAGAAAAAAACCTGTTTGAGATCACTGAACTTTCAGTTGAAAAGGCCGAGCAGTTTTTCAACAATCTTACATTTACCGGCCAGCAGCAGAAAATTGCAAAAGGAATCCTGGACGAGATAAAGGCGCGCCTTGGATTTCTCACGAGCGTGGGGCTTAACTATCTTACCCTGAACCGATCGGCCACAACCCTTTCCGGCGGTGAGAGCCAGCGGATCAGGCTTGCCACCCAGATAGGCTCCAAGCTAAGCGGAGTTCTCTACGTGCTTGACGAACCAAGCATCGGTCTTCATCAAAGGGACAACCGGCGCCTTTTGGACACCCTCCTGGAACTGAGGGACATGGGCAACAGCGTACTTGTGGTCGAGCATGACAATGAAACCATGTTAAGCTCAGACCATATCATCGACATGGGACCCGGGGCCGGCATAAAGGGCGGGGAGGTGGTTTTTTCAGGCACCCCTGGGGAACTTTTAAAGGCGGAAAACTCACTTACCGGCGACTACCTTTCGGGTAAAAAACGAATTAAAACCCCCACCCGCAGGCGCAAAAGCCATGGGAAAGACCTCACCATAACCGGCGCATCCACCAACAACCTCAAAAATATCGACGTGACCTTCCCCCTTGGCTGCTTTACCTGTGTCACCGGGGTGTCTGGTTCCGGTAAATCAACCCTGGTGCTTACCACCCTGTTCAAGCTTCTTTCCAATCACCTGTACCGCTCAAGATTTGCCGCCGGTAAGCACACCGGCATATTCGGCCTGGGCCACCTTGACAAGGTTATCCACATCGACCAGTCCCCCATCGGACGAACCCCAAGGAGCAATCCCGGCACCTACACGGGAATCTTCACAGTTATAAGGGATATCTTTGCCAAAACCCCTGATGCCCGGGCTATGGGTTACAAGTCGGGCCGATTCAGCTTTAACGTCAAGGGCGGAAGGTGCGAGGCCTGCACAGGCGATGGTATCATCAAGATTGAAATGCACTTTCTCGCCGATGTTTATGTCACCTGCGACGTATGCAAGGGGAAACGCTATAACCGGGAAACCCTTGGGATCAAGTACAGGGGAAAAAGCATTGCCGACGTCCTTGACATGACGGTAAACCAGGCGGTTATCTTTTTTGACAGGATCGCAGCGATCCGAACAAAGCTTGAAACCCTTGTGGACGTGGGGCTCGGCTATGTAAAGCTGGGCCAGGCAGGCACAACCCTTTCAGGAGGTGAAGCCCAGCGCATAAAGCTTGCCAGGGAGTTAAGCAAAAAAAGCACTGGAACAACCATATACATCCTGGATGAACCCACAACAGGGCTGCACACGGACGACATCAACCGGCTATTGTCAGTCTTGAACCGCCTTGTGGAATTGGGCAACACCGTTGTTGTTATCGAGCACAACCTGGATGTAATAAAATATGCAGATCATGTAATCGATCTTGGTCCCGAAGGCGGAGACAAGGGCGGCGAGGTTGTCGCCGTTGGAACCCCTGAGGAGATCGCCCTTGTGGAACGATCCCACACCGGATTTTTTTTAAAGGAGATACTCAAAAAATGATCACCACTGTGGCACGGGATCTTCGTATTTTACCCGCCCAGGTCCAGACCATTGCCGATTTTTTAGAAGGGGGGGCCACAATCCCCTTTATTGCCCGCTACAGAAAAGAGCAGACAGGATCCCTTGACGAGGTCGTGATTGCCGATATCCGGGACAGAATCACGCGTTTCAAGGAGCTTTCATCAAGAAAGCAGGCCATTGTAGCATCCCTTGAAGAGAGAGACCTCCTGACCGATAGTCTCAGCAAGGCCATTGACCGGGCAGAAACAAGGGCCGAACTTGAGGATCTCTATGAAAAATTTCGTCCGAAAAGAAGGACAAAGGCCCAGACGGCAAGAGAACAGGGGCTGGAACCCCTGGCCATGGAACTCCTGAAACAACGGGACATGGACCCTGAAACAGAAGCCCTACCCTTTGTGGATCAGGACAAAGGAATCGAAACCGTAGAACAGGCCCTCAGCGGGGCAAGGGATATCCTGGCCGAGACCTTTAACGAGGACCCGGCCATTCGGGGGAAGGTGCGCAGGCTGTTTGAATCAAGGGCTGTCTTAAGCTCCCGGGTGAAAAAGGGAAAGGAGGATGAGGGGGCAAAGTTCAGGGACTATTTTGACTGGTCTGAAAGCGCGGCAAAGAGCCCTTCCCACAGGATTCTTGCCATGTTCAGGGGCGAAGCTTTGTCCTTTCTGACCGTCCATGTGCTTCCAGAGGAAGAAAAAGCCCTTGCCATCATAGAACAAATGGTGGTCAAGAACAACACCCGGGCAGCCCTTGAGGTAAAGGCGGCCGTCAAGGACTCCTATAAGAGGCTCATGGGAAAATCCCTTGAAAAAGAGACCATGGCAAACCTCAAACAGAGGGCAGACCAGGATTCCATACAGGTGTTTGCAGGAAACATCCGGGAGCTTCTCCTCTTTCCCCCCCTCGGTCAGAAAAGGATTTTGGCAATTGATCCCGGGTTCAGGACCGGGTGTAAGATAGTGTGCCTCGACCGCCAGGGAACTCTTGTTTACCATGGGGTGATCTATCCGTTTTCAGACTCTGACAAGGCCGCAAAGACCCTTGAAGGGCTGATTAAAAAATATAAAGTCGAGGCCGTCGCCATCGGCAACGGTACGGCAGGAAGAGAAACCGAGGCCTTTATCAGGCTTTCAGGCCTTGACAAGAAGGCCCAGACGATCATGGTAGACGAGAGCGGTGCCTCTATTTATTCGGCATCGGAAATAGCAAGGGCCGAATTCCCGGACCAGGATATTACGGTTCGGGGGGCCGTCTCCATCGGCCGCCGCCTCATGGATCCCCTGGCCGAGCTTGTAAAGATTGATCCGAAATCCATTGGGGTTGGCCAGTACCAGCACGATGTGGATCAAAAAGAGCTCCAAAAGGCATTGGATGATGTGATTTCCCTATGCGTCAACCGGGTCGGAGTCGAAGTGAATACGGCAAGTGCAGCCCTTCTCACCCACGTTGCCGGCCTTAACCCCACCATTGCTGCCAACATAGTAAATTACAGGAATGAGAACGGCCCCTTTTCAACCCGCCGTGAACTTTTAAAGGTTCCCCGCCTTGGTCCCAGGGCGTTTGAGCAGTCAGCAGGTTTTTTAAGAATCTCCGACGGTAAAAACCCCCTTGACAGAAGCGGCATCCATCCGGAATCCTACTCCATTGTGGAATCCATGGCAAAGGACAACGGTCATACCGTTGAGGCCCTCGTGGGGGCGGAATCCCTGATCAAGGGCATAGATCTATCCCCCTATATAGTGACCGGCACAATCGGAATGGAGACCCTCAAAGATATAGCAGCCGAGCTTGCAAGGCCCGGCAGGGATCCAAGGGAAACCTTCAAGCCCTTCAAGTTTGACGACACCATCCACGAAATCAAAGACCTTGTTCCCGGCATGCGGGTACCGGGTCTTGTGACCAATGTCACGGCCTTTGGCGCCTTTGTGGACATCGGAGTCCACCAGGACGGGTTGGTTCACATAAGCGAGCTTGCCGACCGATATATCAAAGACCCCAACGAGGTTGTAAAGGTTCGCCAACAGGTATTGGTCACAGTCCTTGAGGTGGATATCCAGCGCAAACGAATCTCTCTTTCCATGCGCAGCTCGTGATTCATTATCCAGGGATTCCCCTTGCGGATAAGCGGAAAACAATAACCGAAGTAAATTCCAACAAAAAAAGCCCCGGCCATGTTTCCATGATCGGGGCTTTGTATAAAGATAATCCGGCGGCGTCCTACTCTCCCACAGAGACTCCCCTGCAGTACCATCGGCGCTGGAGATCTTAACTTCCGTG